>NZ_JBDGIN010000001.1:0-561040 GCF_057657395.1 Telluria sp. Soil_C_11 | reverse complement strand
GTGGTGGTGATAGGTGGACTTGAACCACCGACCCCAGCATTATGAGTGCTGTGCTCTAACCAGCTGAGCTATATCACCATCTAAAACGGACCTAAAAACAAAATGGCTCAGCCTTTGAAGAGCCAAGCCATTCCGCTTGAAATCTGGTGGTGATAGGTGGACTTGAACCACCGACCCCAGCATTATGAGTGCTGTGCTCTAACCAGCTGAGCTATATCACCGAAACGGGGTGCATTATGAAGGCCGCACCCAGAACTGTCAAGGTTACGCGCTGCGGGTGTGCTTGTCCAGTGCGCCGAGAACCTGCTCCGTTGCATTCCTGGCCAGACAATCGACCACGATCCGCTCCGGCATCGAGCGCAGCCAGGTCAGCTGGCGCTTGGCGAGCTGGCGGGTGGCGACGATGCCGTTTTCGCGCAGCTGCCTCCGGTCGTAGAGGCCATCGAGGTATTCCCAGCTCTGGCGATAGCCGACGCAGCGCATCGACGGCAGGCCCAGGTGCAGGTCGCCGCGCGCGCGCAGCCTTGCCACTTCGGCCACGATGCCCTGGTCGTCGCGTTCGCCCAGCATCTGGTCGAAGCGCAGCGCGATGCGCTGGTGCAGCACCGTGCGGTCGGACGGTTCCAGCGCGAGCGAAAGCAGCTCGAACGGCAGCTCCGGCTTGTCGCGCCTGGCCAGCAGCTCGGACATCGGCTTGCCCGACAGTTCGATGATCTCCAGCGCGCGGTTGATGCGCTGGGCGTCGTTCGGCGCCAGCCGGTCCGCGGTTGCCGGATCGCGCTCGCGCAGCCTGGCGTGCATGCCGGGCCAGCCGATGCGCGCGGCTTCCGCGTCGATGCGGGCGCGCACCCCGGCGTCGGCGGTCGGCAGGTCGTCGAGGCCGTCGACCAGGCCCTTGAAGTACATCATCGTGCCGCCCACCAGCAGCGGCAGCCTGCCGCGCGCCTGGATCTCGGCCACCAGCCGGATCGCGTCTTCGCGGAACTGCATCACCGAATAGGACTCGAGCGGGTCGATGATGTCAATCAGGTGGTGCGGCACGCTGGCCAGTTCTTCTGCGGTCGGCTTGGCGGTGCCGATGTC
This sequence comes from Telluria sp. Soil_C_11, assembly GCF_057657395.1. NCBI lineage: Bacteria > Pseudomonadati > Pseudomonadota > Betaproteobacteria > Burkholderiales > Oxalobacteraceae > Telluria > Telluria sp. Soil_C_11. The sequence continues at coordinate 559,957 of NZ_JBDGIN010000001.1, read as the reverse complement.
CATCCCGCGGTAGACCAGGGCCGAGTCGACCGAGATGATCTCGACCGGCATCTCCTTCGCGATGGCCAGCGCCGCGGCGGTCTTGCCGGACGCGGTCGGACCCATGATGGCGACTGCCATCGATTTGTGACTGGTACTCATCAATGCTTTATTGACCACGCAGGAACAGTTTATCCAGCGCGGAGATTTCCAGCTGCACCCAGGTCGGGCGGCCGTGGTTGCACTGGTCGGCGCGTTCGGTCGCTTCCATCTGGCGCAGCAGGGCGTTCATCTCCTGCACCGACAGGATGCGGTTGGCGCGCACCGCCGTGTGGCAGGCGAGGGTGCCGAGCAGTTCGTTGCGGCGTTCGATCAGCACGCGCGAGCCGCCGTATTCGCGCACGTCGCGCAGCACGTCGCGCGCCAGCGTCTGCGCATCGGCGTTCTTCAGCAGGGTCGGCACGGCGCGCACGGCCAGCGTGGTCGGCGAGACGGCGGCGATGTCGAAGCCGAGCGACTTGAGTGTCTCCTGGTTTTCCTCGGCGGTGCCGACTTCGACGGCGTCGGCGAAGAAGGTCACCGGAATCAGCATCTGCTGCACCTGCATCTGCTCGCCGCCGGCCTGGGCATCGAGCGCGTTCTTCAGCTGCTCGTAGAGGATGCGCTCGTGGGCCGCGTGCATGTCGACCAGCACCAGCCCCTTGCGGTTCTGCGCCAGGATGTAGATGCCGTGCAGCTGGGCCAGGGCGAAGCCGAGCGGGAAGTCGTCGTCGTGGGCGGGCGTGGCCGTTGCGGGCAGCTCGAAACCGGTCGATGCAGGCCTGGCCGGCGCCTCGTCCTTGAGACCGGTGAACAGCGCCCCGTAGCTCTCGGTGCGCTGCGCGACGCCGCCGCCGGACGCCTGCGCATCCCAGCGGCTGCCGGCCGGGAAGGGAGAGGGCGAGAAGGTCGAGGCATACGGCGACGATGGCGTCAGCTGCGATCCGAACGACGTCTGCTCGTGCGGGCGGCGCCAGGCAGGGCTTGCGCCGCCTCCGGAGTCGCGCCCGAAACCGCCGCCCCAGGACGCGCCCGACGATGGCGCGATCTCGGCCGCGCTGACCGGCGCCGGCGCGTTGCCGTGGGCCGTGGCCGAGGTCTGGGCCAGCGCGCGCTGCACCGCGTGGAACACGAACTGGTGGACGGCGCGGCTGTCGCGGAAGCGCACCTCGATCTTCGAGGGGTGCACGTTGACGTCGACCATGGCCGGGTCCAGCTCGAGCGCCAGCACATACGACGGGAAGCGGTCGCCGTGCAGCACGTCTTCGTAGGCGGCCTTCACTGCGTGGACCAGCAGCTTGTCGCGCACGAAGCGGCCGTTCACGTAGAAGAACTGGCCGTCGGCGCGCGCCTTCGACGCGGTCGGCAGGCCGACGTAGCCGTGCAGGCGCAGCGGACCGGCGGCTTCGTCCAGGTGCAGGCGCGCTTCGGCGAAGTCGTTGCCGAGGATCTGGGCGCTGCGCTTGGCGGGCTCGCTGACGTTCCAGTGGTCGATGGTGCGGCCGTTGTGGGTCAGGCTGAACGAGACGTCCGGGCGCGCCAGCGCGATGCGGCGCACGACCTCGGCGCAGTGACCGTATTCGGTCTGCTCGGACTTCAGGAACTTGCGGCGCGCCGGCGTGTTGAAGTACAGGTCCTGCACGTCGATCGTGGTGCCGAAGGCGCCCGACGACGGCGAGACGGTGCCCTGGTGCGAGCCGACGATTTCCCAGGCGTGGGGCGCGTTCGCCGTGCGCGAGGTGATCGACACCGCCGCCACCGAGGCGATCGAGGCCAGCGCCTCGCCGCGGAAGCCGAGGGTGTTGACGTTCTCGAGATCGGTCAGCGAGGCGATCTTCGAGGTCGCGTGGCGCGCCAGTGCCAGCGGCAGCTCTTCCGGCGGGATGCCGCGGCCGTTGTCGGTGATGGCGATGCGTTTGACCCCGCCTTCCTCGAGGCGGATCGTGACCTGGGTGGCGCCGGCGTCGAGCGCGTTTTCCAGCAATTCCTTGACCACGGCCGAGGGCCGCTCGACGACTTCGCCGGCGGCGATCTGCGAGATGAGCTGGTCAGGAAGCTGCTGGATGGGGCGGTGGGTGGGGGCCGGGGCGTTCATCCACAAATTATAGCTCGCCGCCCAGCCGCAAACCGCGAGTGTTTGATTTTTCCCAAACCGGGGTCAGACTCCGGATTTTGGCAACTAACCTTGAGAAATTGCCAAAATCGGGAGTCTGACCCCGGTTTTAGACAAATCAAAGTTTTTGCTCGCGCACGGGAATTTGCGCGTTACAGAGGTCCAGGTAGTTCGGCGAGTACTTGTTCCATGGGCCGCCGCGATTGCGTTGGGCGTCGAGGACGGCCTGGTAGGTCGGGGTTTCGGTGCGCAGCACTTCGAGGCGGATGCGCTCGGCTTCCGGGACGTCGGCCGCGACTTTCACGGCGCCGATCGGCACCTGCATCCCCGGCTGGTCGTAGAAGCCCATCGGCGCCGGGCCGCGCGGCAGCGTCGACAGGATCGGCATGCCGGCCACCACGCGGCCGACCACGGTGATGTTGCGGTCGAGCTGGCGCGGCGCGTGGCCGGTGACGACGTACAGGCTGGTGCCGCCGCCGCTGTCCGACTCGTTGCCGCGGGCCACGCCGACCATGCCGTAGCAGTGCGCCAGCCAGGTCTGGCCGGCCTTCGGGTCGCGCCCGACCGGGAAGCCGCCGGAATGCCCGACCTGGGGCGCGAAGCCGTCGACGTCGCGCATGCGGGTGAATTGCTTGTCGTTCGATAAGGGGACGGTGAATTCGCCCGGCAGGGTCTTCTGCGCGCTCTTCACCTGGCGCACCTGCTCGTCGTCTTCGTGCGGGTCGCCCCACTGGACCACGAAGTTATCCTGCGAGCGGACGATCGCCAGGCCGTCGTAGTAGTGCTCGCGCGCCAGGGCCTTGATGTTCCTGACGTGGTTCGGCGCGAAGCGCGGCGCCAGTTCGATCACCACGCGGCCTTGCGGCAGTTCCAGGTACAAGGTGTTGTCGGCGTCGAGCGGACGCCAGTCGCCCGGCTTAGATCCCTTCAGCACGTCGCCGACGCTGGGCTTGGGCGGCAGTTCCTTCGCGCCCGCCGCCAGCATCGCCGTCATGCCCAGCACCAGGGCTCCCATGAGTTTTTTCTGCACGGACTGCATGTCGTCTCCGTCGTTTATTTGTCAATGATTGTAATCCGGAAATTTGACAATCCAAAAACTTTTGCGGATGGTGGCAATTCTCTACCAGAAGTTGATAAACCGGCCATTTTCTGCCGGCGGTCTGATGGTATGATGCGGCGCTACCGTTTAGGACAATCATGGATCTGATGCAACTCTTCGGCATGCTCCTGCATGTCGATAAAACTTTAGCCGACCTGCTGAACCTGTATGGCGTGTATGTTTACGCGGTCCTGTTCGCGATCGTGTTCTGCGAGACCGGTCTCGTGGTGCTGTTTTTCTTCCCCGGCGACACCCTGCTGTTCATCGCCGGCGCCTTCTGCGCCACCGGCGAGATGAGTTATCCGCTCCTGATGCTGCTATTGATCGTTGCCGCCGTCACCGGCAACACCCTGAACTATTACATCGGCAGCGCCATCGGCCACCGCGTGTTCACCCATGATTACCGCTGGCTGAACAAGGACGCCCTGAAGCGCACCCACGATTTCTTCGAGAAGCACGGCGGCAAGACCATCATCCTGGCGCGCTTCGTGCCGGTGGTGCGTACCTTCGCGCCCTTCGTGGCCGGGGTCTCGGACATGACGCACACGCGCTTCCAGATGTTCAACATCACCGGCGCCGTGCTGTGGGTGGCCGGCCTCGTGACCGCCGGCTACTTCTTCGGCAATATCCCGGTGGTGCGCGATCACCTGACCGCCATCGTCCTGGTCGGCGTCGGCGCGGCCATCGTGCCGCTGGCGCTGGGCGGCCTGTACAAGTTCGGGCGCCGCATGCTCAGCCGCTGAAGCGCGGCACTTGCCATTCTTGCCAGCGCGCCGCGTCGACGGCGCGCTGTCCGTTTACAAGGCTCAAGTTTACTGTCGGTCAGGCCGATAAAGCAGGGGACAGCAACACTACTGGAATCCCATGCGTAACCTGATCGCCCTGATCGCTTGCAGCTGCGTCGTTCTCAGCGCAAGCGCGAACGATCCTGCTCCCGCCGCTGCAGCCAAACTCGCGGCCTCCGTGTCCCGCCCCGCGTCCGCGTCGCTGCCGGCCGCCCCGGCCAGGGACGCCGGCAAAGAATCCGCCAAGGAATCGGCCAAGGAAGCGGCCAAGGAATCCGCCAAAGACGCGGCTCCGGCCAGAAAGGCTGCACCGGCGCCGGCTGCCGCCCAGGCCGACAAGGAAGAAGAGGCCGAAGTCGCGCTCTCGGCCAGGATCGCCGAGCGCCTGGCCGAGCTGCGCGAGCGCCAGCAGGCGCGCGCCAGCGCGGCCGCGCGCGCGAAGAAAATTGCCGATGCCCGGCGCCGCGAGGAAGAGAAAGCCGCCGCGGCTGCCGCCATCCTGGCCGCCGCGCCCAAGCACGGCACCGTCTGGTCGTATGAAGGCGAGCTGGGTCCGGCCAACTGGTCGAAGATCAATGTCGACTGGGCCAAGTGCGGCAGCGGCAACCGCCAGTCGCCGATCGACCTGCGCGACGGCATCAAGGTCAACCTCGAGCAGATCGGCTTCGACTACCACCCGTCCTCGTTCAACGAAGTGAACAACGGCCACACGATCCAGGTGACGGTCGGCGGCGGCAATTTCATCACGGTCGGCAACCAGACCTACGAACTGCAGCAGTTCCACTTCCACCGCCCGTCGGAAGAGAAGATCAACGGCAAGGGCACGGAAATGGTCATGCACCTGGTCCACAAGAGCGCGGAAGGCAAGATCGCGATCATCGCCGTGCTGCTCGAGCGCGGCCAGCCGCACAGCCTGATGCAGACCATCTGGGACAACCTGCCGCTGGAAAAACAGGAAGTGGTGTCACCCTCGATCGTGATCGACCCGAACGAGGCGCTGCCGGAAAAGCGCGAGTACTTCACCTACATGGGCTCGCTGACCGAGCCGCCCTGCACCGAAGGCGTGCTGTGGATGGTGTTCAAGCAGCCGCGCCAGGCCTCGCCGGCGCAGATGGCGCTGTTCTCGCGGCTGTATCCGCTGAATGCGCGGCCGGTGCAGTCGACTTCGGGGCGGATGATCAAGGAGTCGAACTAAGCCAGGCCGCGCACTTTGCAAACGTCGTCCGCGCGCAGGCGGGGACCCAAGTTCTGCCAGAGCGAACGAAACGCATCCCACTTGGGTTCCCGCCTTCGCGGGAACGACGGATCTAGGTTACCTGCGTAATCGGGACTGCCGGCGTAATCCGGTACTCCCCGTGCCAATGCCCCCCGGGCTGCAAGGTCAGCGGCCCCAGCAAGGCCGGCTCGATGCACACGAAGCGCCGGTACTCTTCGTCTTCCATATCGGACAGGGCCGCGGCATCGGCCGCGCCCGGATTCCACACCACCGCATCCGTGAAACCGTTCTGCTGCAGCAGCAGCTTGTCGGCGCCGTTGTCGAAGGTGATCGGGCCGGCGATGTCCTCGAACACCTGGTCCAGCTTGTCGGTGATGGCCAGTGTCTCGGCCTGCACGCCGTCGATGCGCACGGCTTCGACGTCCTCGACCAGGTGGTAGGTGTGCAGGGCGGCGGAGAAGGGGAAGGGATGGGCGCCGGTGTTGCGCAGGTCGAGCGTCATGACCAGCTCGGCGTCGCGCACGGACACCCGCAGCGCCAGTTCGAAGGCGTAGGCCCAGGCGCTCGATGCCTGGGGCGACAGGTCGTCCTGGTCCAGGCCCAGCACGGCGAAGGCGGCGCCGTCCTGTTCGCCGCTGTCGAGCACGCGCCAGGTGCTGGTGCGCGCGAAGCCGTGGCGCGTGCCGGCGCCGCGTTCGGCAAATTGCGGGAAGATCACCGGCACGCCGCCGCGGATGGCGCGGCTGCCGTCGAGCGCGGACAGGCTGCTCATGAACATGCGTTCCTGCGGCGCGGCGCCGGTGCCGGAAACGGATTTCCAGGACACCAGGTGGGCGCCGTACAGGGTGATAGTCGCTTCGGCGCCGTCCGGCGCACGCAGCAGCAGGGCGGGCAACTGCCCGAATTGGGTGGTAGTAGCGCTCACGACAATCCTCCAGACGGAACCTCGCAAAACCTGCTGCGCGTTGCCTTTTTGGTCTGCGATGCTCGCTGTACTGCTCGTACAGCTGCGCTTCTCGACCAAAAATGCCGCCGCTCGCGACGGTTTTGCGAGGTTCCTATATTAGGTTAAGTCATTCGGCTCTTCGCCAGCGGCGGATTGTACGCGAAGTAGCGCTTGATGCCTTTCGTGATCGCGTCCGCGAGCTGGTTCTGGTAGGCGTCGTCCTTCAGCCTGGCCTCTTCCTCCGGGTTCGAGATGAACGCCGTCTCGACCAGGATCGAGGGAATGTCCGGCGCCTTCAGCACCGCGAAGCCGGCCTGCTCGACCGAGCCCTTGTGCAGGCGGTTGATGCCGCCGATCTCGCTCAGCACGGCCTTGCCGAGCTTCAGGCTGTCGTTGATCTGGGCCGTGGTCGAGAGGTCGAACAGCACGCTGGCCAGCTGCTTGTCCTGGGTGCCGAGGTTGACGCCGCCGATCAGGTCGGCCTTGTTCTGGTCGTTCGCCAGCCAGCGCGCCGCGCTCGAGCTGGCGCCCTTTTCCGACAGCACGAACACCGAAGAACCGCGCGCCGATGGCTGGATGAAGGCGTCGGCGTGGATCGAGACGAACAGGTCGGCCTGCACCTTCCTCGCCTTTTCCACGCGCTGGCCCAGCGGCACGAAGAAATCGGCGTCGCGGGTCAGCATCACGCGCGTGTTCGGCAGCTCTTCCAATTTTCCTTTCAAGCGCTTCGCGATCTCCAGCACGATGTCCTTCTCGTGCACGCCGGTGGCGCCGGTCGCGCCCGGGTCCTCGCCGCCATGGCCGGGGTCGAGGGCGATGGTCACCATGCGCACGACCTTGCCCTTGCCCTGCGCCGGCGGGCGCGGCTGCGGCTGGGATTGCGGCGCGGTCGGCTGCGGCTGGGCCGGGGTGCTGCCGGCGCGGGCGGCGTCGGCTTCGAGCCGGGCGATCGCGTCGGGGCCGGCCTGGCCGACCGTGGCGTCGCCCGGCTGGGGCGCCGGGGCCGGGGTGGCGGCGGCCACCTCACCGTCGGACCAGTTCTCCTTGGCGATCATGGCCGCCAGCGGATCGACCGGGCGCACCGGGTACAGGTCGAAGATCAGGCGATGCCGGTAGCCGCCCACCGGCGCCAGGTTGAACACCTGCGGCTTGACCTCTTCCTTGAGGTCGAACACCAGGCGCACCACGTTCGGGCGGTTCTGGGCGACTCTTATCCGCTCGATGTAGGGGTCGTTCGACTCGACCTTGGCGACCAGGCTTTTCAGGGTGTCGCTCAGCGCCAGTCCCTCGATGTCGACCACCAGGCGCGGCGGATCGGCCAACATGAGGTGGGAGGTCTTCAGCTCGCCGTCGTTTTCCAGGGTGACGCGGGTGTACTCGTCGGCCGGCCACACGCGCACGGCCATGATCTGCGCGGCCATGGCCGACGCGGGAAGCAGGGCGGGAGCGAGGACGGACAGGAGCAGCGTGCCGCCGGCCTTCAGGGTAGCGCGGCGCTTGGGCGAACCGGGAATCAGGGAGTCGGGGGGTAGTGCAGGCGTTCGAGGCATAGCAGGCCCAATTCAGACAACGCCTGCAATTCTACATGACGACCGTGTCCGCTGACGGTAAGCAACACTTTGACGTCGGGTGGCGGCAACACCGGATCGCCTTTTTCCGGCCATTCGACGATGCAGATATTCCTGCCGTCGAAGTCTTCGCGGAAGCCCGCATCCAGGAATTCTTCCGGGCTGGACATCCGGTACAGGTCGTAGTGGATCAGGTTGACGGGCTGGCCATCCAGATGGATGCGGTAGGGCTCGGACAGGGTATAGGTCGGGCTCTTGACTGCGCCCTTGTGGCCGGCGGCATGCAGCAGGGCGCGCGTGAGGGCGGTCTTGCCGGCGCCGAGGTCGCCGTGCAGGTAGACCACGAGGCCGGGGACCAGCGCGCGCGCCAGGGCGGCGCCCAGGGCCTGGGTCGCCGCTTCGTCGTCGAGATAAGCGTTCAGTTGTTGCATAGGTGCTGCGGGATTAGAATGAGTGATGTTTGCCATGCCCGAATCCGATACCAAACCCGACCTGAACGAACTCGCGCGCGCCATCAAGGCCTGGGGCGCGGAGCTCGGCTTTGCCGACGTGCGGATCGCGGACGTGGACCTGGCGCGCCACGAAGCCGGCCTGCAGGCCTGGCTGGATGCCGGCCACCATGGCGAGATGGATTATATGGCAAGCCACGGCATGAAGCGCGCCCGGCCGGCGGAGCTGGTGCCGGGCACGGTGCGCGCGATCGTCGCGCGCATGGATTACCTGCCCATCTCGGCCGACGGCAACCCGGACGCCGACTGGCGCGCGCGCGAACGCTTGCGCCAGCAGGATCCGCAGGCGGCCGTGGTCTCGCTCTACGCCCGCGGCCGCGACTACCACAAGGTGCTGCGCAACCGCCTGCAGCAGCTGGCCGAGCGCATCCGCGGCGTGTCCGGAGAGTACGGCTTCCGCGTGTTCACGGACTCGGCGCCGGTGATGGAATTGCCGCTGGCGGAAAAGGCCGGGCTGGGCTGGCGCGGCAAGCATACCCTGCTGCTGTCGCGCGAAGCCGGCTCGACTTTCTTCATCGGCGAGATCCTGGTCGACCTGCCCCTGCCGGTCGACGCGGCGACGGGCGCGCATTGCGGCCAGTGCACGGCCTGCATCACCGCATGCCCGACCGGCGCGATCCTGGGGCCGGGGCGGCTGGACGCACGGCACTGCATCTCCTACCTGACGATCGAGCTGAAGGGCAGCATCCCGGAAGACCTGCGGCCGCTGATCGGCAACCGCATCTACGGTTGCGACGATTGCCAGCTGGTCTGTCCCTGGAACAAGTTCGCGCGCCGCGCCGCGCTGCCGGATTTCGACGAGCGTAACGGCCTGGGCACAGCTGGCTTGGTGGAATTGTTCGGGTGGGAAGAAGAGGAATTCAACCGCCGCATGGAGGGCAGTCCGATCCGCCGGATCGGCCATGAGCGCTGGCTGCGCAACCTGGCGGTGGGCATGGGGAATGCGGCGGATGGCGCCAAAGGCGACCAGCGCATCGTGGCGGCGCTACGGGCCCGGCTCGATCATCCGTCGGCACTGGTGCGCGAGCATGTAGGCTGGGCCCTGGCGCGCCACGGCGTCGCCGTCTAAATTTCGATGCGCTTCATGCGCAGCGCCGACCAGTCGCCGTCGATCGAGATCATGGCCACGCCTGTGATACCGTTTTCCTTTGCATAGGCATTGATTGAGTCGCGATTGATATCAGTCGCCTTCGATGCCGTCTGCTTCAGGTAGGCGACCCACAGCGAGCCTTTTTCGCCCAGGCGCGCTTTCGCGGTCGGGAAATATTGTTCGAGTTCCTTGCGGTTCATGGCGAACAGCAGCACGACGTCCACCTGCTCCTGGTCGTTCTTGATCAGGTTGGGCGGCATCTGCGACACCATGCCTGGATGGACGTTGCCGTTCAGGATCAGCATCGATTTCGCGTTCCGCAAGAACATTTTGTCTGCAATCGTCTTTTCGCTCATCTGTGTTCCCTAAGTAATGATCGCGTGGTCAATTCGACCACGGCGTGTTCAAGTAGATTTTACAAGCGAACCACTGAAACACAGCGGACAAAACCTGCCGTGCGCGGGTCCCGGGCGAAAAGTACTGAAGGGAATTATTTCAACAAACCGGCCAGCTCGACCGCGGTCTTGACCTGCATTTTGTCGAAGATGTGGGCGCGATGCACTTCCACCGTGCGCATGCTGATGCCCAGCTTGTCGGCCACGACCTTGTTCATGTTGCCGGCCAGGATCAGGTCGAGGACTTCGCGTTCGCGCGCCGACAGCGTGGCCAGGCGTTCGCGCACCGCGCTCGAGGCCGCGGCCTGGCGCGACTTGGCCAGGGCTTCCTCGACGCGGTCCATCAGCTGGTTGTCGTTGAAGGGTTTTTCGAAGAAGTCGAAGGCGCCGCGCTTGAGCGAATCCACCGCCATCGGCACCTCTGCATGGCCGGTCAGGAAGATCACCGGCAGGCGCGCCAGCAGGCCGCGCGCCACCAGCTGGTCGAACACGGCGATGCCGTTCATGCCGGGCATGCGCACGTCCAGCAGCACGCATTCACCTGACTGCGCGCCGCTCGCATCCGGCTGCGCGGCGAGGGCGTCGAGAAATGCCTGGCCGCCGGCATAGCCGCGCGCGACCAATCCGCGCGATTGCGCCAGCCATTCGAGGGCGTCGCGGATGACGTCTTCGTCGTCGACGATGTGCAGCATGGTGTTGGGCTCCGACTGTTCAGGTGGATATTGTAGCCTGCGCCTGCTGGAGCGTGAACGTGAACACCGTGCCGCCGCCCGGATTGTCGGCATGGGTGAGGGTGCCGCCGTGGAATTCGATGGCCGTGCGGCAGATCGACAGGCCCATGCCCATGCCCTCGGCCTTGGTCGAGAAGAAGGGCGAGAACAGGCGTTCGGCCACCTCGGGCGGGATGCCGTGGCCATTGTCGATCACCGACACCGACACCTGGCCCCGTTCCTCGTCGTGGGCGGCGGTGATGCGCAGCACGCGGCGCTCGCGGTCGATGTCCTGCATCGACTCGGTCGCGTTGCGGGTCAGGTTCAGCAGCACCTGTTCGAGCAGCACGCGGTCGGCCGCTACCTGCGGCAGGTCGGGCGGCACGTCCACCTGCAGCGTGACGTAGCGCTGGCGCGCCTGCAGGTCGACCAGCGCGCGGATGCCGTCCACCACATGCTGCACGGTGACGTTCTCGCGGCGCGGTTCGCGCTTCTTCACGAATTCGTGCACGCTGCGGATGATCTGGCCGGCGCGCCGGGCCTGGGCATTGGCCTGCTCCAGCGCGCGCTTCAGCATGCCGGCGTCGAGCGGGGCGGCGGAGGCGGCGCCGCCTTCCGCGCGCGCCAGCACGTTCAGCGCGCCCGCCGTGTAGCTGGAGATGGCCGCCAGCGGCTGGTTCAGCTCGTGCGCCAGCATCGACGAGATCTCGCCCATGGTTGCCAGGCGCGCGCTGGTCTCCAGCTTTTCCTGCTGCTGGCGGGCCAGTTCCTCGGCGCGCTTGCGATCGGTGATGTCGAGGATGGAGCTCATCCAGCCGGTGTGGCGGCCAAGGCTGTCGACCAGCGGCGCCTCGAACACCAGCACCGGTACGCGCGTGCCGTCGGGACGCTGGAAAACGGTCTCGAACTGCGGCGTGGCCTGGCCGGCCAGCACCTTGCGGAAGCGCTGCTCGTAATCGTCCATCACCTCCGGCGCCCAGTAGGGCATGGGCGGCTTCTTGCCGAGCAGTTCGCCGATCGGCAGGCCGACGATGCGGCAGAAGGCCGGATTCACGTAGGTGACGCGGCCTTCCAGGTCGCGCGCGCGCAGGCCGGTCAGCAGCGAATTCTCCATCGCCGTGCGAAAAGCCATCTGCTGGCGCAGCGCGTTCTCGGCGGCGACGGTGCGCGCGATATGGCGCCACAGCGCCGCCAGCGACAGCACCAGGCCCAGCGCCAGCACGATCACCGAGCCGACCAGCAGGTTCGGCAGCAGCTTCGGCGCGCCCTTCACGCTGTCGGTGGCCAGCACGATCTGCCCGCCCGGCAGGTCGAGCGCGCGCTTGTGGCTGTAGACCCCGCGGCCCGGGCCGCCGGCGGCGCGCTGGGCCACCACGTGGTCGTCGCGGTCGAGCAGGGACAGGGCGTTGTCCTGGGCGAACCACCAGGGCACGTTCTCGTCCAGCAGGGTCTGCAGGCTGTAGGTGGCGACCAGGCTGCCGGCGAAGCTGCCGTCGTGGCGGTAGAGCGGCAGGTGGTAGTCGACGAAGCCGCGCAGGCCGGACGAGGGGCCGTAGGGATCGCTGTAGCGCCCGCTGTGGGTGGTGCGCGACATCGCTTGGGCCTCGCGCGAGGACTGGGTCGGCTCGCCCGGCATCTCGGCGCCGCGCACGGCCAGCAGCCGGCCGCTGGCGTCCAGCCAGGCCACGCGGCGCAGCTCATGGCCATTCTTGAACATCTGCGCCAGGCGGGCCTGCAGGACTTGCGGCGTGGGCGGCGTGTCGGCGGCCAGGTCGACGCCGAGGGTCGCCAGCGCTTCCTCGCTGCGCGCCAGTTCGAAGCGCAGGGTCTGCTCGACCCAGAGGGTGTCGGCGATCAGCTGTTCCTGGCGCTCGTTGGCTTCCATCTGGCGCGCCTGCCAGGGCAGCCATAGCAGGACCAGCAGGAACAGCAGCACCAGCAGCACCGGCACCAGCCAGCGCCACGGGCCGTCCGGCACCGGCCGGGGGATCGAGAATGGGTTCTTCATGCCATAACGTGATACTTTTACCGCCGGGCAGCCTATTGTGGTTTTCCACAATAGCAATCTCGGCAAAAGCTCATCAGACTCCAGTAATAAACAAAAACTATACCTACTTATATAAAAAAGGAGACATCATGAGGATCAAATCCGTGGTCGCGGCGTTGGCATTGTTCGCAGGCGCCAGCTTCGCGCTCAACGCATCGGCGCAGGCCCCCATCGTCATCAAGTTCAGCCACGTCGTGGCGACCGACACCCCGAAAGGCCGTGCCGCCGAGCGCTTCAAGGACCTCGCCGAGAAAATGACCCACGGCCGCGTCAAGGTCGAAGTCTACCCGAACAGCCAGCTGTACAAGGACAAGGAAGAGCTCGAAGCCCTGCAGCTGGGCGCGGTCCAGATGCTGGCGCCGTCGCTGGCCAAGTTCGCGCCGCTGGGCGTGAAGGAATTCGAGGTATTCGACCTGCCGTACATCTTCCCGAACAAGACCGCGCTGTACACCGTGACCGAAGGTCCGATCGGCAAGGGCCTGCTGCAGAAGCTGGAGCCGAAGGGCATCACCGGCCTGGCTTACTGGGACAACGGCTTCAAGATCATGTCGGCCAACAAGCCGCTGCACGTGCCGGCCGACTTCCGCGGCCTGAAGATGCGCATCCAGAGCTCGAAGGTGCTGGACGCGCAGATGCGCGCGCTGGGCGCCAACCCGCAGGTGCTGGCCTTCTCGGAAGTCTATCAGGCCCTGCAGACCGGCGTGGTGGACGGCACCGAGAACCCGCCGTCGAACATGTACACCCAGAAGATGCATGAGGTGCAGAAGCACGTGACCATGTCGAACCATGGCTACCTGGGCTACGCGGTCATCGTCAACAAGAAGTTCTGGGACGGCCTGCCGGCCGACGTGCGCGGCCAGCTGCAGCAGGCCATGAACGAGGCGACCAGGTACGAGAAGGCGATCGCCCAGCAGGACAACGACGCCGCGCTGGACGCCATCCGCAAGGCCGGCAAGACCACCATCTACACCCCGACCGCGCAGGAGCAGGCCGAGTGGCGCAAGGTGCTGCTGCCGGTGCAGAAGCAGATGGCCGGCCGCGTCGGGCCGGAGCTGATCAATACGATCAACAAGGCTACGGCTTCCGTTCAGTAATAGTCTCGTCGTTCCCGCGCAGGCGGGAACCCCGGTTCGATGCGCCGTCGCGTGGCATGCAGACTTGGGTTCCCGCCTGCGCGGGAACGACGTGGTTTGCCAAGGACTCCCATGAAAATCCTAGATCGCCTCGAAGAGTGGATCATCGCCAGCCTGATGGCGTGCGCCACTCTCATCATCTTCATCGCGGTGCTGCACCGCTACCTCTCCGGCCTGCCGATCCCCGGCCTGCAGGACTGGCTCATCAGCCTGAATACCAGCTGGGCCCAGGAATTGTCCACCTTCATGTTCGTGTGGATGGCCAAGTTCGGCGCCGCCTACGGCGTGCGGACCGGCATCCACGTCGGCGTCGACGTGCTGGTCAACCGCCTGTCGGAACGCTGGCGCAACAAGATGATCGTGTTCGCGCTGCTGGCCGGCGCGCTGTTCACCGGCATCATCGGCACCCTGGGCCTCAACTTCATCCTGCGCCTGGCCGGCACCGACCAGACCTCGGCCGACATGGAAATCCCGATGTGGATCGTCTACATGGCGCTGCCGCTCGGCTCCTACCTCATGTGCTTCCGCTTCCTGCAAGTGACCTGGCACTTTGTCCGCAACGGCGAACTGCCGCGCCATGACCATGCCTACGTCGAAGGCCTGGAAGACGAAATCGAAGATGCAAGGAAATCCACATGAACGCCGCCATCATTTTCGCGCTGCTGATCGTCCTGATGCTGACCGGCATGCCGGTCTCCATCTCGCTCGGCCTGACGGTGCTGACCTTCCTGTTCACCATGACGCACGTGCCGATCGAGTCGGTGGCGATGAAGCTGTTCACCGGTATCGACAACTTCGAGATCATGGCGATCCCGCTGTTCATCCTGGCCGGTAACTTCCTGACCCACGGCGGGGTGGCGCGGCGCATGATCAACTTCGCCACCTCGATGGTCGGCCACTGGCACGGCGGCCTGGCGCTGGCCGGCGTGCTGGCCTGCGCGCTGTTCGCCGCGGTCTCGGGTTCGAGCCCGGCCACGGTAGTGGCGATCGGCTCGATCATCCTGCCGGCCATGGTCAAGCAGGGCTATCCGAAGCGCTTCGGCGCCGGCGTGATCACCACCTCGGGCGCGCTCGGCATCCTGATCCCGCCGTCGATCGTGATGGTGATGTATTCGGTGACCACCAACACCTCGGTCGGCCAGCTGTTCATGGCCGGCGTGGTGCCGGGCCTGCTGCTGGCGTTCATGCTGGGCCTGACCACCTGGGTGATCGCCCGCAAGCACGACTACCCGCGCATGCCGCGTGCCACCTGGGGCGAGCGCATCGCTGCCTTCCGCCGCAGCGCCTGGGGCCTGTTCCTGATCGTGATCGTGATGGGCGGCATCTACAGCGGCGTGTTCACCCCGACCGAAGCGGCGGGCATCGCGGCCGTGTATGCCTTCGTGATCGCCGTGTTCGTCTACAAGGACCTGAAGCTGGTGCAAGTAGGCAAGGTGCTGCTGGATTCGGCGGCGATGTCGGCGATGCTGCTGTACATCATCACCAATGCCGTGCTGTTCTCCTTCCTGATGACCAGCGAGAACGTGCCGCAGGCGATGGCGGGCTGGCTCACCAGCCAGGGCCTGGGCCCGATCAGCTTCCTGCTGGTCGTGAACCTGCTGCTGCTGTTGGCCGGTAACGTGATGGAGCCTTCCTCGATCGTGCTGATCATGGCGCCGATCCTGTTCCCGGTTGCGGTCCAGCTCGGCATCGACCCGGTCCACTTCGGCATCATCATCGTCGTGAACATGGAAGTCGGCATGTGCCACCCGCCGGTCGGCCTGAACCTGTACGTGGCCTCGGGCGTGACCAAGATGGGTATCTCCGAACTGACGGTGGCCGTGATGCCCTGGCTGCTGACGATGATCGGTTTCCTGCTGCTGGTCACCTACGTCCCGGCGATCTCCCTGTGGCTCCCGCACATGATTTATAGCTGAAATATATTTCGTGAATGTATATAAAAAACTACGCTTTTCTTATTCGAATGCGTTATGATGGCGCAGCTTTGGCACCAGCGTGGTGCATTCGAAAAGCCCGGATACAGAGTTTGGGGAGAAGCACAAAAAATCGGTAATCCAGCAGTGGAGTCGCCGGAGAAAAGTATGAGGAGACACACGTTTTATAGATGCCGCCGGCATTGACCGAGTGGCCGCAAACGTGACCGACTGAAGCGCACCCCACGAGGGTGCGTTTTTTTTATCTTTCGCCCCAAAGAGGGGCTTGCTTCGCAGCCTGCCGAGTGGCTACACTGCATCGATGAACACACAACAGGGCAGCGAGCTCTTCAGCGCCATCGTCAGCGCGCCGTTCGGCGCCATGGGCATCCGTACGGAAGATCAACGGGTACGCGAGCTGGTCTACCTGCCGCCGCATTACCAGGAAAAGGCGCCGCAGGATGCGGCCGCCGAACAGGCCGCGCAGCAGGTCGCGCGCTACTTCGCCGATCCCGATTTCCGCTTCGACCTGCCGCTGGCCGAGGCCGGCAGCGCCTACCAGCGCCGGGTCTGGGAATCGATCTGCGCGATCCCGCGCGGCAAGGTGCTTACCTACGGCCAGGTCGCCAAGCTGCTGGAATCGCATCCGCGCGCGGTCGGCCAGGCTTGCGGCGCCAACTGGTTCCCGCTGGTGATTCCCTGCCACCGCGTGACCGCAAGCGGCGGCCTGGGCGGTTTTGCCAGCAGCGATGACGAACACGGCTTCACGCTCACGGTCAAGCGCTGGCTGTTGCGCCACGAGGGCGCGCTTCCGGCCGACGTTCCATGGCAGCAGCAGTCAATCTTTCCCTGATCGACGGTTTCTGCGACGCGCTCTGGCTCGAGCACGGCCTGGCGAAGAACTCGCTCGACGCCTACCGCCGCGACCTGCGCCTGTTCGCCGGCTGGCTGGAAACCAGACGCCCGGACTGCGCCAGCCTGCATGCGGTGCAGCCGCAGGACATCGCCGCCTATTTCGCCGAGCGCCACGAGGACACCAAGCCCAGCTCGGCCAACCGGCGGCTGTCGGTGCTGAAGCGCTTCTACCAGCTGGCGCTGCGCGAGCGCCGCATCGAACACGACCCCTGCCTGAACATGGCCTCGGCGAAGCAGCCGATCCGCTTCGTGCACACGCTCACCGAAGCCCAGGTCGAGGCCCTGCTGGCGGCGCCGGACGTGTCGACCCCGCTCGGCCTGCGCGAGCGCACCATGCTCGAGCTGATGTATGCGAGCGGCCTGCGGGTATCCGAACTGGTGACCCTCAAGGTGGTCGAGCTGAGCCTGAACGACGGTGTGCTGCGCATTACCGGCAAAGGCAGCAAGACCCGGCTGGTGCCGTTCGGCGAGCAGGCGCGCCACTGGCTGGATCGTTATATGAAGGAAGCGCGCGGGGCGATCCTGAACGGGCAGATGGACGACGCCCTGTTCGTGACCGGCCGCGGCGGGCCGATGACGCGCCAGATGTTCTGGATCGTCATTAAAAAGCATGCGGCCCGGGCGGGCATCACGGCCCCGCTGTCGCCGCACACGCTGCGCCACGCCTTCGCCACCCATTTGCTGAACCACGGCGCCGACCTTCGCGTGGTACAACTACTCCTGGGACATTCGGATATCTCGACCACCCAGATCTACACCCACGTGGCGCGCGAGCGCCTGAAACACCTGCATGCCCAGCACCACCCGCGTGGTTAATTCTCAAGACCTGGCGGGTAGAGTGGGTCATAATGGACCAGTCGGCATTGACAGATAGCGCACGAGGACACCATGGCCAAGACGAATTTCCAGTACGAAAAGCGGCAACGAGAGTTGGAAAAGAAAAAGAAGGCCGAAGAAAAGGCCCGGCGCAAGCAGGAAGCCAAGCAGCACAAGGGGGAGGAGGGCGATGCTTCTCCGGAAGAGGATGCGGATTCGGGGGCGGCGGCCGAGGCGGAGCAGGGGTCGGCTTAGTTATCCCGTCGTTTCCGCTACCCCCGTTCAGGTAGGCTGTCCTTCCGCAACATCCGGGGCAGGCTCGGCCTCATGCCCCTTCTGGAACCACCGCTTGGCCCGCTTGCCCAGGCTGTCCAGGTAGGTATAAGCCACCGGCACCACCACTAGGGTCAGCAGGGTCGAGGTGATCACGCCGCCGATCACCGCGCGGCCCATCGGGGCCTGGTTCTCGGCGCCTTCGCCGAGGCCGAGCGCCATCGGCAGCATGCCGAAGATCATCGCCAGGGTCGTCATCAGGATCGGGCGCAGGCGCACCTGGCCGGCTTCCATCAGCGCCGCGAACTGGCCCTTGCCCTCGCGCTGGCCGTGGTTGGCGAAGTCGACCAGCAGGATCGCGTTCTTGGTCACCAGGCCCATCAGCATCACGATACCGATCACCGAGAAGATGTTCAGCGTGCTCTTCGTGACGAGCAGGGCCAGCAGCACGCCGATCATCGACAGCGGCAGCGACACCATGATGGCGATCGGCTGCAGGAAGCTGCCGAACTGCGAGGCCAGCACCAGGTAGATGAAGATCACCGCGATGCCCAGCGCCACGGCGAAGCCGCCCATGGTCTCGTCCATCTGCTGGGCCTGGCCGCCGACGTCGAAGCGCACGCCGTCCGGCATGTCGATCGATTTCATCGCCTTGTCGACGTCGCCCATCACGTCGCCCAGCGGGCGGCCCTCCAAGCCGGCGTAGATTGCCACGCGCCGCTCCAGCGCCTGGCGCTTCAGCACCTGCGGGCTGGTCGAGGGCACGAACTCGACCACCTGGCGCAGCGGCACCATGATCGGGTTGCCGCTTGCGTCGAGCTTGCTCGACGCCACCGACAGGTCGGCCAGGTCGGCCACCTTCTCGCGGCCGGACTTCGGCAGCTGCACGTTGACCTCGTAGTTCTGGCCGTCCGGCGCCAGCCAGCGGTTGGTCTGGTCGCCCGCCACGAAGGGACGCAGGGCGGCGCCGATCTGCTGCACGTTCAGGCCCAGGTCGGTCGCCAGTTCCTGGTTGATCTTGATGATGGTGGCCGGGTTCGCGCCTTCCTGGCTGTACTCGATGTCGGCCACGCCCTTGATGGTCTTCATCTTGTCCATCAGGCGGTGCGCGACCATGTCGAGCTTCGATTCGTCGCTGCCGAGGATGGCGATGAAGATCGGGCGGTTGCCGACGGTCATGCTGATGCCGGCGATCGACGACAGGCGGTCGCGGATCACCTTTTCCATCTCTTCCTGCGAGCGGCGGTGGGTCTTGCGCACGTCCGTCAGCTTCAGGTTGACCATCGAGCTGTTGCGGCCCTCCCAGGCGCCGACGATGGTCTGCATGCTCTCGATTTCCTTGAACTCGCCGAGCGCGGCTTCGATCTGGCGCACCTTGGCGTCGCTGTAGTCGAGGCTGGAGCCGACCGGGGTCTTGAACTTCAGCTGGATGAAGCCGTTGTCGACCTGGGGCACGAATTCGCCGCCGATCATCGGCACCAGCAGCAGGCTGCCGGCAAACAGCGCGAACGCCAGCGCCAGGGTCGACTTGCGCCAGGCCAGCGCGAGGCCCAGCACCTTTGCATACCAGCCGTGCACGTGTTCGATGCCGGTTTCGATGCGCGCCATCAGGCGGCCCAGCCAGGGCAGGTACTTGAAGCGGTCCTTGGCCGGATCCGGCCACACCGACGACAGCATCGGATCCAGCGTGAAGCTGACGAACAGCGACACCATGACCGCCACCGCCACGGTGATCCCGAACTGCAGGAAGAAGCGGCCGATGATGCCTTTCATGAAGGCGATCGGCACGAACACGGCGACGATCGCGAAGGTGGTGGCCATCACCGCCAGGCCGATCTCGTTGGTGCCGTCTTCGGCGGCGCGCGCGTGGCTCTTGCCCAGCGCCGAGTGGCGCACGATGTTCTCGCGCACCACGATGGCGTCGTCGATCAGCAGGCCGATCGACAGCGACAGCGCCATCAGGGTCAGGAAGTTGAGCGTAAATCCAAAGTACTTCATCGCGATGAAGCTGGCCAGCACCGAGATCGGCAGGGTCAGGCCGGTGATGACGGTGCTGCGCCAGGAGTGCAGGAACAGGAACACGATGAGCATGGTCAGGACCGCGCCCTCGATGATGGTTTCCTTCACGTTGTCGACCTGGTGCTGCACCCGTCCCGAGACGTCCTCGAGGATGCGGAACTGGACGTCCTTCGGCAGGGTCTCCTTCATCGTCTCGATCGCCTTCTTGACGTTGACGCCGACTTCGACCGTGTTCGCGTCCTGCACCTTGGCGATCTCCAGCGAGATGGCGCGCTCGCCGTTCACGCGCGAGATCGAGTCTTCCTCGGCGGCGCCGTCCGAGATGTCGGCGACCTGGCTCAGGTAGACCGGGCCGTTGGCGCGTTTGGCGACGATGATGCGCTTGAAGTCGGCCGCTTCCTTCATCTTGCCTTCGATGCGCACCAGGTTTTCGCGTTCGCCGCGGCTGATGCGGCCGGCCGGCAGGTTGGCGTTGGTGGCGGTAATCGCGGTCATCACTTCGTCGATGCCGACGTGCAGGCTGCGCAGCTGCTCGGGGCGGATGTCGACCAGCACCTGGCGCGCCTGCTTGCCGTTGACGCGCACCTGGCCGACGCCGGCCACGGCCTGGATGCGCTTGACGATCACCTGGTCGGTCAGCATCGACAGGTCGCGCAGGCTGCGTTCCGACGAGGTCAGCGCCACCTGCAGCACCGGCTGGGCGTTCTCGCCCTCCTGGCGGAACACGACCGGTTCCTTGACTTCGCGCGGGAAGCCGCCGCGCACGGTGCCGATGCGGTCGCGCAGGTCCTGCACGGCGCGGTCCATGTCGACCGTCAGCTGGAATTCGACGCCGATGCCGGAGTGGCCTTCCCAGGAATTGCTGCGGATCGTCTTGATGCCGCCGACGGTATTCGCCGCTTCCTCGAGCGGGCGGGTGACGTCGTTCTCGACCTGCTCCGGCGAGGCGCCCGGATAGCTGGTCTCGATCCACACGGCCGGGATCTCGATGTTCGGCATGCTCTCCACGCCCAGGCTACGGTAGGAGAACAGGCCGAGCACCATCAGGCCGACCATCACCATGGTCGCGAACACCGGGTGCTTGATGCTGACACGGGTCATCCACATGGCTCAGCCTTTCTTCGCTGCGGCAGGCAGCTTCACCTTCTCGCCCGGCTTGACGCCGTCGAGCTTCACGGCCAGCACGGTGCTGCCTGCGGCGATGCCGTCGAGCGCCTCGACCAGCCCGGCATCCTCGTTCTTCAGGCCCAGCTTGACCGGCTGGGCCACGACCTTGCCGCTGTCGACGCGGTAGACCACATCCCTGCCGTTTTCCTTTTGCACGGCGGCCAGCGGCAGCAGCGGATGCGCGGCCGACTTCTCGGTCGTCACCACGCCCTTGGCGAACATGCCGGCGCGCAGTGCGCCGTCCGGGTTGTCGACGCCGATATACACCAGCATCGCGCGCGAGCCGGCTTCCGCCGCCGGGTTGATGCGCAGGACCTTGCCGGCGAAGTTGCGCTCGCCGAAACCGTCGACCTTGAACTGCACGTCCTGGCCGACCTTGATGCGCGGGATGTCGGAGGCCGGCACCTGGGCATCCAGCGTCAGCTGCCTGAGGTCGACGATCGAGAACACCGGGCTGTCCGGCGACAGCTTCTCGCCGGCCTGGGCGTGGCGCTTGCTGACCACGCCGGACAGCGGCGCGTGGATCACGGTATCGTTCAGGGCGATGCGCGCCAGTTCGAGCTGGGCGCGCGCCGAGTCGACCGCGGCCTGGGCCAGGTCGACGCTGTTCGAGGTCGTGTCGTAGGCGTTCTGGGCGATGTAGTTCTGCCTGAGCAGGGCGGCGCTGTTGGCCTGGTTTTTCTTCGCCAGCGCCAGGCGCGCGCTGGCGTCGGAAAGTAGCGCCTGCTGCTGGGCCACGCGGGCGCGCGCCTCGCTGTCGTCCAGCCGCGCGATCACCTGTCCGGCGGAAACGTTCATGCCTTCCTGCACCGTGGTCTGTTTCACCACGCCCGGGACCTTGGAGCGCACCGTGGCCTGGGCCAGTGGCGTCAGCGAACCGGACAGCGGCAAGGTCACCGCCAGCGGCCGCGCTTCGACCAGGGCGATGTCGCGCGTCGACAGCTCGTGCACGGGATCCTTCTTTTCTGCCGCGGCAGCGGGGGCGGGCCTGGCGCCGCCCGCGTGCGTGACCGCGTAGCCGCCCGCGCCCGCGAGCGCGAGGATGGCCAGGCCGATGGCGGGCGCGCGCCAGCGGCGGCGCGGCGCTTTCACGGTGCTTGACGGATCGACGGAGGCGGGCGGCAAGGATTCGATTTTCATGGCGGTGCTCTTCTTATTCGGAGGGATTGCAGCAGAATAAAGAAGGGCATGACGAACAGCTATCGGAATGCGACGAGCCGTGCATTTCGGCCGCCGAAACGTCAAAAAGCCGGGACGGACGTGCGCACGGGCGGACAGGGCGGACGGTTGGGCGGACACACCGTCGCCCGCGCGAGGATACTCGCGGGAACGACGACTCAGGCGTCGCCGTACGCCTCGCCATCCCCCGGCCGCTCGAACAGCCGCAGCCGCGCCAGCACCTGCCCATGGTCGGACGCTTCCGGCAGGCCGAGGTCGAGGTGGTCGTTCAGGTAGACCACGTCCGCGATTTCGCCGAGGGCGCCCGGCAGCTCGCCGTTGAATTCCCCGGACACCAGGATATGGTCGATGGTCGTGTACTGGCCTTCGTGCAGGTTGGAAAAGCCGACGTGGCGCCAGCGGTCCTGGCGGCGCTGCAGCTGGCAGGCGTCGTAGAGGCGGTCGCCGCTGGGGGCGCCGAGGCCCAGCACGATGCCGGTGGTGACGGCATCGGCGACGTCGTTGAAATCGCCCAGCACCACTCGCGGCCGGCGGTTGTCGCGGCCCAGTTTCGACAGGATCACGCGCAGGCCGGCCGCCTCGGTGCCGCGCCGGATCAGCGAGCGCAGCGAGGCCAGGGCGAACAGCTGCGGGTCGTCGCCGGTGTCGTTGGCGCGGTAGTCGGGACGGCGCGACTTCAGGTGCACCACCAGCACGTCCACCGCCAGGCCGGGACGGAGTTCGATCACCGCGTGCAGGGGCGCGCGGGTGAAGCGCTCCGGGTCGCGGTTCCCGGGCGGCATCGCGATCCCGGGCGGGAAGTCGGGATAGGAGACAGGGGCGTCGGCCAGTGGCAGGCGCGAGACCAGGGCGACGCTGGGCGTCAGCTTGTCGGCGCCCGGATCGGGATCGAACCCGACGTGGATCGCTTCGCGGTAACGGCGGGTGCGCGACAGCGCCTCGGCCAGCGAGGCCTGCGAGAACACTTCCTGGAAACCGATCACGTCGGCGCCCAGCATGTCGATCTGGCGCGCGGTCCAGGCGATCTTCGCTTCGTACTCTTCCGGGGTCGTGGGTTCCAGGTTTTCGTACAGCCGTGCTCCCGGCGGCGCCAGGTTGCAGACATTGAAGGTGGCAAAGCGAATCTCTTGCTGCATAATAAGCAACTCCTCCGTTTGCTTTTAGCGTAACACGCATGGCCAAGAAAGAGCACATTTCAGAGACCCCGGCAACCCAGTTCCTGCGCAAGCATGGCGTGGTCTTTTCCGAGCATCCCTACGAGTACGAAGAGCATGGCGGCACCGCGGTCTCCTCGCGCGAACTGGGGGTGCCTGAACACGACGTCGTGAAGACGCTGGTGATGCAGGACGAGGCGGCGCGCCCGCTGATCGTGCTGATGCATGGCGACCGCAAGGTATCGACCAAGAACCTGGCGCGCGCCATTCCCTGCAAGTCGGTCGAGCCGTGCAAGCCGGAAGTGGCGCAGCGCCACTCGGGCTACCTGGTCGGCGGCACCTCGCCGTTCGGCGTGCGCAAGGCGATGCCGGTGTACGTCGAGGAAAGCATCCTGGCCCTGCCGAAGATCTATATCAATGGCGGCCGGCGCGGTTTCCTGATCGGCATCGACCCCGCCGTGCTGGTCGACGTCCTGAAGGCCAGGGCCGTGCACTGCGCGCTGGCGGATTAGCCGCGGGAATTAGCGCCCGGCTCAGCCGATGGTGTATATTCCACGCGCCGGTCTTTCCGGCACGGGGATCAATAGAAAGAGACAGCAAGCATGTACACAATCATCTTCACCATCGCGGCCTACCTGATCGGCTCGATTTCCTTCGCCGTCGTGATGAGCCGCGCCTTCGGCCTGTCCGACCCGCGCACCTATGGATCGAAGAATCCGGGCGCGACCAACGTGCTGCGCAGCGGCAGCAAGAAAGCAGCCATCGCCACGCTGGTCGGCGACTGTGCCAAGGGCTGGCTGCCGGTGTTCCTGGCGGTGCAGTTCGGCGACCGCTTCGGCATCGAGGACGGCGGCGTGGCATTGATTGCGATCGCCGTCTTTGTCGGCCACCTGTGGCCGGTATTCTTCCGCTTCGTCGGCGGCAAGGGCGTGGCGACCGCGCTCGGCGTGCTGCTCGGCCTGAACGTCTGGCTGGGCCTGGCGACCCTGGCGACTTGGCTGGTGGTGGCCTACGCCTTCCGCTACTCCTCGCTGGCGGCGCTGGTGGCCGCGATCTTCGCGCCGTTCTACTACGGCCTGCGGTTCGGCGCCAACGAAATCCTGTTCGCCGTCCTCATCATGAGCGCGCTGCTGCTGATCCGTCACGGCAAGAACATCGGCAACCTGCTGGCCGGCAAAGAGTCGCGCATCGGCAGCAAGGCCAACGGCGCCAAGCAGCCGGTCAAGAAAAAGTAAGCCCCACCATGATCTCGGCCAAACCGGGGTCAGACTCCAAATTTTGGCAATGTCTCGTTAGTCATTTCCAAAATCCGGAGTCTGACCCCGGTTTGTCGTTAATCAAACGACGGCGCAGTGGGTGCGCGCGCTGCCCGCTTTCCCTCGATGTGTCACCATATGGCCAATGCCGCATGGTTGCGGCGGCTATTCCAGGAAGGTGGTGAGTCGTGAGCAAGCAAATGAGAATTGATTTCGTGTC
This sequence comes from Telluria sp. Soil_C_11, assembly GCF_057657395.1. Lineage (NCBI taxonomy): Bacteria > Pseudomonadati > Pseudomonadota > Betaproteobacteria > Burkholderiales > Oxalobacteraceae > Telluria > Telluria sp. Soil_C_11. The sequence goes on along the minus strand of NZ_JBDGIN010000001.1, from coordinate 535,416 downwards.
GGATGTATCGTGTCCCTGGTGCGCGATCGGCCTGAAATCGCTGGAGAAGGCGCTCGAGCGCGTCGCCGGCGAGGTGGAGGCGGACATCCATTTCCAACCGTTCGAACTGAACCCGGGCATGGGTCCCGAGGGCCAGGACATCTTCGAACACATCACTGAAAAATACGGGGCGACGCCGGCCCAGCAGGAACAGTCGCGCGAGATGATCCGCCAGCGCGGCCTCGATGTCGGCTTCACCTTCGACATGAGCAAGCGCGGACGCATCTACAACACCTTCGACGCGCACCGCCTGCTGCACTGGGCCGAGGGCCAGGGCGAGGGCCTGCAGCGTGCGCTGAAGGAAAAGCTGTTCGAGGCTTATTTCACGAAGGGCGAGGATCCCAGCGCGCGCGAGCTGCTGGTGCGTGTCGCCGGCGAGGCCGGGCTCGACCAGGAACAGGCGCGCGCCGTGCTGGAGTTGGACACCTACGCCGACGAGGTGCGCCAGCGCGAGTACTACTGGCAGCGCGCCGGCATCCGGTCGGTGCCGGCGATCGTCATCAACGAGCGCCACCTGATCTCGGGCGGCCAGCCGCCCGAGGTGTTCGAGCAGGCCTTGCGCCAGCTCGCCCAGCAGGAAGAAACGGTCTAGGTCACATCCAGGACGATCGGCTGGTGGTCCGAGGCCGCGGTCTCGGACTGCACGTTGACCTCCGCAATGCGCGGCGCGAGGTCCTCGGTCACGAAGAAATAGTCGTAGCACTCCGCACGGTCGGGCCAGGGATAGCCATGCAGGCCGGCCGTCGGCGCGCGCGCCATGCCGCCGTGGCGGACCGTCCAGGCATCGGCCAGGGCCAGGGCGCCATCCTCGGGAGGCGCCAGCAGCGCGCGGTAGTCGTCGGAGTCGGGCGTGAAATTGAAGTCGCCGCAGTAGATCGCGGTGCCGGGCCGGAAGCCCAGCTGGAAGGGCGGATCGAATTCGGGCTCCGGCTGGTAGATGGCGGCGCGGGCGCAGGCTTCCGCATGCAGTTCGCGGATGCGCCGGACCTGGGCGCGCCGCTGCGGCGGAGAATAGTACTCGAGATGGGTGGTCAGCACGCGCAGCTTGCCGCCGGGCGCGTCGAGCACGGTTTCGATCATCCCGCGCGGCATCCCGGCCGGATGTTCGGGAGCGGCCGGCCACGGCAGCATGTGGCGCTGGGCTTGGGTGATGCGGTACCTGGACAGCAGGATGTTGCCGAACTGGCGGGGCAGGTTGTTACGGTAGATTTCGCTCGGCGCGTGTTCGATCATGTGGTAGCCGCCGAGCGCGCCGCCGAGCTGCTTGAACTGGCTGGCGCTGGCGCTGCCTTCGAGCTCCGGATGGTTGGCAGCCACTTCCTGCAGGCAGATTACGTCCGGATTCAGCTTGCGCAGCACATCGATGATGGCGTGGATGCGGATGCGCCCGTCCTTCCCACAACCCCAGTGAATGTTCCAGCTGACTACGCGCATGTAGAACCTCCGTAAAACTCAACTGCCCGATATTGCCATCTATTCGGGCTGAAAGGTCACACGGTAGGATCGATATCAAGCTTGCAAGTTCACATTTCTCAGGCCGGTTCGATCTCGTCCAGCGGCCAGCGTGGGCGCACGTTGAAGCCGTAATCATGCGTCGCAGCCTGCGGATTCCGCTCCAGGCGCAGGGCGCCGGCGAAGGCGATCATGGCGCCGTTGTCGGTGCAGAATTCGAGTTCCGGGTAGTAGACCCTGAACTTCTTCTTCGCGGCCGCCGCGTTCAGCGAGGCCCGCAACTGGCGGTTGGCGCCGACGCCGCCGGCGATCACCAGCCGCTTCAGGCCGGTGTGCTTGAGCGCCGACACGCACTTGGCGGTCAGCACGTCGACGATCGCATCGACGAAGCCGCGCGCGATGTTGGCCTTGTCCTGCTCGCAGATGTTGGCGCGCAGTTGGCCTTCTTCGGCGCTGTTCTTCTTCACCACCGTCAGCACGGCCGTCTTCAGGCCCGAAAAGCTGAAGTTGAAGTCCTTCGAATGCAGCATCGGGCGCGGCAGCGTATAGGCTTCCGGATCGCCGAACTCGGCCAGGCGCGAAATCGCCGGGCCGCCCGGATAGCCCAGGCCCAGCAGCTTGGCCGACTTGTCGAAGGCTTCGCCGGCGGCATCGTCGAGGGTCTCGCCCAGCAGGGTATAGCGGCCGACGCCGTCGACCCGCATCAGCTGGGTATGGCCGCCCGAGACCAGCAGGGCGACGAAGGGGAATTCCGGGCGCTCGCTGGCCAGCAGCGGCGACAGCAGATGGCCCTCGAGGTGGTGCACGCCGAGCACCGGCTTGTCGAGCGCCAGCGCCAGGCTGCAGGCCACCGACGAGCCGACCAGCAGCGCGCCGGCCAGGCCCGGACCCTGGGTGTAGGCGATCGCGTCGATGCGCTCCTTCGGCAGGTCGGCCTTGGCCAGCACCTGCTCGAGCAGCGGCAGGGCGCGGCGGATGTGGTCGCGCGAGGCCAGTTCCGGCACCACGCCGCCGTACTCCTCGTGCATCGCGACCTGCGAGTGCAGGGCATGGGACAGCAGCCCGCGCTCCGTGTCGTACAGAGCCAGGCCGGTTTCATCGCAGGAGGATTCGACGCCGAGGACAATCATGGGGAATGGTGGTGGAAAAGCGGAATCCACCATTTTACCCCACCCATCAAGGCCGCTGCAGCAGCTCCTTGTGCGCACTGCGCAGCATCGCCTCGGTATCTTCCCAGCCGATGCAGCCGTCGGTCACCGAGCAGCCGTACTGCAGCTGCGACAGGTCTGCCGGGATCGGCTGGTTGCCGCTCACGATGTTCGATTCGATCATCACCCCCACCAGCGAGCGGTTGCCGTGCCTGATCTGCTGGATCACGTCCGACATCACCAGCGGCTGGAGTTCCGGCTTCTTGTAGCTGTTGGCGTGCGAGCAGTCGACCACCAGGTTGGCCGGCAGTCTGGCCTTGTTGAGCGCCTGTTCGGCGATCGCCACCGACACCGAATCGTAGTTCGGGCGCCCGCCGCCGCCGCGCAGTACCACGTGGCCGTAGGCGTTGCCGCGGGTGCGCACGATCGAGACCGTGCCCTGGCCGTTGATGCCCAGGAAGGAGTGCGGGCTGGACGAGGACAGCACGGCGTTGATCGCAATCTCGATGTCGCCGTCGGTGCCGTTCTTGAAACCGACCGGGGTCGAGAGGCCGGACGACATCTCGCGGTGGGTCTGCGATTCGGTGGTGCGCGCGCCGATCGCGGTCCAGGCGATCAGATCGCCCAGGTATTGCGGCGAGATCGGGTCCAGCGCCTCGGTGGCGGTCGGCAGGCCCATTTCGCAGACATCCAGCAGGAACTGCCGTGCGCGCTCCATGCCGACGTCGACGCGGAAGGAATCGTCCATGAACGGATCGTTGATATAGCCCTTCCAGCCGGTCGTGGTGCGCGGCTTCTCGAAGTACACGCGCATCACCAGCACCATGGTGTCGGCGACTTCGGCCTGCAGCGCCTTCAGGCGGCGGGCATAATCCAGGCCGGCGACCGGGTCGTGGATCGAGCAGGGGCCGACGACCACGAACAGGCGCTTGTCCTTGCGGTCGAGGATGTTGCGCAGCGTTTCGCGGCCCCGCATCACGGTGGTGAAAGCCTGGTCGGTCAGCGGCAGCTTCTGGTGCAGCTCGACCGGCGAAGGCATGGTCGCGAACGAGGTAACGTTGGTGTTTTCGATATCGGGCGTGATCAGCATGGCTAGACGTTTTTCTCAGCGTATGTATCAGGGGGAAGGGTCAGTCTAGCCGGAAAACGCATATGTTGCACTGCAATGCGTAAAAAATGACGGTATCCTGTCGCCATGCAGACCGACCATGACTCCACCAACGAACCCTTCCTCGCTGCCCGCTTCATCAAGGAGATCGGCCGCGGCGTGAAAGGCGCGCGCAGCATGACGCGCGAAGACGCCCGCCTGCTGTACGGCGCCATGCTGGACGGCCGCGTGTCCGACCTCGAGCTGGGCGCGATCCTGCTGGCCATGCGCATCAAGGGCGAATCGGTGGACGAGATCGCCGGCTTCATGGAGGCCGCGGAAGGCGCGTTCGCGCCGCTGCCGTCGCCGCCGGGACCCTGCGCGCCCGTGCTCATCCCCAGCTACAACGGTGCGCGCAAGCTGGCCAACCTGACGCCGCTGCTGGCCCTGCTGCTGGCGCGCGAAGGCGTGCCGGTGCTGATCCACGGCGTGCAGCAGGATCCGGGACGGGTGACCACGGCCGAGATCCTGGCCGAGCTGGGGATTGGCCCGACCGGCTCTACCGCCGACATGCTCGACGCCTTCGCGCGCCGCCAGCCCTGCTTCATGCCGATCGAGACGCTGGCGCCGAAACTGGCCCGGCAACTGTCGCTGCGCCGCATCCTCGGGGTGCGGAATTCGACGCATACCTTGGTAAAGATTTTGCAGCCCTTCGACGGGCCGGCGCTGCGCCTGGTCTCCTACACCCACCCCGAGTACCTCACGATGCTCACCGATTACTTCAGGAACGCGGCGCCGGCCGGGCGCGGCGATGCCTTCCTGATGCGCGGTACCGAAGGCGAGACGGTGGCGAATGCGAACCGCGCCCAGCAGATCGACTGGTTCCACGCCGGCGAGCAGACCCTGCTGGCCGAGCGCGATGCGCCGACCGACGAGCTGGCGCCGGCTCCGGAAGGGCGCGACGCCCCCGCCACCGCCGACTGGATCCTGCGCGCCCTGCGCGGCGACCAGGCGGTGCCTCCGCCGATCGCGGCCCAGGTGGCGCACTGCCGGCGCATCGCCGCGGCGCTGCGTACCGGCGCCGCGCGCTGAGTCATCTTCCCGGCGCCAGCCCTGGCGCCGAACCCATCCGTTTGTCCCGACTTGCCGGATTGCCGGCAGGATCGTGCACGCGCATTCATTGATTGCAAATGCAATTATTAAAATCGTAACTTCTGTGAATTAGAATAGTTATTCAAATTGCATTTAATTGTGTCATTTGAAACCTTGGCGTCGCTAAACAGTAGGATTGATCCTACAAAAATCTCAAAATATCTCAAAGATGTTTAAAGACAGCGCAAATCCACGTTTTTTTGCGCCTTTTTACGTAACAAAATGTATGCAAAAACACAACATCTCGTGAGATTTGGAGAGAAATAAATCATGATCAGCATCAAATAATCAGTATTATCGCCTTGCAGAATAGCAAAACGATACCGTAAGGAAAGTATTAAGGTTTCCTTGTTGAAACATCTTTCGGTGCGCATACCAATAGCAGTCCGGCGATCTTCGATGCCGTTTTCTCCAAATCCAAGGAAGACAGAATGAACAAGCACAGCCGCCTTATCCCGCACGGTTTCAAACTCGCTGTCATGGCCCTGGCCATCTACGGCGCCGGCAACGCCATGGCCGCCACCGCGACCGCGACCTCGAGCAGCACCGTCGTCACGCCGATCGCCATCACGAATACCGCCAACCTCTCGTTCGGCAACATCGCAGCGGGCGGCACCGCCGGTACGGTGACGGTCAGCCCGGACAACTCGCGCTCTGTCAGCGGCGGCACGATCACCGCAGGCGGCACCGCGACTGCCGCGCAGTTCAACGTCACCGGCCAGGCCGGCTTGACGTATGCGATCGACCTTGCCGGCACCTCCGCCTCGCTCACCAGCGGTGGCAACTCGATGACGTTCACCGCCATCAGCGACGTGACCGCCAGCGCGATCACCAGCGGCACCGTCGCCACCGGCACCCTGACCGGCGGCGCCCAGACGATCTACGTCGGCGGCACCCTGGCGGTCGGCGCCAACCAGGCTGCCGGCAACTACAGCGGCACCATCAACGTCGCAGTCAACTACAACTGAGGCGGGGAGGCAGCGGCGTAGCCCGTCCGTCATGATGCCACGCCGCTCCCGTCCCATCCTCATCGCCGGCTTGGCATCGATGTCGGCACTGTTGATGTCCGCCGGGCGCGAAGCCTGCGCCCAGCAGATCAACCTGAGCAATACCCGAGGTCTCGATTTCGGCCGTTTCGTGGCCGCTTCCGGCGGCACGGTGATCGTCAGCCCGACCGGCGGACGGTCGCGGACCGGCGCCGTGATCCTGCTGAACTCTCCGACGGCCAACCCGGCAACCTTTACCGTGAGCAAGAGCAGCAATGGCGGCACCAACAAGGCAGTCATCATTTCCCTGCCCGCCAACGGCAGTACCCGGCTCACCAGCGGAAGCAACAGCATGGCGGTAGACGCGTTCAACAGCTCCCCGGCGACGTTGACGAACGTCACGACCACCGGCACCACCCTGTCGGTCGGCGCGACCCTGACGGTGGCCGCCAATCAGCCCCCCGGGCTTTATTCCGGTTCATTTCCTTTGATTGTCAACTTCCAGTAATCCTGTCGCCGTCCCGGTTTCATCCCACGGCGCAGAAAGGAACTCCCATGGCTTTTCCCTCGTTCGCATCCGTTTTGAAGGCTTGCCTGCGCCAGCCGGTGCTCACCGTGCTGGCCTGGGCGCTGCTAACGGTGTTGCTGGCGCTGGCCCTGCCGGCGCGGGCCCAGCTGATGCTGCATCCGACCCGCATCGTCTTCGAAAAAAACCAGCGCGCCGCGCAAATCGAATTGATCAATAACGGCAGCAAGCCCGCCACCTACCGGATTTCACTGGTCAACCGCCGCATGACGGAGAGCGGCCAGTTCGAGGCGGTGGACAGCGCCGGACCCGGGGAATACTTCGCCGCGGACATGCTGCGCTTTTCGCCGCGCCAGATCACGCTCGAGCCGGGAACCGCCCAGACAGTGCGTGTGATGCTGCGCAAGCCGGCCGAGCTGGCCGAAGGCGAATACCGCTCGCACCTGCAGTTCGAGAAACTGCCCGACGTCGAAGGCAGCGCCAGCATCGAAAACCAGGGCAAGGGCGCGGACGGCAAGGGGATCGGCGTGGTCCTGACCGCGCTGGTCGGCGCCTCGGTGCCCGTCATCGTGCGCCATGGGGCCACCAGCGCGACCGTCAGCCTGGCCCGCCTCGTGCTGCAGAAAGACGAGGCGCAGCACCAGCTGCTCGCGCTGCAGTTCGAGCGCGAAGGCAGCCGCTCGGTGTATGGCGACCTGAACGTGACGTTCACGCCGCGCGGCGGTACACCGCAGACGCTGGCGCAGGTTGGCGGCATCGCCGTCTACACGCCGAACCGGGTGCGCCGGGCCGCGCTGCCGCTGGAAGTGCCGGCGGGCCTGGCGCTGGCGCACGGCACGCTCGAGGTGAGCTACCGCGAGCGGCCGGAGGCGGGCGGCAAGCTGCTGGCCCAGGCAAACCTGGAGCTGCCATGACGGGTGGATGGGGCAGCGGACGCTGATGTTGTTCAGGGCCGGATTTCTTTTCCTTGGATTGAGCGTGCTGCCGGGCTTGCAGCCGGACGCCGCTGCCGGGACGGAAGGGGCGGCCGCGGCGGCATCGAGGCCGGCCCGGAAAAACGAAGCGAACCTGATCCTGCTCGAAGTGCGCCTCGATGGCCAGGTATTGTCAGACGGCATTACCGCCTACGAAATCGGGCGCAGCGTATTCCTGCCGCTGGGCGAGCTGGCGCGCCTGCTGACGCTGGCGGTGCGCGTGACCGGAGAAGGGCAGGCCAGCGGCTACCTCCTGGCCGAAGAGCGCAACTTCAGCCTCGACGCCGGCGCCGGCATCGTGCATACGGCCGGCAGGGACGAACGGTTCGACCGATCCCGGGCCAGGGTCGAGGCCGAGGATATCTATGTCGACAGCCGCCTGCTGGCGCGCTGGCTGCCGGCCGACTTCGACGTCGACATGCCCAACCTGGCCCTGAAAGTGCGTCCGCGCGAGCCGCTGCCGCTGCAGGAGCGCCTGGCGCGGCGCGAACGCCGCAACCTGCCGGGCAACCCTGGCGGCCATGCCGATCCCGGCTATCCACGCCTGGCGGCGCCCTACCGGGTGGCCGACGTACCGTTCATCGACCAGACCCTGGGCGTCAGCACCGGCGGGGCGCACGGACAGCGCCGCAGCGACACTTCCTACACCGCCTACCTGACGGCCGACCTGCTCGGCATGGAAGCGGCGCTGTACGCGAGCCGCAGTCCCCAGGATCCCACGTCCGGCCTGCGCCTGACGCTGGGGCGCAACGATCCCGACGCCGGCCTGCTGGGTCCGCTGCATGCGCGCTCCGCGCTGTTCGGCAGCGTGGCCGTGCCGGGGATGGCGAACATCTCGGCCAGCAGCGCGACCGGCAACGGCGTCGCGGTGAGCAACCGTCCCCTGAACCAGCCGACCAGCTTCGACCGCCACACGCTGCAGGGCGACCTGCCGCCCGGCTGGGACGTCGAACTGTATTACAACGGGGCGCTGGTCGGCTTCCAGCAGTCGCGCCCCGACGGCAAATACAGTTTCGCCGACCAGCCGCTGGCCTACGGGCCGAACGAATTCCGGCTGGTGTTCCACGGGCCGCTGGGGCAGTTGCGGGTCGAGCGCCAGAGCTTCCTGCTCGAGGAGTCGGCGGTGCCGCACGGGCAGCTGTTCTACGACGTGGCCGCGCACCGCGACCCGTACGGACAAGCGCGCGCCCTGGCCCAGTTCGAATGGGGGCTGAACAGCTACCTGAACGCCACCGGCGGCTGGCAGCGGGCGCCGGGGCTCGACGGCAAGGAGCGCAGCTATGCCAGCGTTGGCCTGCGCAACTATTGGAACGCGTTCATCCTGAGCGGCGACGCGGTCCGGGCCGACGATGGCGGCAGGCTGGCTCAGCTAGCCCTCAAGACGCGGCTCGGCAATGTCGCCCTCTCGGCCAGCCGCGCCCGCCTCGATGGCCTCACCAGCGAGTTCTTCGCCCGCTCCTCCGATCCGGTGCGCACCCGCGACGCGCTGCGCGCCGAGGGGGCGGTCGCGCCGGGCGCAGGCCTGTTCCTCCCGCTCTCGTTCGAGATACAGCGCGACACGCTGGCCTCGCGCAAGGAAAACATCCTGCTCCAGGGACGCGTATCGGCTTACCGCGACGGCGCCGCGCTCAGCAACGCCTTGCGCTGGCAGTCGCTCGGCGGCGAGCGGGTGGCGGACGGCGTGCTGCAGGTGAGCCGCCGCGTGGCCGGCATCGGCCTGACCGGCCAGCTGCATTACCTGCTGGCCCCGGGCGCGGCGCTGGGCAGCGCCGCCATCTCGGCCGACCGCTACCTGGCCGATGGCTACCTGCTAAACCTGGGCATGACGCGCCTGTTCGATACCCGCGAATACCGCCTGACCGGGGCGCTGAACAAGAGCCTGGGCAGCTACGGGCTCGGGGTGAACGGTTTTTATTCGACCCGGCACGAGTATGGCGCCGGCGTGCAGTTCTTCATGGCGATGGGACTGGAGCCGCGCAGCGCGCGCGTACTCACCGAGGCGCAGCCGATGGCGAACATGGGATCGGCCTCGGTCCGCGTGTTCCTGGACAAGAACCTGAACGGCGTCATGGACGGTGACGACGAGCCGATCAGGGGCGCCGGCTTCACCGTCAACGGCGGCAACCACCTGGCCCGCACCGATGCCGACGGCATCGTCTACCTGGCGCGCCTGCCGGCCCACCAGAACGTCGACCTGGCGGTCGATCCGGACACGCTCGAAGACCCGCAATGGCAGCCGCAAGTGAAGGGCGTGCGCATCGTGCCGCGTCCCGGCAAGGTCCACCAGGTCGATGTTGCGGTGAGCCTCACCGGCGAGATCGACGGCACCACGTATTTCGTGAGCAAAGGGAAGAGCCGCCCGATCGGCGACCTGCGCCTGGAACTGGTCGACGGCAAGCGCAAGGTCGTGGCCAGCATGAGCAGCGCCTCCGACGGCTACTACGTGATCACCGGCGTGCTGCCCGGCGACTACCTGTTGAGGGTGGCGCCCGAGCAGCTCAAGCGCCTGGGGCTGTCGGACACCGGCATGCACATGATCACGATCAGGCCCGACGGCACGGTGCTGAACGGGCGCGATTCCTATGTGTTGCCCATGAGCGAGGGTTAGGCGGCATGTACAATCTCGTCTTTTGTGCGCGGCAAACCGCGTGGGATGGACGGGATGGCAAGACGATACGATGTGGCGGTGATCGGCGCGGGCGCGGCCGGCATGATGTGCGCGGCGGTGGCGGCCCAGCGCGGCAAGCGCGTGGTGCTGGTCGACCATGCATCGAAGCTGGCCGAAAAGATCCGCATCTCCGGCGGCGGCCGCTGCAACTTCACCAACATCAACGCCGGCTGGCAGAACTTCGTGTCCGAGAACCCGCACTTCTGCCGCAGCGCGCTGTCCCGCTACACGGCGCAGGATTTCCTGGCGCTGGTAAAGAAACACCGCATCGCCTGGCACGAGAAGCACCGCGGCCAGCTGTTCTGCGACGATTCCTCGGAGCAGATCATCCGCATGCTGAAGGACGAATGCGACGCCGGCCGCGTGGAGTGGCGCATGCCCTGCAAGGTGGCTGGCGTCGAAAAGACGGAGCAGGGTTTCCTGGTCAGCACCGACGGCGCGCCGATCGAGGCGGCCAACGTCGTGGTGGCCACCGGCGGCCTGTCGATCCCGAAGATCGGCGCCACCGACCTCGGCTACCGCATCGCCAAGCGGTTCGGCCTGAATATCATCGAGCCGCGCCCGGGCCTGGTGCCGCTGACCTTCGACGGCCCGAGCTGGCAACCCTTCGTGCCGCTGGCCGGGATCGCGCTCGAGGTCGAGGTCGAGACGGGTTCCAGGAAAGGGAAGGGTAATAAATACGGCCATTTCCGCGAAGACCTGCTGTTTACCCACCGCGGCCTGTCCGGCCCGGCGATCCTGCAGATTTCCAGCTACTGGCAGCCGGGCACGCCCATCGTGCTGAACCTGCTGCCGGAACTCGATGTGGCGGAAGAACTGATCGGCGCGAAGACGAGCTTGAAGAAACAGCTCGGCAATATCCTGTCGCAATGGCTGCCGGCCCGCCTGGCCGAAGGGCTATTGGTCGCCAATGGTTTCGCCCCGGACGCGCGCCTGCCGGACATGGCCGACGCCAAACTACGCAAGCTGGGCGATGCGATCAACCGCTGGGCCATCGTGCCGACCGGTTCCGAAGGCTATAAAAAGGCCGAGGTGACGCTGGGAGGGGTCGACACGCGCGAGCTGTCGCAGCAGACGATGATGGCAAACAAGGTGCCGGGCCTGTATTTCATCGGCGAGACGGTCGACGTGACGGGCTGGCTGGGCGGCTATAATTTCCAGTGGGCCTGGGCTTCCGGGGTGGCGGCCGGCTCCAGCATCGAATGATGTTTTGTGCTGCGTTTTCCGATGTGGCAATTGCGGCACATGATGAGAAAACCTACCACGACTCTTGAAAAGCTGTTAGAATTTCGTTCTTCCCTAAATCCAACGGTTTCATTTTTACATGACCACTATCCGCCTTAAAGAAAACGAGCCGTTCGAAGTCGCTATGCGTCGCTTCAAGCGCACTATCGAAAAAACCGGTCTGCTGACCGAACTGCGCGCACGCGAGTTCTACGAGAAGCCGACTGCAGAGCGCAAGCGCAAGCTGGCCGCTGCCGTGAAGCGTCACTACAAGCGCATCCGCAGCCAGCAACTGCCGAAGAAGCTGTACTAATTTCGTTCCTGTCTCCCCCGGTGACGGCCATTGCCAGTCCCGGCTTGCGAGACCTGAACATGTCGAAGCCCGCTCCGGTCGATGCCGCAGCGGGTTTTGCCTTTTTCTCTTTTTGAAAAATAATACCTCGGAGAATCCATGAGCTTGAAAGCACAACTGACCGACGACATGAAAGCCGCGATGCGCGCCAAGGAAAGCGAACGCCTGGCCACGATCCGCCTCGTCCTTGCCGAAATCAAGCGCAAGGAAGTGGACGAGCGCATCGAACTGGACGATGCCCAGGTCACCGCCGTCGTCGAGAAGATGATCAAGCAGCGCAAGGATTCGATCACCCAGTTCGAAGCCGGTGGCCGCCAGGATTTGGCCGACATCGAAAAGGCGGAACTGGCCGTGCTGTCGGCCTACATGCCGGCCGGCTTGTCGGACGAGGAAGTCGCCGCCGAGGTGCAGGCCGCGATTGCCGCTTCCGGCGCCGCCGGTCCGCAGGACATGGGCAAGGTGATGGGCATCCTGAAGCCGAAGCTGGCTGGCCGCGCCGACATGACGGCCGTGTCGGCCCAGGTGAAGAAGGCGCTGGCGGGGGCGTAAGCCTTGAGCCGGGACGCGGCTGTCGGCATGCTTGCCACGGCCGCGTCGGCTTTTTCTGATTCGGGGTGGCAATGCCCTGTTGCCTTGCTGCAAATCAATTGCTAGCGGGCGCTGCGGTATAGTCTGAGTTAAGACAAACACTGTATACATCTAGTGATTCCGCAATCATTCATTACCGATCTGCTCAATCGTATCGACATCGTCGATGTGGTTGGCCGCTACGTCCAGCTGAAGAAGGGCGGCGCCAACTACATGGGCCTGTGCCCTTTTCACAATGAAAAGTCGCCCAGCTTCACGGTGAGCCCGACCAAGCAGTTCTACCACTGCTTCGGCTGCGGCGCGCACGGCACCGCCATCGGCTTCCTGATCGAATACTCGGGCATGGGCTTCGTCGACGCGGTCAAGGATTTGGCCCAGGGCGTCGGCATGGTCGTGCCGAACGACGACGACAAGATCCCGCCGGCCCAGCGCGCCGCCCAGCAGGCCCAGTCGCTGGCGATGACCGATGCGCTGCAGCTGGCCTGCGACTTCTACCGCGCCCAGTTGCGCCAGGCACCCGCCGCGATCGCCTACCTGAAGGGCCGTGGCCTGACGGGCGAGGTGGCCGCGCGCTTCGGCATGGGCTACGCGCCCGCCGGCTGGGACAACCTGCGCTCGGTCTTCAAAGATTATGAGGCGCTCGCGCTGGTCGAGTCCGGCCTGGTGATCGACAAGGTGGACGAGGACGGCGGCAACAAGAAACGCTACGACCGCTTCCGCGAGCGGATCATGTTCCCGATCCGCAACACCAAGGGTCAGGTGATCGGCTTTGGCGGCCGCGTGATGGATGGCGGCGAACCGAAATACCTGAACTCGCCGGAAACCCCGCTGTTCAACAAGGGGCAGGAGCTGTACGGCCTGTTCGAAGCGCGCCAGGCGATCCGCGACGCCGGCTATGTGCTGGTGACCGAGGGCTATATGGACGTGGTCGCCCTGGCCCAGCTCGGCTTCCCGCAGGCGGTGGCGACGCTCGGCACGGCCTGCACCAGTACCCACGTGCAAAAGCTGCTGCGCCAGACCGACCATGTGATCTTCAGCTTCGACGGCGACAAGGCCGGCCGCCGCGCCGCCCGGCGTGCGCTGGAAGCCTGTCTGCCGCAGATGTCGGACGACAAGACCATCAAGTTCCTGTTCCTGCCGCAGGAGCACGACCCGGACAGCTATGTGCGCGAATTCGGCGCCGACGCCTTCGCCCAGGAAATCAACGAAGCGATGCCGCTGTCTTCGTTCCTGTTGCGCGAAGTCACGCAGGAACACGACCTCGACACGCCGGAGGGCAGGGCGCATGCCCAGTTCGAGGCCAAGCCGCTGCTGCAGGCCATGGCGCCCACCGCGCTGCGCCTGCAGATCGTGCGCGGCCTGGCCAGTATGACCCAGTCGACCCCGGCCGAGATCGAAGCCCTGTTCGAGCTGTCCAAGCCGGTGTCGGTTGCGCGCAAGGCGCCGCCGCGCCAGGGCCGGCCGGAGCCGGTCGGGCTGGAGCTGCAGATCATGCGCATGCTGGTCGGCCATCCCTCGCTGGCCCTGGGGCTGGACGAGGGAGCGCTGCGCGCCTTCGACTACTTCGGCGCCGAGCCGGCGGACCGGCTGCGCTGGCTGATCGCGCAGGCCCAGGCCCTGGGCGCGAACGCCAGCTTTGCCGCCTTGTCCCAGCAATTGAAGGAGTCCAGCACCGAGTACGATCACCTGATCGCGGAGATCGCGTCCGAACCCGAATCGGATATCGACGCGGATCGCGTTTGGCTCACAAGTGCTGTGAGACAAATCAAGATGGATGTCTTAAAACAGGAGTTGAACCAGTTGTTTTCTTCTGGCCTGACCCCAGATCAGGTGAGTGCCCGCTATCGCGAAATCACAGCCCAGCAGGACCTCTTGATGCGCGAAGCCGCAAACGAAACCCCAGCGAAATTTGCCTGAAGTGTGCCCATGGCGACACGGGTGTTCTTGACTGGAAAATATGGGGGTGCGTGCTATAATAAAACGCTAACTATTGCAAGCTTTGAAACGATTTTTCGTCTCGACGCGGGCCTGGTGTTTCAGTTAGCGGGGCAGTAAAAAGGTAAGAAATACGGGTAACAAAACTTTATCTTTAACCTAGTAAAGTAAGTCGTCGTGACTTCGAAAGCGCCTGTGCCAACCAAGAAACCCGAAACCAAAGTGGCTACCAAATCCACCAGGATGTCCGCCAAGGCGGACAATTCTCAAGACAAGGCGGAAGCCCGCGTCGCGGGTGTTGCGCCTGTAAGCCAGACGACCGACGCGGAAGCACTCGCCGCGATCGACACGTCGGGCTACGTGCTGCCGGCCGTCAAGGTTCCCGGGCGGCGCGGTCGCAAGCCCAAGGAATTCACGCCCGAGAACGACGAAGTCGCCGCACTCAACGCGGTCGAGCGCGCCGAACTGAAGGCTGCGGACAAGGCCAAGGCCAAGGACCGCAAGGCCAAGGAAAAAGCGCTGCTGAAAGACGCGTTTTCGTCGGACACCGAAGCGAGCGAGGAAGAACTCGAGATCCGCCGCCAGAAGCTCAAGGCCCTGATCAAGTCGGGCAAGGAGCGCGGCTTCCTGACCTATTCCGAGATCAACGACCACCTGCCGGACAACATCGTCGATCCGGAAGCGATCGAAGGCATCATCGGCACCTTCAACGACATGGGCATTGCCGTCTACGAGCATGCGCCCGATGCCGAAACGCTGCTGCTGTCCGACAATGTTGCCACCGTCACCAGCGACGATGAAGCCGAAGCCGCCGCCGAGGCCGCCCTGTCGACCGTCGATTCCGACTTCGGCCGCACCACCGACCCGGTCCGCATGTACATGCGCGAAATGGGCTCGGTCGAGCTGCTGACCCGCGAAGGCGAGATCGAGATCGCCAAGCGTATCGAGGACGGCCTGCGCGACATGATCCAGGCGATCTCCGCCTGCCCGGTGACGATCGCCGAGATCATCGACGCCTCGCGCCGCATCGAGAACGACGAGATCAAGATCGACGAGATCGTCGACGGCATGGTCGACCCCGACGAATCCGAAGAGACCTCGCCGAGCGCGGTCGCACCGAGCTCGTCCGACACCGACGACGACGAGGACGAGGAAGGCGAAGAGGAAGAAGAGGAAGAGGAAGAAGAAGCCAGCGCCAGCCCTGGTGCGGCCGGCTATTCCGCCGAGCAGCTCGAGCAGCTGAAGGCCTCCGCCCTCGAGAAGTTCCACTTCATCGACCAGCAGTTCGACAAGATGCGCAAGGCCTACGAGAAGCAGGGCTACAACTCGAAGGACTACGTCAAGGCCCAGGAAGCGATCTCCAACGAACTGCTGGGCATCCGCTTCACCGCGAAGGTCGTCGAGAAGCTGTGCGACACCCTGCGCGGCCAGGTCGATGAAGTGCGCCACATCGAGAAGCAGATCCTGGACGTGGCCGTGAACCGCTGCGGCATGCCGCGCGCCCACTTCATCAAGGTCTTCCCGGGCAACGAGACGAACCTCGACTGGGTCGACGGCGAAGTGAACGCCGGCCACGCCTACAGCGCCATCCTCGGCCGCAACATCCCGACGATCAAGGAACTGCAGCAACGCCTGATCGACCTGCAAGCGCGCGTCGTGCTGCCGCTGCCGGACCTGCGCAACATCAACCGCCAGATGGCGGCCGGTGAAATGAAGGCGCGCAAGGCCAAGCGCGAAATGACCGAGGCCAACCTGCGCCTGGTGATTTCGATCGCGAAAAAGTACACGAACCGCGGCCTGCAATTCCTCGACCTGATCCAGGAAGGCAACATCGGCCTGATGAAGGCGGTGGACAAGTTCGAATACCGTCGCGGTTATAAGTTCTCGACCTATGCGACGTGGTGGATCCGCCAGGCCATCACCCGTTCGATCGCGGACCAGGCGCGCACGATCCGTATTCCGGTGCACATGATCGAAACGATCAACAAGATGAACCGGATCTCGCGCCAGATCCTGCAGGAGACCGGCGCCGAGCCCGATCCAGCAACCCTCGCGATCAAGATGGAAATGCCGGAAGACAAGATCCGGAAGATCATGAAGATCGCGAAAGAGCCGATTTCGATGGAGACGCCCATCGGCGACGATGACGACTCCCATCTTGGCGATTTCATCGAAGACAATAACACCCTGGCACCTTCGGACGCCGCGCTGCACGCCTCGATGCGCGGTGTGGTCAAGGATGTGCTGGATTCGCTGACCCCGCGCGAGGCGAAGGTCCTGCGCATGCGCTTCGGCATCGAGATGTCGACCGACCACACGCTGGAAGAAGTCGGCAAGCAGTTCGACGTCACCCGCGAGCGCATCCGCCAGATCGAAGCCAAGGCCCTGCGCAAGCTGCGCCACCCGTCGCGCTCGGACAAGCTGAAGAGTTTCCTCGAGGGCAGCAGCTGATTGTTGCATGAACCTTGACGGGTTCTCGCTAACGCAATATCCTCTCGCCACTTTCCATGCGCAGTAGCTGATGTGCATGTGAGGGTGGCGAGTTTCCAGCGTCCCTTGGATGTACCAGTTTCGGGCCTCTAGCTCATGCCTGGTTAGAGCAGCGGACTCATAATCCGTTGGTGCCCGGTTCGACTCCGGGGAGGCCTACCAAAATTTCTTCATAAAATCAGGGGCTTATATAATCACCGCTGTGGCCCCTGATTCCCTTTCTGTATAACGCGCTGGGCCGTGTAACGGCTGTGTAAGTAAATTCTCTCAACTGTACATCCTGCCGTCCTAAGGCTCGGCTGCGGGTGATGCTCCGTTTGCCCGTTAGTGGCGGCGGGTTATTGGCGTTGGCCGACAGTTACCACTATCTTTAGGCATTTATCTGCGGGCGCTCGTGCCCCTAGCGTCTTGTCGGCCATCGCGTAGCAAAAATTTGCCAAGTCAACCAAGGCATGTGCTCGAGCCTGGGGCGTAGTTTCTCGGAGCGTTGTACCTACAAGCGACACTAAACGCTCGTCATTCAGGCCGTCTTCTGGGGCGTCGTTGCCTATGTTGCGCAACCAGTCGTCAAGGCGCCGTCGCTCATATCGGTCAAATCGTTGGGCATAGAACTCGTTTTGAAGTTGATAGTGGCCAGATTGTAAGATGGCAATCTTGTGCCGCAAGTCGGCTTTTCCGTGCTTGCTGTGACCTTGGGACTTCGCGGCAGACGTCATTTCCACTACGGCTGCGCAGGCTGAGATATGATGCTGAAGTGAAATTTCAGCCACCAACAATACATGATTGAAGATAACCGAACACTACGGTGGGCAAGTACGACAGTGCTGTATGTCGAAAAAGTTGTAAACGAGTTTGTTAAATGAATGATCACGAAATTACATTGGGCCAGCTCGAAGGCCATCTATGGGAGTCCGCCAACATCCTGCGCGGCCCGGTAGATGCGGCTGACTTCAAGACCTACATCTTCCCGTTGCTGTTTTTCAAGCGCATCTGCGATGTCTGGGACGAGGAATACCAAGACATCGTCGACGAGACTGGCGACGAGCAACTGGCTTGGTTTCCGGAGTCACACCGCTTTCAGATCCCCGAGGACTGTCACTGGAACGATGTTCGCACCAAGGCTAGCAATGTCGGCGCAGCACTGCAGCGGGCCATGCGTGAGATTGAGAAAACGAACCCGGATACCCTGTATGGTGTGTTCGGCGATGCTCAGTGGTCGAACAAGGAGCGGCTGTCGGATGCCTTACTTAAGGACCTGATCGAGCACTTTTCAAAGCTGCCGTTTGGCAACAAGAATATCAATTCAGACTTGCTTGGGGATGCCTACGAGTACCTGATCAAGAAGTTCGCTGACGCTACCAATAAGAAGGCAGGAGAGTTCTATACCCCACGCAGTGTCGTGCGGTTGATGATCGACATGCTCGATCCCAAGGAAGCCGAAACCATCTATGACCCAGCCTGCGGTACAGGGGGCATGCTGTTGGCTGCCGTGCAGCACGTCAAAGAGATGCACGGTGATGTGAAACGCTTGTGGGGAAAGCTGTACGGTCAGGAAAAGAACCTCACCACTTCATCCATCGCGCGGATGAACTTGTTCCTTCACGGCATAGAGGACTTCCAGGTGGTACGCGGTGACACGCTCCGCAACCCAGCGTTCTTCGAGGGCGACCGGCTGGCAACATTTGACTGCGTGCTCGCCAATCCGCCATTCTCGTTAGAAAAGTGGGGCGAGGACCTGTGGTTGAACGATCCCTTTGGGCGCAACTTTGCTGGCCTACCACCATCGTCCAGTGGTGACTTCGCATGGGTGCAGCACATGGTCAAGTCGATGGCCGATGTTACTGGCCGAATGGCTGTGGTACTGCCCCAAGGTGCCCTGTTCCGCAAAGGGGTAGAAGGTAATATTCGCCAGAAACTGCTGGAAATGGATCTGGTCGAGGCCGTCATCGGTCTAGCGCCGAATCTGTTCTACGGCACAGGGCTTGCCGCGTGCATCCTGGTGCTGCGCAAGCGGAAGTCGGCCGAGTTCAAGAGGAAGGTGCTCATTGCCGATGCGTCACGGCTGTTCCGACGAGGGCGTGCGCAAAACTATCTGGAGTCCGAGCACGCTGCGGAAATCCTAAGCTGGTATCGCGGCTTTACCGACGTGCAGGATGCGGTTCGCGTGGTCAGCCTTGATGAGATCAAGGCCGAGGACTGGACGCTGAACATTTCGCGCTACGTCCTGCCGCCACCGCAAGAAGATATTCCGCCGTTGCCCGACGCTATTGCGGCGTTCAAGGATGCGCTCATCCGCTGCCGCGAGGCCGAAGAAACGCTTGCGCGGGTTATGGCCGAAGGGGGATGGCTGAAATGATTAACAGTCATGCGGAAGCGTCACCTGATTGCATGGAGCGATTGACCACATTTCTTGCAAAGATTTGTAGCTCGAATGACGAGGGCGGATTTGTTAGGCACGTGGCGTTGGGCAATGCGCGTTGGCTATCCGTTGAAGAATGTCTATGCGAGCCAAAGCGTAAGGAACTTCAGGATATAGCGTTCAACTCGTCCGTTGGGTTTTTTAGCTCGTATAACTTGAAGGCTCATTATGTGCTTGACGAAGATTTCATTGACGGAGGAAGTGCTTTGATAGTTTTCGCGCTCGTCGGCAGCACATGGAATCATGTGATTAGGGTGCGAGAGCAGAACATCTTTGTTTCCGTTGATGCGTGGCTGGCGGGGGAAGAGTTATGAGTCGCATCAGCCAACAAGAGCTGGAAAGCTACCTGTGGGGTGCCGCCGTGCTGCTGCGCGGCCTGATCGACGCGGGAGACTACAAGCAGTTTATCTTCCCGCTGCTGTTCTACAAGCGTGTGTCGGATGTATGGGACGAGGAGTACCAAGCGGCATTGGCCAATTCCAGTGGCGACCTTTCGTACGCACAGTTCGCTGAGAATCACCGCTTCCAGATCCCCGCTGGCGCGCATTGGAACGATGTGCGGCAGACACCGAAGAACGTGGGTGCAGCGATTCAAAAGGCCATGCGTGCCATTGAGACGGCCAACTTGGATTCGCTCGATGGCATTTTCGGTGATGCCCCCTGGACCAACCGCGAGCGTCTGCCCGATGAAACGCTGAAGAATCTGATCGAGCATTTCTCGACCCAAATTCTGTCGGTGGCCAACATCCCCGAAGACGAGCTGGGCAACGCCTACGAATACTTGATCAAGAAGTTCGCGGACGACTCCGGCCATACGGCCGCCGAGTTCTACACCAACCGTACCGTTGTCCACCTGATGACGCAACTCCTGGCACCCCAAGCGGGCGAGTCGATCTACGACCCCACATGCGGCACCGGCGGCATGCTGATTTCGGCGCTGGACGAAGTGAAGCGCTCCGGCGGCGAATACCGCACGCTCAAGCTTTACGGCCAGGAGCGCAACCTCATCACCTCGTCCATCGCCCGCATGAACCTGTTTCTGCATGGTGTGGAGGACTTCGAGATCATCCGGGGTGACACTCTGGCTGAACCTAAGCACATCGAAGGCGACCGTCTGCGCCAGTTTGATGTGATCCTGGCCAATCCGCCGTACTCCATCAAGCAGTGGAACCGAGAGGCTTGGAGTAGTGACAAGTGGGGCCGCAACTCGTTGGGAACGCCGCCGCAGGGTCGTGCTGATTATGCGTTCCAGCAGCACATCCTGACCAGCCTTACCGCCAAGGGCCGCTGTGCGGTGCTCTGGCCACATGGCGTGTTGTTCCGCAATGAAGAGCAGACCATGCGCGCAAAGATGGTCGAACAGGACTGGGTGGAAGCCGTCATCGGTTTGGGCCCCAACCTGTTCTACAACTCCCCGATGGAGTCGTGCATCGTTATCTGTAACCGCAAGAAGGCCCCTGCGCGCAAAGACAAGGTGATCTTCATCGACGCAGTGAACGAAGTGACCCGAGAACGTGCGCAGAGCTTCCTCAAGCCCGAACACCAGCAGCGCATCCTGTCGGCCTATAAGGCGTTTGCTGATGAGATCGGTTTTGCTAAGGTGGTCACGCTGGCCGAGATTGCCGCAAACACGGGCAACCTCTCCATCCCGCTGTATGTGAAGCGCGTGGCCGCAGCACCCGACACGCATGCAGATGGTCAGGTCATTACACTACGTTCCGCTTGGGACCAGTGGCAGTCGGACGGCCGTGCGTTTTGGCAGCAGATGGATACCTTGGCCGAAGCTCTGGACGGCCTGATCGAACCAGAGGCTTCCCATGCGTAGTGCAGCAGATTTGCTGGAAGAGCTTAACGCGGTGGACGAGTCCACTCGTATCGAGGCTAAGCGGGCGAGTGAGCTGGGCAAATCGGTCATGCAGACCGTCATTGCCTTTGCCAACGAGCCGGGGCTCGGTGGGGGCTATCTGCTGCTCGGTGTGGACTGGTCCATCAACGACAAAGGCGATACCGTCTATCGTGCCGCGGGGCTGCCCGATCCGGACAAGGTGCAGCGTGACTTATCCTCGCAGTGCGCCAGCATGCTCAGTGTCACGCTGCGGCCTGAAATGCAACTGGAGACCGTGGACGGCCACATCGTACTGGTGGTCTATGTGGCCGAGGCCGATGTCACCCACAAGCCGGTTTATCTGAAGGCCACCGGCTTGCCCCGAGGGGCTTACCGCCGCATCGGCAGTACCGACCAGCATTGCGTGGACGAGGACCTCTGGGTGCTACGTGGCGAAAGTCAGCCAAGCCATGGCCCTGATGCCAGCTTGCTGCCCGATGCGCGGCTGGATGACTTCGATCCTGCCGCCATTGCTGCCTACCGCCGCGATCGGGCTCGCATCAACCCGCAAGCTGAAGAACTCGCCTACGGCGATGAGGACATGCTCGAAGCCTTGGGGGCTGTGCGCCGTATTGACGGCGCCTTGCAACCCACGCTGGCCGGAATTGTCTTGTTCGGCAAACCCCTGGCTCTGCGGCGGCTGTTGCCGATGGTTCGCATCGATTACATCCGCGTGCCGGGCAATGAGTGGGTGGAAGACCCGGAGAACCGCTTCCAGTCCATAGACATCCGCAAGCCCCTGCTGCTGGCGCTGCCGCAAGCCGAAGCCAGCATTATCGACGAGCTGCCCAAGGGCTTCCGTCTGCCCGAAGGCCAGTTGCACAGCGTGCAGGAGCCTATCCTTCCGCGCAAAGTCATCCGCGAGGCCTTGGCCAATGCGGCCATGCACCGCAGTTACACTGTGCATAGCCCCACGCAGATTATTCGCTTCAGCAACCGCATCGAGGTGCGCAACGTGGGCTATTCGCTCAAGGCCACCGAACAACTGGGAGCCCCAGGCTCACGCCTGCGCAACCCCGTCATTGCTGCGGTGCTGCACGACCTGCACTTGGCCGAAGCGAAGGGCACTGGCATCCGCGCGATGCGCCGCCTAGCCGCCGAGGCGGGGCTCACGGCCCCCGAATTCCATTCCGATCGACCGGCCAACGAGTTCAAACTCACGCTCTTCTTGCACAACCTGCTGACCGAAGATGACCACGCCTGGCTGCGCGCCTTTACAGGCGGGACAGTGAATGGCGACGAAGCCAAGGTGCTGATGTACGCTCGAGAGACCGGGGCAGTGGACAACAGTGCTTGTCGTGACTTCTGCGGCCTGGATACGCTGGCAGCCAGCCAGGTACTGCGCCGCCTGCGCGACCGTGGTCTGCTGGACAAGGAGGGCTCGGGTAGCCGAACCTATTACGTGCTGGCTCACCCCGAAACCGCCCCCCCCGCGCCCCACGCACAGTTGCCGTTGGATATGGAGACTGCGCCCTCACCGTGCGTTCCAACGACTGAGCCAGAGGTAGTCTCCTCCTTTGGGGCTGAAGTGGAAGCTTGCAACCCAGAGCTTGCAACCTTGCCGCCCGAACTTGCAACCTTGCTTGCAACCTTGAAGGACCGAGCCAGCGCAGATGCCCTGCGTCACGTCATCGTGCGCCTGTGCGCTTGGGCCCCGTTGACGGTGGAGCAACTTTCAACGTTACTAAGTAAGGACCGTGACTACCTGCGCAACAAGCACCTGACTCCCATGGTGCGCCACGGACAACTGCGCTTCCGCTACCCAGAAAGCGCGAAGCACCCGCACCAAGCCTATGTGGCCCCAGTGGACACGGAAGAACAGTCATGAGTGAAAAGATCTTGAAACCCGACTGGCGCCAAGTAAAGTTCGGCGACGTGGTATGCCTTTCGAGAGCCCGCAGCTAGGATCCGTTGGTGGATGGCATTGAACGCTATGTCGATGCGGAACGCCTCGAACCAGACGGTTTGCGCATCCGCAACTGAAGCAATGCTGCCGACGGCATTACGTTCATAACATGTTTAGCCGGGGCAGGTGTTAGTCGGTAGTGCCCCGCTTTCTAGCAGATGAATGCACTCCTGGAAACACTGAATAGAATGGACTGATTATGGAGAACATCGAGCGTGTTTGATAACAAGAGTTTGAAGCCGGGCTGGAAGATATGGCGCTTCGATCAGATAGCAACGAATATCAATGTCCGCATCGACAACCCTTCCGAATCGGGAATGGAGCACTACGTTGGTCTTGAGCACCTCGATGCTGAATCGCTCAAAATTCGCCGTTGGGGCACGCCGAATGACGTGGAAGCCACCAAGCTGATGTTTAAGAAGGGCGACATCATTTTCGGTCGCCGTCGCGCCTACCAGCGCAAACTCGGTGTTGCCGATTTCGATGGCATTTGCTCGGCTCATGCGATGGTGCTGCGCGCCAAACCAGATGTCGTGCTTCCTGAGTTTCTTCCCTTTTTCATACAGAGCGACGTGTTCATGAATCGGGCGGTGGAAATCTCTGTGGGCTCTCTGTCGCCTACAATCAACTGGAAAACGCTAGCGGTGCAGGAGTTTGTGTTGCCTTCATTGAAAGAGCAACGCGAGTTTGTTCAAGTCTTAGCGGCTGCTCGCGAATGCGCTGATGCCTACCAAGCATCTGAAGCTGCACTAGAGACGCTTTTACTCTCCAGAACTGATGAATTGTTTTCTGGGCGGGTGGACGAAAAAAATAAAGCAAAAGTTATTGGCGATATCGCTGAAGTGCAATATGGACTGACCATCAATGCCAAACGCCGGACACTTGAGAAGCAATCGCCGTATCTTCGAGTGGCAAACGTACAGCGTTTTCACATTGACCTGTCTGAGGTTAAAGACGTTGGCGTGGATAGCAAGGATGATGGATGCATCCTTCAAAGGGATGACATCCTTGTTGTCGAGGGGCATGCTGATATCGCTGAATTGGGTAGGGCGTCGATTTGGGAAAATCAACTTCCGATCTGCCTTCATCAAAACCACCTAATTCGGATTCGTTGCCGGCCAGAAGTTGATCCTTATTACGTTCTTGAGTACGTCAACTCTCCAGCCGGGCGGGCTTATTTTCGTGGTCGGGGCAAAAGTACGAGTGGACTAAATACTCTAAATTCGACCGTTGTTCGAGAAATGCCGATTCCAATTCCCCCTCTTGCTACTCAGAAGTCGATTGCGGATGAGCTGAAAGAGGCTCGGCGAAGCCTGAAAGAAATTTCCGACAGACGAGAACAGCATGCTAATGTCTCGAAGCGGCTGAGCGCTGAGATATTTGGAAGGGAGTAGGGATGAGTGTATTTACGGAATCCAACACCGTCGAGGCCTACATTCGCGACCTGCTCGCCGGCCCCATTAAGTCTCTTCCGCCAAACACCGTTCAAGAACCACAAGCCATCTACGGCACCAGTCCCAAAGGCATCGGCTGGCGCTACGCCTCCCCGGCTGAGGTGCCGCGTCAGATTCATGAACTGTTGGTCGAGCCTTGGTTGCGCGATGCCTTGATTCGCCTGAACCCCGAGATTGCAGCCCAGCCCGACCGCTCTAATGAAGTGCTCTACAAGCTGCGCGCCATCGTACTGTCGGTGCGGTCGGATGGCCTGATACGTGCCAACGAGGAAATGACCGCCTGGATGCGCGGCGAGCGGTCCATGCCCTTCGGCCCCAACAATGAACATGTCTCGGTGCGGCTGATCGACTTCGATGACTTGTCGCAGAACCAGTACATCGTCACTCAGCAGTATACCTACCGCGCCGGTCCCACCGAGCGCCGTGCCGATCTGGTGTTGTTGGTCAACGGCCTGCCGTTGGTGCTGATTGAGGCCAAGACGCCGGTCAAGAAGTGCATCAGCTGGGTCGATGGCGCGGTACAGGTGCACGATGATTACGAGAAATTCGTGCCGGAGCTTTTTGTCTGCAACGTGTTCTCTGTGGCCACCGAGGGTAAGGCTTACCGCTTCGGTTCCATCGGTTTGCCGGTCAAGGATTGGGGACCTTGGCATCTTGACTCCGATGGCGCCGATGGTCAGCATCACTCCCTGAAGTCGCTCAAGTTGTCCGCCGAGAGCATGCTACGCCCCGCTGTAGTGCTCGACATCCTCGGCAGCTTCACCCTTTTTGCCACTGACAAGAAGAAGCGTCGCATCAAGATCATTTGTCGCTACCAGCAGTTCGAGGCAGCCAATAAGATTGTCGAGCGAGTGTTGGCGGGTTATCCACGAAAAGGGCTGATCTGGCATTTCCAGGGTTCGGGCAAGTCACTGCTGATGGTATTCGCTGCTCAGAAGCTGCGTATGCACGCTGGGCTAAAGAATCCCACGGTGCTCATCGTAGTGGATCGGATCGATCTCGATAGCCAGATCACGGGCACCTTCACCGGGGCGGATATTCCCAACCTGGAAAAGGCCGACAGCAGCGAGAAGCTGCAGCAGTTGCTGGCCCAGGATGTACGCAAGATCATCATCACGACGATCTTCAAATTCGGCGAAGCCACAGGCAGCCTGAACGACCGCAGCAATATCATCGCTTTGGTCGATGAAGCCCACCGCACCCAGGAAGGTGATTTGGGCCGCAAGATGCGTGAAGCCCTGCCCAATGCATTCCTGTTCGGTCTGACTGGCACGCCGATCAACCGTGCTGATCGGAACACCTTCTACGCCTTCGGCGCGGAGGAGGATGAGAAGGGCTACATGAGCCGTTATGGCTTCGAAGAGTCGATCCGCGACGGCGCAACGCTGAGGTTGCACTTCGAGCCCCGACTGATCGACCTGCATATCGACAAGGCAGCTCTCGATGAGGCCTATAAAGAGTTGACGGGCGACCTATCGGACCTGGACAAAGACAACCTTGCCAAGACAGCCGCCAAGATGGCGGTGCTCGTGAAGACGCCAGAACGCATTCGTAAGGTATGCGAGGATATCGTTCAACACTTCCAGACTAAGGTGGAGCCGAACGGTTTCAAGGGCCAGATCGTCACTTTTGATCGAGAATCGTGCCTGCTGTTTAAGGCTGAACTCGACAAACTGCTGCCTCCCGAAGCTTCGGACATTGTTATGTCCGTGCAAGCAACCGACAAGAAGGAACATCCGGAGTACGCGGCCTATGACCGGTCAAGAGATGAGGAAGAACGACTACTGGATCGCTTCCGCGACCCAGCTGACCCACTGAAGCTGATCATCGTTACCGCCAAGCTGCTGACCGGTTTTGACGCCCCCATCCTGCAGGCGATGTATCTGGACAAGCCGCTGCGTGACCATACACTGCTGCAGGCCATCTGCCGAGTGAACCGCACCTACTCCGAGCAAAAGACTCACGGACTGATCGTGGACTATCTCGGCATCTTCGACGATGTGGCGGCTGCGTTGGAGTTTGATGACAAGAGCGTCAAGCAGGTGGTTAGTAATATTCAGGAGTTGAAGGATAAGCTGCCTGAGGCTATGCAAAAGTGCTTGGCATTCTTTACCGGCTGTGATCGCACCGTGCAGGGTTATGAGGGACTGATTGCCGCACAACAGTGCCTGCCCAACAACGAGGTGCGAGATAACTTTGCTGCCGAATACAGCGTACTCAACAAGATTTGGGAGGCGCTGTCACCGGACACAGTCCTCGGGCCCTTCGAGAAAGATTATAAATGGCTGTCGCAGGTGTATCAGTCTGTCCAGCCTTCCAGCGGCCATGGCAAATTGATCTGGCATTCGCTTGGGGCCAAGACGATTGAACTGATCCATCAGCACGTGCACGTGGATGCGGTGCGCGACGACCTCGACACCCTGGTGCTGGACGCCGATCTGCTGGAAGCAGTGCTTTCCACCCCCGATCCGAAGAAAGCCAAGGAAATCGAGATAAAGCTTCAGCGCAGGCTTCGCGGTCATAGCGGCAACCTCAAGTTCAAAAATCTGTCGGAACGGCTCGACGCCCTGAAGGACCGCTTCGAGTCCGGGCAAATCAACAGTGTGGAGTTCCTGAAGCAGCTGCTAGAGATCGCCAAGGAAACCGTGCAGGCAGAGAAGGAGATTCCACCTGAAGAGGACGAGGATCGCGGCAAGGCGGCGTTGACCGAGCTGTTCAATGAGGTCAAGACCGCCGAGACGCCCATTATCGTTGAGCGAGTGGTTGCGGACATCGACGAAATCGTGCGCTTGGTCCGTTTCCCTGGCTGGCAGGGGACACAAGCCGGCGAGCGCGAGGTGAAGAAGGCGTTACGCAAAGCGCTGTTCAAGTACAAGCTGCACGCGGACGAGGAGTTGTTCGAGAAGGCCTACAGCTACATTCGGCAGTATTACTAGGAACATATTTCAATAAATAGTATCGATGGACGAGAAGACTCCCTGGGAAAAGGCTTCAGCTGCCGAGGGCACTACCGATTCTGAGAGGGCCCTGACGCGCCTAGCCAAGAAGGCGTTCCTGAGCCTCTGGAGTTACTCGAACGTTTTCACTGACGAAGGTCGATCCAATGGAAAGGGCGACGGCAAGGAGCTGTGCGATCTGCTGGTCGTCTTTGGCAATGACGTACTTCTATTCTCGGACAAAGACTGCGAATACCATTCCCGTACAGATGTGAAAGTGGCGTGGCCACGCTGGTATAAGCGAGCGATAGAGAAATCGGCGAACCAGTTGGCTGGCGCAGAGAAGTTCGCAAAGGCATTTCCGAAACGCATATTCCTCGAAAAGCAATGCCAAACCCCGTTGCCTGTGCCGCTACCAGAAGCCGCCGTCGCGCGCTATTTCCTGATCGCAGTAACACGTGGCGCGCACTCGGCTGCCCGGCAGTTCTTCGGAGGAGGGAGTTCTGGCAGCGTCATTCTCAGCAGCGATATTCGAGAGAAAAAGCACTACGAATCGCCTTTTCACATCGGTTTTCCCTTGGAGTCCGGACGGTTCGTACATGTTCTGGACGAGATGACAGTCGACTTGCTTCTTGAGGAACTCGACACTGTTCCGGACCTTGTGGCCTACCTTGCGTGCAAAGAGGCTTTCATCTCGAAGCCTGGCGTGTCCGTTTTGATTCCTGGTGAGGAAGAAATACTTGCTCGTTACATGGCGACGATGAGAGACGGCCAGCACGCCTTGCCCGAAATCCCGGAAGACGTGACCCACGTCAGGTTTCCGGAGGGCGACTGGGAAACCTACTCAAAGAGCGCGCAACGTGCGGCGAAGCGGGAGGCCGATAAGGTCAGCTACCTATGGGACTCGATCATTGAGCACCACAGCAATTTCATTCGCGCCGGCACGGCGATAACGCTGTCGGACCAATCGCCGGACCGGGTTGAACATGAGCGCATCGTTCGTGCGATGGCCCAGCAGAACCGGCTGCAGAGACGACAGTGTGGTGCGGACCTGCACTACGTCCTCTCGCGGGACGAGCCACGTGGGGTGTTTACTCGTATTCACATGATCGGCTCCCCGCCGACGCTAGCGTTTGTGTTTTTAGCGGCGAAGCGGCATGCGGACATGTCTTACGAGGAGTACAGAAAGAGCCGTATGCACTACCTGACGACGTACTGCAATGCCATCAAAGGAACCATGCCGACCTTGCAGGAGGCCATTGGCGTCTCCGCTGAGCCGTTCTCAGAAGGAGAAAGTTCTTTCGAGTTCATCTACGTCGATCATTCACTGCCGATGAGTGACGAAGAGAAGAAGGGGTGGAGGGAAATGGCCGACGAGCTGGAAATTCTTCGCCCGAAAACGCAGTTTATGCTCTACAAAGACGCGGCAAAGGAATTTCCGATACCGTTCAATTTCGGCCCTGAGCGCTACCCACAGTCTAGGAGCCGTGCAGAACGTCGTCGGATGGAGCGTGAGGCCCGCAAGGTAGCCAAGAAAAACCGCTGAGCGGGCCAGGAATGCTTAGGCTTGGAGCCACCGCTTAATGGATGACGAGGACATGTCTACCTCTTCAGGAACAGCGTCACTACGCACAGTCACTCCTGCGGGTGCAGGATCACTTCGCGCCGGCGAGGGGGCTTGGACGTCGTGAAACTGGTGAGCACCTCCCGTATCGATAGTACGAATCTCTTCGAGTTGGTTGGCAGCGACCACAGTCGGTTCTGTGATCGTAGCTCGAGACCTCAGCCAAGTCGAAATAGCTTGGATTTGCTGTTCGACGTTACCGGCTGGATGGCCCGTCTTCGCGATGTACCGCTCAAGTGCCAAGCGCACGAGTTTTCCACGTTCGCGCACCGGTGTCATCGCCAACAGCGTGTGAACGTCCGGCGCCTCTTGAAAAGTCAGGCTGATCCGAACCGTAATCTCGGTGCCGATTTTTGGCGGCTTTTCCATTTGTCCTGCCATGGGAGCCTCCGGCATCAGGACTGAAGCAGGGACAGCAAGCCGAGACGGCAGAAGCCTTCCGCCACCATCATCCGTGGTTCGTCGCTGGAAACAGCATTGGGATACCGCTGTCGCAGCCCGTCGAGGAGCAGCTCGGCGCCACCACCACCAACGATGATCCCGTCCAGTACAGCGGCCTTCTGGCCAAACACCCTGTTGGCCTCATCCATCACCACTGCTTCAAAGCCGGCTTTCGCTTGCCGCAGCAGGTGAGACACGTCGACCCGCTCTCCGAAGTGCTTAATGCCACCGCTCCGCACCGCTGCCTCTACAACGTCGAGCGACGTCGGCAGCTTGGCCTGCGCCAGTGCGCTGGACATGCCGTCGTAGACCAGGTGCATGCCAGCGCATGAAACGGCCGCGTACTCCATCATTGCGCCCCGATCGGACAGGGCAAAGTCGGTCGTGTAGTGGCCGATCTCGATTACGCCCCAAGCCTCGTTGTCGAGGTCTCGCTGCGGATGCGGGTTACCGTTACTTTGGATCGAGAGCCACTGCAGCGGCGCGTCCGCCTGGCTTTGGACCATCACCCTAAGTGTTTGGCCAGGCAGGAGCCGCGGCGTGAGCAAGGCCGCGATGCGGCTGCGAAGCGCATCGCGCTGCGGCCCAACGAATTTCGCCGGCAAGCCCATCACCAGATGAACCCGGGCGGGAGGATTGCCGAATGCCTGCATGGCCTTCCGCCATGCCCCCAGTACCAGTGCATCGTGCTGCGGACTCTCGATCCAGTCCGCGTTTTGCCCCGTATAGACTTCGGAGCGGCCTTGCCGTAGGGCGGTCTCGCCGAAGAAGTATCGACGGCCGTCCAACTCGACAGTCTCGAGCTCGGCTTTTTGTCGGGTCTGCTCGTTCGTCAGCGCAATGGCCGGCATCACGACGGTCGGAATCTCGAATGAGAGGCGCTTGTCGGGCGAGGCCAGCGAGGCGGCACGTACTTTGAACATTGAATGGCCGCCGTCAATTGCGATCGAGAGGTTTTCCACTGATGACTCCAGGTAGGTTAAAGATTCAAAGGTAACGGAGAAGTTCGTGTGCGCAAGTCAGGTTCAGGTTTGCGACACCGAGCTGCCATCGGAACCTGAAATTCGTCCGTGTCGGAAAATCAGGTTCAAAATTGCGCCGTCACTACCTATCAGCGCGTGCGGAAGTCAGTCGACTCGCCGGCAAATGCTTCTCTTGACACGGTAGTTGCGCAAAGGTAAGATTTGTGCGTCGGTCTCCGGCAATGTCCCCGTTCCTAGTAGTTGTTCTGTCTCATGAGAGAGAACAGCTTTTTGCAAAGCCAGCTTTTTGGCACAGCCTCGCTATTGCTCTCGATAGCGGGCACCCATCTCAATCTAAAAATCAGCTCTTACTTGGCTGAAGTCTCGTCGCGAGACTACACAGACAGGTACAGAGTGATCCTGAAAGCGTGCCGCCATCGGTGTTCTAGCGCAACGGCAGGGAAAACTCGATCACAGATCGAATTCCCTAGCTGAGCTGTTAGTGCCGTCGGCCGCCTATCCAACCATCCCCACAGCCGCTCTTCGCTCTCGAGCGCGCTTCTTCCACATCGCAACTGCAACCATCGTGATTGGGTTAGTTACCCCTTAGGCCGCATGTGCTTCTTGGCACGGCACCTATGAACATCACGCCAGCTCCCACTGGTCTCCCCACAACTGGAGGCGCGCATCCTCACGGCCCGGGCTAGCTCCGGGAATGCGCAGCGAGAAACCGCTTCAACGTTCAGTTCTCCTCCCCGGAAGAGAGACCGATTACCGCGAGGGTTCGGCGCATCAGTGGTTGGCAGTAAGGCCCACTGACGCGAAACCGGTTTATTTAAGACGGGAGCCTTACCCCCGCCAGCTCAGCATGTCGCGCTTCCGCCTGTGGCGATAAGAGGTATCGATGATTTTTGTGAGAGATATATGTGGCAGCAGAAAGTGAACGACGTGATGAAGTCGGCCGGTCTCTATCGGGTCAACGGCAAGCCGGCGTCCGAACGGACCCAGACGCTCACGAAAGAGGTTGTGTATGCAGCGATACGGTTGCTGCACGAGCTCGGTTACAAGATTCAAGATCCCAGGAACCTGGGGGAACGCCATATCCAGGTGCTCGTCAAGCATTGGTGGTATTGCCAGCACAAGAAACCGAAAACCATTCAGAACGATTTGTCGCGGTTGCGCGTGTTCTGCGCCATGCTCGGCAAGCCCGGCATGGTCGGCTCTGTCCATAAGTATTTGCCGGACGTGGATCCGAAACTGCTGAAGGTACGTTCAGCTGCGCAAGCCACGAAGTCCTGGTCCGGGAACGGCATTGACCTGGTAGCGAAGTTTCGCGAAGTCGACGAGCGTGAACCGTGCCTCGGGCTGATGTTGCGCCTCGAGCTGGGCTTTGGACTGCGGCGCGAAGAGGTCCTGAAATGCAATCCACACGCCCAGGACTTTGGCCAATACCTGCAGGTCTTCCCGGGCATGGGGAAGGGCGGCCGTTGGCGAAACATTCCCATCGCGTCGACCGCCCAGCGCGAGCTCTTGGATTACGTCAAAGCTCGTGTACCAAAGAACAAACCCCTTGGGTGGGAATACACCCGGGCAGGCGGGGCGGCCAGCCTGGAACAGAACATTCGCCGCTACGAGAATTTGATGACCTCGTTTGGCTTCACCAAAGCCGACGCCGGCGTGACCGGACACGGGTTGCGCGCGCAGTTTGCCGAGAACCATGCGCTCTTGCTTGGAATGATGCCGCCTACGATGGGCGACGACGCGGGGCAACTCGATCGTGCGGATCTGGGTGTCCTGAAGGTGAAGGTGGCCCAAGCGTTGGGACATAACCGTCCCTCCGTGACCACTGCCTACATTGGTTCGTTCAAGGCTGATGGACGCGACGTGGCGGACGACCATGGTCTTGAAACGATTCAGAAAGCGCTGCGACTTCTTGATATTGTCGGATTGCCAGCGGTTCCCATGGGACGGGTGAGCGACTGCCAATCAATTCGGAACACGATGGCCTCTTTTGGCCTGGCCCTGTCTGAAGAACAAATTCACATGCTATGGGCAAAGAACTCTCGCCGCAATGGCGTGGAGTGGATGACTCCAGAGCATGAGATTCCGCTCGTTTTGCGCGCCTCGGCAGAGGCCCTGCTAAACAATTTTTCGTTGTAAACCAGAGGAGAAACAGATTGGACTGTAATAAAAAATCGGCTGTCGACCATGCGGCCTTCAGGCATTTTGAAGAACGATGCCCCGCAGTGCGCATGGATTCGTATCCTGTTCCTGGGGGACTGTTGAATGAATCTATTTATGAAGGAATGAAGGGGAATGAAAGGCTGCGGGGCGCAGATTTTGAGTTTGCGGCGCGCGGTGTGGTTTTGGCGCTCTCAAGCCATGAGTGCATCGTACGCCTGTTCAATTGGCTGTACGATTGCCATCCGATTCGGCATCACACATATGCTCCAAACGATGACGGTATTGTTTTCCCTATGTCAGTCATTTGTTTCAGGGCAGAGGGCGAGCGCCAGATCTCTTCGCTCAGATCTTGGCTGGGCGAAATTTTTATGCCGGTGGTTTGGCCCGAGCTGCTCATCGAAGGGATGAGGATCATCGCGGAGTGCAAGGCACGTGTTTCGAATGCGGAATCGCTCGAGGAACTTGTTGCAGACCGGTCTTATTTGGGCGGGGATCCGACTTCGCTTTCGTTCTATAAGACCAGACAAATCGGATAGATACCTGGATATTCGGCCTGCTGGTAACGCTCCTGATGACTTGACACGCAGGCCGGCTTTCATGAGGCCGGAACCATACCCTGGCCTGCGACAGTAGGAATTGGACGGCCGCGTGTCCTATTTAAACAGCCGTGTGATCGGCGCCGTTTCTCGCGGTGACGGTGCCTTTCATTCGAGAGCGGTTGTTTCCGCGTGCGCCGCAGAACCGAGGCGACCAATCGAAGACGCACGCGCGAGGTCTCGCTTTGCCGTTAGGGCAGGGACAACACATTGGTCCGCTGCGAATGCAACAAGACTGTTGACCATTGACCTGGCCGCGTCGTCTGCGGCCGCCATCGCGATAATGGTTCGTTTGCGATCCCTTCCAAACGCGACCGAGGCAATATCCGCGACCCAAGCACGCAGCGTCGCGCCTTCCACCCGCGTTAATGTTGAGTCCGACTGAACGTGTCCGCGGAATTTGTTGCCGACGCTGATCCGCGACGTCTGGAAGACGCCGGAGGTCTCGATCCACACAAGACGCGACCTGAACTCGATCCGCGACCACAACAGGTGCCCGATCCGGAAGCTCAGTGCCGCCACCATCCCGAGCGCCATCACGACCAAAATGGACCGGCTAATCTCCGTGGCTGACATATTCGCAAACTGTTCAGTAGCGCTGGCCGCAGTCCATCCGCAAAAAACCGACATCGCTACTCCCCAAGCGCCAAGGAGCAGAAGCATGCGGGGATAGGGCGCCTGGAATGCTTCGGCCCAGCTCGAAAGCTGCGACGAGTTCATTGGGGCCGGCTGCGTCTCTTCCAGGATGAGCCCGCTGAATGAACCGCGTTCACCTCGGGAGACCTCTGGTGGCACGTTGGCATACGCACGGTTCGGAATGCCACGTTCCCACGAGTTTTGAAAATCTCGGCTGATCGCAGCCCACAGCTGCGTTGGCGGACAATTCATGGCGATCGTCGTCTGTTCGCACGACACGTCCGCGCTGCGTGCGCTGCCGAGATGGCAGAGCGTCGCCGCAAAGAACAGGCCGGAGCTGATGATCGAACCGCCCAGCAGCAGGGCTGACGGTATCCACATCGGGGCAATCGACACGTGCGGCGTAACGCGCGGGAGCAGGACGGGGGCCATGATTGAGAACACGACCAGGCCAACCAGCTTCAACAGTGCGCTGTCTCCGGTTTCCGCAATGGGGGTATCGTTGCCGTCGCTCGGACTTAAACGGTCGGGGGCCATGAACGGTGTCAGAAGAGACAGACTGCTCATCGGCAGGTACAGCCAGGATGCAAAG
Source organism: Telluria sp. Soil_C_11 (assembly GCF_057657395.1). Classification (NCBI taxonomy): domain Bacteria; kingdom Pseudomonadati; phylum Pseudomonadota; class Betaproteobacteria; order Burkholderiales; family Oxalobacteraceae; genus Telluria; species Telluria sp. Soil_C_11. Next base: position 501,160 of record NZ_JBDGIN010000001.1, on the reverse strand, counting down.
CCCTCACACGAGGTGCCAGCGAAGACCAAGTATGAAACCAGCAACGACGCGAGCAGGGCGCCCATTGCGATCAGGGCGCGAAAGTGCTGGACCGCAGCGACCCGTACCTCCGTCGGCGACGTTACCAGGTTCTTGACGAGGGAACAGAGCAGGCTCTCGAGGGCGCCCCTGGGCTCGGGGAATTCGATTGCTCGGTGGCGAAGCGTTTCCAGGATCTTGTCGGCTCCTTTGCCTATCCCTTTATCGGTCACGGCAAGCTCGCCAGCCAAGCCGCAGGGGAATTTGCGACCGAGGTAGAAGCGCATTTGCGACAGTGCCTGAATGAGCAGTTTGACGGCAAGACCCAGTACGAGCGCCGCTACAGCGACCACGATCAAGGCGACCCTGTCCTCGTGCGCCCTGAAAGATTCTCGTGCATGAATGATGGCTGCAATGCCGCCGGCGAGCGTGGCGGCTGCCCCGGTGGCCAGAAAAATGTTTTCAAACCGATAGGGGTTTGGGAATTTGTTGGAGGTATCGTTCGGGTTGAATTCAAAGCTCACTTTTTGGGGCCTTTAAGAGATGGTTCCAAGATCAGTAGACCATGCTTTTCGCTGCGCGCAAGCTTGCGGACAGTCGAGCAAGCTGGGCAGAGACGTCGTTTCAAGCCCTGCCCAGAATCCACGGTTGTGTTATTGGTCGCCCTTCTTGTTGCGATTCCACCGGGATTTGATGCCGCGGCATATTGCCGAGGTCGCCGATCGGATCAAGCGAATCAAGAAGACAAATGGCGCAAAGAATTCGCGGAAGTCTTGGATTGCTACTTTCTTTATGTGATCAATGATTTCTTTCATATTGAGTCCTAAATATTTTTTGAAAATGCAGGGCCTTTGATCAGGAGGCTCTTCTGTTTGCGCGGAGTCGGCTTCGATGAGCGCACCGCGAAATATTCCCGTTGCCTCCTGTGTCCAATGGTTAGCGGCGGGAGTGGTTGCCGGTAACGCAGGCCGCATTGCGGATACCTGCTACCACTCCTTCAGAACGAATAATTGCCGCTACCCGGTTTACCTCGAGTCTGAAATCGAGGAGGAAAAGCGTGATTGCGTGGTGACGCGAGTGAAAGGAAAACATGATCTCTTCCAGCGTTTTTTTGGGGCTGACCAACTGGTGAATGCGCTGGTTGATTTTCCACCACAGTACCCGGCCGTCTCCTCTGCCGTTAAGACTCGCCTTCACGGAGCGCGGGTCGTGCTCTGCCCAGTTGGTGGTGAAAATGGTTTCATTCGAGATCATCGTGGCCCTCATTGGATTGCGCCTTTGCTGTGTTGTTGAATAACGTCCGGTTACTACAAGATCGATCTTAAATGCAGATCTTCGCGGCGCAAGTCGAGGTCGATTCCGCTTGTCCTGATATGAATTAGGGCAATTTGACGAAGACGAAATCAAAGGGAAATAGAAGACCAAGAAAGCCGTTGCTTAACCGAAGGAACGCGGCACAGCTGTCTTTAATTTCTATTTATGTTTACCGTCGATATCGTCTATCTTGTAGTTCGGTAGAATTCCAGACATTCGAGTTGGCGCCGCATTTCGCTACCGTCGGGTAGACCCGAGGGACTGGATTGAACGGCAGATGCAAGCTCCGGAGCTGGGTATGCCGGCCCTCATTGTCTCTGCGGGCCGGCCAAACATGGTCGGAGGCGCCTACAGAAGACGGGTACCGGTTCGGTGCGGGCAGCGAGTTAGATTTGAAGTTGCAGCGGGTTGCTCACTCGCAACCACGGGACACTAGTACCCCGTGCCTTGGAGCAGTCATAACTTCGCCCGCAGCTTGGGAAACGGGAGGGGAGGCCAGTTAAGATGGTCTGTCAGCGTATCTTGCCGCCCAACGTTCGTCTAAATCTTCGGCTTGGCGCTACATGCTACGGCTGTCATTCCAGTTTTTGTAAGCGTCCAGGAGGCCGTCGAACCCCAAGCAGCGGCCGTCCAGCTTGCTGACCGATAGCGGTGCACTTTGCTCGGGTGAAGCACCTACAGCCCACGGATCGGTCCAAGTCTATTCCGTTTCCCGAGCGCATCGTGCGCCGAGTGCAGTGCATACGGGGCGACATGTTCGCCGGCGGCGGCACGCACCAGTATCTTCTCAGCCCAGCTTAGATTGGCCCGGTACTGATCGAAGCAGCGCAGCAGGCCTGCTGCAGTCAGCGCGCGCAGTTGCACCCCGGCTTCCTCGCGGGTAGTGGTCGTCCCGCCTGGGGCCGGCAGCGCGGCGCGCGGCGGCGGTACCGATTCCCATTCGCCGCGCGCCAAGTGACGCCTGAAGGCCGCTGCCCAGCGCTCGCGCACCGCGCCCCAGGTCTGCCCCATCAGGTCGGCGCGCATCTCGCTCGCGGCCCAGTACACCGCAGGGTGCGACCACAGCCCGATCTCGCCCTTACCGCGCGCTTCCAGCCCGGCCAGTGCCTCTTGGTAGGCTGTGACTGGATCCAGTGCGGGCTGGCAGAACTCAAGGAATTCGCCCCAAGTCGGGGGAAACTTCAGGCGCTCGCACTCGGCCAGTCCGCGTCGCACTTGGCCGGTGGTCAGGCGGTTGGCGCGGATGCGCTCGGACCAAGTGCGCTTCATGTTCGCGATCCCAGTGTCGATCCCGTCTACCGTGATGCCGCTGCGGTAGGCGTCGAGGAAGCGGTTGCCGTATCGGCCGTGTAGTTCGCCAAACAGCCAATCGATGCCGTCGTGGTCAGTTGATATCGATAATGTGCTTACGTTCATAGGTCGCTCCAAGTCCGATTGATTTTGCTGCCGCGGCACGGCCCGCCTCGCGTCCGTGGCGTGGCGAGGCGCGCGCCGACGGGGCAAGTACCCCGCTCACTTGCAGGTCCTCCCCGGTGGCCTTCCAGCGCTTGATGATTGCGAGGACGTAGTCAGGCGAGATGCGCGCGGTCGGTCCCTTGGTGCGCCGCGCTTCCTTGCATGCAGCCTGGATCGTTGCTGGGGTTACGCCTTGCTCGGCCAGCGCAATCAGGAGCGGATGCGCTGGCTGCGCCATCACGCCTTCGGCGCACATCGCCTTCGACAAGTCGGCGGCGGTAATCGCGCTCGCCTGCGCGTCGCCCGCGCTATCTTGCTGATCCTGATCCTGATCCTGTTCCTGATTCGGCTTAGGCTTGGGCGAAGCCTTTGGGCTAGCCTTCACAACTTTCGCCAGCACCTCGTCCAGTGCGGCAACGAACGGCTCTCCCATCTCGGCCAGCACCTCGCGCATCCTGGCCAGCGCCTTTACTTTCAGCGCACATTCCGGCAGCAGATCAAGCTCCGCACCCCATGAGCGCACTACGTTCGGCGACTGCGGAAGGTTGTGCTTGAGCGCGTTTGGCAGCCACATCAGACGCGCGCCGAAGTCCGCCTCGGCCATGCTACGGCTGCTCAGTTCTTCGAACGCATCCGTGAGCTCGTCCAGCGACCAACCCAATTCCTCAGCCATAGCGGCGCGTCCGGCGCGGAACAGGCCGGGAACGGGGCCAGTGTGCGGTCCGGTGAGCAGATAGAACCACAGCCCTTGACCGGACGGCAGCAGGGGCGACAGCTCACGAAAATTCTGATCGGCCCAGATACGGACCTCAATTTTGCGGTAGCGACTCATGGCGTTTTAGTAGACCGTTCCCGGCTTCGAAATCAGGCGCAGCAGCCACAAATTTCTCGCTTTCCGGCGTGTGTTGATCGACTGTAGGATCTGCGATGTCATCGCACGGCCTGATGTCCGGGACCAGCCTAGACGTAGGGCTATAACCTGCTTTTCCTCGTTATGTAATTCCGCGTATCTTTCTTCCAGCCATGCCATGGTTAGCGCTTCTCCTCAAGGACGAGTTCGAACTGATTCGAGGTCATTTGCTGCTCTTGTAACCGTTGAAGGATCTGACGTACACGGCGAGGCGTGACTCGCAGAAGGCGCGCAAGCTCCGAGCTCGATTTACCGCTTACAAACTGCGCGATCGACAAGATTTTGGCTACGCCGGGCTCGTTCGGGGCGAATGCGTGAATCGCTTCGTTGTCGTCGTCAGCGGGAGCAGTCAGACTCTCGATGAGCTGGCGCGTGCCGTTCTCAAGAATATCTTGACCGTCGATCGAAATAGCGGCGGTGTGAGCGCCAAATTGCCGGCGCAGCCTTTTGTCGAGATGGCCGAGTAGGAATTGCGGGAGGATTCCCTTGGATGGGTCAAACTCTGCGCCTTTCTCGAGGCAGATGAGGCTGAGCTCCTGCCCAACGTCCTCGCGGGAAAGGCCATATTTTGCAGCTTTAGCGTTGATCTGAGCAGCGTGTGCCCGCGGGAACGTGACCGCAAGCTGGCGTAATTCGTCTGGGGTAAGGGACATATCTTCCTCGTCGACTATGTGCGTCCAGGCTCGAAACGGGACTACAGGTATGTGCGACAAGAAGAGGCAAACTCATCTTCAGCCCGGTCGCACTGCGGGTAATTTGTTGTGCGTTCGAGCAGATAACCAAGCCGTGGAGCCGATCACGGGCGATTACGCTAGGCGCAGGAAAATTTGAAGGAAGAGTTTTCGCGGCAGACGAGTTGCCGAGGATGGCGACGATGAGGGCCTACTCGCAGTGGGCGAGTGGCTCAAGGGATTATTGCGATGACGCGCGGACGAAGCCAATGGAAGGCCCGAGGCGGTCGAGTGGACGATTGTTGCGAAGGCCAGGTGTCTGGCGAAGAGGGCATTGCCGCTGAGCGACGCGAGCATGATAACACATAAACTTTCTGATGCACAATTCATCTTACTGTAGAGCACTTTGGCAGCGGCTAGCGCTCTCAAGCAGGCGCTGGCAAACTGATACCCTCGGTGTCTTGGATGCTTGTTCCAAAGGGAGAAATCGTATGGCGAGATTAGGCTTTGATCGCGAAAGCGGGTTAGTGTACGAGGGCAGGGGAGCTCCAACCCATCCCGTATGGCCTACGCCAGCGCTAACGCAAGCCACGTTAATCACAACACCTGCCGATCTTGCCAAGATACCAAACAGTTTCGAGAGCAACCCGTTTGCATGGATGTTTGTCGAAACTTCATTTGATCCAGTGAGCCGCATTCGTCGAGGTCGTATCTTTCAAAACTTCGGCAATGTGAGCTGGGAGAGAGTACTGGTCGAGCCACATCCAGCGCTCTTCTCGGACACGAAGAAAGCAGCGGAGCAAGGCGGGCGTGTTTCCAAGGAACTCTCTGTCTACATCGAGTGTACTGATTTGTTGAGGCAGCCCGACAAGGGACAAGGGCTTCAGCTAGCCCTCGGTCATAGTGATGCGTCTTCGCTTTGGCGAATTCTGCAAACGGAACGGCTTGCGGCGAGTGATGTAATGATCACCTTGCGCGCAGAATCAGCGTATAACATCCTGCCAGAAATCGACAAATCCAAAATCCATCCTGATAGCGTTTCAGGCGTGAAATCCGCCGTGAACAGGGTGTTAGACGCAGCCTACCGTGAGTTACCTACCTCGGTTGTCGACCAGTGCCGTAATGCAGCCACGGTCTTGGTGTCGCGGTGGATGCAAGTCCAAACTGGCAGCTCAGTGCCAGTGGAGCAGGATCTTGGCGCCTGGATCAAGACGGTCAGGTCTCATTTCGGAGAAGGGGAAATGGTTGCCCTTCGCTCAGCGCTGGAGACCATAAACCGGCTGCATCCGCGAGGCAAGGACAACGAAGCCAGTCGCTATCAACTTCGATCGGTTACGGAGTCAGACGCGGAATTCGCCGTGCAGGCACTTGGGTTCGTTATTCGCGAGATCAGGTGGGCCGTATAACATTTGAGACAGCTCTGGCGCTGTATTAAGGGGCCAATCTGGCTGGACCCAGATGTGGCCTGGGGTTGTCCGTCGCGTTCAGGACAGTCTCAGTGAGAACAACCAGATGGCTGCGCTCAACGATGTGGTTGCCGCGATGCATTGAAGGTTGTTGACATGTAATTTTTTCTGCTCTACCATTTAGGCTCGCTCTGCGGAACTTACTCAAGCCTTCACTTTGCTAAAGTGAAGCACCCCCTGCAAATCGCCTACCAGTGTCGGTGGCCTACAAGTCTCGCCTTCTGGCGTAACGCTTTTCTTTTCGGCCTCGTTGGCCTACCGGTTTCCGCTCTCAGCAAGCGCGATGACGGATCGGCTAAATCAAACTCATCGCGACGGCTTGCCCTACAAGGCAATAGTTCAAGCTCGTCGTCGTTTCCAAGTCATCGAAGACAAAAGTACTGATCGGTAGCACCGACGCTATCGGCTAGGACAGACGGTGGAGCGACCGCCAACATCATATCCCTACCCAAAAAAAGAAATTAATCCGTGCTAGCGCCACGGATGACCTGCCTTTCGGCAGGAAGCGCTACGCCGGACAGCGAGAAAGTTCAGGCTTGGCGGCTGGGAGCCGGGTCGTCGGTGCCAAAGGCGCCTCGGTATCGTCGTAATGCCAAATGAGGGCGGCGATACGAAATCGATGTTTTGATGTTGGGGGCCCTCATCCCGGCACTTTTTGGGTATGTATTCGTGCGACATCGTTCTGACCTTTGGGGGTGGAACGGTCGCTGGACGTTGAATTCCGGGAGCGATAAATGAATCAGCAACAGACGGGCGCTGCACAACATGAGCATGAAGGGTATTCCTCTCACTGGGCAGGTTTTACGTCGCTTGAGCTCGAGCGCCGAACCCATGTTGATACCGCATGCGCGGCCTATCATCTGGGGCGAAAACCGCAGACGCTGCGGGTATGGGCATCTTCCGAAACCGGGCCTCTGCGACCGGTTCGTGTCAACGGTCGACTGGCTTGGCCGGTAGCGGATATCCGTCGCGTTCTCCGAGCTTGAAGTCGCAATTTGGGCGGGCGGCAGTGTTAGCCGAGGTTCGAGCACATGAGCCCGCCGACTTCGCTTCTGCTGGACGCATGGATACGTGCATCTGCCCCAGGTACTCGAGCTTGTACATAGATGCCACTAACGGTACGAGTCCCTTGCGCACAGCCAACTTGCCCTAGCTCATGCAGGGTCAGAATGAGGGGAACCCCAACCTCGTGGAGAGCAGGCATGGCATCTGATGTCTATTTGCAAATTGATGGCGTTAACGGCGAATCGAACGACGACAAGCACAAGGGGTGGATCGAGGTAGAGGCCGTCGATTGGGGTGTCATCCAGCCGACCGCTGGCACCATGTCAACCGCTGGCGGCCACACGATCGGGCGCGCTGTCTTCGATGCGCTTCGGATTACGAAGGCGGTCGATCTCGCTTCTCCAAAGCTGATGGAACTGGCGGCCCAGGGCAAGACAATCCCGAAAGCCAAGCTCGAATTCTTCCGTGCGGACGGCTCCGGCCCACTCAAGTATTACGAGGTCACGCTGGAAAACGTGCTGGTGTCCAGCAATAGAAAATCCTACGGTGGGTCTGGCTTGGTGGCCGATCAGTTCACGCTGCACTTCGCCAAGATTACTGAGAAGTACACCCAGCAGAAGATCGGCGGCGGTGCCGGTGGGAACACGTCCGGCGGGTGGGACTTGGCAGCGAATAAGACCGCGACCTGATCGCGGCCCCACAGTGTCTCTTTGCCCACCCCAAAGTAACCCTCTGATAGGAAGAGATGACCTGATGCTCCATTTGGACAGCCAAGGCTACGTTCTCAATGCACGTGTACAGCGGACACCACGCCCGCTGATCGAGCACGGACCTTTACAGCGGATTAGTGGAATCATCGTTCACCAGACTGGCGGTGCGTCTGGCGCCTCAAGCTTGAGTAGCTACACGATGCAAAACGCGAACGGCGCCCATTTTTTGATCGACAAGGATGGAACGATCTATCAGACCGCGTCGTTGTTTCGTCAGACCTGGCATGTGGGTAAACTTCGTGCGCGGTGTCTCGCTGAGCACCGTTGTAGCCCGACCGAGCTTCAGACGCTGAGACACTTCAGTCCAAGGATAGAACACCGGATAGAAATGGCGAAGCACGTGCCTCAGCGTTATCCCTCGAACGAGGACAGCGTCGGGATTGAGATTGTTGGTGCTGTGGTAGCCGGCAGAGGCCAGAGCCCGGCTGAGCAGGGAGTTTATGAAACGGTGAATGCTCAGCAAAACGCGTCGCTTCACTGGTTAGTTTCTGAGCTCACCTCGACTTTCGGAATATCAATGACTGAGATATTCCGGCACCCGGTCGTTTCCCGAAAGAATCCCACTGAAGCTGAAAGCGCACTATGGTAATTGCCTCACTCATCTTTGCCGTGACAGCAAGCGCGTCCGTAGCTACGGACGATGGTTCAGGTACCGAACCGAAAATGCGCCAGACACATCTTCCGCCGATCAGCACAGTTACTGTCCGGAACAGCGGCGCGACGTCCCCAGCTGCAGGTGAACGGGTGGAGCAGTGCGCAGATTTTAAGCTCAGCTATCAGGAAATTCGTGAGTACATCGGCAAAGCGGCCGAAGTCGCCGAGCACGATTACTTTCATATGGTCGACTGGTCGCCCTGCTATGCGAGCGGGGAGGTAACGTTCAAAAACGGCGTCACGGGTATCTGGGCAATCCAGCAGTATCGCGCCGGCTCGCTTAAGCTGAGCAACGGGCGAACCTTATATCTGTATTGTCCGCAGTGCCAAGCTAAAGCCTTCCCGGCTGCGGATGAATAATCAGGCCACTGCTGGCTCGTGCGGCAGCGCGTATGACACGAAAGCCTACTAGGAAACCATCGCGCGGCCTGGACCGCAAGCGATCACCTGCCCACAGGAATGCCGAGCCACGGACGAGCCGGCCCACCTAGCACCGACGCAGCTGCCTCGATACCGCTCAGGTGCGGTGCTGCCAGCTCATACAGGCGTCGGCCAGTAGCAGCACCATTGAGGCCGCATTGTGCGATCCGTGTGGCGTCAACGTGATCACACTTCCAAACCGTACAAGTCCGACGAACCTACGGCTTCACGTCTTCTACCGGCGCCTCGCCAGGCAATACGATCGTCGGCATCGGCTTATGAGTTTGTGCAAAATGCTCCTTGAAGCCGTGGTTGCAATAGTGATGCGTCAGTTGAACGTTATCTTCACCATTGTGGCCGCCATCGCTACGACGCTTGGTATGGTCGTTACTTGCATGGATTAGGACAAGACGTGCTTTACAGATAGCGCAGCGCTGGGCATTTTTCAAGCTCGCCTTGATCCGCGCGGCACTACGCGTCTCCTTCCACTGATCTTTTGTCGCATCGTTGTTCGACGTCTCGTTCCCGAGCTTCGAGATCGCGGCCAGAATCTGCTCCTCGGTCTGGTCGTTTTCAAGGCCATCAAGAATGGACCTGAGCAACTTCTGGATCGGATCCAAGCTCCGCTTCCAGCCACCGTAGCGGCTCAGAATTTGCTGGCCAGGCGCGTTCTTACCGATCAGAATTTCTTCGAGCTGCGCCCTGTACTGGGTAAATTTGATCAGCTCCTTTTTCTCGATCAGCTCCTGAACGAAAGCGACCACGCCCAGGAACATACTGGGACGATGGTTACCAGTCGTTCCCCAAAAGTAGACGGCAGGGTGAAGGCTTAACGAGGCCGGGTCGTTGCCTGCAACATGCTTGACCACGCTCCAGACCTTTTTGAGAGCATCCAGTGTCTTGCTGCCGTCGGTGTCAGGCGTCATGTTGACGGAACCCGATTTGGTCCCGGTAATCACGTTCACCAATTCAACAGCGAGACGAAGGCCATTGGCGGTTTGCGCCATGCCAGCAGGCTGGAGCTCAGGATCCTTGTGCGGCTGAGCATCTTCGGGCTCGAATATCGCGTCATAAATGTTTCGTGCGATGCCTTCGATTTTTGCGATATTGTCAGGTGTAAAATCGCCCCAGTACGCGTGTCCACGCCCTGCACTGACCAATGCTCGGGCCGCCACGATGGTCGGCGCTTTGCGCTCGACGATCATGTATTTTTCCGTCGGATCGATGCCGACAGAACGCTGGTTGATGTCCAGGAAGGACTGCAGTGCAACCTGTGCGTCACCCACCACCCACTGGGTTTCAATCGGTTCGGCGATATTGGAGCTCCAGCTTAATTGGTCGGGCGTGCGCACCGCAAGCTGCGTCAATTTCTGCAGCTCTGCGTATTCTAGGCCGGCCTTCTTGACTTCCTCGCGGCACTTCTTTGCCGTGGCCAGTTGGGCCTTCGGGATTTCATTCTTGAAGAAGGTCTGAGAGATTTTCCCATCACCATAGTCGTCATTCACCCAGGCGATGAACACGCTTAAGCGATGCGCTCCGTCGATCACGAAGGTGGATCCATCAGCGGACCATAAAATAACGGCCGGGATAAGATGGCCGTTGCGGAAGCTTTGGATGAGAGAAACGACATTGTCGACGTCCCAATCGTTAGTCTCACGCTGAAATAGCGGCTTGCGCAGTAGCCCATAGAAGTGTTTTCCCAGTGCAAGTTCGGTGATCTGAATCACGCTCTTGCTGACCTTGGGCTTTTTTCCCTCCACGTCATCACGTGGTATCAGCGCATCGAGGTTAACTGTTTGCTTGGCCGCCATGTAATTCCTATTTCACTTCAGAAAAAGTTATTGTAGCAGTTTTCGATAGCGATTTATTAACAATGCGGCCTGTGATGTGAACGAGTCCGCGTAGAATTCCTCCTCTGGCAGCCGGCAGTGCGAACTGAAATCGCGCTTGGCGGCATCGATCATAGCGGGCGCGCCGCAGGCATAGACCTGGTAGCCTGACATGTCAGGATGTCCCCCATGGCGGCATGGTGAACGAAGCCGGTGCGGCCGGTCTAGCCATCTTCCGGCATGCGTTCGAGATCACCGGCACGTAGGTCGTACGGATAACCACTGCATTGAGCGTTTGAGTCAGTAAGTAACCTTGAACGTGGGGCTGTCCTCGGGCCGACTTTGGCGTCGGTCGTAGACGCGCGTGGTCGCGATGTTCGCATGGCCCAGCCACTCTTGGACTTTGGCGATGTCAGCGCCATTGTCGAGTGCGTTGGTGGCAGCCGTCGCGCGCAGCGCGTGCGGGCCAAAGCCAGCGACGTTGATGTGCAGCGCCTTGGCGTAGGAGGTCAGCATCTTGTAGACGCCATCAGGCGTGATTGAGGCAGTGCGGGAACGTGCATTATTGCTGGTCGGGCGGAATAGTGCGCCGGTTGCGTCATTGCCATGACCCGCGGCCTCGAGGTATGCCGCGATTGCCCCAGCCGCACCCGGGTGCAGCGGCACGTAACGAATCTTGGAGCCCTTGCCGCGTATCTGCAGGTGCTTGACGCCGCGGCGCTCCTGGATGTCGGTCACGCGCAATGCGCACAGCTCGGCGCGGCGCAAGCCGTGGTACAGCAGGGTAGCCAGGATCGCGCGATCGCGCTGGCCGCGCAGGGTCGAGGCATCAGCTGCATTCAACAGCGCACGCGCTTGGTGGTCACCGATCGCCGGCGTCTTGCCTTCTGCGCTGTCCATCCTCGGGCGTTTCACTCCCTCGACCGGATTCCCGGTCACCGCATTGGATTCACACAGGTAGTCGAATAGCGACGACAGCGCGGCCAGCTTGCGGCGGATCGTCGCACCGCTCAGGGCGCGCCGCTCGAGGTCGCGGCGCCAAGCCAGAACATGGCCGCGGCTCACGCTCCGGAATTGTGCCGGATCCTCGATGCCGGTAAAGGCCATGAACTCACGCAGGTCGCTCTCATACGCACGGCGCGTGCGTGGGTTGTCGATGTTGACGAACCAGGCGACCGCCGGCGGTACTTCGGCCAACTGCTGGAACTGTACGGGTGTGAGGCTACCCGATAGGGCGGGCTGGGACGCGGTCAGGGGGAGCTTCGATGTCAACTAAACACCTTGATCAAAAATTCAACATGCCGTTCGGGCGAGCAGGAGTTGCGCCGTCGGGTAGATGACGGCAAGGCGGTGGTCCAGAAGAGGGCGAGAGGGTGCACATTCAGGTATAGCCGCCTTGCGAGCGCTGCTTGGTTTTGTTCGTTGGGACACTCTACTTCTGGAATCGGACGCACCACATTATGTCGCCACGAATCGGGCCTGCAACCGCAGGTTTTCCTCATCGCTGTCGTGGTCAGCCGCTCGGCGTTCAAGCAGCCCGGCTTCGCCCGTTTCGAGATCGGCTGTACTAGCGATAACGCTTTTTATCAATAGTAGAAAATTGCGATCATAAGTGTGCTTCGAAAAAATTTCGGTTTGATAACAATAGCCCTATACACTGAGAATGCCGATCGTCAGTTAACGGCCAATAGCCGACAATGACGACACTGGAAATCCCCGCCTGTGAGCGTCGGCTCAGGGCGGGACAGCGTCATCCAGCTACCTGCGCCACTGACTCAGCCTTGTCCAGCCGGCCGCGCCGCACGAACAGACTGACCAGCCGTTGACGGATCGCCACCTGGAGTTCCGCCAGTTGTTCCGGCGTGATGCGAATTTCACCCGCTCGACGAGCGCAACACCGGCGCCGCCTACGCCAAGAACCGGCGAATCGAACTCAAACTCACGAACCGCTGAGCGCCGCGTCACCGCGCTGCTGCGCCAGCCAGTCGCGCGGGGCGCAGCCCATGCGCACGCGGAAGGCGCGCGCCAGAGCGTTCGGGCTGCCGTAGCCGACGCGGTCGGCCACCACCGCCACCGGCCGCCCCTGCTTGAGCAGGGTGCAACTGACGTTCATCCGCCAGTCGGCCAGATAGTCGCCCGGCGTGACGCCCACCGCGTCCTTGAACGCGGCGGCGAAGCGCGCGCGTGACATGCCCGCCTTCGCCGCCAGCGCCTCGAGCGACCACGCGGTCTGCGGCGCATCGTGCATGGCGGTTATGGCGCGCGCGAGTTTCGGGTCGGCCAGGCCCGCCAGCAGTCCGGTGGCGCCAAGCCGCCCATCCATCAGATAACGCAGCAACTGGATCAGTAGCAACTCGCACAAGCGGTCGATGGCGGCCTGCCGACCGCACTGGTCGCGCTCGGCTTCGGCAAACAGCAACTCTAGCGTCGGCCCGAGGCCGGGCAAGTCCGCCAACGGAATCAGCAGCATCGACGGCAAGGCCATGGCCAACGGATTGCCCGTCGAAGCGCCCAGGTCGACCTCCGCACACAACAGCTCAGCGGTATCGCCGGGGGCGGCGACAAAACGATGCGACGCCACGCGCGGATAAAACAGCAGGCTCGGCTCGGTAACCAGCAGATCTTCATGCACGGGCGAACGCGCCGTAATCGGGCCGCGCCGCACCAGATGGATATAGCCATGCGGCGCCGCGTAATGATGCTGCTCACAGAAGGCGCCGCTGTGAAAAACGCGCGCCGAAAGCGAGTAGTGCCGGAGCAAGCCGGCCAGTCGATCCGCCATTCCACTCTCCATATAAGACGATAGGTTACGTATTTGATACTTTACGTGCCATATCGTACCAAACAAAGGGCGATCATGCCCACGTGCTCTTGCACCTCACCCACTACGGAGATAGACATGACCCAAATCGCCCCCCTGACCATCGACACCGCTGACGCCGCTACCGCTGCCACACTCAAGGCCGTCAAAGCCAAGCTTGGCATGGTGCCGAACCTGTTCGCCACGCTGGCCCACGCGCCGGCGGCGCTCAATGGCTACCTCGGCTTGTCCGAAACGCTGGGCACCGGCCGCCTGAATGCCTCCCAGCGCGAGATCGTTGCGCTCGCTGCCGCTCAAGCCAATCGCTGCCAGTATTGCCTGAGCGCACACACCCTGATCGGCAAAGGTGCCGGACTGTCGGCAGAGGCCATCGCCGCGGCCCGCACCGGCCAGGCGGCCAACGCACTTGACGATGCAATCGCCGGCTTTGCCCGCGCGCTGGTCGAGCAACGCGGCGTGGTGTCGGCCGACGCCATGGCCAACTACCGCCGCGCGGGGCTCGACGACGGCCTGATACTGGAAGTGATCGCCAACGTCGCGCTGAACACGCTCACCAACTACACCAACCACATCGCCGACCCCACGGTGGATTTCCCCGTGGTCGCCGTCTGATCTCCATAGGCATATAAGGAGAACACGATGAAAATCGCACTCACCGGCGCTCTGCTCGCCAGCGCCCTCGTCCTGCCACTGGCCGTCACGGCCGGCGACTTTTCGCCCTATGTGGACAGCCAGGGCGGCATCAGCCGCCCCACAGACTTCCGCACAAACTTCGTCCACCTGGGCTCATATGCGGTGTTGGACGAAAAATCCGCCTCTCGCGGCTTGCACGATGTGTACACCGAAAAGGCCTCGGCCGCATATCGCGCCGGGCCATGCGCCGAAAGAGAATCTAATGCGCGCTCAACGCAATTTCTCCGGCCAATTGATTGTAGGCGATGACCTAATGCAAATCGGCGTTGGGCGGAAGCGCTCCAAACGAAAGAGCGGCTAACCCGCCGCACGATAGGCGGCCCCGTCGGGACGGGATCGATAGCCGCCAAGATCCGTCCATGAGGGGTGGCAGCCCTGCCATCCCTCTGACCCTCTGAAAACACCGCCCAATCCGGGTGGCAGCCCAGAATGAAAGTTGCCCTATGAAACGGACGCTTATTGCAGCCGCAATCGCTACTGCCTGCTCGTACACCCATGCACAATCGTCCGTCACTCTCTATGGCGTGGCAGATGCGGGCGTGGAGTTTCTGAACCATGTCCCCAATGCAGCCGGCCAAGCCAATAGTCTGGTACGCATGACCTCCGGGAACACTGCCGGCAGTCGCTGGGGCCTGCGCGGAGTGGAGGATCTCGGGAACGGACTGAAAGGCGTATTCGTGCTGGAGGGCGGCATGGCTCTGGATTCTGGCATGGCCGTGCAAGGCGGACGGCTGTTCGGTCGAAAAGCATATGTTGGTATAGACAGCAGCCGATTTGGACAGATTACGCTCGGCCGCCATCACAACCTGCTCTTCGATCTGATCATCTCATTCGACCCGATGCTGTTCGCTCCAAAGTATTCGTCGTTCAATCACGACGCCTGGCTGGCGGGGCGAACCGATAACTCAGCGAAATACACCGGTACGTTCGGCGGGTTGACGGTTGCGGCACTCTACAGTTTCGGTGTCGATTCAAGCGTGGCCAATGGTTCCGAGGTTCCGGGAAACAGTCGAGTTGGACGGGATATGAGCGCTGGGTTCACGTATCAGGCCGGCAAATTCCGCGTCGGCGGTGCCTACGACCAACTCAACGGCAGTTCTGCCGTTACGGATGGTAAGACCGAGCGTCGCTATGTGGGAGCGGTGGCTCTCGATATAAATCCTGTTAGCGTGTATGTGGGTTATCGCCGGTTAGTAAGTCAACTCGTGACATCGATGCCACGAACGGACCTTCTTTGGGCAGGTGTGAACTGGAATCTGGCGCCATCCTTTGCATTAACAGGTGCAGCCTATAAGACCAATGACCGGACCTCGGCAAAAGACCCTGTCTCCTTTGTGCTGTCAGCCGACTATCGCTTTTCCAAGCGCACTGACGCCTACATCACGGCCTCCTATACAAAGAACAATGGCGGCTCAGCACTTGGCGCTAACGGCTACGACGGCTCAGTATTGCCCGGGAATAACCAGTTCGGTACAGTAATCGGGCTGCGCCATAGTTTTTGACCTGCAGTACTCCCTCTCGCAAGTCCGCGCTGTGCCATGAGCAAGTGCAATCGCATGGAAGGAATACGAACCAGGCAAGCATATCAGGGCTGAGACTTGGTCGAGCCATGTTCACCGGTTGTCCACTTTGACCGATGAAGGAACGTTCATCTCGTCAGTTGAATGGCCTCTTTTTTGGGCGAAGCCGACGTCTGACCGTCCGAGTGGCGCGACGGCCGAATGGCCCATCCTGGCCGTTCGGCGCCCTCCAACCACCCGCGTCACACGATACGTTGCGCCGCACAAGACGAATTCAACCACGAAATACGGATACCCAGATCTTCTTGCTGGCTGCGAGCCAACGTCTGCGATAGGACAAAAGTCTTAACGGGCAATATTTTCCGAATTCTGAAGCCGCCCCCGGCCGAGCACTACCGCAAGACCGGCAAGTTCTTGGACGGCGCCACGCTGGTGAAAGAGATCCGCAAGCTCGAAACCAGCGCCATGACCACTGGCAACCCTGTGGTCTGGGGTTCCGATGCGGCCGTGTGGTTCGTGATGGTCAAGGACGCCAAAGGCCGTTTCGCCAGCAACCCCTTGTGGGGCGACGGCTGGGGCTGGGCGCTGTTCAAGGCCGACGCCCCCGCCAAGAATGTCGCCGTCAGCTACGAAGCCGACTGCATGGGCTGCCATGTGCCGGCGGCCAAGACCGACCGCGTATTCATCCAGGGCTATCCGACACTGACCCAGCACTGACTTGCTGCCGGGTTACGCTTCGCGCAGGATGGCACCTCCGTCCTGCGCGAGCCACCCTTTCCGGAAGCGCGCCATGCCGACACTCGACGCCTTTCTGACCGACGTCCGCGCCTGCACGCGCTGCGCACCGCATCTGCCACACGGCGTGCAGCCGGTCTTCCAGTTTCACCCGAGTGCGCCCATCCTCATCGCCGGCCAAGCACCGGGGGCCCGGGTCCATGCCTCAGGCGTGCCCTTCGACGACGCCAGCGGCGCGCGTCTGCGCGCCTGGCTGGGCGTGGACCGCGACACCTTCTACGACCCTACCCGCATCGCCATTCTGCCCATGGGCTTCTGTTATCCGGGCACCGGCAAAAGCGGTGACCTGCCGCTACGCCCGGAGTGCGCCCCCCGCCTGGCGCGAAGCCTTCATGCAGCGTTTCGAGCGCCTGTCGCTGGTCATCGTGCTGGGCAGCTACGCCATGGACTACCACCTCGGTACTGGCAAGACGCCGCTCACCCGGGTGGTCGAAGCCTGGCGCGAGCACTGGCCGCAAGCGTTCCCCCTGCCTCACCCTAGCCCGCGCAACAATCGCTGGCTGGTGCGCAACCCCTGGTTCCAACAAGACGTGCTGCCCGCGCTGCAAGCACGCGTCCAGGCAGTCCTCACCGCCAACCCCAAGGAAACCCCATGACCGACGACACCGCCGCCATTACCGAGCTGCTGCACAAGTACTACGACACCCTGGCCTGGGCGAACGGAGACAGGCACCGGCTTTGGAGCGATGAACGACGGCTTCAGGTGCGGTAGCTGACGCCTGGGACCTCAATCACCGTATGACCGGGTTGTCACTTTCAGAAGGCGACAGCACGAAATATCAAAAGTCGACCGCACGGTCTTTTCTGACGTTGGAGTCGCCTCAGAAAACGGAAAATAAAGCACGCTAAGGCGTAGTTCCCTCGGGCTACACCGCGTCCGCACTGCGCGGTTCTTTCTTCCCTTGCAGTGACGCAATCAGCGGGCAGGAAACGTTCCCCTTCCGCGCATGGCAGGCGCACACCAAATCAGACAGCACGGCCTCCATGCGCGCCAGGTCAGCCATCCTCTCGCGCACGTCCTTGAGCTTGTGCTCGGCCAGGCTGCTGGCTTCCTCGCAATGGGTGCCATCCTCCAGCCGCAGCAGCTCGGCGATCTCATCCAGGCTGAAGCCCAACCGCTGGGCTGATTTCACGAAGCGCACCCGCGTTACATCCGTCTCGCCATAGCGGCGAATGCTGCCGTAAGGCTTGTCCGGTTCCGGGAGCAAGCCCTTGCGCTGATAGAACCGGATGGTCTCCACATTGACCCCGGCCGTCCTGGCGAAAACGCCAATGGTCAGGTTCTCCAAATTGTTTTCCATATCGCTTGACTCCGTACATAACTACGGAAGTAAGCTTAAGCTATCCAATTCAGATTCGAAAGGACAAACGTATGTCTGAACCTCAAAACGGGCGCGGCGCGCTCTTCACTGGCGGGCTGGCCGCCATCCTCGCCTCGGCTTGCTGCCTCGGGCCGCTGGTTCTGATCGCCTTGGGGTTCAGCGGCGCTTGGATCGGCAACTTGACGGTGTTGGAACCCTATCGCCCCATCTTTATCGGCGTGGCGCTGGTGGCGTTGTTCTTCGCCTGGCGGCGCATCTACCGGCCGTCAGCCGCCTGCAAACCGGGTGAGGTTTGCGCGATTCCCCAAGTGCGAGCTACTTACAAGCTCATTTTCTGGGGCGTGGCCGTGCTGGTTTTGGTCGCGCTCGGATTTCCCTACGTCGTGCCATTTTTCTATTGATCACAGGAGTTCACCATGAAAAAGCTGCTTTCCGCCCTTGCCCTCGCTGCCGTTGTTGCCCCCGTGTGGGCCGCCACCCAGACCGTTACGCTGTCCGTACCGGGCATGACCTGCTCGGCCTGTCCGATCACTGTCAAGAAGGCGATTTCCAAGGTCGATGGCGTCAGTAAAGTTGACGTGACCTTCGAGACGCGCGAAGCGGTGGTCACCTTCGATGATGCCAAGACCAGCGTGCAGAAACTGACCAAGGCTACCGAGGATGCGGGCTACCCATCATCAGTCAAGAACTGATCATGAAAGACCCGAAGACACTGCTGCGGGTCAGCATCATTGGCACAACCCTCGTGGCGCTGTGTTGCTTCACCCCTGTTCTGGTCATTTTGCTCGGTGTGGTCGGCTTGTCCGCGCTGACCGGCTATCTGGACTATGTGCTGCTGCCTGCGCTGGCGATTTTCATCGGCTTGACCATCTACGCCATCCAACGAAAACGCCAAGCCGATGCCTGCTGCACACCGAAATTCAATGGAGTAAAAAAATGACCGAAATCACCGTGAATGGCATGACCTGCACATCCTGCGCCACCCATGTCAAAGATGCTTTGGAAAAGATTCCCGGCGTGAATGCCGCTGTGGTGTCCTATCCAGAAAGCCGCGCGCAAGTCATGGCAGACACCGCCGTGAGCCACAACCAACTGCTGGCCGCCATCGCCGCATTGGGTTATCAAGGCTCGATCCGGGTTGGTGATTTCAAAGATGAACCAAAAATCCGTGATGCACTTGAGGGCGCCGGTTTGCATATCGCCATCATTGGCAGCGGCGGGGCCGCGATGGCGGCGGCGCTGAAGGCCGTCGAGCAAGGCGCGACGGTCACGCTGATCGAACGCGGCACCATCGGCGGCACCTGCGTCAATATCGGCTGTGTGCCGTCCAAGATCATGATCCGCGCTGCCCATATTGCCCATCTGCGCCGGGAAAGTCCGTTCGACGGCGGTATTGCGGCAACTGTGCCTGCGATTGACCGCAGCAAACTGCTGGCCCAGCAGCAGGCCCGTGTCGATGAACTGCGGCACGCCAAATACGAAGGCATCCTGGACGGCAATCCAGCCATCACCGTTTTGCACGGTGAAGCGCGTTTCAAGGACGACCAGAGCCTGGTCGTCCGTTTGAACGAGGGTGGCGAGCGCGAGGTAACGTTCGACCGCTGCCTGGTCGCCACCGGTGCCAGTCCGGCCGTGCCGCCGATTCCGGGCCTGAAAGAGTCACCCTACTGGACTTCCACCGAAGCGCTTGTCAGCGACACCATTCCCGCACGCCTGGCCGTGATCGGTTCGTCGGTGGTGGCGTTGGAACTGGCGCAAGCCTTTGCCCGGCTCGGCAGCCAGGTCACGATCCTGGCACGCAGCACCTTGTTCTTCCGGGAAGACCCGGCCATCGGCGAGGCCGTGACAGCCGCTTTCCGCGCCGAGGGCATCGAGGTGCTGGAGCACACGCAAGCCAGCCAGGTCGCCCATGTGAACGGCGAATTCGTGCTGACCACCGGACACGGTGAATTGCGCGCTGACAAGTTGCTGGTTGCCACCGGTCGGGCACCGAATACGCGCAGCCTCGCGCTGGACGCGGCGGGGGTCACTGTCAATGCGCAAGGGGCCATCGTTATCGACCAAGGCATGCGCACGAGCAACCCGAACATCTACGCGGCCGGCGACTGCACCGACCAGCCGCAGTTCGTCTACGTGGCAGCGGCCGCCGGCACCCGTGCCGCGATCAACATGACCGGCGGCGACGCAGCCCTCAATCTGACCGCGATGCCGGCAGTGGTGTTCACCGACCCGCAAGTCGCCACCGTGGGCTACAGCGAGGCGGAAGCGCACCACGATGGCATCGAGACCGACAGTCGCACGCTGACACTCGACAACGTTCCGCGAGCGCTTGCCAACTTCGACACACGCGGCTTCATCAAGCTGGTCATCGAGGAAGGTAGCGGACGGCTCATCGGCGTGCAGGCGGTGGCCCCGGAAGCGGGCGAACTGATCCAGACGGCGGTGCTCGCCATCCGCAACCGCATGACGGTGCAGGAACTGGCCGACCAGTTGTTCCCCTACCTGACAATGGTCGAGGGGTTGAAGCTTGCGGCGCAGACCTTCAACAAGGACGTGAAGCAGCTTTCCTGCTGCGCTGGATAAAAAAAGGAGGTTTTCAATGAGCGCCTACACCGTGTCCCGGCTGGCCCTTGATGCCGGGGTGAGCGTGCATATCGTGCGCGACTACCTGCTGCGCGGATTGCTGCGTCCGGTGGCGTGCACCCCGGGCGGCTATGGCCTGTTCGATGATGCCGCCTTGCAACGGCTGTGCTTCGTGCGGGCGGCCTTCGAGGCGGGCATCGGCCTGGACGCGCTGGCGCGGCTGTGCCGGGCGCTGGATGCTGCGGACGGCGATGAAGCGGCCGCGCAGCTTGCCGTTCTGCGCCAGTTCGTCGAGCGTCGGCGCGAAGCGTTGGCCGATCTGGAGGTGCAGTTGGCCACCATGCCGACCGAGCCGGCACAGCACGCGGAGAGTCTGCCATGAACAGCCCCGAGCGCTTGCCGTCCGAGACGCACAAACCGATCACCGGCTACCTGTGGGGCGCGCTGGCCGTGCTCACCTGTCCCTGCCATTTGCCGATTCTCGCCATTGTGCTGGCCGGCACGACGGCCGGCGCGTTCATCGGAGAGTACTGGGGTATCGCAGCCCTCACGCTGACCGGTTTGTTCGTCCTGTCTGTGACACGACTGCTGCGGGCCTTCAAAGATCGATCATGAGCGCTTCCCATTGAGACAAACCACGCTGTCGCTACGTTGCCTCATGCCGGCATCAAATTCGGCTGAGTAGCTTCTCGCCATCTGGACGTAGCTCACCCTTGGGTGAAACATGCCGATACAGGGTCTGCCGCGTGACGCCAAGTTCCTGGCACAGGTCGCCGACCTTGGTCTCTGGCTGACCCATTGCCGCCATCGCCAGCCGCAGCTTGGCGGCGGTCATCTTGAACGGCCGGCCGCCTTTCCGCCCGCGCGCGCGGGCCGAGGCTAGGCCGGCAATCGTGCGCTCCGCGATCAACTCGCGCTCGAACTCGGCCAGGGCGGCGAAGATGCCAAAGACCAGCTTGCCGGCGGCGGTCGTGGTGTCGATGGCCGCGCCGTGCCCGGTTAATACCTTCAAGCCGATGCCGCGCCCAGTCAGGTCGTGCACGGTGTTGATGAGATGTCGCAGGTCGCGTCCGAGCCGATCCAGTTTCCACACGACCAGTGTGTCGCCAGTTCGCAACGCCTTCAGGCAGCTCGTCAAGCCGGGCCGATCCTCGCGCATGCCGGATGCCTGGTCCTCGTAAAGATGTACTGGATCGACCCCGGCGGCAATCAGCGCGTCGCGCTGCAAATCGGTAGCCTGGGAGCCGTCCGCCTTCGATACCCGCATGTAGCCTATCAGCATGTCGTACCTGTCACATATACGTTCGATTATGTGACAGTGTGAGCCAGAAAGTTCTCGCCGTCAAAAACTGTCACTTAACCCGTCATTTAGTCTAAGACCTGCAAACGGCCATTCAGGCTCGTAATGTGACAAAAACTCCGGCGGGATGCCCTCCTTGGTGAACGTGGCGCGCAAACGTTCCAGGGATTCGGGGTCGCGTCGCCCGTAGGACGCCAGTGTGAACAGCAAGCGGGCCGTCTCCGGGTTGTGTCGCGCTTCAATGATGGCCTCATCGATGGCCTGGGCTGCTCGTTGCCAGTGGTTGATGGGTTCCGGCTTCGGCACCTTCGCCGGCAGGCCGTTGGTGAAACCAGTGTGCGGCTCCGTCTGAAACAGCGCGGCCTGTTCCCCGCGCGGGATCAGCGCCTTTGACTCGATCAGCGTGATGGCGGTGGCCGCCGCCTCCAGCATCTGCCACTGCACCGCCGGGGCCAGAATCTCGTAGGGACGCCACAGACTCTGCCCGGCGCGCAGCGGATGGCCGCAGCGCTCCCAGACATGGCGGATGCTCGCCGAGCAACTGCCGCAGTGCGAGAGCGGCGTGTTCAGCTCATCAAGCAGGGTGCGCAGCAGCCGGAACCACAAGCCGGCGTGGACACGCCGACGCGGCAGCTCCACAAAACCCGTCGTCAGCGCCTGCCAGGTGCGCCGGTCCATGCAGGCGATTGCGTCATCGGCAGGGCGCGGCGCAGCATCGGCGATTTCCCACTGAAGATACCGGCCGGGCATGCCCCAGTAGGACTCCAGCCAGCAGCCATGCTGCGGGCAGCTCAGCATCAAGGGGAGCTGCCAGACGAGTAGCACAGCTTGATTCGTTGGATCGTTCAGACACTGCGGACACGCCCGGCGAATCGTCTGGCTCGGTAGCCAGGCACGCCAGCGAGTGATGGACCGCACCTTGCGGGTGCGCTTGGGCAGGAGCACCGCGCATTGGAATGTATAGGTTTCCAAGGCTGCTGGTACCGAATCGTCGAGACTGTCGAGCAGCCACGGCACCCAGCCTGCAAGACTCATGCTGCGCAACCGCTCCAGCTCGACGCCACTGCGCTGGCAGAGCGCCGTCAGCAACGACAAGGATGGTGCGGTATCCAGGTCATCAAGTTGGCTGTGACCAAGATCGTGGGCCAGCAGCTCGTGCACGTCCATCTGGTAGCAGGCGGCGACCCGGTTGAGCCATGAGGACAGGGCTTCGCCTTCCTTGGGTGCCGGATGCAGCGGCCAGCGCGGCGCGGACTTCACATCAGTTCCCGCTCGAACTGTCGCCGCCGCTCACTGGGGCCGATGTAGTCGGCCATGCTGAGCGTGCGGTGGTTGATCGCTTCCTCGCCACTCTCCACGGCGGCGACGGCCGCCGCCACCAGCAGATGTGCAAGCTCGCCGATGGTGCCTTCGCTCCGGGTGAGCAGGTAGCGGGCCATGTCCAGCGTGGCAATCGGGGATGGCCGCCGTAGCGGGAGTGACGCCGCGAAGCTGGCCAGCAGCGAGCAGCAGTCCTCATTGGCCTCCCACGGCGGCAGCAGCATCGGCTCGAAGCGGTTTTCCAACTGATCGTCCGAACGGATGGCCAGGTACGCCTCGCGCGTGCCGACCCCGACCAGGGGGATACGCAGCTCGTTGCCGAGGAAGCGCAGCAGGTTGAGGAACTCGCGCCGGTTAACGCTGTTGCCAGCCAGTACATTGTGCAGTTCGTCGATCACCAGCATGCGCACGCCGACCTTGCGCAGCAGGGCCAGCGCCAGTTGCTCCATTTCCGGCAGCCGTGGGCGCGGGCGCAGCGGCGCGCCCATCGCAGCCAGCAGCGCGACATAGAAGCGGATCACCGATGGCTCTGACGGCATCTGCACGACCAGCACCGGGATATGTTCTTGGTCAGCGTCGGTGCCGACCGGGTGCGCCCGCCGGAATTTCTCGACGATCATCGACTTGCCGTTGTTGGTGGGGCCGACCAGCAGCAGGTTTGGCATGCGTTGCTTGTTCGGCCACGCATACAGAGTTTCCAGCCGGTTCAGCGCCTCGACCGCGCGCGGGTAGCCGATCCAGCGGTCGGCGCGAATGCGCTGGATGCGCTCGTCTGCCGGCAGCCTGGCCAAACCCTGTGCCGCTGGCAGCAGGTGGGACAGGTCAATGACGGGATATTCGTCCACGGCTACCACTCCTCGATCTGATCGAACGGTTTGGCCGGCGGCAGGTTGTCTGCCTGCGGGTCAGCCATGTCCACATCCGGCGGTATGGGCTTGGCCGGTGGCTCCGACGTCTTGAGGTGCTGGCGGCGATCAGCGTCGCGCCGCGCCTTGCGCGTGGCCTTCTGGGCGGTGGTCACGATCTCGCGCATCTGCCCGATCATGCGGAACAGCGCCGACTCGTCCACCTGCTCGCGCCCGAGCTGACGCAATTTGGCCAGCGCCTGGCGTTGTTCCCAGAGGGTGACGGCCGGATGGGACAAGGTGCGGTAGTGGATCTCCAGATAGTGCTGACCTTCCGGTTCCAGTACCCAGATGCGGCTGATGTCGCGCGGATCGCGCCGGATCAGGAAGGCGGGCAAGCGCTCGCGCCGGGCAATCCACGGCTTGAGGGCGTCGGCGTAGTAGTGGATGTGGTCGATGACAAAGCCGGTGCGGGTCAGGGTGCGGCGGATCACCGGCAGGAAATCGACCAAAAACGCGGTGGGGCGGGTAACGACGGCCGGGACGCCAACGCGCTCCACGGCCTCGGCCCAGCGCGCGGCCGGCGGCTGGAGCAGGCCGTTGTGCACGGAGCCGTGATAGGTGCCTACCGCCAACGCGAGCCAGCGCTCCAGCTCGCGCAGCGTCAGGGTGGCCATCTTCTCGGAATCGTACTCGCCGCGCTGGCCGGGATTGGAGAAGGTCGTCCCCGGTAATTCGTCGTGGATCATCTGCATCGCCGTGCCGATGATCCGTTCCACGATGCCGCCGTAGTGCGGCTGGCCTGGTGGGCGATAGTCCAGCCGGATGCCATGCTGTTCGCAGCCACGGCGCAGCGCTTCGCTTTTGAACTCGGCCGCGTTGTCCAGATAGAGCAGCCTGGGCTTGCCGCTCATCGGCCAGTCCATTTCCACATTCAGCCCTTCCAGCCAGGGCCGCTTGTCGCAGGCGGCATGCGCGAGGCATAGGCCGACCGAGACGGCGGACGGCGCTTCCAGCGTGACCACCATGCCGAGTACGCAGCGCGTGAACACGTCGATGGCGAGGGTCAAATATGGGCGGCCAATCGGTTGCCGGTCGCGCTCGTCGACCACGATCAGGTCGATGACGGTGTGGTCGATCTGCACCTGTTCCAGCGGCATGGTGACTTCTGGCGGAATGCCACCCGCGCCTTGCAAGGGACGGGCAGCGTCCTGCCCGCCCCGGCTGCGGGCTATTTTCGCCGGGTGTAGTCCGGCAATCCGCTGGGCCACGGTGTTGCGCGCCGGCACCGGCAGCTTCTGGGTTTTGCACGCCTGCGCGACTTCGCGGTGGAACGCCGCCAGGCTGCGTTTCTGCTTGGTCAGGAAGCGCTTTTGCAGCAGCTCGCGGATGATGCGCTCGACCGGTTCCGGCAAGCGCCCCTTGCCTTTGCCGCCGCCGGATCGGCCGGGCGTCAGGTCTGTTACCAGGCCAGTACCCTGCCGGGCGCGACGGATCAGGACATATACCTGTCGCCGGGACAGGCCCAGCGCTTGGGCTGCCTCATCGGCGGCTTCATGCCCGACCACCTCAAGCGCTGCCAGTGGCCCGATGATTTCCGTCCGGTGCCGGGCTTGCGCCCATGCCTCGTCGGGCAGGGTGGCCACGCCTTGCGCGGCAATCGGTGGAGTGTCTGATGTCATGCCCAAACCTCGCTTTGGTGCACACGAGTATTGAGCATAGTCGAGATTGGTGCAGACGACTCCTGATATTGGGCTGTCAGGAGCCGTATGCACACCAGGCGTTACATCCAGTCAGATGGTGCGGTCGTCTTCTGAAAACGACACTAATTATACATGTTGTTTTTGTCTACCCAAATTATCCAAGAACGGGCTTGTACGAGCCACTGAGATATAGTTTTACCAACAAATCCCATAGAATTACCAAAATGCAACTATATTGAAGGGATGCAAGATGGGATTCGTTGTAGGGTCTGAGGTGCAACGGAACGTAAAACCGGGTTAAGGGCCAAGTCTGTCAAGTTGAGGTCATAGACGGTGACACATGAGCGTCAGAGAATTTGTAAATCAACCCTATTCTGACGCTCTTACAACCGTGTCCTTGACGTCAGATTGAAGCGTACCTGTACGGTACAATGCTCAACAAGCAACTTCCGCTTTCGGCCAAAAGCAGCCCTTTATAAATTTGTCAGATTACGTCCCGGCCCTGAGCGGCTGACACAACGAGGTTGCTCTTTGCCAAAGGCTCACTGGCTTGGAGTGCAGCAACCCAAGTGTTGGTATCAACGACAGCGGCCCAGTTTGAATGAAGCAAAACCATGAGAGTTTTATGGACTTGTTGAGCGGACGCATGACCGGCCTCATTGGCTATGTCAATAGCACCCGTCGCGTCCGAAAGGACCTCGACGTTAAAGCCCCGAGGCTCAGCATCAGCTGCGGAAGAAAGTATGCAGTTGTTAGTCATGTATCCGACGAGGGTGATCGTATCGATCCCGTTGTCACGTAGCCATGCGTCGAGGTCAGTTCCAGCGAAGATACTGCCAAACTGTTTATTGATACGCTTGGCAGCCTTGCTCTCACATTGAGCAACTTCGGGATGATTCTGGAAGGTGGCTGAGCCTGAGCCGAAGACTGGGGCGTCTGTCGGCAGTTCATGCTGGACCAGCACGATTGGAGTATCGGCATTCAAAGCGGCGTTAATCGCCTCACTGATGCGTGCAACGGACCCCTCGCGAGCAGGATACTGAATCGGAAGTTGACCCTCGAAATATTCCTGCTGGACATCGATAATTATGAGGGCTCGGCTTGGTGCGGTCATGGCGTACTCCGTTTCTAAGGTATGGTCACTGAATCTTGAGATCGCTATTTCCGGTAAGGGATGTTACGGTCATCAAGATTCGATATGGGGGACTGGCATTAGAACTTTAGTACCTCGCCATCGTCCGGGATGCGCACGCGGTCGCCGATCTTATGCTCTTTTACATGGTCGCGTAGTTCCTTTCGGCTCAGCGTCATATGGTTGATGGCATCCATGTGGGTGGCGATGATGGTTGCGTTGGGCATGGCCTTCCAAGCGTGCAGTACATCGTCCTTCCCCATGATGATGGAGCCGGCGTAACCCTTCATGCGGGCGTCACCTGTGTTGAGGATGACCACGTCGGGCTTGAACTTGGCCAGCGTGCTATCGACTGTTGCGTTCCATATTGTGTCACCCACGATATAGACGGTCTTGGCGCCCGGTGCCTGGAACACAACACCCATCGCCTCGCCCAGCGCGTCGCCGAGCGGCTTTTTGCTGTACATCTCTTCGGTACCATGCCGGCCGCCAGTTTTGGTCAGGCGCACTCCTTCGAACTCGGTGCTGTCGGTCATAATGCGGACATTGGTATAACCCTGGCCGCGTATTACCTTGGCGTCAGCTTCATGCTGGACAAACAGCGGCATCGCTTTCGGGATGAATTTGTGGTCACCGCCGTCCCAATGGTCGAGGTGAGTATGGGTGACGATCACCGCGTCCACGCCGCTCATGATGTCCTTCACAGGCAATGGCAACTCTACCGTCGGGTTGCGCAACTCGCTGTGGAAGGTGTCTGGAAAGCCGGGGTAAGTCCCCTTCTTTGCCAGGAAGGGATCGACCAGGAAGGTCTTACCGGCGTAATCGATCTTGGCCGTGGCGTTGCGGATCTGCTGGACCTGAACCGTTGCGTTGGCAGTGGCAACGCCGGTGCCAGCGTGGGCGGTGAACCCGGCGGTGCCGGCAGCCAGTGCCATAGCTATGACGAGGGTTTTGAGGGTTTTCATCTTCTTGCTCCGGTAATTAAGTATCGACAAGCAGCATTATGGTGGGGTCAACGCGAACATAAAATCGACCCGAATGCCAAGTATCGAAACTTTTGGGCCAAAACTAGCTAACATATGACCACCATGCGAAAAAAGCCCCCCGTTGTTGCCCTCATCCTCTATTCGGACTTCAGCCCGTTTCACTTTTCGGTTCCGTACCTGGTCTTTAGCGCCGAGCAACCAGAGGGACCGCTATTCGATTTGCGCATCGTCTCCTCAGGCGCGCGCTCGCTCAGCGCCGAGCGTGCCTTGACGGTGCATCCCGATGGCGGGCTTGAACTGGCGGAAACGGCGGATATCCTGGTGATGCCGGGGTGGCACGATCTGAACACCCGTCCTGGAGACGACCTGGTGGCTGTGCTGTCGCGCGCCCACGCCAGGGGGGCGCACGTGGTGGGACTATGTTATGGCGCCTATCCGCTGGCGTATGCCGGCCTGCTCGACGGCAAGCGCGCATGCACGCACTGGATGGCGGAGCAGGATTTCTGCCAACGCTTCCCGCGTATCAAGCTCGATATGAATGCGCTGTATGTCGACGAGGACAAGCTGATCACCTCGGCGGGCACCGGCGCCGGACTCGATTGCTGCCTGTACCTGCTGCGCGAATATTACGGCGCCCGCGTGGCCAACAAGGTGGCGCGCACCATGGTCATACCGCCTCACCGCGAGGGTGGCCAGGCCCAGTTCATCGAGCAACCTGTAGCCGCGTCCACCCAGGATGCGCAGCTCAACATCTTGCTCGACTATCTGCGCAACAACCTCGACCGGACACACAGCATCGATGACCTGGCCGAGCGCATCGCCATGAGCCGCCGCACCTTTACCCGCCACTTCAGCAAGGCGACCGGCATGACGCTGGTCGACTGGCTGGTCAATGAACGCCTTCGCCTGACGCGCGAACTTCTGGAAACGACATCTCTGTCGATCGACAGGATTGCGGGTATGGCGGGGTTCCAGACGCCAACCTCATTCCGCCAACACTTCAAAAAGCGGTTTCAGGTCAGCCCCAGTGACTGGCGCAAGACCTTCAGTCCTATGACGTAGCCAGATGTGCCGCCCGATAAGCCTACGTTAATTTAGCTATTGGTCAGGATTTGCGCTGAACAGACGCTCACGTCAAAGGTCTGCTTTGGGTCGGCAGCAGCCGTTCGTGACAGACGGCGAGAATGTTCACCCTGGCAACGTGCTACGCTATGCCGACCGTCCGCAACCGGCCAAAAGCAGACTTACACAGCAGCGTTAGAGGTTCTGATGACCGTGTTTGAAATACACTCTACATCAAATGCTGACGGCTCGTTTGCTGCGGAGTGGTTCAATGATGATGTGTGCTTGTGGAACGATGGCCGCCTTTCCTTGGCAGCGCTGCTCTACCAAGCATGGGTGCCGCCATTACTCAAGTTGCATTGTTCTGAGCATGAGGCGACTAACTTTCTCTCCGCACTGAGCAGGACCCGGCTGGCGCGCGGCGTCAGGTGCAGCGCCCCGAGGTTGCGCTCGCCAGCTTGCGCTGGAAGTCGGCGGCCGCGCGCTCTTGGACCACTAGCCCCACAGTATGGTGAAAGGGAGGCGGCACCATGCTTCCCGTCGCAGCGATCGCATGTATCAGTTTCAGCTCGCGGTCGAAATACTGCACGTCGTAGTTCGCCGTCCATGCGCCGAAGAAGGGGTAGCTGACCCGGATACCGACCACAGCAATGGCGCCCCCCTTGAGCTTCATCGCGCTCGGGAAGTCCGGTGCGATCAGGACGTCGCCGAAGCAGCGTTTTAGGGTCCTGGTGATCAGCAGGACGCTGTTTTTCGGGTCCTCAGACGCGCGGTGCTGGGCCAGGAAGCCGAACAGGTCCGGCGTATCGCCGCGAACGGCCTGGTCGAACGCGTCGAAGTAGTTCAAGGTAGCGTCCGAGGAACGAGCTGGGATCAGCACAATACCGGCGCCCATCGCCGGGCCACCAGCGGGCAGAGCGGCTCCGGCATCGGCGTTTCGGTCGATCAAGCCAGACAGGTTCGTAAGGGCGGCGAACGAATCGCCCGATGCAGCCGGACGCAAGGCCTGGCGCACTGCCTCCTTGTCGATGCCGGTCGCTCCCTCGACGAGGGCGTTCAGCGCGATGTCGCGGTTCACCTGGCCGGTGATTCCCTGGCTGGCGTTGCTCAGGATGCTCCGCGTGGCGCCGGCGAGGAGCGAGCGCCACATCTGTTGCTCGTCCGAAAGCTGCGCCATCGGCGCCTCGAGGGTGCCACGGCTGGCGCTGTCGAACAAGCGCTGCGACTCCGATCCCTGTCTGGTCGGGAACCCACTCAAGTCGACTTGCGGCACCTTAATCCGGTCTTCAATTTCGCCCGCCAGTTCCGCGAGGCCTTTCGCCTTCAGGCCTTGGGCGATGCGGGCCAGCGCGGCCCGGCTGGCGGCTCGATCCGCCGAATCGACCTGCGGGTCGTCCAGGACCGCCCGGTAGACCACGAGTGCGTCGATTACGGCCCCGTCGCGGTCGAGCCGGGCGGCCCGGTCGAGCAGCGGGCCGGCCAGTGCCAGCCCGCCGGCGGCGCACAATAGCCAGGCCACGGCGAACGACAGGATCAGATGGCAGCAGGATCGCATCGCCGGATCACCGCGTGCAATCCGCATTGAGCTTCAACCAGTCCGCTTCGGAATGGGCCAGGAGCGCACGCGACCTGGTCGGGTCGAGCAGGACTTCGCAAGTACGTGCCTTGCCCGCGGGCGCAAGACGCGGCGCTGCGCGATGCCGGGGCGGCACCTTTAGACTAGCCACAAGCGTTTTGACGTCGGGCGCCCGCGCCTTGTGGCGCTGGTATTGCTCGAGCAGGCCGTCGCGCTCCAGCAGTTCTTCGATGCGCCGCTGCGCTGCGCTGTTGACGAGCGCAGACAGCGCCTGAAGCTCGCGCCGCGGTGTAGCGGTCGATTCCGTGGCAAGGACGTTCGACAGCACCATCCCAGGTAAGCCGAGCGACAGATGGTTCAGCGCGATCTTGACCGGCTCGGGCAGGGATTCCTCGACAGCCGCTTCGGCAAGCGTGTGAACCGCCGCCGAGATTGCCTCAGCCGCGGCGTCTGACTTCGCGTCCTCGCTGCCCTTTGCTCCATCATCCGCATTCGCCATCTGCGTCGACGCCATGGCCTGGAAGCGGCCGGAGAGTGCCACCACGTCGGGCACCGTCTGCGCCGCCTTGAATTCGCGCATCGTCTGGTCCGCCGCGGCATAGATATTCGGCGGAAGCGGTCCGGCGCCTGCCAGGCAGACCACGCTCATCCACAAAGCCATACAGACTCGTCGAAGAATAAGTGCGTTCATTACATGGGACAGGAGGCGCTTTTCCGGTGTTGATAGTGCCATTCTACTCAGGGCTTGGTCCTTTTTATACTCGCAATCATGTCAGTGGCATAAATGCCACAAAGACCATGCCGGCCGACCGGAAGGCTTGCCGCAAAGTCAAGCCCGGCGCTGGTTTCGGCTGGGTGAGAAGACAGGTCCGCTTTGGGGCGATTTCAGTCGTACGCAGCCCGGTCCTGGCATTAACCTTACCGGCTGTTCTTAGCCGGACTGATGCCATGGCCAAAGCCTCATTTCCGATGAACTCTGGTCCCTTATAGCCGTTCGCTCTCAGTGCACCCGCCGTCTCCGAAAGGTGGTCAACCACGCGTCGGTGACCGGGCGACATTGACTGAGATTTTGTTCGGCATCAGGACTGGAATACCATGGGAATATCTGCCGCGTGAGCTTGGGTGCGGTAGCGGAATCGACGGTGCTGATCTGGCTGAGCAGCATGGTCGGCGGAATTGGAGCGCCCCAAGGGGCCAAACCTGTGCAGAAGCGATTCCGTGAACAAACTTACCCAGCCGCAGACGCCTGAGCTGCACATTGAAAAGTTTGAAACGCCGCTCCGAGAAGAAAACCAGTGAAAAACAAGCGGCCCAATCTTGCGAGGGGACTGTTGTCGTTGTACTGCCAAGGCGACGCCTTCGGGAATTTTAAAATTACTGTTCCGAATTCCCGTAGGCGTTGCGCCTAATCCAGTTGCGTATCGCCAGAAAGATCGCGAACTGGGCACGGAAATCTTGTGCCATCACTTCTTTTGTATATTGAAAGAATTCTTTCATTTCCACTCCTTAGATCACCTTATACGTTGATCCGAATGTAGCACTGAATCTCTTTAGGATCAATTGGCAAGAACTTTTTCGGAAACGCCAAGACATGGTCTGTAATGCCCGATGCGCTCGCACGACAGATGCCATCCTCTTACGCAGCAATTGCGTGAAGTTCGGGAATTCCCGAGCGAAAGTTGACGTCTGCTTGCCTCAGAATCCAAGCTTCCAGCTTCTCATGATGAATGCGGAGCAGATCCAACGGCCGATTCGTATAGTGTTTCTCAACCGTAGCACTCGGCTTATGCCCTTGAATTTGGGCGATCACACCAGCTGGCAGGTCGAGCCATTCCGACAGTGACTTGAACGATCGCCTCAGCCCGTGCAACGTTAGCCCATCGATACCAGCAACCGCACACACGGAGTTGAGCTGATAGTTCGGACTAGTGATATGTCCACTTTTCGTACTTGAAAACACCCAGTCATTGCGGCGGGGTAGGGAAGCAAGTAGGGTTGCTACGTATGGGGTCAGCGGAATCTCCCGCTCACCCTCTACCTTGTCCCTGATCGTAAGCCCCTTCCATCGAAGGTTCAGATCTTCCCACTTCATTCCCATGATTTCGCCCGGCCGCGCCCCGGTGAGAAGCAGCGTCTGCAAGTACGCCGCCATCACCGGGTTTCCAAGACTACGGACTGCGGCAAACCACGCTGCGAGTTGTTCCCGCTGTAGCGAGTCACGTTTGACGCCAGGCTTGCCCAGGACCTCCCGAGCCCGCTTGCTGCGGGCAGCATTGGTGGTAACGGCGCTGCCATAGACAGGATGTTCGATGCACCAGTTCAGAAAAGCCTTGAGCATACGGTGCGCAAGTCTGGCACTTGTCGGCCTTTTGGTCGCCTCTACCTTTGCCCATGTTTCGATTCGTTCTGGTACGAGATCGACAAGGCGAATACCGGCGAGAGCCGCGAGCGGGCCAGGTTCCGTCACCTTTTTCTTACTTCGCGTCCGCGGTTCCCCACCTTCCTTGATGAGTTTGAAGTGGTCAGCGCGGTGGCGCTCGCCCCAGTGCGGCGACCGGTCTGCAACATACGTTTCCCAGACTGTCTTTAAAGTGAGGGCATCGCGTGCTGCAGCATGTTTCGCAGCCTCTTCAGTGGCAGCCTTCTCGGCTGCAGCCGCCTTCATGGCCTCGATTTCGTCTTGCTTGACTTGGCGTGGATCCTTGCCGCTGTCGACGATGGTTTGCAGCCTCCTGGCTTCGCTCTCGGCCTGTTCGATCGTCCAAGCCTGCGGTGAGCCGATGGTGATCCGAATTGTCTTTCCGGCTAAGGTTGATTGAAAGATGAATGCTTTGGCTCCGGTGCTGGTGACCCGCAGCGCTAGCTGATGCACCGTCGCGTGCCACAGGAACGACTGCGATTTCCCGTCCTCGCACCTGAAGGCCTCGATGCGGCCTGCTGTCAGTTTTACTCTCGACATTCGTTGCTGTGTCCTTGTCCGCTGATGAGTTCCATGTAACGGCTGTGTAAGTGAATTTCGAGTATATCAATAAATTCTCATCAACACCAAGAACCACCTGGAAAATCATAGGACGATGATTTTTAAGGTTTTTTTCGAAATCTTCAACATTGATCAACGCGCCTGAATACCCATTTTTGCGGACTCATAATCCGTTGGTGCCCGGTTCGACTCCGGGGAGGCCTACCAACCTATGCAATCAAGCCTCAGCCCGGTCCCCCGACCGGGCTTTGTTGCTTTTGCGCTAGAGATAACGCAAGATGCATGGATCAGCCAGCCCACCAAGGACGATCCATGAACAAAGCCGGGAACCATTTCGCCTCGACCTTAAAACGCGCCACCCTGCTGTGCTGCCTGCTGGCCCCCAGCGCCTTCGCCACTAACATCCTCTTCATCGGCAACAGCTTCACCTTCGCCGCCGGCACGCCGATCATGAATTACCGGTCGGCCACCGTGACCGACCTGAATAAAAACAATACCGGCGGCGTCCCGGCCCTGTTCAAATCGTTCACCGTCCAGGCTGGCCTCGACTACGACGTGGCGCTCGAAACGAATCCCGGCGTCGGCATCGACTGGCATTTGAAGAACGCCCTGAACAAGATCAACCAGCAAGGCTGGGACACGGTCGTGCTGCAGAGCTACAGCACGCTCGATGCCGATCGCCCCGGCGATCCCGCGACCCTGGTCCGCTCCGTCAAGCGCATGGCGGAGGTCCTGAAGGAAAAGAATCCCAAGGTCGATGTGCGCCTGATGTCGACCTGGTCGCGCGCGGACCAGACCTATGAGCGCACCGGCCACTGGTACGGCAAGCCGATCGACGTCATGGCCACCGATGTGCGGGCGGGCTATGACAAGGCCGCGGCCGGTTCTCCGATCGTGAAGGGCGTGATTCCGGTCGGCGAAGCCTGGGGCAGGGCGATCCGTACCGGCATCGCGGATTCCAATCCCTACGATGGCATCGATGCGGGCAAGGTCAATCTCTGGGGCAGCGACAACTACCACGCCAGCGTGTACGGCTACTACCTGGAAGCGCTGACGATTTTCGGCAGCGTCACCGGGCGCGATCCGCGCTCGCTGGGCCAGGGAGAGTGCTCCGCCGCCGACCTCGGCATCGCGCCGGCGCAAGCCGCCGCCCTGCAGAACGTCGCATTCGAGCAACTGAGCGTGGCCGGCGCCGCCATGGTCCTGTCGGCACCGGCCAAGCCGGTCGCGTGTTCCTCGTTGAAGTAATCCATTCCATAAGTCATCCAACCCAGCGCGCCCATCCGGGGCGCGCCGTCAAGCCGCCGGCCTGCCCTGTTGCAACCAGACGCCGTTGTAATAACAAAACAATTGACAAAAAACAGCAGTCGCAGCACTATCGGCAATAAGGCTGTGGGAACGATTCCAATTTGGAGACAAGGGCAGTCTCACGAGACCTTTTCAAAACAATTAAACCTATCCAAAAAGGAAGGCTGCATCACATGAAGAACACAGCGACCCCCAAGTCCTCCCAGCGTTTCCAGATCAGGCCAATTGCAGCGGCGACGCTGGTCCTGATTTCCGGCGCCGCCTTTGCGCAGGAAGCCGCCGACCCGCAGGTGGTCGTGGTGACGGGTATCCGCAAAGGTATTGAAAGCGCGATCACCGCCAAGAAGAATTCCAACCTGATCATCGAAGCGGTGTCGGCGGAAGACCTCGGCAAGCTGCCCGATTCCAGTATCGCCGACTCGATCGCCCGCCTGCCGGGCCTGGCGGCGCAGCGTATCGACGGCCGCCCGTCGGCCATCTCGATCCGCGGCCTGGGCCCGGACTATGCCGGTTCGGTGATCAATGGCCGTGAAGTGGTCAGCTCCGGCGACGGCCGTGCCGCCGAGTACGACCAGTTCCCGTCCGAGCTGGTGAACCAGGTGCTGGTCTACAAGACCCCGGATGCGACGCTGGTCGGCCAGGGGCTGTCGGGCACGATCGATATCCGTCCCGCCATGCCGCTGGATTTCCGCGGCCGTCAAATGGCGATCAACGTGCGTGGTGAGAAAAATTCCTATGGCAAGCTGAACGCCAATGGCAACGGCGGCTGGGGCAACCGCGTCAGCGCTTCCTACATCAACCAGTTCATGGACAATACGGTCGGCTTCTCGATCGGCTTTGCCCACCTCGATTCGCCTGGCCAGGCCAAGAATTACGAAGCCTGGAAGTATGGCGACTACGTCGGAGAGTGGGGCGCCGGCGCGACCGGTATCCCGGCCGGCGCCGTCGCGTCGCAGGGCTTCACCGCGAGTAACGTCTCCAGCAAGCAGGTGCGCGATGGCTTGATGAGCGTGCTGGAATACCGCCCCAGCAAGACCTTCCGCACCGCGGTGGACCTGTACTACTCCAAGTTCACCCAGGACCGCATCACCAACCAGTGGACCGGCGACCTGGGACTGTGGGGCAGCCCGGCATCGGCCTATTCGAACGTCGGCACGACCACCGCGAACGGCAATACCGTGGTGGCGAGCGGCACGGTGGCCAACGGCACCAATATCATCGACGACAAGAATTTCAACCGTACCGACGATATCCGTTCGGGCGGCTGGAAGAGCGAACTCAAGCTGGACTCGAAATGGACCGCCACCCTGGACCTGGGCCTGTCGAAGGCCAAGCGGCATGAGCGCCTGATCGAGTCGATCGCCACCGGTGTACCCGGCAGCGCGACCTTTAATTTCTCCGGACTGGACAACGACACCAACCCGGGCTGGTCGACCAACCAGGACCTGACCAATCCGGCCAACCTGATGCTGACCAACAGCCCGAGCTGGGCGCAGCTGGTCACCCCGAGCTATACCGACCAGATCAAGTCCCTGCGCCTGAGCTTCGAACGCACGCTGGACAGCACCATCTTCAGCAAGCTGCACTTCGGCGCGAACCAGACCCGCCGCGACAAGCTGGTCAACAACCAGGAATACCAGCTGACGCTGCCAACGGACAGCATGCCGATCCCGGCTGGCGCCCTGGCCGGCAACACCCACATCAGCATGGGCAATATCCATAACGATATTCTGGCCTGGGATGTGCCGAGCGTCCTCGGACTGTACACCGCCACCCCCAAGAATCCGTGGAACGCCAAGGACCAGCACTATGGTATCCATGAAAAAATCTCGACTGCCTACGTCAAGCTGGATATCGACAGCAGCGTTGGCAGCGTTCCCGTGCGCGGCAACGTCGGCGTGCAGGCCGTGCATTCCCAGCAGATCTCGAATGGCTTTGCCTGGAACGACGGCGGCGGATCGCCTGGCGCACCGTCTGCCGGCAGCGTGATCCCGGTCACCGGCGGCGCGACCTACAACGACTACCTGCCCAGCCTGAACCTGAATTTCGAACTGGTGTCGGACCTGTACGCCCGTGTCGGCGTGGCCAAGACGATGGCCCGCCCGCGCATGGATGACATGCGTGCCGGCGCCGACCAGCCCAAGCTGACCGCCGTGACGCTCGGCTCGAATATCGGCCTGTGGGGGGCCAACGGAGGCGGCAAACCGGACCTGCAGCCGTGGCGCGCCAATGCCTTCGACTTCTCGCTGGAAAAGTATTTCGGCACGCGCAGCTATATTTCGGCCGCCACCTTCTACAAGAAGATGAAAAGCTTCATCTACAACCAGACCACGGTGCGTGACTTCAGCGGCTTCCCGAACTATTCGGACCTGACCCCGGGCTGCCCTGTGTCGAACCAGTCCTGCGACCCGAACCTGGGCACGATTTCGACCATGGCGAATGGCGAAGGTGGCAAGGTGTGGGGCATGGAGCTGAGCGCATCGCTCGACGGCGGGCTCGTGAGCCCCGCGCTGTCCGGCTACGGCGTCGTCGCCAGCGTCTCCGGCACCCGGAACAGCCTGCCGAACGATAACAACGGCAACAAGATCAACCTGGATGGTTTCTCGGGCGTCGTCAACAGTCTGACCGCGTACTACGAGAAGAACGGCTTCTCGACCAGGGTCAGCCGCCGTTACCGTTCGGCCTTCACCGCCTCGACCCACGGCCTGCTGCTGGCCACGGAATATTCCTCGCATATCGCCGCCGAGACCCAGTACGACTTCCAGCTCGGTTATTCGTTCGAGCAGGGCGCGTACAAGGGCCTGTCGATCCTGCTGCAGGTCAACAACGTCACCGACGAGCCGTCGGTGCAGACCGCAGGACCCGAGGTGGGCGGCAACGGCAAAGGACTGCTGCCATGGAAGTACAACACCTACGGCCGCCAGTTCCTGCTGGGCGCCAACTACAAGTTCTGATCCAGGCTTGACCCCAACCCCTGCCGGCATCCAGGCAGGGGTTTTTTTTATCCAAAAATTCAGAGACGCAGATGCAAAACAAAAACATCCGGGACATCGTGATCGTCGGCGGCGGCACCGCGGGCTGGATGACCGCCGCGGCCATGGCGCGCATCCTGAAGGGCGACTACCGTATCCGGCTGGTCGAATCCGACGACATCGGCATCATCGGAGTCGGCGAGGCCAGCATTCCTCACCTGGCCACCTTCAATTCCATCCTCCGTATCGACGAAGCCGAGTTCATGCGGGCCACCCAGGGCACGTTCAAGCTGGGCGTCGAGTTCGTCAACTGGGGCGCCATCGGCGACCGTTACGTGCACGGCTTCGGCAAACTCGGTCCCGACCTGGACGGTTTGCCCTTCCACCATTTCTGGCTGCGCCAGCTGCAGGAAGGCCAGGCCGCCGACCTCGGCAAATTTTCGATCAATACGGCGGCGGCGCAACAGGCCAAATACATGCGCGCACCAAGCGACATGGCCGGTTCCCCGCTGAGCGAGATCGTGCAGGCCTACCATTTCGATGCCAGCCTGTATGCCCGCTACCTGCGCAAGCTGGCCGAGCAGGGGGGCGTGAAGCGCATCGAGGGCAAGATCGTGCAGGTGCTGCAACGTCCCGCCGACGGCTTCATCGAATCCGTCGTCCTGGAAAGCGGAGAACAGGTCGGCGGCGACCTGTTCATCGACTGCTCCGGCCTGCGCGGCCTGCTGATCGAGCAGACTCTCAAGACCGGCTACGAGGACTGGTCGCACTGGCTGCCCTGCGACCGGGCGATCGCGGTGCCCTGCACCTCGGTCGAGCCCCTGATTCCGATGACGCGCGCCACCGCCCATTCGGCCGGCTGGCAATGGCGGATTCCGCTGCAGCACCGGATCGGCAACGGCCATGTCTACTGCAGCGGATTCATGAACCAGGACGAGGCGACGTCGATCCTGCTGAATCACCTGGACGGACGCCAGCTGGCCGAGCCGCGTCACATCTCCTATGTGTCCGGGCGGCGCAAGAAAATCTGGAACAAGAACTGCGTGGCGATCGGACTTGCCGCCGGATTCTTCGAACCCATCGAATCGACCAATATCCACCTGGTCCAGACCGGCATCCTGCGCCTGTTGACGATGTTCCCCCGCGCAGGCTTCGACCAGGCCGACATCGACGAAGCCAATGCCCAGGCGCAGAACGAGTACGAACGCATCCGCGACTTCATCATCCTGCATTACAAGGCCACGCAGCGCGACGATTCGCCGTTCTGGAACTACTGCCGCAACATGGAAATCCCGGACACCTTGCAGCACAAGCTCGACCTCTACCGCAGCAATGGCCGCCTGACCCATGCCGACAAGGACCTGTTCGGCGACGTCAGCTGGCTGCAAGTGATGCATGGCCAGCGCATCCGGGCCAATGGCCATCACCCGTTTGCCGACGTCCGTCCGGCCAGCGAGGTGGCCGAGTTCCTGGGGGACGTCGAACGGGTGGTCCAGAAATGCGTCGACTTCATGCCGACCCACGCCGACCTCATCCGCCAGTATTGCGCCGCCCCCGCCGAACGCTGAGAAAGAAACGACCATGCTGATCGAAAAAAAAACCAGGCTCCTGCGCCTGGCGGTGGCCTGCCTGATGGCGTCCGCCGTCGCCATCGCGGCCCAGGCCGCCCCCACGCTTGCCGGCGCCGACGCGGTCATCCCGCAGCCCGCGCACGCCACCGCCGGCCAGGGCGTGTTCGTGCTGACCCGCGATACGCCGGTCGTCGGCCGCGGCGCTGCCGCCGCGACGGCGGCCCAGCTGGCGGCGGCCATGCATCTCCCGCTCGGCGCCGGCAAGGGCCGGGCGATCGAACTGGAGATCGTGCCGGCCGCGGCGGGCATCCGTCCCGAAGGCTATACCTTGTCGCTCACGCCGGAACGGATCCGCATCCGCGCGGCCGACAGCGCCGGCCTGTTCTACGGTGCCCAGAGCCTGCGCCAGCTCGCGCTGGCCGCGAAGGGCGCGCCGCTGCCCGCGCTGGAGATCCTTGACGCGCCGCGCTTCGCCTGGCGCGGCCTGCTGGTGGACGTGGCCAACCGCTTCTTCCCGACATCGACGCTGATGGCGGTCATGGACCAGATGGCCTACTACAAGCTGAACGTCCTGCACCTGCACCTGACCGACCACAGCGGCTGGCGCGTGGCCATCCCGGCCTATCCGAAGCTGACGGAAAACCAGAACGGCGAGTTCTATACCGCCGACGACATCAAGGCCCTGGTCGCCTATGCCGCCGAGCGCCATATCACGATCGTGCCCACGGTCGAGATGCCCGGCCATGCCGGCACCTCGGCGCGCGCCTACCCCGAGTTCTTCGATGGCGGCGGCAGCATCAACCCGGCCAATCCGGAAAGCTACCGCTTCATCCAGGCCGTGTTCGCGGAAGTGGCCCGCCTGTTCCCGTCGCCGGTAATGCATTTCGGCGGCGACGAGCTGGCGCTGGGGAACAACTGGGACAAGCTGCCGGACATCCAGGCCCTGCGCCGGCAACTGGGCGCGAAGGACCTGCACGCCGTCGAGGGGTATTTCGACCGCCGCGTGGCCGACATCATCCGCGGCCTGGGCCGCACGCCCATGGCATGGGACGAGGCCTTCAGCGCCGGCGTCGACAAGGGCACGATCGTCCAGTGGTGGCGCAAGGCCCATCCGGAGGCGCGCGACCAGGCCGTAAGAGGCGGCTACGACGTGGTGCTGTCGCCGGTGGACCAGGTGTACTTCGATTATCCGCAGGGCCTGGGCGAGCCGGGCGCGCCGTGGGAGGGCAACGACAACGGCCCGACCTCGCTGGCCAAGGTGCTGGCATGGGAGCCGGTTCCGGCGGACTATTCGCCGGCCGACCGCGCCCACGTGCGCGGCGTGGAAGCCGCCATGTGGACCGAATTCACCCGCACCGAGAGCTTCCTGCAGTTCATGCTGTACCCGCGCATGATGGGGTTTGCGGAAGTCGCCTGGTCGCCGGCCGGCAAGCGCGACCTGGAGAAATTCGAAGCGCGCCTGAAGCCGCAGATCGAACAGCTCGACGCGGCCGGCATCAACTCGCGGCATGGGCCGGACGACGCATCGAAGTATATGGTGCATTGAAGCTGGCGTGGTGCTAATGTCGGTCGTCTAAGGACGTCGTCCCCGCGCAGGCGGGGACCCAATTTCCTCGGCGCTTCGACAGGACAAGCGGAACTTCGGTTCCCGCCTGCGCGGGAACGACGTGTTCACGCTTACGGCGCGGTGCCGGGCTTAATGCGTCATGTACCCGGACGCATCCCATGGCCCGCCGCGCACGGTGCGGCCGAGCGCGCGCCAGCGGGCCACGTGCGGCGCCACGCGTTCGGCGAAGGCTTCCGGCGTGGCGCGGGGCTGCATGCGCCACGCCACTTCGGCCACCGCCGCCAGGCGCGGGTAGAGCATGAATTCGAAATAGGATTCGCTGCGTACCAGTTCGGTCCACAAGGCCGCTTCGACGCCGACGATGCGGCCCGGCTGTTGCGCGTCGAGACCCGCCGGCATCGGTTCCCAGGCCGCGATCTTCTCCACCGACATCGGGCCGCCGAGATTGCCGCCCCAGGGCGCGCCCGGCTCGCCCGGGCCCTGCGGATAATCGAGGTACATCCGGTCGGCCGGCGACAGCACGACCTGCTGCCCGCGCTCGAGCGCCGCGCGCAGCACCTCGGGCTTGTCCATGCGCCACCACTGCACCAGCGTGCCGGCATCCAGCCCGGCGGGGACGACCTCGTCCCAGCCCATGGGCGTGCGGCCATGCTTGCGGATCAGCTGCGCGACGCGCCGCGCGAATTCGGCTTCGACCGCCTTGAAGTCGGGTTCCTTCGACGACGGGGCGAGTTCGCGCGCCATCGCCACCACGTCCGGCATCCGGCTCCAGCCGGTGTCGTTGGCATCGACCTCGTCGCCGCCGAAGTGGAGCACGCGGCCAGGGAACAGCCGGGCCACCTCCGCCAACACATCGTCGATGAAGCGATAGGTGCCGGGATGCGCGGGGTTGAAGGTGTGGCCGCCATCGAAGAATTCCGGATAGGCGCGCGCGGCGGCGCCGGCATGGCCCGGCATCTCGATTTCCGGCACCACCTCGATCTGGCGCTCGGCCGCGTAGCGGACGATGGCCGCGATATCGTCGGCGGAATAGAACTGCGCCGGGCCGTCCGGATTGCTCATGTTGCCGCGCGCGCCCACCGTCGCCAGCTTCGGATAGCCACGGATCGGGATGCGCCAGCCGTTGTCGTCCGTCAGGTGCAGGTGCAGGACGTTGAGCTTGTAGGCCGCCATGCTGTCGATCACGCGCTTGATCGTTGCCACGCCGAAGAAGTGGCGCGCCATGTCCAGCGTCAGGCCGCGCCAGGCGAAGCGCGGGGCGTCGCTGATGTCCAGGGCCGGCACCGCGACCGCCGGATTGCCGCCGGTGCGGCGCGCGGCCTCGCCGGGCGGCAGCATCTGCAGCAGGGTCTGCGCGCCGTTGAAGGCGCCCGCGGGATCGGCGGCGTGGATCGTGATCGCCGATGCGCGCACTTGCAGGCGGTAGGCGCCGGCCCTGGCGCCGTCCATCGGGGCCTGCACGAAGCGGATCTGGCGCCCCCGGCCCCTTGCTCGCACACGCAGGCCCAGTGACGCGGCCAGCAAGCCCGCCGGCTGCGACAGGGCGGCGGGTGCGACCACCTGCACGCCCTGGTCCAGCGCGAACGGCGCCTGGCCCGCCGCCAGCGTCAGCGACTGCGGCTGCGGCACCAGCGCCGTCGGCGCGATGCCAGCGGGCGCGGGCGTCTTTTCCTTGAACTTGCCGGAAAAGTAGAGCACCTGGTATTGGATGGCATTGGCCCAGTAGTCCCAGGTATGCCCGCCCGGACGTTCGGTGTAGTCGTGAGGCACCTTCAGTTCGAGCAGGCGCTGGTGCAGCGCCCGGTTCGCCGGCGCGAAGAAATCGTCGACCCCGCAATCGATCGCCAGCGCGATATCGCCGGCGCTGAAGCGCTGCGCGTTGTTGACGATGGCCTGGTCGTTCCAGTAGCCGCTGTTCGCGGCCGGATCGCCGAATGCGCCAGCGAGGTTCCACTTGTCCGCGAAAGGGCGCGGATCGACGCCGCCGCTGATGCTGCCGGCGGCGCCGAAGGTGCCGGCATGGCCGAGGGCGATGTGCAGCGCGCCGAAGCCGCCCATGCTCAGGCCGGTGATCGCGCGTGCCTTCCTGTGCGCCAGGGTGCGAAAGCGCGCGTCGACGAAGCGCACGACTTCCTCGCCCACATAGGTCTCGTACCTGTCCCCGGGCCGCGCCGGGCTGTCCACATACCATTTGTCATGGCCGCCATCGGGCATGACGACGATCATGCCGTAGGCGTCGGCCAGTTCGCCGATCCTGCTCTTCGACGCCCAGTCGGTGTCGTTGCCCGCCCAGCCGTGCAGCAGGTAGAGCGTCGGGAACCGGCTTTCGCCCTTGCGGTAGGCGTCGGGCAGGATCACCGTGCCGTTCGGCGCCTTCTGCATCGACGGGCTGGGAATCGGCAGCCGGATCGTCTCGAAGGCCCGGGCCGGCGCCAGCATCGCCAGCGCGCACGCCAGGACGCCTGCTTTCAACATGTGCTTCATTCACGTCCTCTCAAGTCAAACAGCCTGTTCGCGCGCGGCGCCGAAGGCCGGATCGCTGCGGCTCGGCAGCCCGTCCTCGAGATGGCCGCACAGGCGCCTGGAAAATACGGGGTCCCGGTCGACCGTGATCTCCAGGTCGTACCAGCCATGGCTGGCGGCGGTGGGCCAGGGCAGCGTGATCCGTTCGCCGGCCACGAGCGTGACCGCGGCTTCGCCCGCACCGTAGGCGCGGTCCCGGATGCGGAAGGCGCAGGCGCGGTCGAAGCCGTTTTCCAGCCGCAGCGCCAGTTCCTTGCGCGCCGGCGCAAGCTCCACGCCGGCTTCGGCGCGGCTGTCCGCGCCGCCACGGAACACGCGCAGGAAGCCGTTCGGCCCGTACACGCGCAGGTCGTATTGCCGGTCCTGGAATCCGCGCAGGGCCCACGCTTCGGTAAAGGCGTCCCCCGGCGGCAGCGTGTAGTACCAGGGGCCGCCGTTATGGCGCAGCGAATAGACGGTGAACACGGCGCCCGCCTTGCCGCTGTTGGCGAAGCGGATCCTGAAGCTGTCGCCCTCGCACACGCCATCGGCCGCCAGCCTGTAGGGCAGGGCGCGCGCCGGACGCGTGCCCTTGCCGTTGGCGGCGCCTTCCTGGGCCGGCAGGCTTTGCGCGAGCGGCAGCGGCACGGGCTTGCGGTTGCGGCAGAGCAGGTCGGCGCGGTCGAGCCAGGCACGGTGGCCGCTGGCGGACAGGCCACCCGGGGGGGCCGGATCCGGATTGGCGAAGTCGAACATCGACGTCAGGTCGCCGCAGACGGCGCGGCGCCACGCCGAGATGTTCGGCTCGGCGACGCCGAAGCGCCGCTCGAGGAA
The DNA here is from genome assembly GCF_057657395.1 of Telluria sp. Soil_C_11. Taxonomy (NCBI): domain Bacteria; kingdom Pseudomonadati; phylum Pseudomonadota; class Betaproteobacteria; order Burkholderiales; family Oxalobacteraceae; genus Telluria; species Telluria sp. Soil_C_11. The sequence goes on along the minus strand of NZ_JBDGIN010000001.1, from coordinate 457,256 downwards.
GCGCAGGATCGAGGTGTGGTCGAACACTTCGGAGCATACCCAGCCGCCGCGCGTCCACGGCGACACCACCAGCAGCGGCACGCGCGCGCCGAGTCCGAGCGGTTCGCCGCCGCTGATCTCGCCCGCGGTCGAGACGCCGCTATACCCTTCGCTGCGCGAGGCGGGCGGCACCGGCGGCGGCACGTGATCGAAGAAGCCCCCTTCCTCGTCGTAGCAGATGATCAGGGCCGTCCTGGCCCACACGGCCGGATTCGCGGTGAGCGCGTCCAGCACGCGCGCGACCAGCGACTCGCCGTAGCCGGGCGGATTGGTGTCGGGATGCTCGCAGAACTTCGTCGGCGACACGATCCACGACACGGCCGGCAGCTCGCCGCTTTGCGCGTCGCGGGCGATCCGGTCGACCAGCGCCTGGGCATCGGGCGGATTGGTGTTCAGGGGCAGGCCGGCGGCGTCGAGCGCGCCGGTCTCGCCCGCATAGGCGCGCGCGCGGCGGTAGCGCTCGCGCTGGGCCGGGTCGCTCAGGTCGAGATTGCGGAACTGCGGGAAGTAGGCCAGCGCGTTGCAGCCGTAGTTGTCGTATTCCTGGTAGACCTTCCAGCTGATATCGTGGGCCGAGAGGCGCTCGGCATAGGTGGTCCAGGTGTAGGGCGAGACCCAGCCGGCCTGGTCGCGCGCCATCGGCGACAGGTAGTTCAGGTCGTCCACGTTTTCCAGCGCATGGAAGCCGTCCTGGTTCACCGACAGGCCGTTGGTGCCAGTGAACAGGAACATCCGGTTCGGATTGGTGGGCCCGAACAGCGAGGCGTGGTAGGCATCGCCGATGGTGAAGGCGTCGGCCAGCGCGTAATAGAAGGGGATGTCCTGGCGGGTCAGGTAGCCCATCGAGCTGTGCTGCTTCTTGTGGACCCAGGCGTCGTGGAAGGCCCAGGTCCGCTGGCTGCCCTTCCAGGCATGCGGCAGGTCGGTCTCGACGCATTGCGCGCGGTTCTCGGCATCGCCGCCGCCGCGCAGGGCGAAGGGCAGCACATGGCCGTCGCCGTCGCTGGGCTGGTACCACACCGGTTTGCCGTTCCTCAGCGTGATCGGGCGCGGATCGCCGAAGCCGCGCACCCCGGCCAGCGTGCCGAAGTAGTGATCGAAGGAGCGGTTCTCCTGCATCAGGATGACCACGTGTTCGACGTCCGCGATGGTGCCGGTGACGCGCGCGGCCGGGATCGCGAGCGCGCGCGCGATGCTCGCGGGGAGGGCCGAACTGGCCAGCCCCGCGGCCGCCGCGGCCGCACTCGCGCGCAGGAAACGCCGCCGTGTACTTGACGTCATTGGTGTTTCAACGCGGGCGTGATGACGATGTTCCGGTAGCTGACCTGGCCGTCCTCGCTGCCCTGCAGGACCAGCGGCCCGTCCTCGCCCTCGCGGCTGTCGAGCGCGCCGCCGGTGATGCCCGGGATTTCTTGATGGTCGATCACGGTCTTGCCGTTCAAGCGGACGGTCACGTAGCGTCCGACCAGCGTCACGTCGTAGCTCTGCCACACGCCCGGCGTGCGCGGCGCGGCGGGCGTCGGGGCGAGGAAGCCGTAGATGCCGGCGGTGCGCATGTTCGGCGCCTCGGGCTGGCGGTCGTTCTCGATCTGCAGCTCGTAGCGCCCGCGCAGGTAGACCCCGCTGTTCGCGCCCGGTGCAGCGTTGAATTCCAGGTGCAGCTTGAAGTCGCCGAATGTGGCGATGCTGCGCAGGTCGGTGCCGCCTCCCGGGCTGACCAGGATGCCGCCGGCGACCCGCCACTGCTTGGCGGCGGCAGCGTCGAGCGGCGTCCAGGCGCCCAGGTCCTTGCCGTCGAACAGCCTGACCGGTGCGCCCCACCGAGGCTGCCTGGTTGCCGCCAGCTTTGGCGCGCGGGTCGCGCGCCAGGTCCAGGTGGCGCCGTCCGGCCCCGTGGTCGTGCCCTGCAGTTCCTCGCCGGCGCGCACGCCATCGAAGATCATGTCGCTGTCCGTGCGTCCTTCCTCTTCCTTCGGCGAGACGAAGCGCAAATGGCCATCGGCGATGGAGGCTTGCGGCAGCCAGCGCGCGTGGCCCCAGCGGCCCACCATGCGCACGCGCGGCTGGCCGTGCTCTTCGCGGACCTCGAGCCAGGAAGACCAGGCACGCTCGGGCGTCTGCAGGGTGACGTCCCAGCGGCCGAGGTAGTCCTGGAGCGGCGTGGCGGCGCACGCCGCAAGCGGCGCCATGGCCAGCAGCGCCAGCGCGCGTGGAATCGTCATGCCCATGAGGTTTCTCCCTTCCTGTAGGGCACGCAGCCCTTGTATTTGCCGGGAACCGGCCGGTAGCGCAGCACCCGCGTGCTGCCGGGCCTTGATGTAAAGAAGCCGAGCAGGGTCAGTTGCTTCATCAGGGTGAAGTAATGGGGAGCCGGCTGGCCCGCCTCCTTCGCCTGCCGGCGCGCCTGCAGGTCGACGTCGGTCAGCAGCGCCTGCCGCTGTGCCTTCGAGGCGTGCAGGAAACCGGCGCCGGTCTTCGCGCGCATCAGGCCATCGAGGGTCCCGATGCCTTGCTGCAGGATGCGCAGCTGCGCCGGGTCGTAGCAGGCCAGCGCGTAGCGCACGATGAAGGCGCCGACGGCGGCATCCTTCGCCCCGGGCGTGTCGGTACGCGGGAGGATGGTCTCGGCGATCTCGTCGAGCATGGCGCGGTCGCGTGCCGGGAACGACGGGCGCATAGCCGGCGCGGCCAGCGCCCCTTGTGCGCCCACCAGCGCGCAGCCGGTGGCGGCGGCGATCAGCTTGAGCAGTTCACGGCGCTGCATGGCGCATTCCTTTCACCGCGTGGTCGACGGCGCGCGCGGTCAGCGCCATGTAGAGGATCGACGGGCTCTGGTTGCCGGTGCTGGTCATGCAGGCGCCATCGGTCACGTACACGTTCGGACACAGGTGCAGCTGGTTGTGTTCGTTGAGCAGCGAAGTCTTCGGATCCCGGCCCATGCGCACGCCGCCCATTTCGTGGATGTCCAGCCCCGGCGCCTGGTGGTTGTCGGTGGCCTGGATGTTCCTGAAGCCCGCGGCTTCCATCATCCTGCGGCCTTCGGTGAGGAAGTCCTTCACCATCCGGTCGTCGTTGTCGTCGTAGCCGACCGAGGTGATCAGCAGCGGGATGCCCCACTGGTCGGTCTTGTCGGAGCTCAGGCGCACATGGTTGCTGGCCTTCGGGATCGTTTCGCCCTGCATGTACATATAGGCCGTCCATTTGCCGGGCTGGCTGACCGCTTTCTTGAATTCCGGGCCGACGCCCGGATCGATATCGCGATCGCCCCAGCCCTGGCGGCTGGCGCCGGAAAAGATCACGTAGCCGCCGACGAAATCGGTGTCCTGGCGGTGCACGTTGCGGAAGTTCGGGATGATGCATTCGGACGGCTTGCGCACTTCGTAGTACTGGTCTTCGAAGCCGTCGATCTCGCCGCTCATGCCGGCCCGGTAATTCTGGAAGGCGATGTACTTGCCGAGCAGGCCGTTGTCGTTACCGAGTCCGTTCGGGAAGCGTGCCGACTTCGAATTCAGCAGGATCAGGTTGGTGTTCAGGGCCGAGGCGTTGACGAAGATGATCTTCGCCTTGAACACGTGGGTTTCCCTGGTTTGCGCATCGATCACCTTGACGCCGCTGGCCCGGCCTGCCTTGTCGTCGTAGACGATCGAATGGACCACCGAGTGCGGCCGGATGGTGAGATTGCCGGTGCGGGCGGCCGCGGGCAGGGTGCTGCTGTTGGAGCTGAAATAGCCGCCGAACGGGCAGCCGCGCATGCACAGGTTGCGGTTCTGGCATTGCCCGCGGCCCTGCTCGAGGTGCACCGGCTGCGGTTCGGTCAGGTGCGCCCAGCGGCCGGGCACGTAATGGCGGCCAAATTTCTCGGCGATCACGCTGCGCAGGTGCTGCTCGACGCAATTGAGTTCATACGCCGGCAGGAATTCGCCGTCGGGCATGCTGGCTATGCCTTCCTTGCTGCCGCTGATGCCGACGAACTTCTCGACGTGGCTGTACCACGGCGCGATGTCGGCATAGGAGATCGGCCAGGCCATGCCGTAGCCGTCGCGCTCCGGCGCCGTGAAGTCGCTGTCGGCCCAGCGCCCGCAGGCCCGTCCCCAAGTCAGCGATTTGCCGCCGACCTGGTAGCCGCGGATCCATTCGAAGGGCTTCTCCTGGATGTAGGGATGGTCCGCATCCTTCACGAAGAAATGCGCGGTGGTGGCGTCGTACCCGGCGGCCTTCGAGATGAGCGGGTTGTCTTCCCGCTCCTTGCGGCTGATGTCGCCGCGCAGCTTGAAGTCCCAGGACGGGTTGCTCATGGTCGGATAGTCGGCGACATGCCTGACCTCGCGCCCACGTTCCAGCACCAGGGTCTTCATGCCCTTTTCGCACAGCTCCTTGGCCGCCCATCCGCCGCTGATGCCGCTGCCGATGACGATGGCGTCGTATTCCGTATTAATGTTCATGGCTGATCCTTGTCGAGAGCGGCAGGTCGCGCGAGGAGCGGCCGACGTACACGGTACGGCCATCGATCGCGTCAATCCACGACTGGTCGCGGTTCGACCAGTAGCGCAGGCGCTCGGGTGGAACGTGCAGCCGCACGCGGCGCTGTTCGCCGGCGGCGAGCGTGATCCGGTCGAAGGAGGCGAGGGCGCGTTCCGCAAACGCCGCGCCCGCGGGCGCCGGGCGCGGCGCGCCCAGGTACAGCTGGACCACTTCGTCACCGTCGCGCCGGCCGGTATTCTTCACCACCACGCTCGCATCGAGACCGCCATCGGCCGCGCGGGCGACCTTGAGCCCGGAATAGCGGAAGCTGGTGTACGACAGGCCGAAGCCGAACGGGAACAGCGGCGCGATGCGCTGGTGGTCGTACCAGCGGTAGCCGACGTAGATGCCTTCGCCGTAGACGGTCTTGCCGGCCACGCCCTTCGAGGAACGCTCGGGATGCGCCGGGTCGTTCGCCGGTCCGTCCGCAAGATGGCGCGGCCAGGTGATCGGCAGGCGGCCGGCCGGGTTGGCGCGGCCGGTCAGCAGGTTCGCGGCGGCCCAGCCGCCTTCGTCGCCGGTGTACCACATCTCGAGCACCGCGCGCACCTTGCCCAGCCAGGGCATGGCCACGGCCTGGCCGGTATTCAGGACCACCACCGTATTCGGATTGACCGCGGCCACCGCCTCGATCAGGCGGTCCTGCTCGCCCGGCAGGCCGAAGGCCGGGCGGTTGCGGCTCCATGCGAAGACCACTGCGGTCTTGGCGTGGCGCGCGGCGTCGACCGCGACGTCGAAGGCCGCCTTCTTCATTTGCGGCGTCACCCAGGCCAGGCGCACCTGCACCGGCGCGCCGCTGCTGTCGGCAGTCGCTTCGACTTCGATCCGGTGCGGGCCGGGACCCAGCCTGACGAGGCGGCGTACGTTGTCCAGCCCATCGGTGGTCGGCACCACGTTGTCGCGGTTGGCGAACACGATGTCGCCGTGGCCGCCCCACCAGCCCATATTGCCGACCTTGCGCCCGTCGATCGAAAACCTGCCGGTCGCGCCGAGCAGCTGCAGGTCGATGTCGTAGTCGCCCCCAAGCTCCACGTCGAGCGTGCCTTCCCATCTGGCGCTGGCGCCGGCCGGCAGCGCCTTACCCGAACGCAGCGTGTGGTCGATGTCGGTGGCCGCCGTGCGCGCGTTGCCCTCGATGCGGGCCAGGCCGCTGAAGGCCTGTTGCGGGATCGGCGCGCCGGTCATGTCGTCGGCCACGGCCAGGCGCAGCCCGGCGCCGGCGCCCATGCTGCGCAAGGCGTGCCAGGCGCCGACCTGGCGCTCGGCGCGGCCGAAGGATTGCTCTTCGCCGGCGACGATGGCGAAGGTCTGCTGGGCGCCGGGGCCGATCAGGGCCAGCGAATCGAGGTCCGCCGGCTTGAGCGGCAGCACGCCGTCGTTCTTGAGCAGGACCGCGCCGCGCTCGGCCAGGCGCTGGATGGCCTTGGCGTTGTCCTCGACCTCCTGGTCCTGGACGGCGTGGTTCGGCGCCCGGTCGAGCCAGCCGAAGGCCTCCATTTGCGCCAGCACGCGGCCGGCGGCGCGATCGAGGTCGGCGTCGGTGACGCTGCCCTTGGCGAAGGCCGCGGCCAGGTTCTTCGACACCCCGGCCGGCTCGGGCACCGGCTCGGCGGCGGGCGGGGCGGTGACGTACTGGTGTTCCTCGGGCACGCCGGCCGCCAGCGTTTCCAGCAAGTCCGCCTTGTCTTCCGCCGTCATGGCGGGCGCCGCGGTTTCCTTCGCGATGGCGAAGAAAGCCTCGGGGCCGATGCCCGGCTGCTCCATATCGAGGCCGCTGGTGATGAACTCGGCGCCATGGGTCGCACCCCAGTCCGAGGTGACGAAGCCGCGGAAGCCGGACTCCTTGCGCAGCACCTCGTTCAGGACCGACGCGTTGCCGCAGGCATGCAGGCCGTTGACCTTGTTGTACGAGCACATGATGGACGCCACGCCGGCCCGGGCGGCGTCGCGGAAGGGCGCCGCGTAGATCTCGCGCAGCGCCTGGCCGTCCACCTGCACGTCGGCCGCGCCCTCGTAGGCGATGAAGTGCTTGGCCTGGGCCATCACGTTCTGCGCCTGCGCGCCGCGCACGAAGCGTGCCCCCAGCGTTCCCGTCAGGACCGGATCTTCGCCGAAGGTGTTGTAGGCGCGCTCGAAGGTCGGATCGCGGTAGATGTTGAGGTAGGGCTGCAGGATCACGTCCACGCCCAGCGCGCGCGCGTCGCGCCCGATGATCGCGCCGGTCTGCTCCGCATCGGCGGGGCTGAAGGTCGCCGCCATCGAGAGGGTGGCGGGCATGCCGGTCGAGGCGTGGCGCACCAGCACGCCGGGCGGGCCGTCGGCAAAGCGCAGGTCGGGGATGCCCAGGCGCGGCACGCCGGCGGTCCAGCCGGCCTGGCCCAGGGTGGCCTGCGCCGGTTCCTGGGCGCCGCGGATGACGGCCATCTTGTCGGCGCGCGACATCTGCGACAGCAGCTTCTGGACGCGCGCGCTGGCGACGGGCGCAAGCGGTGCAGGCGGTGCAAGCGATGCAGGCGGCTCGGCGGCATGCAGGCCGGCGGCCAGCAGCAGTCCGGCGAGGACGGTCAGTTTCGGCAAGGTGCTCATGGCGGACGCTCAGCGGCGGTAGACGCGGACGTAGTCGACTTCCATCGTGGCCGGGAAGATCTTCTCGTCCACCGGGCCGCCCATCATGCCGCCGATGGCCAGGTTCAGGATCAGGTATTGCGGATCGCTGAACGGCCATTTGTGGTGGTCGCCGTCTTTCGGATTGGCGAACTGCAGGTAGTTCCTGTTGTCGACGCCGATGAGGATGCGGTCGGCGTCCCAGGTCAGCTGGTAGTTGTGGAAGGTGTCGCAGACCGTTTCGACGCGCGTCGGCGCGGTGATCTGGGTATTGTTCGGCCAGTTGAAGGCGCCCGTGTGCAGGCTGGCGAGCACTTCGCCCTTCTTCATGCCGCTGTGTTCCATGATGTCGATCTCGCCCTGTTCCGGCCAGCCCTCGCCGGTGCCGAGCATCCAGATCGCCGGCCAGGTGCCCGGGCCGCACGGCAGCTTGGCGCGCACCTCGACATAGCCGTAGGTGAATTCGAACTTCCCGCGCGTGTACAGGCGTCCCGAGGTATAGGCCTGGCCGCCGAAGTCGGCCGCGCCCGTGAGCTTTTCCTTGCGCGCCGTGATCAGCAGCTTGCCGTCCGCAACGCGCGTGTTTTCCAGCCGCCCCTTGGCGTAGTACTGCAGTTCTTCGTTGGCCCAGCCGGTCCTGTTCATGCTGACGTCGTAGTCCCACTTGCGCGGGTCGGGCAGGCCGGGCTTGTCGAATTCGTCGGCCCACACCAGCTTGTAGCCGGCCGGCTTGCCGCCCGGCGGCATGGGGGCGGCGGCCATGGACTGGCAGGCGGCCAGCGCGCAGAGGCCGGCGATGATGAGTCGGGTAGGGGTGTTCACTGGGTCTCCGTGTGCTGTTTCATGTCGATCTGGAATCGTTTCCATCTTTTTTGAAATATATCATCCCGACGCGGCAGTGGCGATGTTTTTTTGGCGCGGCCGGCCCGGGTAGTCCGGGCGCTATAAATGCAGTATGCTTTTACCAATATCTGAACCAGCAAGCGAAGGATGCCGTGGCAACTATCAAGGACGTAGCCCGCCTGGCGGGAGTGGGACTGGGCACCGCCTCGCGCGTCGTGAGCGGCAAGGGCTCGGTCTCGCCGGCCACGCTCGAGCGCGTGAAGAAGGCCATCGAGGAACTCGACTTCAGGCCCTCGCACGCGGCCCGTGCCCTGCTGTCGGGTTCTTCGCGCATGATCGGCGTGTATATCCCGATCCTGAAGGGCACCTTCTACACGCCGATCCTGCAGCTGATCGATACCGAGCTGCGCGCCGCCGGCCTGCACATGGTGGTCGCGTTCGGGACCGGTTCGGGCGATGCACGGCGCCAGGCCATCGAGGGCATCGAGTTCCTGATCGAGCGCGGCTGCGACGGCCTGCTGGCGATGAGCAACGACCTGAGCGACGAAGACATCGCGGCGCTGGGCCCGAAGCAGTCGCGCGTGGTGCTGCTGAACCACAGTTCCGAAGGCCTGTCCGGCCAGTGCTTCGCCCCCGACCACCGCGCCGGCGGGGTGCTGGCCGCGCGCACGCTGCTCGAACGCGGACACCGCGAGATCGCCGTGATCGCGGGGCCGGCGACCTCGCCCGACAACGTCGAGCGGATCGAGGGCTTCCTCGGCCAACTGGCGCAAGCCGGCATCGATACCGGCGCGCTGTGGATCGCGGCCAGCGACTTTTCGCCCGAAGGAGGGTGGGCCGCGGCGGCCGAGCTGGTGGCGTCGAAGCGGCGCTTCACCGCGCTGTTCTGCGCCAACGACGAAATGGCGGTGGGCGCGCTGTCGTATTTCCAGCAGGCCGGCATCGCCGTGCCGAGCCAGGTGTCGGTGCTCGGCTACGACGATACGCCGAGCGCGAAGTTCTCGGCGCCGCGTCTCACGACCGTGCATATTCCCTGGCGCGACGTGACCCTGAGCGGCCTGAACGCCTTGCTCAACCGCTGCTACGGCGGGACGCGCCCGGAAGCCCGGGACTTTCCGATCAGCCTGACCGAGCGTGCCTCGCTGGCCGACGCCCCGGTGGCGACGCGGCGCGCCGCCTGACGCCGAAAATTTCCTGAGGATGCGCACACGCGGCATTTCTTTGCTACACTTGGAAACCTTTCCATGCGTGGGCGCCAGCGCCACCGCGGCTTTGGCACGATCACGAACACATGACAATCAACATCCACGACAGCGCGCCGCCCGTCATCGCGCGCACCGATTTTGCGAGCGACTTCGTGTGGGGCTGCTCGACCTCGTCGTACCAGATCGAAGGCGGCGCGCAGCAGGGCGGGCGGGTCGCGTCGATCTGGGACCGCTTCTGCGAACGGCCCGGCGCGATCCGCGACGGCTCGAGCGGCGCGCGCGCCTGCGATCACTACCACCGCTGGCCGGAGGACCTCGACATCGGGCGCGACCTCGGCCTGAACGCCTACCGCTTCTCGGTGGCCTGGCCGCGCATCTTCAGCGGCAAAGGCAGCCGCCCCAATCCGGAAGGACTGGCGTTCTACTCGCGCCTGGTCGACGGCATGCTCGAACGCGGCCTGCAGCCATGGCTGACCCTATACCACTGGGACCTGCCGCAGTACCTGCAGGAGCAGGGCGGCTGGAACGAGCGCGCCACCGCGCACGCCTTCGCCGAATTCGCGCACGTCATGAGCGCCCACCTGGGCGACCGCGTCAAGCACTGGATCACCCACAACGAGCCGTGGTGCACCGCCATCCACGGCCATTTCGAAGGCATCCACGCGCCCGGCATCCGCGATTTCCGCACCGCGCTGCAGGTGTCGCACCACGTGCTGCTGTCGCACGGGCTGGCGCTGCCGGCGATCCGCGCCAACGTCGCCGATGCGCAGGCCGGCATCGCGCTCAGCCTGCATCCGCTGTCGCCCGCATCGGAGCGGCCGGAAGATGTCGCCGCCTGCGTGCGCCACGACGGCCTGCGCAACCGCTGGTTCCTCGATCCGCTGCACGGGCGCGGCTATCCGGCCGATATCCTCGAACGCTGCGCCGCCGATGCGCCGGTGGTGCTGGCGGGCGACCTCGAAGCGGTCGCCGCGCCGACCGATTTCCTCGGCCTGAACTACTATTTCCCCGAACTCATCGCGCACGCTCCCGGCGCCGCGCCGCTCGAGGCGCGCGTGGTGGCGCGCGAGGGCGTGGCGCGCACCGCGTTCGGCTGGGAAGTGTCGCCGGAAGGCCTGGGCACCCTGGTCCGCCGCATCGAGGCCGATTACGACCCGGCGCCGATCTACATCACCGAGAACGGCTCGACCTGGGACGATGTGGTCGGCGCGGACGGCGAGATCGACGACCGCGAGCGGCGCGATTACCTGATCCGCCACCTGGACGCGGTGCGCGACACCATCGCCCGGGGCAGCCGGGTCAAGGGCTACTTCGCCTGGAGCCTGCTCGATAACTTCGAATGGGCCGAGGGCTACACGCGCCGCTTCGGCCTGACCCATGTCGATTTCGAGACCCAGCAGCGGCGCCTGAAGGGCAGCGGAAAATGGTACCGCGCCTTCCTGAAGCAGGAACGCTGAGGCATGCCATCAACACCGTGGACAATCACCATGCATAAGAAAAACTATCTCATCGCGGCCGCCGCGCTGCTGGGCGCCGCATCCGCCGCCGCATCCGCTGCGCCTGCACCGCTGGCCGACTGGCCGCAGGTCCGCAGCGCGATCCGCCCCGACGCCGCGCTCGAAGCGAAGATCGCCAGGATCGTGGCCGGCATGACGCTGGCGCAGAAGGTCGGCCAGATGACCCAGGCCGAGATCAAGAGCGTGACGCCGGAGCAGGTGCGCCAGTACTACCTCGGTTCGGTGCTGAATGGCGGCGGCAGCTGGCCGGACAACGACAAGCACGCCAGCGCCGCCAGATGGGTCGCCCTGGCCGACGCCTATTACGAAGCATCGATGAGCACCGACATGGCGACGAAGGTGCCGGTCATCTGGGGCATCGATGCGATCCACGGCAACAGCAACGTGTTCGGCGCGACCCTGTTCCCCCACAATATCGGACTGGGCGCCGCCCACGACGCCAGGCTGGTCGGGCGCATCGGCGCCGCGGTCGGGCAGGCGGTGCGCGCGACCGGCATCGACTGGGTGTTCGCGCCGACCCTGGCGGTGGTGCGCGACGACCGCTGGGGCCGCACCTACGAAAGCTTTTCGGAGGAGCCGGCGCTGGTGAGCGCCTACGGCGACGCCTACGTGCGCGGCCTGCAGGGCAGCTTCCGTTCGGACGCCAGCGTGGTCGCCACCGCCAAGCACTTCATGGGCGATGGCGGCACCGAGGAAGGCAAGGACCAGGGCGTCACCAAAGCCAGCACCGCGCAGATGATCAACATCCACGGCGCCGGCTACTACAGCGCGCTGGGGGCCGGGGCGCAGACCGTGATGGCCTCGTTCAACAGCTGGTACGACGTCGAACACGGCGTCGACCATGGCAAGATGCACGGCTCGCGCGCGCTGCTGACGGACGTCCTCAAAACGAAGCTGGGCTTCGACGGCTTCGTCGTCTCCGACTGGAACGGCATCGGCCAGGTGCCCGGCTGCCGCAACGACAGCTGCGCGGCCGCGATCAACGCCGGCATCGACATGGTGATGGTGCCGGACGAGTGGAAGGCGTTCATCGCCAACACCATCAAGCAGGTCGAGCGCGGCGAGATCCCGATGGCGCGCATCGACGACGCCGTCACCCGCATTCTGCGCGTGAAGCTGCGCGCCGGCCTGAGGAAGCCGTCCGACAACCGCTACGCCGGCAAGCAGGACGCGCTGCAGGCGCGCGCGCTGGCGCGCCAGGCGGTACGGGAATCGCTGGTGCTGCTGAAGAACGACGGCGGCGCGCTGCCGCTCAGGCGCGGCAAGCGCATCCTGGTGGTCGGCAAGAGCGCCGACAGCATGCCGAACCAGACCGGCGGCTGGAGCCTGACCTGGCAGGGCACCGACAACGGCAACGCCGACTTCCCGAACGGCGACACGATCCTGGCCGGCATCGTCGCGCAGGCCGGCGCCGCCAACGTGCGTTACAGCCTCGATGGCGCCGGCGTCGACCTCGCCGCCTTCGACGCGGTGGTGGCGGTGATCGGCGAGACGCCGTATGCGGAAGGCGCCGGCGACATCGGCCCGTCCGGCACCCTGCGCCACAGCGGCCGCTATCCGGAAGACCTGGCCGTGCTCGAAAGGGTGGCGGGCAAGGGCAAGCCGGTGGTCACGGTGCTGGTGGCCGGGCGTCCGCTGTATGTCAACGACCTGATGAACCTGTCCGACAGTTTCGTGATGGCCTGGCTGCCGGGCACCGAGGGCAAGGGCGTGGCCGATGTGCTGTTCAGGGACCATGCGGAGTTCAGCGGCACGCTGTCGTTCTCGTGGCCGAAGTCGGCCTGCCAGACGCCGCTCAACCGGGGCGACAAGGACTATGCGCCGCTGTTCGCCACCGGTTATGGCCTGAAGTACGGACGCCCGTCGAAGGTCGGCAGGCTGGACGCGGCCTTCCCGGCCGGCGGCTGCGGCGTGACCACGTCCTGGCCGGTGTTCGACCAGGCCGACCGCGCCACCTGGCCGCTGTACCTCGTCAGCGGCGCGCAGCGCGAGGCGCTCGGCGCCGACCTGAACCGCGTGGTCCGGCTACCGGGCGTGAAGGCCGAGTCCAGCCAGGTCAACACCCAGCAGGACGGCAAGCTGGTGACCTGGAGCGGCCCCGCGCGCCTCGAAGCGCACGGCGACAGGGCGGCCGCGCTGCCGGCCTTCGCCGCCGCCGACGGCGCGCTGCAGTTCGATGCCATCGTCACGGCCGCGCCGGCCGGCGCCGTCACGCTGGCGGTGGCCGGCGGTCCGGTCGACGCCGGCGCGCTGTTTGCCGGCCTGGCGGGCAAGGGCAGGCAGACCGTCAAGATTCCGCTGGCCTGCTTCGTCGCGCGCGGCGCCGACCTGGCGCACATCGACACCCTGTTCAGCGTCGCCAGCACGGGCCCGTTCGCCGCCGCTTTCGCCAACATCCGGATCGTGGGTGGCGCGGCCAGGGACCAGGATGCGCAATCCTGCGCGGCGCTGAAGTGAACGAGGCGGGCGTGGCGTAGCGTCGGCGCCGCGCCACGCCCGCCCGCTTGCGTCCTTGCGTTTTTCCCTTTTCTGCAGCACCGTATGGCTGGTATCGCGGTCTCGTCGGCATGGAGGGAGCGGCAATGGCAACCCGGCAGAATATCGAACTGGTGAAACGGTTTTACGACGCGTACGTCAAGGGCGAAAAAGAGCGCTTGCTGTCGTACCTGGCGGACGACATCGAATGGGATATCCCGGAGATGAGCGGACTGGCGTTTTCCGGCAAGCGGCATGGGCGCGGCGAGGTCGTCGCATTCTTCGGCATGGTGGCCCAGGCGCAGCAATTGCGTTCGTTCGAAGCGCAGGAGTTTTTCGGCGATGCCGACCGCGTGGTCGTGCTGGGCCACCACCAGTGGACCGTCAAGTCCAACGGCGTGCCCTTCGACAGCGATTGGGTGCATGTCTTCACCATCAGGAACGGGCAAATTGCCGCATTCCGCCAGTCGATGGATACCCTCAAGGTGGTGCAGGCTCACCAGGCGCCAGCGGTACCGGGTGCGGGCGGCTGAGCTATCGATGCTCGGTCACGCCCACCTGCTGGCACATGTCCAGCACCGGGCAGGTCGAGCAGCGCGGCCGGGTTCCCGTGCAGATGTGTTTCCCGAACGGCACCAGCAGGCGATTGATGTCGATCCAGTAGCGCTCCGGCAGCTTCGCTTCCAGCGCCAGCAGGGTCTTCTCCGGCGTCGGCGCCTTCACGTAACCCCAGCGCCCGGTCACCCGGTGCACGTGGATGTCGACGCTGATGACGGGCGTGCCGCAGGCGACGCCGAGCACCAGGTTGGCGCACTTGGGGCCGACCCCGGCGAACGACAGCAGGACGTCGCGGTCGCCGGGAAGCGCGCCGCCGAATCGCTGTTCCACTTCCCGTGCGATGGCCAGGATCTGGTGCGCCTTGCGCTCATGGAAGGTGCAGGGACTGATCAGGGGATCCAGCTCTTCCCAGGTCAGGCGCGCAAGCTGCGCAGGCGTGCGCGCCCGGGCGAACAGCTTGCGCGACACCGGCAGCGTCACTTCGTCATAGGTGCGGATCGAGATGATGCAGGCCAGCAACTGCTCGAACACCGACGCATGGCCTTCCTCGGCCAGCTGGAACAGCGCCGCCTTGGGCCAGGGGGCGACCGCCTGCCCGATGCGTTCGAATGCCACGCCGACGTCGAATGGGTGCTTTTCCATGGCCAGAGGATAAGCTTTCCCGCGCCAGGCTTCCGTTCAATAGCGCACAGGATGGCGCGGCCGGCATCGCGCCGTTACAACCGCTTGCATTTGATACGGTTTCGCTCTTTCCGGAACAGCTTGCTCCCGTTACCCTGTATACATGTTTATGACAACAACACTTAAGGGGAATCTCATGAAAAACGTATCCGCACTCGGCGCCCGCCTGGCCCTGGCCGCCGCCTTCGCCGCTGCCGGCGCCGCGCCGCTGGCCGCCCAGGCCGCGCCGGACCACCACTCGCGCGCTTCCGCGCAGTGCCAGAACTGCGGCACCGTGGTCTCGACCCATACGTACAAACGCGCCGCAGAAAGTGGCTCTGGCCTGGGCGCCGGTGGCGGCGCCGTGGTCGGCGGCCTGCTGGGCAACCAGGTCGGCAGCGGCAATGGCCGCACGCTGGCCACCATCGCCGGCGCCGTCGGCGGCGCGTATGCCGGCAACCACATCGAACGCAACATGAAATCCGTGACCTACACCGACGTGCGCGTGAAGATGGCGAAAGGCGGCTACCGCACCATCACCGAGCAGGGCCAGCCGCGCTTCCGCAACGGCGAACACGTGCGCGTGCAGCAGGGCCACCTGATCCGCGACTGAGCCGCCACTACGTCCGCGGCCTGACCTTCCCGATCACCATCCCGCTGGCCGGCAGGGTCGGGATGCGGCGCAGGCTGATCGACAGGTCCTGCGGCGGCACCTCGTAGTCGATCTCGGTGGCGAACAGCTTCGCCGCCGATTTCAGCAGGTCGACCGTCGCCGATTCGCCGGGACAGCGGTGCCCGGCATAGTGGTCGCCGCCGCCCTGCGGCACCAGGTCGAAGCCGCTGCTCTCGAAGCGTTCGAAGCGCTCGGGACGGAACACCCCGGGATCGCCCCAGATCGCCGGATGCATGTCGGTGCCGTACAGGTCCAGCAGCACCCAGGTGCCTTTCTCGATGCGCATGCCATGCCAGTCGAAACCGTGCAATGCCCTCCCGCCGATCGCCGGCAGGAAGGGATAGTAGCGCCGCACCTCCTGGGCGAACATCGTCAACCAAGCGTCGTCGCCGGCGGCGATCCGTACCCGGCTGCCCGGATGCTCGTGGCGCGCCACTGCGCCAGCGCCAGCCCCACCAGGCGCTGGCGCTCCAGCGGTCCCAATAGGCCTTGCGCTTGCGGTGCGCTTCGCCGTCCAGCGCCATCACGCTGCCGGAGTCCTGCAGCAGCGCCATGGTGGTGGGCGGCAGCGCGTGCCGGCGCGTGAAGCGGCCGGGCTGGTAGAACATGCGCGCCGCGTCCTCGCCGCGCACGCACAGCGCCCTGCGCAGCATGAGGCGGGTGGTGAAGACGTCGCAGCCGAAGTGCTCGAAGCGGTCCGGCAGGAAGCGGTAGCCTTCGGACAGCAGGGCCAGGGTGTGGTCGAAGCCGCCGTCGGCGGGCACGGTCCGGGGCGGGGCCACGGGTTCTCCTTTCAATGCGGGGTCGGGATGTACAGCGGGTCCGGCGTGTCCTGCAGCGCGCGCGGCAGGAAGATGCTGACCGTGGTGCCCTGGCCGGGCACGCTCGACAGGCGGATATGGCCGCCGCTCTGCTTGACAAAGCCGTGCGCCATCGACAGCCCCAGGCCGGTGCCCTTGCCCTCCGGCTTGGTGGTGAAGAAAGGTTCGAAGGCGCGTTCCATCACCTCGGGCGGCATGCCGCTGCCGGTGTCGCCGACCGCGATCTTCACGTATTCGCCCGGCCGGATATGGGTGTCGGCCAGCGCGCTGCCCTCGTCGACGCGGACGTTCTCGAGGGAGATCGTGATGCGGCCCTGGTTGTCCATGGCGTCGCGCGCATTGATCACCAGGTTGAGCAGCACGTTCTCGAGCTGGTTCGGGTCGACCAGGGTGTTCCACGGTGCGGCGGGAATCGCGAATTCGATCGCGATCGCATCGCCGGCGGCGCGGTGCAGCAGGCTGTCCATGCGCTCGATCAGCTGCGCCAGGTTGACCACGCTGGGGTGCAGCGGCTGGCGGCGCGCGAAGGCCAGCAGCTGGGCGGCCAGCTTCTTGCCGCGTTCCACCGCGTCCAGGATGTTGAGCAGGCGCTTGCGGCTGCTTTCCTCGTTGCGCATCATGAGCTGCACGTTGGCGCTGATGATGTGCAGGATGTTGTTGAAGTCGTGCGCGACCCCGCCCGTGAGCTGGCCCACCGCTTCCAGCTTCTGCGAGCGCAGCAGCGCCGTGCGCGCTTCGGTCAGGCGCTGCTGGCGCTGGCGTTCGCGCTCCTCGGCTTCCTTGCGCGGCCGGATGTCGCGCACGAAGGCGATCGCGCCGTAGCCGCCGGCCGAGGGCAGGGCGGTGACCGCGATCTCGACCGGAAACGCGCGGCCGTGGCGGTCCGACAGCACCAGCTCGGTCGGTCCGGCCAGCAGCGCGCATTCGCCGCGCGCGGTGAAGGCCGCGAAATGGGCGCGCCAGCGTTCGCGCCATTCCGGCCCGGCGATCAGCTCGGCGGCTTCGCGCCCGAGCGCTTCCTCCTCGGTCCAGCCGAACAGCTTGCCGGCCTGGGCGTTCCAGTCGGTGACGCGGCCGTCCGGGCCGACCGCCAGGAAGGCGTCGTAGGCGTTCTGCAGGATCAGGCGGATGCGCTGGCGCTCGGCGTCGATGCGGTCGCGCGATTCGCGCAGCTCGAGCGTCATCCCGCTCGCCAGCTGCAGGGCGCGGCGGCGCTCGGTCGCCAGCAGCCATACCACCAGGCTGAGCAGCAGACCCAGGCCGACCCCGGTCACCGCGATGGCGACGGTCGGGCGCTTGTCGAGCGTGGCCTCGAGCTGCGGCGCGGAGCGGACCGACAGGGTCCAGGTGCGGCCGGCGGTGTCGATCGTCTCGCTGTGCGCGAACATCGCGCGCGCGCCGCTGCGCCGTGCGCCGGGCGAGCGGTACAGCAGGGCCGCGTCGTTCGCCTGGCGGCCGTCGTAGATCTCGACATCGAGGTCGCTCGCGTGCTCGCCGCCCAGGCCGCGCATCAGGTCGTTCATGCGGAACGGCGCGTAGACCCAGCCGGCGATGGCGGCGCGGCGCTCGTCCACCGTGGCGCGCGGCAGGCCGGCGCGGTAGACCGGCACGTACATCAGGAAGCCGGGCTGCACGCCGCGCGCGCCCTCCTGCACCAGCGTGACCCGGCCGGTGGCGGTGGCCTCGCCGGTGTCGCGCGCCGTCTCCATCGCCGCGCGCCGCACCTGCTCGCTGAACATGTCGTAGCCGAAGGCGCGCAGGTTGGCGCCGTTGAAGGGCTGGATGTGGGTGATCGAGGTATAGATGTCGCGCGGCCCGGGCGGCTTGACCTCGTAGTCGCGAAAGCCCGCGGCACGCATCGCGGCGACGTGGGCGTCGAGCCGGGACGGCGGGATGATCGCGGCGATGCCCAGCGCCTGGATGCCGGGAAAGCTCTCGTTCAGTTTCAGGACCGCGTAATAGTCGGCGAAGTCGCGCTGGCTGACTTCGACCGAGCCGCGCAGGTAACCGCGCGCACCCTGCAGCACCTGCTCGTAGACCGCCATGCGGCGCACCAGCACGGCGGACAGGTCGCGGGCGCGGTAATTGAAGCTGGCCTCGAGTTCGTTCTCGGCGGTGTGCTCGACATTGTCCGCCACCACATACGTGACGATCAGCGATGCCAGGAAAATCAGCGCAGCCAGCAGCAACGGCACGGAAGCCGGGCTGCGTGGCGGAGCGGGGGACGCGGAACGATCGGAAAGCGGCATGTAGGCTGTCGCGGCAAGGGCGTGGTCGTGGGCAAGAGCATACCCGTGCATGGTGTTAAAAGGCGCACAACAGTATCCGGATTGGCATGCTCCTGTTGCCCCGGCTACAATTGTGGCATCGATTCCCCCATGCCGATGCACGCCACCGAACCCACTCCGCCTGCCAGCCTGCTGCGCCGCCTGCAATGGTCGCTGGCGGCGCTGCTGTGCGCCGCGCTGCTGTGGGCCGCGCTGGCGCCGCTCCACTACCCGACGCGCGAACACCTGCTGGAGTTTCCGCACGGTGCGGCAGTGCTGCGCGGCCAGGCCGGTCCGACCCTGGTGCCCGCCGAAGTGCGCCTGACGCTGGGCGTGCGCGACGTGCTGCTGCTGAGAAACCGCGACCTGGCGCCGCACGTGTTCGGCCAGCTGCTCGTGCTGCCGGGGCATGCGGTGCGCCTGCCCTTCGAGCAGGCCGGCGACTATCCCTTCGCCTGCGACGTGGCGCCGGGGTCGAACGTGCTGGTGCGGGTGCTGCCCCAGCCCGATCCCGGCTGGGCCCGCCTGCGCTGGCGCCTGGCGGCCCTGTTCGACGCCATTCGCGACTTGCCGGTGCAGGGTCCTGACGATTGAATCGTGCTCCGTCCCGCGCGGCGAATCTGTCATCATGCGCGCATGGCCACGATCTCTTTACCGCTGTTCCCGCTCAGCACGGTCCTGTTCCCGGATGGCGTGTTGCCGCTGCAGATTTTCGAGGTGCGCTACCTCGACATGATCAGCCATTGCCTGACGGAAGATGCACCCTTTGGCGTCGTGCTGCTGACGCACGGGCAGGAGGTGCGCACGCCGGAGGGACTGGAACGTTTCGTGGAATCGGGTACGCTGGCTTCGGTGCACGACACCACCGCCTCGACGCCGGGCCTGCTGCAGGTGGTGTGCCGCGGCGGTTCGCGCTTCCAGGTGCTCGGGAGCGAGCGCCGCAGCAACGGCTTGTGGATGGCCGAGGCCGAACTGGTCGAGGATGACCACGCGGTGCGCATTCCCTCCGACCTGAAGGGCGCCGCCGACGCCCTCGACCGCGTGCTGTCCTCGCTGCACGACGTGCCGCAAAGCCGCTGGCCGGTGCAGCCGCCGTTCCGCCTCGACGACTGCGGCTGGGTCGCCAACCGTTGGTGCGAATTGCTGCCGCTGCCGAACCAGCAGAAGCAGAACATGCTGATGCTGGACAACCCCATGATCCGCCTCGAGCTGCTGCACGACGTACTCGACGAGCACGGGCTCATCACTTCCTGAGCCGGCGCTCGCCGATTCACTGCTTATTCCCTCACTTGTCGCTTATTTGCTGATTACTTGCCGGCGCTGGCGTTCGCCGAAGCATTGCCGCCGAGCGCCAGGCTGGCGCTGACGCCACCGTTGCCATTGCCGCCGGCGCTGCCGCCGGCGCTGCCGTTGCCGCTCGCGCTGCCGCTGCCCTGGGCCGCACCCGTGCGGGCGCCGTCCGCCGCACCGCGCGCCTGCTTGGCGCCCGAGAGCACGCCCTGGCGGGTCGCGTGGGCAGTGTTTTTGGCGTTCGCGCTGCTCGCCGCGCCGTAGCCGCGGGTCGCGGCAGCCTGCGTTTTCGCACCTTCACCGGCCGGCGTGGCCACGCCGCGCAGGGCCTGCGTCGAGGCGCTCCTGCCGGCGCCCAGTGCGCTGCCGCCCAGCGCAGCATCGCCGTTCTCGTCCATGCTGCCGTTGCCGCCGGCGATCAGCTTGCCGGTCGGGGCGGCCGGCTTCGTGGCGCCCGTCTGGGCAGCCGGCGCGGCGGGAGCGGCGGGAGCGGTGCCGGCGCCGGCGGTTGCCGAACGGGCGTGGGTCAGGGCGCCCGATGCGCTGCCGGACAGGGCGCCGGTGGCATCGCCGGCGATCGATTTGCCGGGCAGGCTGGCAGCGCCGGAGCCGCTGCCCGCACCCGTACCCTGGGCGGCCGCGCCGGCCGTCGCCGAACGGGCCTGCGCCAGGGTGCCGGAAGCGCTGCCGGACAGGGCGCCGGTAGCTTCTCCCGCGATCGATTTGCCAGCCTGGCTGGCGGCGCCGGATGCGCTGCCAGTGAGGGCGCCGGCGGCATCGCCGGAGACGCTCCTGCCGGCGGTGCTGACGGCGCCGTTGAGGGCCGACTGGCCGGAAGCGGAGCCGTCGACCGACGCGTTGCGGCGCAGCGCCTCGGTGTCGGCGGCGCGGGTGGCGCGGCGGGCTTCGGCCAGCGAGTCGACGCGGGTGACCGGCACGCCCATCGAGCCGAACTGGCCGGCGCCGCCGACCATGCCGCCCAGCGAACCGCCGAGGCGGCCGCCGCCGAGCAGCTGGGCGTGGGCCGAGGCGGTCAGGCCGAGGGCGGCGATCAGGGCGATGTGGCGGGCGATGGTCTTGGTCTTGGTGTTCATGTCGTTTCTCCTTGAGTTGGCGCGGACTGTCCGCCGCCGTTGTAAGGAAAACGATGCTGCTCAGCCGTTTATTCCATGGCTTCGAAAAAAAATTTAAAAATTATTGGCGCTGTTCGCGTTACGTGTTGAATCTGCCCAGCGCCGCTCTCAGGAAGGCATCCGGGCTGGCGATGCGTTGCCCGTCCAGCGCCCAGCGCCAACCGAAGTAGTGGGACAGGTAGCGGCTGGCAATTCCGCGGAAGGGCACCAGCCAGGCGCGCATGCGGCTGTGATAGGCGTTCACATTTTGGATGTGCAGGGCGCCGCGCTTGCGGATGCCTGCGCTCACGTTCACGGCTTCATGGGCGATCCCGGCTTCACGGGCGAATGCCGGATAAGCGGCGTGGCTGTCGGTCACCAGCAGCAAGTCCGGGTCCAGCCGTGGCCGCAGGTGCTCGAGCAAATGCTGCTTGCGCAGCGCGCCCTTGCCGGTGACGGCATCGATCGTCTGCCCGCTGCGGTCGCGTGCGACCAAAATACACATCTGCTCGTTCGAGATGCCGCGCTTTGACGCTTTGCCGCCGCGTTTTCGTGGCGGGCGGTCGAGTTTCCTGGCGCCTTTGTGCGATTCGAGCACATACATCTCGTCGGCTTCGGCAATCCCGCCCAACCGATCCGGCCGGTCATCCTTGCTCAAGGCGAGAAACCGGTGCCGCCAACGAAAGCTGGTGGTGCTGGCGACGCCCGTTTCCAGCGCCGCGCGGCGCACGCTGCGCGAGTCGAGCATGCCGTCGAGGTAGTCGAGCCAGCGCGATTTGTGGCGCAACCGGGCCAGCGGCGTGCCGCTCAGGGCGTTGAAGGTACGAAGGCAGATGCGGCAGCGATAACGCTGCAGGCCATTCGCATGGCCGTGACGATAGGGACGATCGGCCTGGCAGCGCGGGCAGCAAGGTGTCTGCCCGGGTTGTTCGATGACGTCGAGAGCCCGGTCCAGCCCGGCCGCCGATTGCAGCAGCGCCAGCAGCCGGCCGCGCTGGCGCCGGGTGAGGCTCGGTAGACGCTGGAGAAATTGCTCGAACTGCCGGGCTTGCATGGCGCCTCCGTCAACGGTTCAGGTTGACATTGGACCGGGCGCTTGCCGAAAAGATTCCACACTTAATGCGAACAGCGCCAAATTATTCAGCCGCTCCTAGCGGAAACGCGATGGATCGATGCGCAGGTCGGCCCCGACGATGCCGTAGCCCAAGGTATTGCTGACGGTGGTGCCGTCCCCGGCCTGGCGCGCCAGCGCGGCAACGGCGTCGCGTGCGCGTGCGCGGTCCGGGCGCGCCAGCGCGGGCGCAAGCAGGCCGGCGACGAGGGGCGCGGCGAACGAGGTGCCGCGCACCGGACGGTAGGGCGGCTCGCCAGGGCTGGCGCTGACCATATTGTTGCCCGGCGCCGCGAACTGCACCTGC
This sequence comes from Telluria sp. Soil_C_11, assembly GCF_057657395.1. NCBI lineage: Bacteria > Pseudomonadati > Pseudomonadota > Betaproteobacteria > Burkholderiales > Oxalobacteraceae > Telluria > Telluria sp. Soil_C_11. The sequence continues at coordinate 435,253 of NZ_JBDGIN010000001.1, read as the reverse complement.
GGCCCGCGTGCGGCTTCCGGCAGCGGCTGGCCGCGGCGGTCGACCGCGGTGACGCCGACCACGCCCGGATAGCTGGCCGGATACAGCGGCGGCGCGGCCGGCCCGTCGTTGCCGACCGCGGCGACCAGCAGGTAGCCGCGCGCCACCATGGCCGCCACCATGCGTTCGAGCGCCTGGTTGTGCGGTCCGACCAGGCTCAGGTTGATCACGGCCACCTGCTCGCGCGCCAGCCAGCCGAGCGCCGCCGCGATCTGCGCGGCCGAGCCGCCCGCGGGGTTCGCGCAATAGATGTCGGCGGCATACAGCCGGGCGCCGGGCAGGGCGCCGTGGAAACGCCCGTCGCGTCCGACCATCAGGGCGGCGACGGCGGTGCCATGCGCGTCCGGATGGGGGGCGTCGCAGCCCCAGGACCGGACCCTGGCGCCGCGCAGCGCCGGGTGGCTGTCGTCGACGCCGCTGTCGACCAGTCCGACCCTGGCATCCGCCGCGCCGGCGCCGGCCGCCGGGCCGGCCGCTGCAGCCGGCGCGCCTTGCCCGGACGCCTCCGCCGGCGGCACGCCGCCGCTGCCCGTATATACATGGTTGAAGTCGTAATGCCCCTCCGGGTCGAGTGCGCGCAGGCGTTCCAGCAGCGCGGCGGTGGCGGCGCCGGCCGGCACGCCCAGCACCACCAGGCGCTGGTCGAGTTCCTCGAAGCGCTCTTCGCGCAGCACGCTCAGGCCGGCCGCGCGCGCCGCCTCGAGGCCGGCGGCGGACGGCGACCAGGCCAGGATCTGCGCCCGCACCACCGGTTCGCCGCGCGGGTCGGCTTCGAGCACGTCCGGATGCTCGCGCAGCAGCCTGCCGACCGTGTCGAGGCGCAGCGCGCGCAGGTCCGGCAGGTCGAGGCGGTCGCTCAGCTGCTGCACGGGACGGCGCAGATTGTCGAGCTGGCCGAGGGAAGGCGGCAGCCCGATCGGCGGCAGGCGCAGCTGCGCCGCGGCGCCGCCGCAGACGGCCAGCGCAAGAAGCAGGGTGTAAAGACGTTTCATGGGTGGATGATAATATGCATGTGTTTGACGTAAACAATAAAACGAATGGGACAGGGAAGAAAATCCTTCTCCCAAGCGTTATTCCATCAAGACCATGAGCGACACCCTGGAAAACGACATCGCCGGCCTGCTGCCGCGCCTGCGCCGGTTTGCACGTTCGATCACCTTTCACCGCGAGGATGCCGACGACCTGGTGCAGGTTGCCGTCGAGCGCGCGCTGACCCGCGCCGAGCAATGGCAGCCGGGCACGCGCCTGGACAGCTGGATGTTCCGCATCGTGAAGAACGCGTGGATCGACGAAGTGCGTTCGCGGTCGCGGCGCGAGCAGCTGTTCGCGCCGGAAGAAGAGGGCGAGCACGTGGGCGACGACTTCGCGGCGGCGCACCAGCAACGGCTGGCGATAGAGAAAGCGATGAGCCTGCTGTCCGAGGATCACCGCCTGGTCATCGGCCTGGTGCTGGTCGACGGCCTGCCGTACAAGGAAGCGGCGGAGGTGCTGGAGATACCCATCGGGACCCTCACCAGCCGGCTGGCGCGCGCCCGGGAAGCCCTGCAGGAACTGTTGTCCGACCGAGCAAGGAACACGAAATGAGCTTTGATGATGAAACCCTGATGGCGTATGCCGACGGCGAACTGGCGCCCGATGTGCGCGCCGAGGTCGAACGCGCCATGCGCGACGATCCGCAGCTCGCCGCCGCGGTGGAACGCCACCGCGCCCTGCGCGCCGACGTCTTCGCCGCCTTTGCCGGCGTGCTCGACGAACCGGTGCCGGAACGCCTGCAGCCGCGCGCGGCGCCAGTCCATCCGCACGTGCGCGTGGACGCGATGGCGTCGGCGGGCGCCAGGCCCTTGCCGGCGCGCTGGTCATGGGCCCAGTGGGGCGGGATGGCGGCCTGCCTGGTGGCCGGCGTGCTGGCAGGCGCGCTGGGCTGGCAGCAGGTACAGGGCGGCGGCGCGCCGTTCGGACGGCAGGGCGATGCCCTCGTGGCCCGCGGCGAGCTGGCGGATGCGCTGTCGCGCCGGCTGGCGGCGGACGCGCCGTCCGGCGCCGTTCGGCTGGGCGTCAGCTTCGCGGCGAAGGACGGCCAGTATTGCCGCAGTTTCAAGCTGGGATCGACCGCGGGCCTGGCCTGCCGCGAAGCCGGGGAATGGCGGATCCCGGTGCTGGCGCAGGAAGACAAGGCGGAGCAGGGCGCTTACCGCCAGGCCGGCAGCGCCATGCCGGCCGCGGTGCTCGATGCGATCGACCAGCGCATCGCCGGCGCCTCGCTGGATGCGGAAGCGGAGCGCGCGGCGCGGGCCGGGGGCTGGCAGCGCCGCTGAGGTTCAGGCCGGGAATGTAAAGGCAAAAGTGCATGAATCCTCGGTAATCGGGCGAGGAAAACGCATGATTTCATATACAGTGGGGTGGATTTGAGGTAAATTGAGCGCGGTTTAGTATCTCTACGTCAGCGCAGCGCCTTGTCGGCCTGCCAGGCAGCCATGCCGCCGCTGCAGCCGTGAAGGCGCATCCCCCCGGAGTTTCCCGCGTTGGCCATGCCAGGGCAGTCCTGCCCGCGTAGAGGCAATTGTTAATGCCCGAAAGAAGAAATGTCTGAATCGACCACCAATGATGCTGGCGGCGCGCCGACCGTGCGCTTCGCCGATTTCGGTCTGGCGCCTGAGATCCAGCGCGCACTGTCGGACCAGGGCTATGTCCACCCGACCCCGATCCAGGCCCAGGCCATCCCCGTGGTGCTGCAGGGCCGCGACGTCATGGGCGCAGCCCAGACCGGCACCGGCAAGACCGCGAGTTTCTCGCTGCCGATCATCCAGAACCTGCTGCCGCATGCGAACACCAGCATGTCGCCGGCCCGCCACGCCGTGCGCGCCCTGGTCCTGACCCCGACCCGCGAACTGGCGATCCAGGTCGCCGACAACGTCAAGGCCTACGCCAAGCACACCCCGCTGCGTTCCACCGTCGTCTTCGGCGGCATGGACATGAAGCCGCAGACCGAGATCCTGCGCCGCGGCGTCGAGATCGTGATCGCGACGCCCGGCCGCCTGCTCGACCACGTGGAGCAGAAGAACATCAGCCTCGGCCAGGTGCAGATGCTGGTGATGGACGAGGCCGACCGCATGCTCGACATGGGCTTCCTGCCCGACCTGCAGCGCATCATCAACCTGCTGCCGAAGAAGCGCCAGAACCTGATGTTCTCGGCCACCTTCTCGCCGGAGATCAAGAAGCTGGCCGCCAGCTTCCTGACCGATCCGCTGACCATCGAGGTGGCGCGCAGCAATGCGACCAACACCTCGATCACCCAGGTCCTGTACAAGGTCGACGAAGAGCAGAAGCGCGACGTGGTCGAGCACCTGATCCGCTCGCGCGACCTGAAGCAGGTGCTGGTGTTCTCGAACACCAAGATCGGCGCCTCGCGCCTGGCGCGCTACCTGGAACAGGCCGGCATCAAGGCATCCGCGATCCACGGCGACAAGACCCAGCAGGAACGCATCGCCGCGCTCGACGCCTTCAAGAAGGGCGAGATCGACGTGCTGGTGGCGACCGACGTCGCCGCGCGCGGCCTCGACATCACCGACCTGCCGTGCGTGATCAACTACGACCTGCCGTACAACGCCGAGGACTACGTGCACCGCATCGGCCGCACCGGCCGCGCCGGCGCCACCGGCGATGCGCTGTCGGTCTATTCGGACAAGGACGAGCGCCTGCTGGTCGACATCGAGAAGCTGATCAAGCAGACCATCACGCGCGGCGAGCTGACCGGTTTCGCGCCGTCGCGCGGCGGCGAGCGCTTCAACAGCGACCGCCGCGGCGGCGGACGCCGCGAGGCGGACGGCCGCAGCTTCGAACGCGCCGAGCGCCCCGAGCGTGGCGAACGCAGCGAACGCGGCCCGCGCGGCCCGGGCGCACCGCGCCGCGAGAAGGTCGATCCGTGGTTCCTCAAGCCCTACGAGCCGGCCGCCGCGCCGCGCAAGGATCCGGCCGAAGCCGTGCCGGTGGCGCAGGCCAAGCCGAAGCAGAAGCTGGCGGCGCTGCTGGGTGGTCTTCCGAAGCAGTAAATAACACATCGTCGTCCCCGCGCAGGCGGGGATCCAAGGTTGTTCGCGTTTCGTTAACGCATGCAGTACTTGGGGGGATAGCGCCAGTGGCGCTATCCCGCCTTCGCGGGGACGACGTTCATAGGGCGCGGGGACGACGTCTACGGGGCGCACCCTAGCGCTTCCCTTCCAGCCCCTTCCTCACCCGCTCCAGCAGATCCTCGTGCCGGTACGGCTTCGCCAGGATATCCAGCCCGCCGCCGCGTCCGCCTTGCGGCAGCTCGTCCATGTAGCCGGTCGTGACCAGCACCGGCAGGCCGGGGCGCAGGGCGCGTGCCTGTTCGACCAGCTCCAGGCCGTTCATCCCGCCCGGCATGATCACGTCGGTGAACAGCAGGTCGACCCGCAGGCCCTGGCGCAGCAGTTCCATCGCCTGCTCGCCGCTGGCCGCCGACCGCACCGCATGGCCGTCCATCTCCAGCACCTGTTCCGCCAGTTCGCGCACGTCGTCGTTGTCCTCGACCACCAGCACGCAGGGCTTGCCGGCGTCGGCCCGGGCCTGCTCCGGGCCCGGCGCCGCGCCCGCGCCCGTGCTCGCGCGTGCGTCGCCATGGCCGACGGCGTTGTCGGCGATCGGGAACAGCATCGTGACCTTGGTTCCCTCGCCGGGGTGGCTGTCGATCTCGAGGCGGCCGTGCGACTGCTGCACGAAGCCGTGTACCATCGCCAGGCCCAGTCCGGTGCCCGGACCCTTGGTGGTAAAGAAGGGTTCGGTCGCGCGGCGCAGCACGTCCGGCGCCATGCCCTGGCCGTGGTCGATCACGCATAGCGCGATGTACGTGCCGTGGGGCAGGCCGTGCACTTTCAGGCGGTCCTCGCCGCGCACGATCGCGGTGGCGACCGTCACCTCGCCGCCGTCCGGCATGGCGTCGCGCGCATTGATCAGGACGTTGAGCAGGGCCATCTCGAGGTGGGTCGGATCCAGCATGCAGACCGGCAGGCCGGGCCGCAGGTCGAGGCGCAGCTCGATCTTGCCGCCCAGGGTGCGGACCAGCATCTCGGAAAAATCCACGACCAGGTTATTGATGTTGACCGTCCGCGGCTCCAGGCGCTGCTTGCGCGCGAAGGTCAGCAGCTGCTGGGTCAGTTTGCCGGCCCGCATGGCGGCGCGCTGGGCGCGTTCGAGCTGCTGGCGGGCCGCGTCAGGCCGGTCCAGGCTGACCAGGGCGACTTCGAGGTTGCCGTTGATGACCTGCAGCAGGTTGTTGAAATCATGCGCCATGCCGGCCGTCAACTGGCCGATCGCTTCCATCTTCTGCGCCTGCAGGTAGGCTTCCTGGCTGGTGCGGCGTTCGGTGATGTCCATCTGCGAGGCGAAGAAGTACAGCAGCTTGCCGTCCTGGTCGAAGATGGGGCCGAGGAACAGGGCGTTCCAGAACGGCTTGCCGTCCTTCTTGTAGTTCAGGATATCGACCGCGACCGCGCGTTCTTCCTCGATCGCATGGCGTAGCTCGTCGATCGTGCGGCGGTCGCTCAGCGGCCCCTGCAGGAAACGGCAGTTGCGGCCCAGCACTTCTTCCTGCGTATAGCCGGTCAGGTCGAAGAAGGCGCCGTTGGCGAACACGATCGGGTTGTCGGGCTGGCGCGGATCGGTGACCACCATCGGCATGCGCGTCATTTCGACGGCGGCGAAGAAGATGTTGCCGCGGTCCTGCAGGCCGTCCTGGGTGATGAAGCTGGCCTGCCAGTGCTTGACGCCGGGATTGCCGAGCGGGCTGTAGGCATTGCCTTCGACCTCGCCGTCGGCCGGCACGCCGGCGCTCTGGCCGCCGCTCTGCTGGTCGAGCGGCTTTTCGCGCTGTTCTTCCTTGTCCGATCCAGTTGCCATCGCACGATCCTTTCCTCAGGTCGTGCCATTCTAGGGCAGGGAGGGAAACGGCACCGTTAGCGAGCGCACCCACGTGCGCTCGCGCCGCTCAATCGGCCGTGGTAGCGATGCTGATCTCCGCCAGGCCGATGCCGAGCTTGCGGGTGTCGTTCGGCGTACCGTAGTCGGCCGGCGAGACCGGGTGCGGCACTTCGATGACCAGGGTGCGCTGCCTGCCGTCGGTCTCGAGCGGGACCACGGCGTCCTGCATCGAGCCGCTGATGCGGAAGAGCGCGCTGCTGCTGCCGCTGCGCAGAGTAAATGGCTGCTGCGCATTGTCGCCGAAGCTCATTCCCTTGATCAGCACGATACTCTTGCGCGGCAGGTCCATGTTCAGGTGCAGCACCACCTGTTTGGCGTCCGACCAGCGGCCGAAGCCTTCGATGCCGGACAATCCCTCCGCGCTGGCGACCAGGCCGCCGCCCAGCGGTTCCACGAAGCGCGTATGGCCGAGCACGGTATAGCGCTTGTCGAGCTTGACGACGTAGAAGTCGGGATCGGAGTACACGGGCAGCACGCCCGGCGGCAGCGGATGCTTGCCGTACACGACCATCCACTTGCCGTTCGGCGGCAACTGGGAAGGGTCGATCGGGGCATCCGGCATCAGTTCCAGCGTGGCGGCGTTGGGCTGGTCGAAGTGGAACTGGGCGCGCATCAGCTCGGCGGCGTTGGTGCCGGCCAGCGTGACCTGGCCGCGGTCGGCCACCGGCAGGTGGTCGCGTGCATAGATGCCGGCCTTGTCGGCCGGGGCCGGGATGAGGTGCGGATGCAAGGCCTTGTGGTTGGCGATCACGCCGCACAGCACGGTCGCCGGCAGGACCACGAACAGGAACAGCGTGCGTGCGCGCGCCTTGCCGGCCGCCCACAGCAGGAGCGTCGCGACTTGCAGAACGGCAATGACGTAGGCGAGGCGGCCGCCCGGCTTGAGTGCCCAGATTTCCGGGCCGTCCACCACGTTCAGCGAGTAGCCGGGCACCTTGAAGCAGGCCAGTACCGCCAGCGCGGACAGCAGCAGCGCCAGCGCCCAGCGCAGGACCGACGGGACGGTGCCGGACGCGGCGCGCCCGGTGCCCGCCACCACCGTCCACAGCAGCGGGAAGGTGAAGCTGTAGTAGCGCATGTGCAGGCGCAGGCCTTCCTGGAGCACGCCGGCGTTCACCAGCGTGGCCGCGTACGACATCGTCATGCCGGCCGCGGCGCCCAGCATCAGCAGGATGTAGGCGCGCAGCAGCGCGGCCGGGCCGGTCTCGGCGCGGCCGGGCAGGCGCAGCAGCCCATGGGCCAGCACCGCCAGCGGCAGGCCGTAGAGCAGGGCCAGCGACATCAGGTGGCCGCCGGCGCTGACCAGGAAGGGGTGCAGCATGCGCGCCAGCGAGCCGGAGCCGGCGCTGTCGGCGGCGGCGCCGTAGAAGGGGCCGAACACGCTCAGGGCGGCCTTGCCGGCCAGCACGTAGCCGAGGCCGAACTTGATGAGGAAGGCGCCCGCCGCTGCCAGCGCCAGCGCCAGCGCGGCCCTGCGCAGCCAGGCCCCGCCCTCGCTCCAGGCCAGGTAGACGTGGTACAGGCACAGCGAAGGCAGCAGGAACAGCGCGTGCACCTTCACCAGGCTCATCAGGCCGAGCACGAGCCCGGTCGCGAACGCGTGGGCGGTGCGTGGCCAGGCCCGCCCGGCCAGCGCGATCCAGCTCAGCACGGCAAAGCCGAAGTAATAGGTCGACTCCGGCATGAAGTAGGCGGTATAGAGATTCAGCGGCGCGAGCGTGGCCAGCAGCGCGATCGCGGCGGCGCTGCCGCGCCCGGTCACCTGGCGCGCGGTCAGGTAGATGAATGGCGCCGCCGCCACGAACAGCAGGGAATTCGCGCCGCGCACGCAGTCGAGGAAGCCGGTGCCGCAGGCATTCGTGGCGCCGAACAGCCACAGGTAGAGGTAGGAGGGCACGATGGCCTGGTCGAGCGGCGTCAGGCGCGCCATGCGGCTGTAGTACCACTCGTCGGCGAAGATGGTCGGGGTCAGTCCCACGCTGCGCGCCAGCAGCCAGGCGAACAGGATCGCCAGCACGGCGATGCCGGCGATGGCCTGCCGGCGCAGGCGCGGACGTGTGCTTGGAACGGCCGTCATGGTTTCTCTTTTCATGGTCTCGGTTAACTCAGTTGAGGCTCGCGCGCCAGGCGCCCAGCCGTGCCGCCATCTCTTCCCAGGTGAAGAAGCGGCGTTTTTCGTAGTACAGCGGGCCCGCGTGCGGACGCTGTCCGAGGCGCGCCGGGTCGACCGGCTGCAGCGCCTGGGTACCGCGCAGCAGGTAGTGCAGGAGCACGAACGGGAACAGGCCGAGCCAGGTGCCGCGCTGCGACGGATAGGACAGGCAATGGCCCAGGAAGGCCAGCCGCGCGCGCCAGGGAATGCGGGTGGCCTGCACCGGGCCGTTCTGCGGCAGCGGCGCCAGCACCCGGAACAGCGGTCCCGGCAAGCCTTCCGCCTGGTACAGCGCGTACTGCCAGGTGCGCGCCAGCAGGCCGCGGCGCGCGGCCAGCGTCACCGCCAGCGCGTGCAGGGCATCGTGGTCGTGGTGGCCGCCCTCCCAGGCGGTCACGTGCAGGGAGTCGATCGCGCCGAAGCCGTCCAGCCAGCCGTCCAGCCAGCGCGCGGCGGTGTCCAGGCACAGCGGCAGGCGGGCGTCGCCGATCCCGAGCCGTTCGCCGGCAAAGGCGATGTCGCCGTCCTCCACGCCGAGCCGCGCCAGCACCGCGCGCGATTCGGCGTTGCGCTGGGCGGCGCCGGCGGTCGCGGTGGCGCCGTCGGTCAGGTAGGCGCAGGCCACGCGCAGCCCGCGCCGGCGGCATGCGGCGATGCGCTCGAAGACGCCGAATTCGTCGTCCTGGTGGGCGAACAGGAACAGGGCTGCCGGACGGTCGCGCTCAGTAGGCATCGAAATCGAGGAAGGAGAAGGCGATGCGGGCCGGGTCCAGCTGGCTCACGCGCGGCGAGAACGAGCGGTAGATCAGGTTCAGCGGCGAAGGGCGCAGGCGCATCGGGATGCTGGCATAGTTCCAGTAGTTGCTGCTGGCGTCGGGCGCCAGGCCGATGAACAGGCGCAGCGGCGACAGGGCCGGCGCGGCGCCGGCCTGGCCCGGCGCGGCCGGCGCGCCATCGGCATCCAGTTCGGCATAGGCCGGCAGCAGGTGGCCGGAGGCGGCGGCGTGGAAGCGCAACTTGCCGCCCTCGCTGCGGGCGTACACGGGGTTGTGCGGGTTGGCGCAGCGCCAGCGCAGGGCCGCCTCGCTCCAGTGCCGCTCGAAAGACAAGGCGGCGGCCTTCGCGCGCACGCGGTGGCGCAGGCCGCCGATGCCGATGCGCGCCTCGAGCGGGCGCACCAGCTGGAAGCCCAGCTTGCGCACGAAGCCCGGCGTGCTGTTGGCGTTGGCCACGCCATACACGCCGTCGAAGCCCTGCGCCGCGCCGGCCTCGTAGGTCATCGCGGCCAGCCGGGTGAACAGGCCCTTGCCCTGGTAGTCGGGGTGGGTGGCGGTGTTCAGCGACAGCAGCACCGGCACGTCCCGGCCTTCGACCCAGGCGCGCGCCGGCACGCACACGTAATGCGCGGCCAGGCGCTCGCCGTCCCAGGCGTCGAAGCCGACCGCGGTCCCGTCCGGGTTGGCCAGGTACAGCCACTCCAGGTAGGCCGGGCTGAACTTGTCGGTCATCGGGAAGCATGCCTTGAACAGCTCGCCGTAGCGGGCCAGCGTGGCGGCGTCGAGCTGGACGGGGGCGTAGCGCAGGGAAGTCGTGGTCATTTGAAGATCCAGTGTTTGCCGAGCAGGTAGCCGTTGATCGCGACCAGGGGCAGCGACACGATCTTGCCGGCCAGCGGGAGGCCGGCTAGCGACTGCGCCAGCGCGACGCAGCCAAGGGTCAGCAGGTAGTTGATGCCGACCACGCACAGGTAGCGCGCAAAACTGCCCGGCGTCGCCGCGGCGTCGAAGGTCACGCGGCTGTGGAAGGCGTAGTTGACCAGCAGGCCGGCGAAGAAGCCGGCGGTGGTGGCGCTGGCGAAGTGCAGGCCGCCGCGCAGCAGCAGCTGCATGGTACCGATGTCGACCAGCGCGCACAGCACGCCGCCGGCGACGAACAGGCCGAACTGCCGCGAATGGGTGAGGAGCTTGTCCATCTACTGCTTGCGGAACAGGGTTTTCTTGTGCAGCGGACGGCGCGGCACCGAGGCGATGTCGTAGGCCAGGAAGGCCAGGATCAGCTGCACGCCCATGATCATCGGCATACCCGCCAGCATGACCGTGCCGGCCGGCGTGGCGATGCCCTGGCGCGCGGCTTCGATCCAGTGCGAAATGCCGAACACCAGCCCGAACAGCAGCAGCAGCACGCCCAGCGGCAGTTCGATCGAGGCCAGCGACATATTGCGCAGGTAGTAGTTGTAGAACAGGCGCTTGAAGAAGTTGCGCATGTGCTTGACCGAGAATTCGGTGACGATGCGCGAGATCTTCAGGTTGCTGACTTCGTCGCCATACACGGCGTCCATCGGCACGTCGGCCACCACCGCGCCCAGCGTGTTCAGGCGGAACAGCATGTCGGTCTCGAAGAAGTAGCGGCGGCTGATCTTGTCGAACGGCAGGTAGCGCGCGGCGTCGGCGTGGATCGCGGTGAAGCCGTTGGTCGGATCGAACAGGTCCCAGTAGCCGGACGACAGCTTGGTCAGGAAGGACAGCATGGCGTTGCCGAACAGGCGCATCGGCGGCATCTGGCGGATGTGTTCGAGGCTGAAGAAGCGGTTGCCCTTGGTGTAGTCGGCCTCGCCGGCCAGGATCGGCGCGACGAAGGCGGGGATCAGCCTGGCATCCATCTGGCCGTCGCCGTCGACCTTGACGATGACGCTGGCGCCATCCTCGATGGCGGCGCGGTAGCCGGTCATGACGGCGCCGCCCACGCCCTGGTTCTGTTCGTGCCGCAGCACGGTCACGCGCGGGTCGCGGCAGTTGGCGCTGACGAAGTCGCCGGAATGGTCGGGGCATTTGTCGTCGACGACGTAGATGCGGCCGACTTCCGGGCCGATGCCGCCGATCACGCCAAGAATGTGGCGCGTCACCTTGTAGCACGGGATGACGACCGCGATCGGATCGGACTGGTTCATGGACGCGATTTTATTGAATATTTGCAAAAGCTAATGGTAGCGTACGGCCGCGGGCTTGTCGAAGGCGCTCAGCGGCTGGCCAGGCCGCCGATGCCGCGCAGGTCGACTTCGCGCAGGAAGAAGGCCAGCGAGCGGGGGTCGGCGGGGCCGGGCGAATGCGGATCTTCGTGCTGGAGTTCGATGGTCAGGGTGTCGCCGCGTCCCGCCGGCACCGCCAGCACCAGCGGGCGGTCGAGTTCCTGCCAGCCGAGGTCGACGCCGTCGATGCGCACCCGGGTGCGGCGGTTGCCCTGCAGGTAGGTGCCGAGCAGGGTCAGTCCGGCCGGACGTTCGCCCGCGGGCAGCGTCAGCTCGAGCCGCGAGGAGCCGCCCTCCGACCAGGTGCCGTTCCATGCGCCGCCGTTGAATTCGACCACGCTCCAGCCCGCGGCGAGCCGGATTTCCTGCTGGTCGCGGAACTGCGGCGCCTGGAAGCTGAGCTGGGCCTGGCCGCCGGCGGTGCAGCGTACCGGGCCGTCGATGTAGCGCCAGCCATAGGCGCTGTCGGTGTACGCATTGCCGGGCGCCGGGATGGCGCCGCTGCCGCACAGCTGCGGGGCCGAGGCCGGGTCGGCCGGATAGTACAGGGTCTTGGCCTGCTTGCCGCTGCCGAAGGCATATACCCGGTCGGAACGGATATAGCCGTCGTTGTGGCCCATGCGCTCGGCGAAGATCTCGGGTTCCGGGTGGTACCACTGCGGCGCCGTCTTCATCACCAGGCGCGCCAGCGGGCTGATCTCCAGGTAGGTGTAGCTGACACCGTGCGCCATCGCGGCGCCCTGCGCCAGCGCCAGGCCGAGCACCAGCGGCGCCGGCCAGGCGGCGGCCGTGCGCAGGCGCAGCAGCAGCGCCAGCAGGATCGGCATCGCGGCCCAGAACGCGTAGCGCATCACGCCGGCCGCGCCCGAATTCCAGTTCAGCACGGCCAGCGCCGGCAGGGCCAGCGCCAGCGTGAACAGCAGGCACAGGCCCAGCGTGCCGGCGTTCCGGCGCGCCGCGCCGGCGCTGCCCCAGCGCCAGAACGCCAGCGCCGCCAGCACGCCCGGGATCGCCAGGATCATGCCCTGGTTCAGGTCGAAGTAGAAGGACACCAGGCGCGTGGCGCCGATCAGGTGGGGGTCGGAGAATTTCCTGGCGATGATGTTGGGCACGCCGAACTGGAACAGGTTGAACAGCGGCGGCAGGGAGAATACCGCCAGGCCGAGCGCCAGGCCGCCCAGGTTGGCGCGCGTCAGCTGGGACTTCAGGTTGGCGCCGAAACCTTCGCCGCGGCGGTATTCGAGCCACAGCTTGAGCAGCGGGCCGAAGGCGAAGAAGAACACGATGGTCGGGTTCTGGAGGGCCGCCACGCCGCCCAGCAGGCCGGCGGCCACGGGCGCGCCGGACAACAGCAGGAGCAGGGCCGCCAGCAGGGTGGCGGCGCTGAGGCATTCCGGGCTGGTCCAGTTGATATACAGGCAGCCGCCGCAGGCCGCGAACAGCAGCAGGCCGAACACGGCCTTCCCGTCCGAGCCGAAGAAGCGGCGCAGCGCCAGGCCGAGGATGAAGATGGCCAGGTAGTTCACCACCTGGAAAGCGCGCAGCGGATTGACGTGCAGGCGCTCGAGCAGCGCGTAGGGCAGCGCCGCCAGCACCGAGTACCCGAAGAAGTGCACCGGATAGACCTTGTCCCCGCGTCCGCGCACGAAGGCGGCGTACAGCTCCTGGTCGCCCTTGCGCATGCCCTGTTCGAGCAGGCCCAGCGGCTCGGTCAGGTTGGGAGCGAGCTGGCGCGTGCGCTCGATGTCGGCCAGGCGGATGTCGGGCGTACCGTGGCTGACCAGCGCCACGGTATCGGTCGCGTACTCGACCACGTCACCGCTCAGCGACGGCTGGGACAGGGCCAGCAGCGCGGCCAGGCACAACAGCAGAAATATGGGGAAACGCCGGCTGGAGGCGGGGTTGCTCATGTGCTGCTCTTTCTTTTTCTAATAGGTCAATAAGTGGCGATCACGACCAGCACGGCGCACAGCGCCATTACCAGCAGGCTGGTCCTGTCCTTGCTGACGTACAGCACCGGGTCCTCGTTGACCTCGCCGCGGAAGGAGAGGATCCACAGGCGGCCGAGCCAGAAAGCCAGCAGCGGGATGGTGCCGTACAGCCAGTGCGGACGGTTGTACAGCATCAGCACGTTTTCCGAATTAAAGTAGAGCATGAACACCATGATCGCCACGAAGGCGGAGTTCGCTCCCATGATGCCGATCGGCAGGTGGTCGGCGGTGGTGTAGCCGCGCCCGTTCGTCTTTTCCTTGCCGGCGCGCGCCAGGTTGGCCAGCTCGCTGTGGCGCTTGAGCAGCGCCAGGCTGAGGAACAGGAAGAACGAGAAGGCCAGCATCCAGAACGAGGGCTCGATGCCGGTGGCGGCGCTGCCGCCCAGCACGCGCAGCGTGTACAGCAGGGCCAGCACGACGATGTCGACCATCATCAGGCGCTTCAGGTAGACCGAATAGCAGACCGTGGTGACGAAATACACGCCCACCGCCAGCAGCAGCAGGCGGTCGTGGACGGCGCACATCAGCAGGGCGGCGCCGCCGAGCAGGGGACTGGCCACCATGGCGAGGCCGAGCGGCAGGCTGCCGTTGGCGATCGGGCGCTTGCGCTTGGTCGGGTGCAGGCGGTCGTCCTGGGCGTCCAGCGCATCGTTCAGCAGGTAGGCGCTGGAGGCGCACATCGAGAACACCAGGAAGGCGAACAGCGAGGCCAGCAGCGGCTCGGCGCCGAGCGCGTGCCCGGCCAGCATCGGCAGGAATACCAGCAGGTTCTTCAGCCACTGGCGCGGGCGCAGCGCCTTCAGGAAGGCCGGCCCGATGCCGCCGCGGCGCGTGCCGAGCGCGATCGTGCTGCGCCCGTCGGCCAGGCGGAACGGCTTGCCGGACACCGAATAGGCATTCCGGCTGCCCAGCCACACGGGCAGGTCGGCGCGCGAATTGCCGACGTAGTCGTAGCCGCCTTCGCCGTACAGCGCGGCCAGTTCGCGCGCCTTGTTGTGCGAGGTGAGGTTCAGGCCCGGATCGCTGGACATGACGCGGTCGAACAGGCCCACGTGTCCGGCCACCAGGCGCGCCAGGCGGCTTTCGGCGCCGGTGGCCAGCACGACCTCGCGCCCGCTCGCCTTCTCCTTGCGGATGGTGTCCAGCAAGGCCTGGTCGTAGGGCAGGACGGCCGGGTCGAGGACCACGCCGTCCGACACGCTGTGCTTGAAGCCGGCCTTGCCGCGCAACAGCCATAGCGGCAACAGCCAGGCGCGCAGCAGGTGGCGCTTGAGGAACAGCACGATCGTCTCCCACAGCAGGTCGGAGAAGATCAGCGTGCCGTCCAGGTCGACGATCAGGGGCACATCGCGCGTCGGCGTGCCGGTGGTGCGGTCGGTTGCCAGCATTTAGCCCTCCGTGCCGGGCAGGACCCGGTACCATTTGTGGCCGACGATGGTGTCGAGCACCTGGCGTGCGCTGGCGTCCCAGGTCAGCCATGGCATGTCGGTCGACAGCGGCGCGCGGCCGGCGCGCCACAGCGTGATCCATTCGGCGACGGCATCGGCCAGGTCGCCTGGCGCCAGGCCGTCGAAGTAGTGCGCGTGCGGCCCGGCGACCTCGCGGAATACCGGGATGTCGCGCGCGACGATCGGGATGTCGTGCTGGGCCGCCTCGATCAGCGGCAGGCCGAAGCCTTCGCCTTCCGACGGCGCCAGCAGGGCCGACGAGCCGGCGTACAGCTTGAGCAGCATCTCGTCCGAGATGCCGGCCAGCCAGAACAGGCGCTGGTTGCGCTCCGGGTGCTCGCGCAGGCGCGCGGCGACCTGCTCGACCATCCAGCCTTCCTTGCCGACGATGACGAGGTTGGCGTCGATGCCGCGTTCCCACAGCAGGTCGAAGGCGGCCAGCGCCTGGGCGTGGCCCTTGCGCGGCTCGACCGTGCCGACCATCAGGAAGCTGGGGCGCTGCGCCAGCGCGGCTAGCACGCGCTCGGCGTCCGGCGGCAGGCCGGTGCTGGGCACGCTGGCGTCGATGTCGGCGCCGAGGTGGAACCAGCCGAGCTGCAGCGGCGCGCGGCGCTGCAGCTGCTCGCGTTCGATCCAGCCGGCCAGCTCGTCGGCGACGGCGCGCGAGATGCAGATCACGCCGTCGGCCACCTGGTGCACGGCGCGCAGGAAGGCGCCGAAATGGACCTCGGTCCCGAACGGGAACACGTCCGGGCGCAGCATCGGCAGGATGTCGTAGATGCAGAAATATACCTCGACGCCGCGGGTGCGCATGTCCTGCAGCAGGTGGACGTTCTGCGCGGTGCCGCTGAGGAACAGGTCGAGGCCGAAGAAGATATCGCCCGGGCGCAGGTCGACCGGCGCGTCTTCCAGCGCCAGGCCGGCGGCGCCGACCAGTTCCAGGGCGTAGCGGCGCGCGTAGTGGTAGGGCTGGCCGTTACCGACCGTGAACACCGGTTCGATGCGGTAGCCCGGCGGCGGATCGGCGATCATCGACAGCAGGACGCTGCGCACCACGCGCTGGATGCCGGTCTTCAGGTCTTTCTGGATCAGGGCCGAGACGTCGACCAGCAGCTGGCGCGGGGCGGTCGGCAGCCGGTTGAAGGCGATCGCGGCGGCCAGCGCCGGCAGCGCGGCGTCGTCGGCGTGCGGCGCGCAGGCGGCCACCGCCTTCCGGTAGGCGGCATGCGCGCCGTGCTGGGCGAAATGCTCGATCGCCTCGTAGCACAGGCGGCCGGCGTGGGACGGCGAGTGCTCGGCTTCCATGTAGGCGGCGGCGCGCTGCGACAGGCGCGCGCGCAGGGCGTCGTCGCCGTGCAGGCGCTCGAGGGCGCCGGCCAGGGCCGCGGTCTCGACCCGCTCGGGCAGCATCACCAGCAGGTCTTCGGCCATCGAGGCGGTCGAGCCGTGCGCGTTGACGATGGTCGGCACGCCGTGCAGCAGGCAGTCGAGCATCGCGGCCGAGGTCTCGCCGCGCGAGGCGCCGCGCAGCTGCACCGCACAATCGCAGGCGGCCAGCCAGTCGGCATAGCCGGCGGCGTCGACGAAGCCGGTGATGTCGATGCGGCGCGCGGCGGCGCTGGCGCGCAGTTTCTGGTCCAGGTTGATGCCATAGGCGCCCGGATCGTTGGCGCCGACGAATACCAGGCGGCACTCCTGCCTGCCGCCCAGCGTCGAAGCGAGGAAGGCGTCCAGCAGCTCCTCGTTCAGCTTGGTCGGGCCGAGCATGCCGAAGGTGCAGACGAGGTAGTCGCCGGCGGCGATCCCGAGGCGGCTACGCGCCGCCGCGCGCGCTTCCGCGCGGGTCGCCGGGGCGCCGTGCGGCTTGCCACGCAACAGCGGAATGGTGCGCCAGCCGTCGGCCGCGCCGGGACCGTACCACTGCTCGGCCAGCTGTTTCGGGTAATCCGAATGCACGATCACGCCGGCGGCATGGTCGAGCACCGCGCGGTTGACCGGATACTTCCAGACCGTCGCCTGGCGGCCGTCGCGCTGCAGGCGCAGCAGGCCGGAATAGCCGTGCGATTCGTACAGGCCCTTGACGAAGGCCTGCGGCAGGTAGTGCTGGTGTTCGAGCCAGTCGACCACGTTGCCGAAATAGAAGTCGTGCAGCAGCACCACGCCCGGCACCTCGCGCACCAGGTCGAACATGTGCTTGTGCACCGGCGAGTTGCCGAAGTGGTAGAGCACGCGGTCGTAGGTGTCGGCGTGGGCGCGCAGCCAGTCGGCGCCGCGCCGGGGCAGGCCGTCGAGGCGCGCATCGAGCACCTGTTCCTGGTCGACGATCAGTTCGACCTCGTAGTAGCGCGCCAGTTCGGGCGCCAGTTCGGCGCTGTAGTCGGCGATGCCGGACTTTTGCGGCGGCAGCGGCGAGACGTAGGCCAGGCGCGGCCGTTCCAGCGACGCCGCGGGACGGCGTTCGCCGGCCGTCGCTTCCAGCCGCAGGCGCAGCTGGGCCACGTCGATGCCGGGTTCCAGCGCCACGGTCGGCAGTTCGCCTTCGGTGTGCGCGCCCGGCGCGGCCAGCACCACGCCCGGTTCCAGGCTGGCCAGCGCCTGGCGGCGCAGGGCGGCGCCGAGCACCGGGTCGTCGTGCAGCGCGAAGGCGCGCACGCGGTCCCTGGCGATCACGCCGGCCAGCGCCAGGCGCAAGGTCTCGACCTTGTCCGGGCTGCCTGCCGGCACGGCGATCCACAGGCTGGCGCCGCGCGCGTCGCGCGCGAGGTCGGCGGCCAGTTCCCTGACCAGCGAGAGGGTGGAGGCGGGGACGGCTTCGCCGCCGTCCAGGAAATCGATGACGATACGCATTCAGTGGCCTTGCTTGCTGCGGGCGCGCTGCAGGTCGGCCAGCACCGTGCGGACCGAGGCCGGCAGGCCCCTGAGGTGTTCCGGCACCTCGACCCCGGCCGGCGCCTGCTGCGGCGGGTCGAGCTTGATCGCGGCGATCGAGGCGCTGACGCGCTGGTTCAGCTTCGGATGGCGCAGCAGCGCCGGGATCAGCAGCCGGCGCAGGCGCTCGTTGGCGGTCAGGCGGGTGACGATGCGGCGCGCCAGCTGCGGGCGGCGCAGGGCGTGCACCACGGAGCCGACCATGCGCACCGGGCGCGTGAGCTTCCACGAGGTGCTGCGGTGGGTGGCGATCAGGCGCTGCTCGAGGTCCTGGGCCCAGGCTTCGGACGCGAGCACGCGCCGTTCCAGGCCGCCGGCCCAATCGGACAGCTTGCGGCGCCGCTCTTCGAGCTCGGCCAGGCTGGCATGCAGCGCCTCGACTTCGGCGGTGGCGGCGCGCAGGTCGCCGGCCAGTTGCGCGGCGCGGGCCGTTTCCCGGCCGGCGCGCGCGGTTTCGCTGTCGGCGCGGGCGGCTTCGCTGTCGGCGCGGGCCGCTTCGCGCCCGGCGCGTTCCGCTTCCTCGGCGGCCAGGCGGACCTGCTCTTCCAGGTGGAGCGTGGTGTCGCGCAGCGCGCCGTCCAGGCGCTCGACATTCTTCCAGGCCCGGTCGAGGTGCCAGGAAATGAAGGCGTCGAACACGTTCGGCTGGACCCCGAAGGCATCCAGCAGTTCCGCATGTTCTTCCGCCACGTAGTAGCGGTTCAGGCCATCGAACCACGCGAAGCGGTAGCGCTGGCCCGTGACCAGGTGTTCCCAGGTGTCGTGGCTGGTCTCGCGGCGGCCCGGCAGCGTGGCCTCGATCACCAGCACCCACGGACGCCAGCGTCCGAAATCCATGCCCTGCAGGACCTCGCCCTCGAAGCCTTCGACGTCGATCTTCAGGAAGTGGATCTCGCCGTGCGCGTGTTCCTCGCACACCGAGGCGAGGGTGCGCACCGGCACCTTGAGTTCGGCGACCTCGTGTCCTTCCGCGCGGTGGGCCTCGGCCACCGATTCCTTCGGCGAGGCCCAGCCGCGCACGGCCGGGACGTCGTACAGGGTCAGCTCGCCCTGGCGGCTGCCGGCGGCGATGGCCAGGTTGACGTCGCGCGGACGCTCCCCGGCGAAGGCGGCGGCATGGGCCGGCAGCGGCTCGATGTTGATGCCATGCCAGCCGGCGTCGTAGAAGGCCTTGGTGACGGAGTGTTCGACCGGATCGCTGGCGCCGACGTCGATGTAGAAGCCGTCCTGGATGTGGCCGAGCGCGCGCCACAGCAGCACGTCCTCGGAGTTCTGGGCGTAGGAAATGAATGTCATGGGCGTTGGATATCGATGACGGGATCGAGCCAGGCCGAACCCTCGAAGTGCGGGCGGCGCATGTTCATCACGGTGAACACCAGCGCCAGGTCGCGCCATTCGTAATTGTTGACCAGGTGGGTGTCGGTGCTGACGATCGCGGTCGCCACCGAATAGGTGCCCGGCCCCAGGTTCATCGGGAAGGCGAAGCGGTACACCACCTCTTCGTCCGCCGTCACGCTCTCGAGCGGCAGTTCCTTCAGGTGGGTATTGGTGCCGTACATGGTCTGGCCGAGGCGGTCCTTGATCATGTAGCCGAGCACCATGCGCGGGATCGCGGCCCGGGTCCGCACCCTGACCTGCAGGGTGACCGGGGCGCCGACGTCGACGATCTCGACCCGTTCGCCGTGCTCGTCGAGCAGGGCGATGTCGGTCACGGTCGCCTCGCCGGTGCCGGAGACGGTCTGCACCTTGCCGTCCTGGGTCTCGTGCAGGCGCACGGTCCGGTTTTCGCGCTCGGCGATCATGGCGTTGTAGTAATCCATGATTTCTTCCGGCGGGCCTTCCTTCGCCAGCCGGCCGCCGTCGAGCAGCAGGGCGCGGTCGCACACCGACTGGATGGCCTGCTTGTCGTGCGAGACCAGCAGCAGGGTGGTGCCCTGCTGGCGGAAGCGGCGGATGCGGTCGAAGCTCTTGTGCTGGAAATAGGCGTCGCCGACCGACAGGGCTTCGTCGACGATCAGGATGTCGGGGCGGCGCGCGGTGGCGACCGAAAACGCCACCCGCATCTGCATGCCGCTGGAATACACGCGCACCGGCTGGTCCATGTAGTCGCCGATCTCGGCGAAGGCCTCGATTTCCGGCATCAGCTGGCCGATCTCGTCGACCGTCAGGCCCAGCAGCTGGCCGGCCATGTAGACG
Source organism: Telluria sp. Soil_C_11 (assembly GCF_057657395.1). NCBI lineage: Bacteria > Pseudomonadati > Pseudomonadota > Betaproteobacteria > Burkholderiales > Oxalobacteraceae > Telluria > Telluria sp. Soil_C_11. Next base: position 415,477 of record NZ_JBDGIN010000001.1, on the reverse strand, counting down.
TTCTGGCGCCCGGTAAAGTCCGGATGGAAGCCCATGCCCAGTTCGAGCAGGGCGGCGACGCGGCCTTCCATGTGTACGCCGCCGGTGGTCGGCTGGGTGGTGCCGGTGATGAGCTTGAGCAGGGTGCTCTTGCCGGCGCCGTTAATGCCGATCAGGCCCACGGCCTCGCCCGCGGCGATGGAAAAGCTGATGTCGCGCAGCACCCACTTGAGCGCATGGCGCGGGCGCGCGCCGGGCAGCACCCATTCCGCCAGCCGCGACCAGCGGGTCGGGTACTGCTTGTAGGCCTTGCCCAGGTTGGAAACGACGATCGCGCCCATCAGAGTTCATCCACCATTTCGCCGGCGCGGCGGCGGAACAGGCGCAGCCCGAATGCGCACAGCAGCAGCGCCAGCACCAGCACCGGCAGCAGGTCGGACCAGTCGGGCGCAGTCCCTTTCACCAGCACCTGCTGGTAGGCCTGGATCACGCGCGCCATCGGGTTCCAGCCCAGCAGCGAGCGCACTTCGGGCGGCAGGATGGCGGCCGGGTAGACGATCGGCGTGAACCAGAACCAGAACTGCATCGCGATCGTCACGAACTGGCCGACGTCGCGGAAGAACACGTTCAGCACCCCGGCGATCATGCCGATGCCGAGCGCCAGCAGCAGCTGCACCAGCAGCACCGGGAAGATCGTGAAGAATACCGGGCCGGGGAAGGTGTGCGAGGCCAGCAGGAACACGGTGAACAGGCCGAAGATGATGCCGAAGTTGACCAGGGCGTTGAGCGTGGCGATCACCGGCAGGCAGATGCGCGGGAAACTGACCTTCTTGAGCAGGTTGGCCTGGTCGATGAACATGGTCTGGGCGCGCGCCACGATCTCGGCGAACAGGCCCCAGGTCAGGGCGCCGGCGCACAGGTAGATGCTGTAGGCGAAGTGGACGTTGGCGCCGGCGCCGGGCAGCTTGTTGTGCATGACTTCGGCGAAGATGACCGTATAGACGACGATCATGGCGAGCGGCGACAGCAGCGACCACAGCGCGCCCAGCATCGCGTTGCTGTATTTCGCCTGGAACTCGCGCTTGACGCTGCCCAGCACGAAACCGCGATAGGCCCACAGGCCGCGCAGCATCAGCGGCGGAGTCATCGCGCGGCCCCGTCTGGCCGCGCCTCGGAAGGGTGCGTCAGGTATTTCGTCATAAGTGGCCAAACTATGTGAGGCCAAAATTATACTCTACGGTATTGCCGCACGTTTAACATAGTTGTAACCAATCTTCACCACACCTAGTAGAAATGCGCGCGCATTCTTGTAGGGATTAGTGGATAATTGGCGCGGACTAATTTCCTGGAACCATGGCGTATTTCGATGCGGAATTCCGCAGCACGCAAACAACTATGAAAAAGCTGCTAGCAAAGAGGAGCGAGATCGAATCGGTCATCCGGTCGTTCAAGAGCACCTTCATCACCGTCGGAACCTTCAGCGCCATTGTCAACCTGCTGATGCTCGCGCCCTCGCTGTACATGCTGCAGGTGTACGACCGCGTGCTGGGCAGCCGCAACGAGATCACGCTGCTGATGCTGACCGTCCTGATCCTCGGCGCCTACCTGTTCATGGGGGCGCTCGAACTGATCCGTTCCTATGTGCTGGTGCGGGTCGGCGCCCAGTTCGACATGAAGCTCAACAAGCGCGTCTACACCGCGGCGTTCGAGCAGAACCTGAAGCAGGCCGGCGGCAACGCGGGCCAGGCGCTGGCCGACCTGACGAATATCCGCCAGTTCCTCACCGGCAGCGCCCTGTTCGCCTTCTTCGACGCGCCCTGGTTCCCGATCTACCTGATCGTGATCTTCGTGTTCGAACCCGTGCTCGGCCTGTTCGCCGTGGCCGGCACCGTGGTCCTGATCGTGCTGGCGGTGGTCAACGAGCGCGTCACCAAGGAGCCACTGGCGGAAGCGAACTCGATGGCGATCCAGGCCAATACCCTGGCCACCAACAACCTGCGCAACGCCGAAGTGATCGAATCGATGGGCATGCTGCCGAACCTGATTGGCCGCTGGTTCAAGCTGCACGGCCGCTTCCTCAGCCTGCAGGCCAGCGCCAGCCAGAAGGCCGGCCTGATCACCGCCGTGACCAAGTTCGTGCAGGTGTCGATGCAGTCGCTGGTGCTGGGCCTGGGCGCGCTGCTGGTACTGGACAACAAGATCACGCCGGGCATGATGATCGCCGCGTCCATCCTGCTGGGCCGCACCCTGCAGCCGGTGCAGCAGGTGATTGCGGTCTGGAAGAGCGTCAGCGGCGCGCGCAGCTCCTACGAGCGCCTGACGGCCCTGCTGGAAGTGAATCCGGCGCGCGAAGCCGGCATGGCCCTGCCGGCGCCCCAGGGCGCGCTGAGCCTGGATAACGTCACCGCCTCGCCGCCGGGCGTGAAGACCCCGGTCATCAAGAGCGTCTCGTTCGCGATCGCCCCGGGCGACGTGCTGGGCGTGCTGGGCCCGAGCGGTTCCGGCAAGTCGACCCTGGCGCGCCTGCTGGTCGGCGTGTGGCCGTCGATGATCGGCAAGGTGCGCCTGGACGGCGCCGACATCTATCAATGGAACAAGGCCGAGCTGGGCCCGCACGTGGGCTACCTGCCCCAGGACATCGAACTGTTCGCCGGCACCATCAGCGAGAACATCGCGCGCTTCGGCGAGGTCGATGCCGAGAAAGTCGTGCTGGCCGCCAAGCGCGCCGGCGTGCATGAAATGATCCTGCAGTTCCCGCAAGGTTACGACACCGCGCTGGGCGACGGCGGCGCCGGCCTGTCCGGCGGCCAGAAACAGCGGATCGGCCTGGCGCGCGCGATGTACGGCGATCCGGCCCTGCTGGTGCTGGACGAACCGAACTCGAACCTCGACGAGGCTGGCGAACAGGCCCTGCTGAACGCCGTGCTCGAGCTGCGGCGGCGCGGCAAGACCATCGTCATGATCACGCACCGCCCGAACGCCGTGCAGGTCACCACCAAGCTGCTGCTGATGCGCGACGGCGCGGTCCATATGTTCGGCCCGACCAACCAGGTGCTGGCGGCGGTGCAGGACGCGGCCAAGAAAGCGATGGACGCCCAGGCGGCGGCCCAGGCGCAGGCCCAGGCGCAAGCACAGGCGCAAGCACAGGCGGCACAGCGCGCGCAGGCCACGGCCGGCGCCACTACCGGAGAAAACAAGTGAAGTTGATTGCGAACAAGCCTCAGGAAGTCGTCTCGCACGACGTCACGCCGCTCGAAGTGAACACCGACGCGCGCGCGTTTGCGCGCATCGGCTGGCTGATCGTGCTGGCGGGCGTCGGCGGCTTCCTGCTGTGGGCGCTGCTGGCGCCGCTCGACAAGGGCGTGCCGATGAACGGCACCGTGGCCAAGGAATCGAACCGCCAGGCCGTGCAGCACCAGAGCGGCGGCACGATCCAGCAGATCCTGGTGCGGGATGGCGACCTCGTGAAGGCCGGGCAGGTGCTGGTGCGCATGAACCCGATCGTGGCCCAGTCCGCGGTCGAGATGACCGACAGCCAGTACCTGGCCGCGCTGGCCGTCGAGGCGCGCCTGGCCGCCGAGCGTGACGGCCTGAAGACGATCCGCTTCCCCGCCGAGCTCGAGAAGCGCCGCGGCGAACCGCGCGTGGCCGAGATGATGAGCCTGCAGAACCAGCTGCTGGGCTCGCGCCAGGGATCGCTGCGCAACGAATTGCAGGCCGTGGACGAGAGCATCGCCGGCCTGAAGATCCAGATCCAGGGCCTGCAGGAATCGCGCGACAGCAAGAAAGAACAGATGAAGCTGCTGAAGGAACAGCTCGACAGCATGCGCGACCTGGCCAAGGAAGGCTATGTGGCGCGCAACCGCCTGCTGGAACTGGAGCGCACCTACGCCCAGCTGAGCGGCGCACTGTCCGAAGACATCGGCAACATCGGCCGCTCGCAGCGCCAGGTGGCCGAACTGACCCTGCGCCGCGCCCAGCGCATGCAGGACTACCAGAAGGAAGTGCGGACCCAGCTCACCGACGTGCAGAAGGAAGCGGAATCCCAGCAGGCACGCCTGCAGGCCCAGAAGTTCGAGCTGTCCAACGTCGAGGTGAAGTCGCCGGCCGACGGCATCGTGGTCAACCTCGCCGTGTTCACGCCCGGCGGCGTGGTGCCGCCCGGCTTCAAGATGATGGACATCGTGCCGAGCAACGACCCGCTGGTGGTCGAGGGCCAGTTGCCGGTCAACCTGGTCGACCGCGTGCACCCGGGCCTGAAGACCGACCTGATCTTCTCGGCATTCAACGCCAACCGTACCCCGCACATCGAAGGCGAGGTCGAGCAGGTGGCGGCCGACCGTACCGTCGACGAGCGCACCGGCATGCCGTATTACAAGGTGCGCGTGAAAGTGACCCCGAAGGGCGCGAAGATGGTGGCTGAGCACAAGCTGGCGATCCGTCCCGGCATGCCGGTGGAGCTGTTCGTCAAGACCGGCGAGCGCACGATGATGAACTACCTGCTCAAGCCGGTGATGGACCGCGCCAGGTCTTCGCTGTCGGAGGAGTGAGCGTGGCGGGCATGATGAAACCTGGCGCCCTCGGGCGCGCGGCCCTGGTCCTGGCGGCGGGCTTCGCCGCTGCCCACGCCGGCGCGGTGACCCTGCAGCAGGCGTACGAAGCCGCGCTGAAGAACGACCCGACCTACCGCATGAGCTTCTACGACAAGGAGTCGGCCAAGGAAAACCGCATCATCGGCCGCTCCTACCTGCTGCCCAGCGTGCAGGCGAGCTACTCGGCCAGCCGCAACGTGGCCGATACCGAGACGCTGCAGAACTACCCCGGCATCGGCCCGGTCAACCTGGTCGACCACCCGCGCTACATCAGCCGCTCGGCCGTGGTGCAGCTGCGCCAGCCGATCCTGAACCTGGACGGCATCGCCCGCTACCGGCAGGGCAAGGTGATCGCGGCCCAGGGCGAGGCCCAGTTTGCGGCCAGCGGCGACGAGGTCGCGGTGCGCGTCGTCAGCGCCTACCTCGACACGCTGTTCGCCGACGACCAGGTGGCGCTGTCGAAGGTGTCGCGCGACATGTACCTGGAAATGATGCACGTGAACCAGCGCCTGTTCGAGAAAGGCGAGGGCACCAGGACCGACATGCTGGAGACCCAGGCCCGGCTCGACCTGGCCGAAGCCCAGCTGACCGAGGCCCAGGACAATGCCGTGTCGGCCCGCGAGACCCTGGCCGGCATCATCGGCATGGATCCGGGCACGCTCGACAAGCTCGGAGAGGGCTTCCGCCCGAACATCGCGCCGGGCAGCTTCGAGGAATGGCAGAAGATCGCACGCGAGCACAACCATGAGCTGGCGGCGGCGCGCCTGGCCGTCGAAAACGCGCGCCTGGACATCGGCAAGCAGCGCGCCGGCCACTTCCCGCGCGTGGACCTCATCGCCGCCTACAGCAAAGGCAATGCGGAATCGATCAACACCTACAACCAGAGCTCGGTCAACCGCGCGATCGGCGTGCAGGTCAACCTGCCCCTGTATCAGGGCGGCGCCATCAACGCGGCCACCCGCCAGGCCGCGGCCGGCTACGGCCGGGCCCAGTCCGACCTCGACGCACGCACCAACAAGGTCATGGTCGAGTTGCGGAAAGCCCACAGCATCGTGTTATCGAGCGTGCATAAAATCGAGGCGCTGGAGAAAGCCGTTGCCTCCGGTCAGTTGCTCATGCGCGCGACCGAGCAGAGCATCAAGGGTGGGGTGCGCATCAACCTGGACCTGCTGAACGCCCAGCAGCAGTTGTATACCAGCCAGCGCGACCTGGCCCAGGCGCGCTATTCCTACCTCATCGGCCTGATGCGCCTGCGGGCCGCGGCCGGCACCCTCGATGCCGACAGCGTGCGCGAAGCCGCCGCCTTTTTCCGCTGATCGAGCAGGAACGGCGCCGATTCCGCCGCCACGGCGGTAGCGGCCCCTGCTTGTAACCGATAGTTACAATCGCCGCCATGGCGCTCAGCCATGGCGCATGTAAAAAGCCCCGCTGCCTGGACCGTAGCGGGGCTTAATGAGATGGTCCCCCTCCACCCTACGAAGTCTAAACTTCTAGGGTGTTTTCATTTGGGACGGAGGCCATCATGCAAGACGTCACGCTCATCGGCATCGACCTTGGCAAGCACAGCTTCCATGTGCATGGCCAAGACCAGCATGGCAAGGCACTACTGCGCAAGAAGTTCGGTCGCAAGCAGCTAGTCGAGTTCTTCGCCAAGTTCCACGCTTGTACCGTTGTGATGGAAGCCTGCGCCGGCGCCCACCATATGGCCCGTCAACTGGCCGGCTACGGCCATCAGGTCAAGCTGATCTCGCCGCAATTCGTACGGCCCTTCGTCAAGAGCAATAAGAATGACTTCGTCGACGCCGAAGCGATCTGCGAAGCGGCCAGCCGCCCATCGATGCGCTTTGTTACACCGAAAACCGAAGCCCAGCAAACGCTATCGACACTTCACCGGGTGCGCGAGTCGCTGGTGCACGATCGGACCAAGACGAGCAACCAGCTCCACGCCTTCCTGCTCGAATTCGGCATCAGCCTGCCGATCGGGCATGCTGTTATCCGTCGCCTGCCGGCTATCTTGGCCGAGCACACTCTGCCGCCGCGCCTGGTGCAGGTGCTGCAGCGGTTGCATGCTCACTTCAAGTATCTGGATGAGCAGATCGCCGAAATCGAAAAAGAGCTGACGAGGCAGTTAGCTGACGACGACCTGGGCCAGCGCCTGATGACAGTGCCCGGTATCGGCCCTATTACGGCCAGCGTATTGGCCAGTGAAATGGGCGATGGCAAACAGTACCGCTGCGGCCGGGATTTCGCTGCCTCGCTGGGCCTGGTACCCCGGCAGTACAGTACGGGTGGCAGGAACAACCTGTTGGGCATTAGCAAGCGCGGCGACAAGAATCTGCGACGTCTTCTCGTGCAGGGGGCACGCGCTTACATGCAACGGCTGGGGCACCAATCAGGCATACTGGCGCGTTGGGTAAGCTCGATGCTGACTCGCCGGCACTCGAACGTCGTCGCCTGCGCGCTGGCGAACAAGCTGGCCCGCATTGCCTGGGCCATCGCTGCCCACCATACGACATTTGAAATGAAGGAAGCCCCCATGCCGACCGCGGCATGAGGACTTCCTTGGACTTACTGTAGTACCACCTACCGGCTTTGCGACTGCTGACTCTGGATGACGTGAACGGCACACCGGCCTGACGGATAACCTGAACGTAAAACCGGCTCATCGAAGCCGAGGGCTTTTTCAGGACCGCCAGGCGCAACTCTCATCGTGGCGCAGAGCTCGTCTCCAACGCCGGATAGATTTGAGCAAGCCCACTCACATCATAGCCAAAGAAAAGCAGCTTGCAAAAAGGAGGGGGACCATAGATTTTACATGCGTTGTGTCAGTGGCCGCACAGAAGACTTCGAATGCGCGGCGCGGCGAGGTTTCCTGAAAAAATCTTTTTTCTTTCAAGAACTTACGTTGTGCACGGTTCAGTTTGGTGCGCCCGCAAATACGCAGTTAGGGTATATTTTTTCTCACACTAATTGCAGAGGAGGCCATGATGGCGACCGCGACCGAAACCGAAGTGCAGAAACTTTATGTTGCTTATTTCACCCGCCCGGCGGATGTCGCCGGCCTGGCTTACTGGGCGAATGTCCTGACGAACGCGCCGAACGGCTACCAAGTGATCTCCTCGAATTTCGCCGCCTCGGCCGAGTACCAGTCGACCTATGCCGGCATGGACAACCGCGCCACCGTGAATGCCGTGTACGAACACCTGTTCGGCCGCGCCGCCGAGACCGCGGGTGTCGATTACTGGGCCAACCTGCTGGACCAGCACCAGATCACGATCGACAACGTCGTGACCCAGGTCGCGGCCGGCGCCCAGGGCACCGACAAGGTCGCGTACAACGGCAAGGTGTCGGTGGCCGCGTCGTTCACGGACCACATGGACCTGGCGATCGAACAGCAGGCCTACAACAACCCGGCCGGCGCGAAGATCGCGAAGGACTACATCGCCAGCATCCACGACCTGGCGTCGGGCGCGGCCGCGATCGACCCGGGCAATATCGACTACACGATCAGTTCCATGGTGCACGCGGCGGGCCTCGGCATGAACGAGCCGGCGCTGGTGGGCGTCGCCAGCCCGCTGCCCCCGATGCACGTCTGAGGCGCGCAATGCAATGAAGGGAAAATCACCGCCGGCACGCCCGGCGGTGTGTCATTCCGGGGTGTGCGGCTGCGGCTGCGCAGGCGCCGCGGCCTGCTTGTGCGCGCAATGCGGGCAGGAGACGCCCGGCACATATTCCGGCGCCAGCTGCTGGCGCGGGGTCACCACCGCGCGGCAGGCGAAGCACTGCACGGTTTCGGTCGGTTCCAGTTTCGGATTGAGCGCGGTGCGGTAGTCGAAGACGAAGCAGTCGCCGTGGTAATGGTCGCCGCCGACTTCCTCGAAATACTTCAGGATGCCGCCGTCGAGCTGGTAGACCCGCTCGTAGCCGACATTCTGCATGTGGATCGCCGCTTTTTCGCAGCGGATGCCGCCGGTGCAGAAGGTGACCACGGTCTTGCCGGCGAGTTCATCCTTGTGTCTGGCGACCACTTCCGGGAACTCGCTGAATTTTTCGATGCGGTAGTCGAGCGTGTTGTCGAAGGTGCCGACATCCACCTCGAAGGCGTTGCGGGTTTCCATCATCACGACCGGTACACCGTCGTCGTCATGGCCCTGGTCGAGCCAGCGCTTGAGCGTCTTTGGCGTGACCGACGGCGCGCGGCCGAGTTCCGGTTTAATCAGCGGCATGCGCATCGTGATGATTTCCTTCTTGATGCGTACCAGCATGCGGCGGTGCGACTGCTCTTCCGAAAAGCTTTCCTTCCATTCCAGATCGGCAAGGCGGGCATCGCTGCGCACCCAGGCCAGGTACTGGTCGATGTGCTCGCGCGTGCCGGACACGAACATGTTGATGCCTTCCGGCGTCAGCAGCACGGTCCCCTTCAGCCCGAGCTCATTGCACAGCGCCTGGTATTGGGGGCGCAGTTCTTCGAGATGGTCGAGCGTGATGAATTTGTAGGCGGCGATATTGACGTACATGGTGGGAAAGGATCGGGATGCACTGGGACAGCCGGCTATTATAAAGCAGGGCGGAACATAAAGCAGGCTTGGCGGGACGGGGCGCACGATTGAAAAATACCAATGTTGCAGAACAGGACTACAATCGATTCACTTATTTACTTTTCTGCAAGCTTGGGCCGCCACCATGCATTCGCTGAACCTGCAGTACAATCCTCGCATCGACCAGTTACGCTGGCTGGCGGCGACCATCGTCTTCCTCTTCCATTTCGAACTCGAGTACCGCGGCCTGGGCGGGCCGGCGCTGACCAGTCCCTGGGCGGCGCTGATCACGGAAGGGCATACCGGGGTCGGGCTGTTCTTCACGCTGTCGGGCTTCCTGTTCATGCAGATCGCCCAGCGCCAGCAGGGCATCGTGGTGCGCGACTTCCTGCGTAACCGCGTGTTGCGCATCTTTCCGCTGTTCCTGACGATCTTCCTGGTGGCGACCTCGATCGGCCGCGACACCTTCCAGCCCCAGGACATCCTGTACCTGTTCGCGACCAACCTCGGACATGCCCCGACGTCGGGCACCGTGGTGACCGGCGCCGCCTGGACCATTTCCCTGGAATTCATGTTCTATCTGGTGTTCCCGTTCCTGGCGCGCTTCGCGCTGGAGCGCGGCAAGCGCTACCTGGTCGAACTGCTGGTGCTGATGGCCTTCTTCAAGCTGGCTGCCTATCCGGTCAACACCAACAGCACGCTGATGTATTTCTGCACCTTCATCGGCCGTTTCGACCAGTTCCTGATCGGCATGCTGGCGGCCATGGTCTATGCCGAGCAGCGGCCGATGCTGCAGCGCTATGCGCCATGGCTGCTGGCGCTGGCGGCCGGGATGGTCGTGATCGACACCGCCGCGCTGCACGTGGTCGCGCCCTTTGGCGTCACCCCCCGGTCGACCTTCTGGATTTTCTGGTCCATGCTCGAGAGCCTGGGCTGGGCCGGCTTCATCATGGCCTGGGTCTCCTTCAAGCCGCGCATGCCCGACCTGGTCGAGCGCACCTTGTGCGAGGGCGGCAAGATCAGTTTTTCCTTCTATTTGTTGCATATGGGAATGTTGCATTTGCTGGCAACACGATTTGGCCTGGTGCGTCCGACCGGCAACGGCTGGCTCGATGCCGCCATCATGATCGCGGTGACCTATGGCGTGACGTGGGGACTGGCGACCCTGAGCTATCACGCCATCGAGGAGCCTTTCCTGCGCATGCGCCGCCGTTATGGTGCAAAAAAGACCATGCATGCCCGGGTGGTGCACCCTTGACGCGGTATTGGTAAATCCGCCACGCCGGCATTCCTAAAAGCAATCTGAACGCTCCCGCCCGCCGTCCGGCCGGGGTAAAATGATGGGATGACTGCCCCGACTTTTACCCACCTGCGCGTTCACTCCGAATACTCGATCGTCGACGGCCTGGTCCGCATCGACGACCTGGTGGCGGCCGCCGTGAAGGACCAGCAGCCGGCGCTGGCCGTGACCGACCTGGCCAACGCGTTTGCCCTGGTCCGCTTCTACAAAGCCGCGCGCGGCAAGGGCGTCAAGCCCATCGTCGGGGTCGATGCCTGGATCACCAACGACGAGAACCGCGACAAGCCGTTCCGCCTGCTGATCCTCTGCAAGAACAAGACCGGCTACCTGCAGCTGTGCGAGCTGCTGTCCAAGGCCTGGCTCACCAACCAGTACAAGGGCCGGGCCGAGATCCGCGTCGAGTGGCTGGAAGCGCTGGCGACGTCAAGGTCGACCCTGGAGCCGGACGTGCCGCAGGCAAACGCCCTGATCGTCCTGTCGGGCGCCCAGTTCGGCGACATCGGCCAGGCCATCGACAACGGCGACCTGGCCAAGGCCGAGGCCGTAGCTACGCGCTGGGCCAGCATCTTCCCGGGCCATTTCTACGTCGAGATCCAGCGCGCCGGCCAGCCCAACCAGGAGCAGCAGGTGCGCCATTCGGTGGCGCTGGCGGGCCGCCTCGGGCTGCCGGTGGTGGCTACCCATCCGGTGCAGTTCATCAAGAAAGAAGAGTTCATCGCCCACGAGGCGCGCGTCTGCATTGCCGAGGGCGAGATGCTGGCCAACGCCAAGCGCGTGCGCCGCTTCAACGAGAACATGTGCTTCAAGTCCCAGGCCGAGATGGCCGAGCTGTTCAAGGACTTGCCGGGCGCGCTCGCGAATTCCGTCGAAATCGCCAAGCGCTGCAACGTGACCCTCACGCTTGGCAAGCCGCAGCTGCCGAACTTCCCGACGCCGGGCATGACGATCGACGAATTCCTGGTCGCCGAAACGAAGAAGGGCCTGGAAGAGCGCCTGGTCGAGCTGTTCCCCGATCCGGCCGTGCGCGAGAAGGAACGCCCGCGCTACGAGGAGCGCCTGGAGTTCGAGAACAACACCATCATCAAGATGAAGTTCCCGGGCTACTTCCTGATCGTGGCGGAGTTCATCCAGTGGGGCAAGAACAACGGCGTGCCGATCGGCCCGGGCCGCGGTTCCGGCGCCGGCTCGCTGGTCGCGTATGCGCTGAAGATCACCGACCTCGATCCCTTGAAGTACAACCTGCTGTTCGAGCGCTTCCTGAACCCGGAACGCGTCTCGATGCCCGACTTCGACATCGACTTCTGCCAGGAAAAGCGCGAACTGGTGATCCAGCACGTGAAGGACCTGTACGGCCGCGACGCGGTGTCGCAGATCGCCACCTTCGGCACCATGGCGGCGAAGGGCGCGATCCGCGACGTCGGCCGCGTGCTCGATTTCGGCTACAACTTCTGCGACGGCATCTCGAAACTCATCCCGTTCAAGCCGGGCAAGCAGGTCTCGATTGCGGAAGCGATCGAAGAGGAACCGCTGCTCAAGGAAAGGCTGGAAAACGAGGAAGAGGTGAAGCAGTTACTGGATCTTGCCCAGCAGGTCGAGGGCATCACCCGTAACATCGGCATGCACGCCGGCGGCGTCCTGATCGCTCCCGGCAAGCTGACCGACTTCTGCCCGCTGTACACCCAGGGCGGCGACGCCGGCGTGGTCTCGCAGTACGACAAGGACGACGTCGAGGCGGCCGGCCTGGTGAAGTTCGACTTCCTGGGCCTGACCACGCTGACCATCCTCGACCGCGCCGTGAACTATATCCGCGCGCTCGACCCGCAGGATGCGGAGTTCGACCTGTCGAAGGTGCCGCTGACCGACCGGCCGTCGTACAAGCTGCTGACCGAGGCGAAGACCGTGGCCGTGTTCCAGCTTGAATCGCGCGGCATGCAAGGCATGCTGAAGGATGCGCGTCCCGACCGCTTCGAGGACATCATCGCGCTGGTGGCGCTGTACCGTCCGGGCCCGATGGACCTGATCCCCGACTTCTGTAAAAGGAAGCACGGCGAGAAATTCGACTACCCGGACCCGCGCACCGAGGGCATCCTGTCCGAGACCTACGGCATCATGGTCTACCAGGAGCAGGTGATGCAGATGGCGCAGATCATCGGCGGCTACTCGCTGGGCGGCGCGGACATGCTGCGCCGCGCGATGGGCAAGAAGAAGCCGGAAGAGATGGCCGAGCACCGCCTCATCTTCCGCAAGGGCGCGGCCGAGGGCGGCCTGACCGAGCAGAAGGCCGACGAGATCTTCGACCTGATGGAGAAGTTCGCGGGCTACGGCTTCAACAAGTCGCACGCCGCCGCCTACGCGCTGCTGTCGTACCACACGGCCTACCTGAAGGTCCACCACACCGCCGCGTTCATGGCAGCCAACATGTCGCTGGCCATGGAAGACACGGACAAGATCAAGATCCTGGTCGAGGATTCGATCGACGTCTGCAAGCTGACCATCCTGCCGCCGGACGTCAACGAATCGCAGTTCCGCTTCACTCCGGAAGGCCCGCCGCGATCAAGCACCGGCAAGCAGGTGTCGAACATCCGATACGGCCTGGGCGGCGTGAAGGGCGCCGGCCAGGGCGCGATCGAAGCGATCATCGCCGCGCGCGAGGAGGGCGGCAAGTTCAAGGACCTGTTCGACTTCTGCCTGCGCGTGGACCGCAAGCAGATCAACCGCCGCACCATCGAATCCCTGATCCGGGCCGGCGCGATGGACTGCTTCGGCGTCGACCGCGCGGTGTTGCTGGCGTCCGTCGGCTTCGCGATGGAAGCGGCCGGCCAGGCGGCAGCGGCCGCCAACCAGGTCAGCCTGTTCGGCGGCGACGACTCCGACCTGGTCGCCCCGCCGGAATATGTGAAGGCCACGCCCTGGACCGACCGCCAGAAGCTGGCCGAGGAAAAGACCGCGCTCGGCTACTACCTGTCGGGCCACATGTTCGACTCGTACCAGGCCGAAGTGCGGCGCTTCGCCAAGACCAAGCTGAAGGACCTGGAGCCGTCGCGCGATCCGCGCATGCTGTGCGGCGTGATCACCGGCGTGCGCACCCAGCTGACCCAGCGCGGCAAGATCCTGATCGTGACCCTGGACGACAAGACCTCGGTGGTCGAGGTGACGATCTACAACGAACTGCTGGAAGCGAACAAGAACATCTTCCGCGAAGACGAATTCCTGCTGGTGGTCGGCAAGGTGTCGGAAGACCGCTTCAACGGCGGCCTGCGCATCACGGCCGAGAAGGTGTTCGACATCGCCGCCGCGCGCATCCAGTACGGCCACAAGCTGGAGATGGACGTCGCCTGCACGATCAATCCCGCCAGGCTGGCCGAGATCCTGCAGCCGTACCGCCAGCAGGACGGCCTGCCGGTCAGCCTGCGCCTCGCGCCGCAGGGCATTTCCTGCGTGGTGCAGCTGGGCGACGGCTGGCGCGTGGCGCCGTCGGACGAATTGAAATATGCGCTCGAGCTGCAGCTGGGCGCCAAAGAGGTGGCGGTCGAATACTGATCCCGGCCGGTTCCCGTCAAAACGCTCCCGCAACTGTTGTTTCGGGAGCGTTTTTAGTTTTTGAACACGACATTTTTTCGCTTCCTTAACTTCCTGCCATTGAGTTTTAGCACGGTTCGTTCGTAAATATTGGTGTAGGGCAACTTTACGAGACAAAGACCATGACACTCTCTTTCCGCCAGAAACTCTTCCTTCCCCTGCTGCTGAGCCTGCTCTGCCTGCTGGCCGTATTCGTCATCGACACCCTGCACAACCGCGACATCCGCCTGGAAGAGCGCAAGACCCAGCTCGCCAACGCCGGCCAGATGGCCGCGTCGATCGCCAGGGAATACGCCGCCCTGGCCGCCAACCACACCCTGGGCGAGGAAGAAGCGAAGCAGCAGGCGCTGGCCCGCATCAAGGCGCTGCGCTACGGCGAAACCGGCTACCTGAACGTGTTCGACAACGAGCAGGTGGTGATGCATCCCATCAAGCCCGAACTGGTCGGCACCAGGATCGGCGCCACCCGCGATCCGGAAGGGCGCCAGGTCTACCTCGACGCGATCGCCGCCACCGCCGCCAGCAAGGACGGCAGCGGTTTCACGAACTACCTGTGGGCCAAGCCCGGCTCGCAGCAGCCGGTGCCGAAGCTGACCTACACCCTGGCCTACAAACCCTGGGGCTGGTACATCATGACCGGCCTCTACGTCGACGACCTGAATGCGGCCTTCTACCGGATGCTGCTGCAGTCGGCGCTCTCGCTGGCCGTGATCGGCGCCGCCCTGAGCGTCGTGGTCGTGCTGCTGATCCGTAACATCGAACGCGCGCTGGGCGGCGATCCGCACGACGCGGTCGAGGCGGCGCAGCACATCGCCGGCGGCGACCTCGGCTTCGAGGTGGCGGTCCGCCCCGGCGACGACACCAGCCTGATGGCGGCGATGAAAGCCATGCGCGACGCCCTCGCCGGCATCGTGACCCAGGTGCGCAGCGGTACCGACCTGATCGCCACCGCGTCGGGCGAGATCGCGAGCGGCAACCTGGACCTGTCGAGCCGTACCGAGGAGCAGGCCAGCTCGCTGGAAGAGACCGCGGCCGCGATGGAAGAGTTGACCAGTACCGTCAAGCAGAGCGCCGAGAACGCGCGCCAGGCCAGCGCATTGGCCCAGTCGGCCGCCGGCGTGGCCGGGCGCGGCGGCGAAGTGGTGGCGCGCGTGGTCGACACCATGGAAGCGATCAAGGCCTCGTCCAACAAGATCGTCGACATCATCGGCGTGATCGACGGCATCGCCTTCCAGACCAATATCCTGGCGCTCAACGCGGCGGTCGAGGCGGCGCGCGCGGGCGAGCAGGGCCGCGGCTTTGCGGTGGTGGCGGGCGAGGTGCGCTCGCTGGCCCAGCGCTCGGCCCAGGCGGCGAAGGAAATCAAGGAACTGATCGGCGACTCGGTGGACAAGGTCGGGGACGGTGCGAAACTGGTGCTGGATGCCGGCACCACGATGCAGGAGATCGTCGCCAGCGTGAACCGGGTGAGCGACATGATCGGCGCGATCAGCAGCGCCACCCAGGAACAGGGCTCGGGCATTGAGCACATCAACCAGGCCATCGCCCAGATGGACCAGGTGACCCAGCAGAACGCCTCGCTGGTCGAGGAAGCCGCGGCGGCGTCGGAAGCGATGCAGGAGCAGGCGGCGAAGCTGGCGCAGACGGTGAGCGTGTTCCGGGTTGCGTCATCGGGGACGGCGCTGGCAGTCCGCTAGGTTCGGCGCCGGTCAATTCGGGGTCAGTAAATTCGGGGTCAGAGCACTTTTTAAATGTGCTCTGACCCCGAATGATTCAATCAGGCGGCGTGCTCGCGCAGGCCGATCGTGGCCTGGGTGACCCTGTTCGCAGCCCGCTCCAGCACCACGCTGCGGTTGCTCGATTCCTGGTCCCGCTGCGCCTCGCGGTGCCACAGGTGGAACACCTCGGTGGCGAAGGCGCCGTCCTTCCTTTTCACGCCGGCGTGGAACAGCCGCACCACGAGATCCGAATCCTCGTGACCCCATCCCGTAAAACTCTCGTCGAAGCCGTTCACGCGCTCCAGGTCGCTGCGCCAGACCGCCAGGTTGCAGCTCTTGATGCGGCGCCAGCTGAAACCGCGGCGCACCCGGCCCAGGTCGGGCCAGCGCAGGCCCAGCTGTAACGTCTTGTTGAGGTCGCCGCGCAGGCGCCAGGCCATGCGCGTGGCCAGGCCGGTGGCGGGCACCGCGATGCCTTGTTCCAGCACGCGCCGCGTCAGGCGCTCGCTCATCAGGATGCGGCTGCCCGACACTAGGCAGCCGGGCTCGGACAGGGCGCGGTGGCGGGCGATGAAGTCGCGCTGCGGGATGCAGTCGCCGTCCAGGAAGATGATGTAGTCGCCGCGCGCGGCCAAGGTGCCGCGGTTGCGCGCCATCGCCGCGCGGAAACCTTCGTCCGCCTGCCAGACGTGGCGGACCGGTACCGGCGCACCCTCGGCCAGCCTTGCCACACAGTCACGCGTGTTGGCAGTCGAGCCATCATCAGCGATAATGATTTCAAAATTCTTGTCGTTTTGCATGAAACATGCCCTCACCACGGCTTCCAGCGCGTCCGGCCGGTTATAGGTGGTGATCACGACCGAGATTGTCTGTGCGTGCTGCATATGGTCCGATGTACACTGCTGTATTCAGGGGCAAGAGTATCCCACAACAATATCAATGAACAGTAATCTGACGCATACGAGGGATCCGGTGCAGTTCTGGATTGGCTCCCTGGCCTTCCTGTTTCCTTTTGTAAGCCTCGTCACCAAGTCCGGTGTAAGTGTCGCCAGTTTCTTGTTCCTGATCACCGCTTTGATCCTGTTCAAGCCGTGCCGGCATGCGCTGGCGCGCCACTGGCCGCAGGTGCGCTGGGTCGTGCTAGCCTTTCTGCTGCACTTCCTGTTCGTGCTGGGCTGTGCCCTGGTGCGCGGAGCGAATATGAACACGGTGGACAAGCCGTCACGCATGTTCTTCGCGGTCAGCGCGCTGGCCGCGGTGCTGGTCGCGCGCCCGCAGCGGCGCATGCTGTGGTGGGGCGTGATCGCCGGTGCGCTGGCGGCCTTGCCCTTCGTGGCCTGGCAGCGGCTCGCGCTGGGGATCGAGCGCCCGGGTGGCCTGATCAATGCGATCACCTTCGGCGACATGGCGCTGCTGCTGGCCCTGCTGGCGGTGACGGCCGCGATCGATATGCGCGACGATGCGCGCCAGGCCGGCCTGGCGGCGCTCGGGGCGATCGCCGGCCTGGCGGGGTCGCTGCTGACCGGCAGCCGCGGCGGCTGGGTAGCCCTGGTCGTGGCGGCGTTGTTGTTTCTACGCCATGCGCGCGGGCTCCGGGGACGCTTCGTGCGCATCCTGCTCGCGACCGGGGCGGTGGTGGTGCTGGCCGCCTGGTTCGTCCCGGCCACGGAAATGCAGGCGCGCTTCGACGAAGGCGTGGGCGACGTGCGCACCTGGGCCGAGGGCGGCAACGTCAACACCCGGGTCGGCACCCGGCTCGAGCTGTGGAAGGGCGCATCCATGCTGATCGCCGAGCACCCCGTGTTGGGGATGGATTTCGTGGCTTGCCGCGAACGCCTGGCCGAATTTGCGCGCGACGGCAGGCTCGATCCAGTGGTATTGACGCTGCCGCACCTGCATAATGATGCACTGCAGGAATTGGCGACGGGTGGCGTGGCCGGCTTCGCGCTGTGGGCGGCGATCCTGGTGGCGCCGCTGCTGTTCTTCGCGCGCGAGTTGCGCGCGGGGACGGAGGGGCCGCAGTTCGCGGCCGCGCTGGCCGGGGTATTGGTGGTGACCAGCTATGTGAGCTTCGGCCTGACCGAAGTGATCTTCTGGTCGATGAAGGGCAGCCTGTTTTACGCGCTCATGGTGTTCGTGCTCATGGGCTTCTGCCTGAATGCGAAAGAGAAAATTGGATAACCGTATCATCATCAAGCGCCTCTGGGCGATCCTGAAACCCTATCGCGGGCGCGCCTTCATGGCCTTGCTCGCGATGGCGCTGACGGCCGCTACCCAGCCGCTGCTGGGCGAAGCCTTGCGGCTGCTGATGGACAAGGGTTTCAAGCACAAGGTCCCGTTCTCGCTGTGGTGGATCCCGGGCGTGCTGGTGTCGATCTTCGTCCTGCGCGGCATCGGCACCTTCGCCACGGCCTATTACAACAACTGGGTGCTGAGCCGGGTCACGAACGACCTGCGGGCGATGGCCTTCGAGCGCCTGCTGCGGCTGCCGGTCGGGCGCTTCCACCAGGAGTCGACCGGCAAGGTGATCAATACCGTGGTGGGCGACGTGCGCCAGGTGGTCGACATGATCCAGTCGGTCTTCGTGGCCTTCGTGCGCGACACGCTGGTGGTCACCGGACTGCTCGGCATGCTGCTGTGGCTGAACTGGAAGCTGACCCTGGTCGCGATCGTCGTGGTGCCGTTGACGGCCGTGATCGTGCGCACCACCAGCAAGCGCCTGCGCCACCTGAACCGCGAAAACCAGCGCGTCACCGCCGAGATGACCCAGGTGGTCGAGGAAGCCGCGCGCGGCCACCAGGTGATCCGCGTGTTCGCCGGCGAGCGCTATGAAAGCCGCCGCTTCTTCCAGCGCAGCGAAGCCATGCGCGGCTTTTCGCAGCGCATGACGGTGGCCTTTGCCGCCACCACCCCGGTGACCCAGATCGCCACCTCGCTGTCGCTGTCGCTGGTGGTGGTGCTGGCGCTGCGCGCCAACATGACGGTCGGCGAATTCACGGAATTCGTCACCCTGATGCTGATGCTGCTGACGCCCCTGAAGGCGCTGGCCGAAGTGAACGGCCCGATGCAGCGCGGGATCGCCGCCGCCGAAACCGTCTTCGAACTGATCGACGCGCCCATCGAGCACGATCCGGGCACCCGCGTGCTGGGCCGCGCGCAAGGCCAGGTGCGCTTCGAGAACGTGAAGTTCCGCTACCCGAACTCGCAGTCGATGGCGCTGGACGGCGTCTCGCTCGACGTCAAGCCGGGCCAGACCGTGGCCCTGGTCGGCATGTCGGGCGGCGGCAAGTCCACCTTCGTGAACCTGGTGACCCGCTTCTACGAGCCGGAAGCCGGCCGCATCCTGCTGGATGGCGTGCCCTACCAGGACATCATGCTGCCCAGCCTGCGCGCCCAGCTGGCGCTGGTGAGCCAGAACGTGGTGCTGTTCGACGACACGCTGAAGGCCAACATCGCCTACGGCGTCGAAGAAGTCGACTACCAGCGCCTGGCCGCGGCGATCAAGGCCGCCCACCTGGACGACGTGGTGGCGCGCCTGCCGGAAGGCGTCGAGACGAATATCGGCGAGAACGGCATGCGCCTGTCCGGCGGCCAGCGCCAGCGCGTGGCGATCGCGCGCGCCATCTACAAGGACGCGCCGATCCTGATCCTGGACGAGGCGACCTCGGCGCTGGACAACGAATCCGAGCGCGCCGTGCAGGCCGCGCTCGACACCCTGATGGCCGGCCGCACCACCTTCGTGGTCGCGCACCGCCTGTCGACCATCGAGCGCGCCGACCTGATCGTCGTGATGGAGCGCGGCCGCATCGTCGAGCAGGGTACCCACGAACAATTGCTGGCCGAGGGCGGCACCTACGCCAACCTGTACCGCCTGCAATTCACCACGCCGGCGGAAGCGCTATGAGCGGCCAGGCGCGCACCCTCGTCATCTCGCCGAACTGGATCGGCGACGCCGTGATGGCCCAGCCCCTGCTGCGCCTGCTCAAGCAGGCCCATCCGGAGCGCGCCATCGACGTGCTGGCCCCGCCGCAGGTGGTGCCGGTATGGCGCCGCATCCAGGAAGCCGACCACATCATGGAGACGCCGTTCCGCCACCGCGCCCTGCAGCTGGGCGAGCGCGTGAAGACGGCCAACCGGCTGCGCGAGCGCGGCTACAGCGACGCCTACGTGCTGCCGAACACCCTGAAGTACGCCCTGATCCCGTGGCTGGCGCGGATCCCGAAGCGGGTCGGCTACAAGGGAGAGATGCGCTACGGGATGGTCAACGTGATGCACCACGACGACTGCCCGCCGCGCTCGATGGTGCCGTTCTACGCGGCGCTGGCGGGCGAGCCCGAGCTGCCGCTGCCGGGTCCGCTTTCGCGGCCGTCCCTGGTCGTGGCCGGCGAGGAGAGCGAGGCCGTCGCCCAACGTCTCGACATCGCGCTGGACCGCCCGCTGGTGGCCTTCGCCCCGGGCGCCGAGTTCGGCATCGCCAAGCGCTGGCCGCCGGCCCACTACGGGCAGCTCGCGGCGCGCGTGGCCGAGGTCCTGCCCGACGTGCAGATCGTGCTGATGGGGTCGGCGAACGACCGCGACACCTGCGAGCAGGTCCAGACCCAGGCCGGCCTGGCCGCCGGCATGGTGCGCAACCTGGCCGGCGAGACCTCGCTCGACGAAGCCATCGTCCTGCTGGCGCAGGCGCGCGCCGTGGTCTCGAACGACTCCGGCCTGCTGCACATCGCCTCGGCCCTGAACCGCCCGGTGGTGGCGCTGTACGGCTCGACCGACCCGAATTACGCGCCGCCGCTGTCGGAAGTGGCGCGCACCGTATCGCTGCGCCTGGAATGCTCGCCCTGCCGCAAGCGCGAGTGCCCGCTGGGGCATCACGACTGCATGAACAAGATGAGCGTGGACCGGGTGTGGAGCGAGCTGGCGCCGATCCTGGCGCGGGCCTGACCCGCAACAAACCGGGGTCAGACTCCGGCTTTTGGAAACGTCGCCTGAGAAACTAAAAAATTGCCAAAATCCGGAGTCTGACCCCGGTTTGAGGTTTGTCAGCCGCGGGCCCGCAGTCCGGTTGCCACGCCGTCCGCCAGGCGGCACAGCAATTCGTACCGTTTCCTGGCTTCGGAGCGCTTCTTTGACGGAATGTTGTCCAGGTCCGGGGCCGCGATCGGTGCGCAGTCCAGCTCGTAGTCGCCGCTGGCGTTCTTCCGCGCGCCCAGCTCTTCCCACAGCAGATCGTAATCGGCCAGCACGCGCCCGTGGCGGATCGCTTTATAGATCACGCGGTTGCGGTTCGAGACCAAATGCAGGCGCTCGCAGCCGTACTCGAAGCCGAGCTGGCGCACCAGGCTGACCATCAGCTGCTTCGGACGGATGCCGTGCAGGTCGCGGGTGGCCAGGCGGATCGCTTCGCGCGCGTCCGCGGTCTTGCCGCCCTGGACGCAGCCGATGCTGAGCGCGGCGCGGCCGGCGCGCGGCGCGACCGTGAAGGCGACGGTATAGATGATTTTGTCGCCCTGGGCCAGCTGCAGCACCAGTTCGCCCTCGCGGTCGAACATGTTCACCGTGCGCAGCTGGATCTCGTACGGCAGGCCGCTCTTGCCCTCGGCGGCGGCCAGCATCACCGGCCCCAGGCTGGCGCGCGCCACCGTCTGGCCGAGGCCGCGGCGGAACATGAAGTGGTAATGGGCCTGGATCGCCGCCAGCCTCTGGTCCGGATCCAGGGCCTTGCTGATGTAGGGCCGGTAGACCTTGTACAGGAAGCGCGGACAGTTGCGCACGTATTCCGAAAACGCCGGATGCGAATTCAGCAGGTGCAGCCAGGCCGGTGTCTGCAGCGGGTGCAGCAGGGCGCGCACGCGGATCTTCAGCCGTTCGCGCAGTTGCGGCAGGCGCGACAGGTGGGAAGGCACCGCCGAATCCAGCGTGACCGATGGGGTGGCGGCAGCGAACAGTAGCTCGGCCCAGCCATATTCTCCGCGATAGAGCTTCATGCCGGCTGTCCAGTGCAGGTAAGGGTGGATCGATGTGATGACATGGAAGAGCAGGCAGGCATGGCTGGATACGCTAAGTTTCGCAGAGTAACGCTATGTAACACAGTGTAACGAAAGAAATGACGACGGTAAATATATAGCTATTCGTAAAGCATATAAAACCGCAACAGCCGCGTTTTTGGGGCGCGGCTGTTGCGATTTCGTCAGATTCGTCAGATGAAAGGGACGGCAATCTCCGGATCAGCTGGCGTAGTGGGCGGTTTCCTCCTTGCCGGCGCGCTCCTGGCCCAGCTCCCGTTCACGCAGATAGCGCGCCAGGGCATCGCCGAACGACGGCAGGATCAGTCCGCGCTCGCTGGTCAGGGCACTGTTGAGGGGACGTGGCGCCGTCATGCCCAGCTCGGCGGCAGGACGTTCTTCCAGCCCGGCCGGATCGATGCCGGCGGCGGCGCAGGCGCGCCGGGCCAGCTCGGCCCAGCTCATGGCCTCGCCATTGGTCAGGTGCCAGATGCCGCTTTCCTTGTCGATCAACAGGTCGAGACAGGCATTCACCAGGTCCGGCACATAGGTCGGCGACACCGTCATGTCGCCGGCCGCCGCGAACGGCCGGCCTTCGCCCAGCGCCGCCAGGGCCTGGGTCACGAAGTTGTGCCGGTCCCAGGGACCGAAGAAGGAACTGGTGCGCACCACCAGCGCCTGCGGATCGGAGTCCAGCACGCGGCGCTCGGCCTCGGCCTTGCTGCGGCCATAGGCGTTCAGCGGCGCCACCCGGTCGGATTCGACGTAGGGGCGGCCCAGGGTGCCGTCGAACACCAGGTCGCTGGAGAAGGTCAGGAAGCGCACCGCGTGGCGGATCGCCGCCAGCGCCAGCACGGTCGGGCCGTGGGCGTTCTCGCGCAGGCAGCGCTCGGCTTCGCGTTCGGCATCGTCGACCCGCACATAGCCGCTGGCGTTGATGATGGCCCAGGGCTTGTAGCGCACGATCGCCGCTTCCACCGAGGCCGGGTCGGCAATGTCCATCTCCTGGCGGCTCAGCACGTGGCAGGCCAGGTTGCGCCGCTCGCAGATGCGGGCGAAGGCGCGGCCCAGGGTGCCGGTGGCGCCGGTGATCAGGATCGGCTGCGGGAAGGTCGAACGGAAGGCCCCGCGTTCGGCGAGGTCGGCCACCGTCGTGCGGGTCGCCACCGGCCTGGCCCAGAAGCGGCCCGGACGGCGCCACCAGCCCTGGCCCTGCAGCACCGGATGCGACAGCGGGCGCCCGCTGGCCAGCTCGCGCATCAGGTGCGCCACCGCGGTCGGGCGCGGCTGCGGGCCGCGCACGTCGTAGGGCCCCGGCTCGTAGTAGCCGCGGCATTCGGTGACCAGGCAATTCCAGTCGAAGGAGCCGAGCAGGGCCCAGACGGTGACGGCGCGGATGTCGGCGCCGCTCTGCTGGACGCGCTTGGCGGCGTTCCAGATTTCCACCAGCCAGCGCAACTGGTCTTCGCGGTTGGCGTCGATGTGGGCTTCGGTGACCGCGAGCGGCAGGCCGTAGCGGTCCCAGGTTTCCTGCAGCAGCGGGCCGATGCCCGGGGTCGGCGTGGCCAGCACGCGCGGGCATTCGATGTCGACATGGGGGACGCCGCGATACTGGGTGCGGTGGCTTTCCGGATAACGCTCGAGGCGATGGTCGAGCCAGCGCTCGCTGGTGATGTAGTAGTTGACGCCCATGATGTCGGGCGGGCAGGCGTTGTCCTTGAACCAGAGCAGTTCTTCCGGGGTGGCTTCCGATTCGAGCAGGTAATCCCACAGGGCGTGGCTCTCGTCGACCTTGCCGCACAACAGGTCCCAGCCGAGCCAGCGGCGCTCATTGAAGAAATTCGTGAACTCCGCCATCTCCGGCGTGCCATAGGTGCGCGACAGGTCGTCGGTCTGCACCAGCTTCGCTTCCGGGTTGACCTTGCGGATTTCGCGCATCGCCAGCACGGTTGCGCGGCACTGGATGATGAGGGCGCGCACGAACATCGCTTCGCTGTTGCCGTGCGGGTACCACACGCCGTTCAGTCCCGAGAAGCGGGCAGTGGTGCAGATTTCGTTGACCGGGGTGTAGTACTCGACCCAGGGGTAGCGCCGGGCGACCGCGCCGGCGTATTCGGCCAGTTTTTCCGGGAAGTCCGGGCTGACCAGGCTGGTATGGCGCGGGCCGCTGCCGTGGTGGACCAGGCCGACGATGGGCGTGACGCCCAGTTGCTGCAGCACGGGCAGGCGTTCGTCCGGCCATGACCAGTCTGCGCTGTCGATGCCGTCGGGCGCGGTGCGCTCCCACAGCACTGGATAGCGGATCGCCCGGATACCGAGCGATGCGAAACGCTCCAGGTCCTGCAGGCGTTCTGCATGGCCGTTGCGATCCATCTGGGAGAAGTAATTGTCGCGTACGCGGTTGACGGTGCATTCGAGGCCGCCCCAGAGCTGGAGCGGCGAACTTGCGGGCTGGATATGACTATTAAGATTCATGGGCCTTTCCTGCGTTTTTGATTCAAGGTGCTAGCCTAGTCGGCGGACACAGCTTCTTGTGTGAGGCACCGAACATATAAGGCGGATTTAGGACAAGTCCTACGTACTGTCAGCGTTGTTCAAGACATGCGCCGAGTTCCGTGCTGCCTGTGCGAAAATGCCGGCAAATCGACGAGGAAGGGGAAAAAAGGATGTACATGGTGTACTGGACCACCATCGAGGACGAGGCTGGCGTGCCGCATGCCGAGCCCTTCGACACCAGCGAGATGGTGGCGGCGATGAAGTTCATGGAAGCGCTGCGTGCGCGCCAGCGCGCGGGCGAGCCGGTGCGTTTCATCACCATGTGTTCGGAGCACCCGGACGTGGTCGGGCACGCCGGCGTGGACGTGACCGGACCGGACTACAACTGGAAGAAAAGGCGGCGTTAAAAGTCCGTCACGCTCTTCAGTTTGTGCTTGAGGACCTTGCCGCTGGCCGCCGCCGGCAGGCTGTCCATGAAGACGATGCGGGCCGGGCGCTTGTACGGGGCCAGGCGCGCGCCGGCCCAGTCGCGCAGCGCGTCGGCCGACACCTGCTGGCCGGCGGCCGGCTGGACGAAGGCCACGACTTCCTCGTTGCCATCAGGCAGGCTGCGGCCGACCACCGCCGACTGCGTCACCGCCGGGTGCGCGTTCAGCATGGTCTCGACTTCGAGCGGATAGACCTTGAAGCCGGAGCGGATGATCAGTTCCTTGCTGCGCCCGTCGATGAACAGGGCGCCATCCGGATCCTGGCGCGCCAGGTCGAAGGTAGCGAGCCAGCCATCCTCGCCCAGCACGGCGCGCGTGCCCGCCGGATCGCGGTAATAGCCCTGCATCACGTTCGGGCCGCGCACGTACAGTTGCCCATCCTTTCCAAGCCGGATCCCGACGCCCGGGATCGCATGGCCGACCGAGGTGTCGGCGCGCGGCGCGTCCAGGCGGGTCTGGCTGACCGTGGGCGCGGCTTCGGTCAGGCCGTAGCCGTTGTGCAGCGGAACGCCCAGCAGCGTTTCCACGGCGCGCTTGAGGGTCGGGTCGAGCGGCGAGCCGCCGGCGTAGGCGAAGCGCAGCCTGGAAGCCAGCGGCGGAGCAACACCTTCGGCCGCGCACAGCTCCAGCAGGCGCGCATACATGGCCGGCACGCCCTGCACGATGGTCAGCCCGCCGCCGCGGATCGCTTCAAGCATGGCCTGCGGCGTGAAGCGCGGCGCCAGTTGCAGGCAGGCGCCGGCATATAAAGTCCCCAGCAATACCGAGGTCAGGCCGTAGACGTGCGAGACCGGCAGCACGCCGTAGGCCAGGTCGCCCGGGGCCAGGCCGCGCAGGCGGCTCGACACGGCCGCCACGAACAGCAGGTTGCGGTGGCTGAGCATCACGCCCTTGGGCCGGCCGGTGGTGCCGGTGGTGTAGACCAGCGCCGCGACGGGTTCGCGCGCCAGGGGCTCGGCCGCGCTATCGTCCGCATGCAGGCTGGCCAGCAGTCCGCCATGCGCGTGCGCGTGCGCCCCCGCGTGCGCGGCGTGCGCGGCCGCATCCGGCGAGGCCGCCGCCGTGTACAGCACCACGCGCGCGCCGCAATGCGCGCGGATCGCCGCCAGTTCCGGCGCGGTCAGGCGCGCGTTCACGTTGACGAACCAGGCGTCCAGGCTGGCGATGGCGAACAGCGCGCTCACTTGCGCCGCGCAGTTCTCGCTGACCAGCATCACGCGCTCGCCGGCCCGCACGCCGAGCCCGCGCAGCCAGGCGGCGCAGGCATCGATCCCGTCCGCCAGCTCGCGGTAGCCGAGCGTGCGGCCGTCTTCGCGCAAGGCCGGCGCATCCGGCGTGGCCGCGGCATGCCGGCGCACGATGGCGTCGATGCGCGCCGGCAGCGCTTCCAGCAGGGCGTCCACATCGATCATGGCTGCGCCCTGTCGATCATGTTGCGCACGAAGCGGGCGATGCTGTCCTCCAGCGGGGTCGGGGTTTGCTGGTCGCGGATCATGCCGGCGTGTCCGGTTCGGGCAAGGGTTGTCGGGGTCCGCCGGCGCTGCCGAAGGCTTCCTGGAGCGATTCGATGCTGCCGGTGCGGCCGGCATCGTAGCCGGGCAGGGCGTTCACCAGGCGATGGTAGCCGGGCTGGCGCAGCACCGCCAGCAACTGGGCCATCAGGCTGTCTTCGAGGGCGTCCACGTGCAGGGCGAAAAAATAGCGTTCGCGCACCAGCGGGATGAAGCCGAGCTTGAACTGCTCGGCCGCGGTGCGCATGCCGATGCCGACATCGGCCATGCCGCTGGCGATGTAGGCGGCGACCGCCGAGTGGGTGAACTCGGCGCTGTTCCAGCCGTTGATCGCGTCGAAGTCGATACCGTCGCGCCCGAGCATCATCTCGAGCAGCATGCGGGTGCCGGAGCCGGCCTGGCGGTTCACGAAGCGTACGTTGGGGCGCAGCAGGTCGGCCAGGCCCTGGATGCCGAGCGGGTTGCCGGGCGCGACCAGCAGGCCTTGCTGGCGCCCGCAGATGTGGACCAGGCAGTGCCGCTCCGGGTCGAGCCAGCGCAGGTAGCGGCGCGCCGTCGGTTCTTCGAATTCGCCTTCCGGGACATGGAAGCCGGCCAGGTCGCACTCGCGCTGCGCCAGCGCGGCCACCGCATCCAGGCTGGTGCGGTAGCGCAGCTCGACCGGCAGTTCGAGCTTGTCCAGGTAGCCGGTGAGGGCGGCCACCGCGAAGCCGTGGCTGGCGTCCATCCGGATCGTGCGCAGGCCAATGCCGCGCATGCGCACCTTGCCCAGTTCGGTCTCGAGCTCGGACGCCAGGCTGTCCAGGGTCGGCGACAGGCGCGCGGCGATGCGGCGGTCGGCCCACACCAGCTTTTGCGCGAGCAGGGTCAGGCGGGTGCCGCGCCCGCGCCCGGTCTCGAGCAGGGGCTCGCCGAACAGTTCCTCGGCTTCGCGCAGCAAGCCCCAGGCATAGCGGTAGGACAGCCCGGCATCCTTGGCCGCCGCGGCAATCGAGCCGTGGTCCTGGATCGCCAGCAGCAGCGCCAGCAGGGTCGCCGTGTCGAGCGGCGCGTCATTATTGAAACTTATTTCCCAGTGTGGGCGAATATGGACCTTCAACATCGCTTATATGCTTTATAAAGCCTATTTATGACAGCGAAAGCCCATGATACGCTCGGCGCTGCAGTAAAAGTATGCCGGAAGTATATGCTTTTTAAAACATATTAGTTCAAACAAAAAACGGAGGAGACATGGCTTTACTGGATAAGCTCGACAAAGAGCACACGATCGCGAGACCCGGCTTCAACCGCTGGCTGGTACCGCCGGCCGCCCTGGCGATCCACCTGTGCATCGGCATGGCCTACGGCTTTTCGGTGTTCTGGCTGCCGCTGTCGAAAGCGATCGGCATCAAGGAATCGCTGGCCTGTCCAGCCGACATGGGCTTCTTCGCCGAGATCACGTCCACCACCTGCGACTGGAAGATCTCGATGCTGGGCTGGATGTTCACCCTGTTCTTCGTGTTCCTCGGCCTGGCCACCGCGCTGTTCGGCGGCTGGCTCGAGCATGCCGGTCCGCGCAAGGCCGGCGTCGTCTCGGCCCTGTGCTGGTGCGGCGGCCTGGTGATCTCGGCCCTCGGCATCTACACGCACCAGATCTGGCTGATGTGGATCGGCTCGGGCGTCATCGGCGGCATCGGCCTCGGACTCGGCTATATCTCGCCGGTCTCCACCCTGATCAAATGGTTCCCCGACCGCCGCGGCATGGCGACCGGCATGGCCATCATGGGCTTCGGCGGCGGCGCCATGATCGGCGCGCCGCTGGCCGACAAGCTGATGAAGCACTTCGCCACCGCCGCCTCGGTCGGCGTGTGGGAGACCTTCCTGGCCCTGGCCGTCATCTACTTCGTCTTCATGATGGCCGGCGCGCTGGCCTACCGCGTTCCGGCCAGCGGCTGGAAGCCGGAAGGCTGGACCGCTCCCGCCGCGAAGAGCGGCAATGCGATGATCACCAACCGCCACGTGCACGTGAACCGCGTCTGGGGCATCCCCCAGTTCTGGCTGGTGTGGCTGGTGCTGTTCCTGAACGTCTCGGCCGGCATCGGCATCCTGGCGATGGCTTCGCCGCTGCTGCAGGAAGTGTTCGGCGGCCACCTGATCGGCGTGAACCTCGCCTTCAATGAACTGAGCACCGCGCAGAAAGCGCAGATCGCCACGCTGGCCGCATCGTTCACCGGCCTGCTGTCGCTGTTCAACATCGGCGGCCGCTTCGCCTGGGCCACCTGCTCCGACTACATCGGCCGCAAGATGACCTACTTCGTGTTCCTGGTGCTGGGCTTCGTGCTGTACGCCGCGATCCCGACGCTGGCGCACAACGGCAACCAGGCGCTGTTCATCGCCTCCTTCTGCATCATCCTGTCGATGTACGGCGGCGGCTTCTCGACCGTGCCGGCCTACCTGGCCGACCTGTTCGGCACCCAGATGGTGGGCGCGATCCACGGCCGCCTGCTGACCGCCTGGGCCGCCGCCGGCGTGCTCGGCCCGACCCTGGTCAACTACATCCGCGAGTACCAGATCGGCCACGGCGTCGCCAAGGCCCAGGCCTACGACACCGCGATGTACGCGATGGCCGGCCTGCTGGTGCTGGGCTTCGTCTGCAACCTGCTGGTGCGCCCGCTGGCCGACAAGTACTTCATGAGCGATGCCGAACTGGCGGAAGAGAAGCGCCGCGCCCATGAGCGCGACGTCGCCGCCTCGGCCGGCAGCCGTGCAGCCGCCGCGAATGGCGGCGCCGTGGTGGCCGATGTCTCCGGCGCCGGCGTCATCGCGGCAACCCCGGTGGCGGCAGGCGGCGCGTTCGTCACCCTGCTGGCCTGGGCCGCGGTCGGCATTCCGCTGCTGATCGGCGTGTGGATCACGCTGCAGAAGGCGATCGTGCTGTTCAAGTAAAGGCAATGTACCCGGCGGGGCCGACCAACCCCGGCTCCGCCGCGCGATCCAGAGAACATACGCAACACAGGAATACCGCCATGAACCACCCCGTCATCCCGATCGCCGTGCAAGGCGCCAGCCGCCAGCGCAAGCGCGAAGCCCCGAAGGGCCGCCGCGCCGACCCGCAGGCTTTGCGCGAGGTGCAGGACCTGCTGGGCGACAGCCCGCGCCGGCGCGACCTGCTGATCGAATACCTGCACCGCATCCAGGATGGCTTCGGCGCCCTGTCGGCCGCCCACCTGGCCGCGCTGGCGCAGGAGCTGAAGCTGGCCCAGTCCGAGGTCTACGAGGTCGCCAGCTTCTATCACCACTTCGACGTGCTGCGCGATGGAGAACAGGCGCCGGCATCCCTGACGGTGCGCGTCTGCGCCGGCCTGTCCTGCGAGATGGCGGGCGCCCAGGCCTTGCTGGACAAGCTGCCGGCCATCCTCGGCCTCGATGTGCGGGTGCTGGCCGCGCCCTGCATCGGCCGCTGCGAGCAGGCGCCTGCGGCGCTGGTCGGCCAGCATCCGGTGCCGCGGGCGACGCCCGAGGCCGTGCTGGCCAAGGTGGTGGCGAAGGAAACCTCCGACGTGCACCAGGGCCATGCCGACCTGGCGGCCTACCGCGCCGGCGGCGGCTACGCGCTGCTGCGCGACTGCGCCGAAGGGCGGCGCGACGTCGACGGCGTGATTGCCGCGCTGGAAGCGTCCGGCCTGCGCGGCCTGGGCGGCGCAGGCTTCCCGGCCGGGCGCAAATGGCGCATCGTGCGCGCCGAGCCCGGTCCGCGCCTGATGGCGATTAACATCGACGAGGGCGAACCCGGCACCTTCAAGGACCGCGTCTATCTCGAACGCGACCCGCACCGCTTCCTGGAAGGCGCGCTGATCGCCGCGTGGGCGGTCGGCATCGAGACCGTCTATATCTACCTGCGCGACGAATACCACGGCCTGCGCGCCATGCTGGAAGCCGAGCTGGCGGCGTTGCGCGCCGACCCGCCGGTCGAGAACATGCCCGAGCTGGTCCTGCGCCGCGGCGCCGGCGCCTACATCTGCGGCGAAGAGTCGGCCATGATCGAGTCGATCGAAGGCAAGCGCGGCATGCCGCGCCTGCGCCCGCCCTACGTGGCCCAGGTCGGCCTGTTCGGCCGTCCGACCCTCGAACACAACTTCGAAACCCTGCACTGGGTGCGCGACATCGTCGAGCAGGGCCCGGAACGCTTTGCGAGCTACGGCCGCCACGGTAGAAAAGGGCTGCGCTCGTTCTCGGTCTCGGGCCGGGTGCGCGATCCGGGCGTCAAGCTGGCCCCGGCCGGCATCACGATCACGGAGCTGATCGAGGAATACTGCGGCGGCATGGAAGAAGGGCACCAGTTCTACGCCTACCTGCCGGGCGGCGCCTCGGGCGGCATCCTGCCGGCCTCGATGGGCGACATCCCGCTCGACTTCGACACCCTGCAACCGTACGGCTGCTTCATCGGTTCGGCCGCCGTGGTGGTGCTGTCGCACCAGGACAGCGCGAAGGCCGCGGCCCTGAACACGCTGCGCTTCTTCAAGGACGAATCCTGCGGCCAGTGCACGCCCTGCCGCGCCGGCACCGCCAAGGCCGTGGCCATCATGGAGCAGCCGGCCTGGGACGTCGAACTGCTGGGCGAACTGTCCCAGGTGATGCGCGACGCCTCGATCTGCGGCCTGGGCCAGGCCGCGCCGAATCCCTTCGATTGCGTGATCAAGTACTTCCCGCATGAACTGAATCAGAAGGTGCAAGCATGAACGCCAGTCTTCAAACCGTCAGCTTCACGATCAACGGTCGCGAAGTCCAGGCCCTGCGCCACGAAACATTAATCGAGGTCGCCGACCGCGAAGGCATCTCGATCCCGCGCCTGTGCTACAAGGAAGGCATGGAGGCGGTCGGCAACTGCCGCTCCTGCATGGTCGAGATCGACGGCGAACGCGTGCTGGCGCCGTCCTGCTGCCGCCATCCTTCGCAAGGCATGAAGGTGACCACCGACAGCGAGCGCGCCGTGAAAGCCCAGAAGCTGGTGCTGGAACTCCTGATGGCCGACATGCCGGAGAAGGAGTACACGCGCCACAACGAGGTCGACGAATGGGCGCTGAAGCTCGGCGTCGGCAAGCCGCGCTTCCCGGCCACGCGCGCGGAGCCGCAGCAGGACGCCACCCACGCCGCGATCACCGTCAACCTGGACGCCTGCATCCAGTGCACGCGCTGCGTGCGCGCCTGCCGCGACGAACAGGTCAACGACGTGATCGGCCTCGCTTTCCGCGGCCAGGACGCGAAGATCGTGTTCGACCAGGACGACCCGATGGGGCTTTCCACCTGCGTGGCCTGCGGCGAATGCGTGCAGGCCTGCCCGACCGGCGCCCTGATGCCGGCGCGCGATGCGGCCCTGTCGGTCCCCGACAAGCAGGTCGATTCGGTGTGCCCGTATTGCGGCGTCGGCTGCCAGCTGACCTACAACGTCAAGGACAACAAGATCCTCTACGTGGAAGGGCGCGACGGCCCGGCCAACCACGGCCGCCTGTGCGTGAAGGGCCGCTACGGCTTCGACTACGCGCACCACCCGCACCGCCTGACGAAACCGCTGATCCGCCGCGAAGGCGTGCCCAAGACCGGCGGCTTCACGATGGACCCGACCACCGTGATGGAAGTGTTCCGCGAAGCGAGCTGGGAAGAGGCGCTGGCGCTGGCCGGCGGCACGCTGGCGGGCATCCGCGACGTCCACGGCAAGCGTGCGCTGGCCGGCTTCGGCTCGGCCAAGGGCAGCAACGAAGAGGCTTACCTGTTCCAGAAACTGGTGCGCACCGGCTTCGGCAGCAACAACGTCGACCACTGCACCCGCCTGTGCCACGCCTCCTCGGTGGCGGCGCTGCTGGAAGGGATCGGCTCGGGCGCGGTCTCGAACCCGGTGATGGACGTGACCCGCGCCGAGGTCGTGATCGTGATCGGCGCGAATCCGACCGTGAACCACCCGGTGGCCGCGACCTGGATGAAGAACGCGGTCCGCACCGGCACCAAGCTGATCCTGATGGACCCGCGCCGCTCCGAGCTGGCGCGCCACGCCCACCGCCACCTGCAGTTCAAGCCGGACACCGACGTCGCGATGCTGAACGCGATGATGCACGTGATCGTCACCGAAGGCCTGGTCGACCAGGACTTCATCGCCAGCCGCACCATCGGCTACGACGAGCTGGCGAAGAACGTCGAAGGCTACAGCCCGGAAGCGATGGCGCCGATCTGCGGCATCGACGCGGAGACGCTGCGCTACGTGGCGCGCCTGTACGCGACCTCGAAGGGCTCGATGATCCTGTGGGGCATGGGCGTATCCCAGCACGTGCACGGCACCGACAACGCGCGCTGCCTGATCGCGCTGGCGCTGATGACCGGCCAGATCGGCCGTCCCGGCACCGGCCTGCATCCGCTGCGCGGCCAGAACAACGTGCAGGGCGCCTCGGACGCCGGCCTGATCCCGATGATGTACCCGGACTACCAGCGCGTCGACAACCCGCAAGCCAAGGCGCGCTTCGAGCAGGCCTGGGGCATGCAGCTGGACGACAAGCCGGGCCTGACCGTGGTCGAGATCATGGACGACATCCTGGCCGGCGGCATCAAGGGGATGTACATCATGGGCGAGAATCCGGCCATGTCGGATCCGGATGCGAACCATGCGCGCGAGGCCCTGGCCGCGCTCGAGCACCTGGTGGTGCAGGACATCTTCCTGACCGAGACCGCCTACCTGGCCGACGTGATCCTGCCGGCGTCCGCCTTCGCCGAGAAGGCCGGCACCTTCACCAACACCGACCGCCTGGTGCAGCTGGGCCGCCAGGCGATCCAGCCGCCGGGCGACGCGAAGCAGGACCTGTGGATCATCCAGCAAATGGGCCAGCGTCTCGGGCTGCCATGGAACTACGGCCACGTGTCCGAGGTGTTCGACGAGATGCGCAGGCTGATGCCCAGCATCGCCGGCATCACCTGGGAGCGCCTGGAGCGCGACGGCGCCGTCACCTATCCCTGCATGGTCGAGGGCGACCCCGGCCAGCCGGTGGTGTTCACGGAAGACTTCCCGCGCGGGCAGGGCATCGATGCGGGCAGGGCGCGTTTCGTCCCGGCCGACATCATCCCGGCCAACGAGCGCCCGGACGCCGACTACCCGATGGTCCTGATCACCGGCCGCCAGCTCGAGCACTGGCACACCGGCAGCATGACCCGGCGCGCCGGCGTGCTGGATGCGATCGAACCCGATCCGGTGGCGCTGGTGCATCCGCTCGACCTGGAAGCGATGGGCGGCAAGCCGGGCCAGGTCATCACGATCACCTCGCGGCGCGGCGAAGTCAGCCTGTATGCACGCGCCGACGACAGCTCGCCGCGCGGCGCCATCTTCGTCCCGTTCTGCTATTACGAAGCGGCGATCAACCGCCTCACCAACGCGGCGCTCGACCCCTTCGGCAAGATCCCGGAGTTCAAGTACTGCGCGATCCGCGTGCAGCTGGGCGGGGAGGTGGCGCACCAGGGTTCCTATGGTGGCGGCCAGATTCTGGCAGGCGTGGCACAATCACAACATGAATGAGCAACGCTATCGACCCCGGCTATCCCACGCAAGCGCCAGCCTGACCCATGAAGTGACGGCGGTCGACGAGCGCGGGCGCCGCTCGGCGCTGCACATCCCGGCCGAGCGCCCGCTGACGGTCTACGTCGACAAGCGCGAGCTGGTGACCCTGATGACCCTGGGCGGCGCCCCCGAAGCGCTGACCCTGGGCTACCTGCGCAACCAGCGCCTGGTGCGCTCGCTCGAGGACATCGTCTCGGTCCAGGTCGACTGGTCGGTGGACGCGGTGGCGGTCGTGACCCGCAACGGCATCGCCGGCGTCGAGGAACGCACCGCGAAGAAGGTCGTCACCACCGGCTGCGGCCAGGGCTCGGTGTTCGGCGGCCTGATGGACGAGGTCGACCAGATCCGGCTGCCCGAGGATGCGCGCCTGGCCCAGTCCGTGGTCTACCGCATCGTCGAGACGATCCGCACCCAGCAGTCGATCTACAAGCAGGCCGGCTCGGTGCACGGCTGCGCGCTGTTCTCGAACACGGGCGAGCTGCTGTACTTCGTCGAGGACGTGGGCCGCCACAACGCGGTCGACGCGATCGCCGGCCTGATGTGGCTGGACGGCGTGAGCGGCGAGGACAAGGTGTTCTACACCACCGGCCGCCTGACCTCGGAAATGGTGATCAAGGGCGCCCAGATGGGCATCCCCTTCCTGCTGTCGCGCTCCGGCACCACCCAGATGGGACATATGGTGGCGGAGAAGGTCGGCATGTCGCTGCTGGCGCGCTGCAGCGGGCGGCATTTCCTGCTGCTGTCGGGGGAGGAGCGGCTGGTGTTCGAGCCGGAGTTCCTCGAGGCGCTGGAAGCGGAGCGCCAGCGGCATTATGCGTAACCAGTACGTCGACCGCGCGCGTCATCCCGGCGGCCCCGCGCTTTACCCCGTCGTCCCCGCGCTCTACCCCGTCGTCCCCGCGCTCTACCCCGTCGTCCCCGCGCTCTACCCCGTCGTCCCCGCGCAGGCGGGGATCCAAGTTTGCCCCCGCAACCATGACGCAAACAGCACTTGGCCCCCCGCCTTCGCGGGGGCGACGGTGTGATATCGGGAACGGCGATTCGTCATGCTTGACGCAACACTCCGCGCCTTCGCCCTGCTGTTCTCCGGCGACCCCGACCTGTGGCGCATCATCTGGGTGTCGCTCAAGACCAGCGTGGTCGGCCTGCTGCTGGCCACGCCGCCGGCCATCCTGCTGGGCTACCTGGTCGCCATGCACCGCTTCCGCGGCCGCCGCATCGCGATCTGGCTGGCGCAGGCGGCGCTGTCGCTGCCGACCGTGCTGATCGGCCTGCTGCTCTACCTGCTGCTGTCGCGCCACGGGCCGATGGGCGGGCTCCAGTGGCTGTTCTCGCAGCCGGGCATCATCGCCGGCCAGTTCGTGGTCGCGCTGCCGGTGCTGCTGGCCTTCACGCTGGCGGCGGTGCAGGGCATCGATCCGCGCTATGCCGAAACCGCGGTCGCGCTGGGCGCCTCGCGCTGGCAGACCATGCTGCGCGTGCTGCACGAGGCGCGCTTCGGCGTGATGGCGGCGGTGCTGTCGGGCTTCGGCCGGGTGATCTCGGAAGTCGGCTGCGCGCTCATGGTCGGCGGGAACATCGAAGGCGAGACCCGTACCATCACCACCGCGATCGCCCTGGAAACCAGCAAGGGCGAGTTCGCCCAGGGCATCGCGCTGGGCATCGTGCTGGTGACGCTGGCGCTGCTGATGAACGGCGCGCTGATGCTACTGCAGGGCGACGCCCACGCCGCGCGGGAAAGAGGCTGAGGGAGCGCGGATGAGCTTCACGATCCACACCAGCATCAGCGCGGCCGTCTACGAAAACGAGGGCGTGCAGCCCAGGGACGAGCGGCGCAAGGCCCTGCTGGGCGTGCGCGGCCTGCGCAAGCGCCATGGCGAGCACCTGCTGTTCGACATCGACGTGCTGGACATCGCCACCCACAGCGCCTATGTGCTGACCGGGATGAACGGCGCCGGCAAGAGCACCTTGCTGCGGGTGCTGGGCGGCCTGGAGCGCGCCGAGATCGACAGCCTGCGCTTCGAAGGCGAGGACGTGCTGCGCGCGCACCCGTATCCGCGCGCGCTGCGCGAGGCCATCGTCTACGTGCACCAGCACCCGATCCTGTTCTCGACCAGCGTCGCGCACAACATCGGCTACGGCCTGCAGGTGCGCGGCCTGCCGAAGAGCGAGGTGGCGCGCCTGGCCGGGGAAGCGATGGCCTGGGCCGGCGTGAGCCACCTGGCCGAAACCGATCCCACCAAGCTGTCGGGCGGCGAAAAACAGCGCGTGGCGCTGGCGCGCGCCAGGGTGCTGAGCCCGAAACTTCTGCTGCTCGACGAGCCGACCGCCAACCTGGACGGCCAGGCGCGCGAGCAGGTGATCGCATTGATTCCCACCGTGGTCGAAGCGGGCGGCACCGTCATCATCGCCTGCCACGACCGCGACCTGATCGGCCTGCCCGGCGTGCAGCGTCTCAAGCTGCGCGACGGCCGCCTCGAAGTTCGTTGACAACAAGGAGAACACCCATGCAACGCCGTCTGTTCAGTCTCGCCCTCGTGCTGGGCGCCACCCTCGGGATGCCGTACGCGCCGGCGCAGGCCCAGCAGCAAGTGCTGCGCCTGTCCACCACCACCAGCACCGAGAACTCCGGCCTCCTGAAGTACCTGTTGCCGGGCTTCGAGCAGAAATTCGGGATCAAGGTCAACGTGATCTCGGTCGGCACCGGCAAGGCCCTGGAGCTGGGCAAGAACGGCGACGTCGACGTGACCCTGGTGCATGCGCGCCAGCTCGAAGACAAGTTCGTGGCCGAGGGTTGGGGCATCGACCGCCGCGACGTGATGTACAACGACTTCATCGTGGTCGGCCCGGCCTCGGACCCGGCCGGCATCAAGGGCGGCCATGACGTGCTCGGCGCCTTCAGGAAGATCGCCTCCACCAACGTGAAGTTCATCTCGCGCGCCGACAATTCCGGCACCGACGTGATGGAGAAGGGCTACTGGAAGGAGGCCGGTACCCGGCCGGCCGGCGGCAACTACGTAGCGGCCGGCCTGGGCATGGGCGAGGTGCTGAACATGGCGGCCGAGATGAACGCCTACACACTGACCGACCGCGCCACCTATGGCGCGTACAAGGCCAAGACCGGCCTGGCGATCCTGGTGGAGGGCGACAGGCGCATGTTCAACCCCTACGGCATCATTGCGGTGAATCCGGAGAAGCACAAGGGGATCAACTACAAGGGCGCGAAGCAGTTGATCGAGTGGATCACCTCGCCGGAAGGGCAGGCGAAGATTGCGGCTTTCAGGCCGGACGGGGAGCAGTTGTTTTTCCCGTCGGCGGGTAAATAAAACCAACCCGCGCAAAACAAAGGGCCGCATCGCGGCCCTCGTTACATCAAGCTTCAGAACCGATCACGCCAGCGCGTGCATCACATCCTGCACCGGAATCGCCTTCACCCAATCGCGCCGCTGATGCGCCGTGATGACGGTGCTGTTGGCCTTGTCCACCGGCGCCCATTCCGGCGTCTTCTGGCGCATCAGCGCCACCACCGGCACGCCGACCGCGTTCGCCAGGTGCATCACGGCGGTTTCCACCGAGACGATCAGGTCGCACTGGGCCAGCATGGCCGGCAGCTGGAAGAAGTTCTCGTTGGCGCTGAACAGCTCGGTGCGGTCCAGCTGGCGCTCGGCCAGCAGCGTTTTCACGCGCCCGACTTCCTGCGGCACCGCATTGACGATGAAGCAGGCGTCACGCCATTCCGGCTGGGCGCGCATGGTGGTGATCAGTTCGACCACGCGCTCGACCGGCCAGCAGCGCTTGCGGGTCTTGGCGAAGGGATTGATGAAGACCAGCTTGCCCTGGCGCTTGTCGAAGCCCCATTCGTGCAGGCGGGCCTTGGCGCCCTCGATGAAGCGATCCGGGATGTGGACGAAGGGAATCCGCTCGCGCGGCGGAATGTCCACGTTGGCCAGCTGGCGGAACCATTCGGCGTGCACGTCGCTGATGTGCGGTGCGGCGCTGCGGTCGGCCACGTCCGGGTCGAGGGCGGCGTCCAGCTTGCGGTAGGTAAAGTAGTGGGGCAGGCCGGACAGGCGCATCGGCTTCTTCAGGCCGACCACGAAGCCGTCCGGGCTGATCCGGCGCGCCAGGTTGGCGTAGAAGTGCGGACGCAGGGTGCCGAGCGATACCACGATCGGGTAGTGCTCCTCGCGGGCGGCCTTGACCGAGGCTTCGAACAGCTCGGGCGAATAATTCTGGTTGTAGACCTTGTCGATGAAATCGCAGGCGGCCAGCCAGTCGTACAGCACGTTCTTCTTCAGATGCGGCCATTGCGACGCATCGCTGGTGCGGCGGACCTCGTCGACCCACAGGTGCAGCTTCAGGTGCGGGTAGGCCCGCGCGAATGCCTGGAAGCAATTCTGCAAATAGGTGTAATCGCCCAGCGCCAGATGGGCGATGAACAGGATCTTGTCCGATTTCTTCAGCAAATCGGAAGGGATGAGTGAATCGTTCATTGTCTCTTACGGGTCGCTAGCCAGCACGATATCGACGCCGCCAGTATTCATCAGAAAGCCTGCGGAACAGTTTGCGATTCCGCAGCGCCGGTCGGTCGGCTGGTCGCTCTGCAAGCAAAACGCCTGGAACCGCGGCACCGCCAACTCTCTAAATATCAGCAAATTGTCACGAATTGTAGTCCAAACTGGCCGACTGCGTTACCCCGCATCAGATATTTAACGGTATTGTCCTGTGAGCGCAACAGGAATCGGGCAGTATGACAAATGCAAGCTGCCTGGCCGGCGAACTTGTATGAAAGATCACATCAGGATCACGTCGTATTGTTCCTGGTGATAGCCTTTTTCGACCTGCAGCGAGATTTTCTTGCCGATGAAGTCGCCCAGCATGGCCAGGTGCTGCGATTCCTCTTCCAGGAACAGGTCGACCACTTCCTGGGAGGCCAGGATCCGGAACTCGCGCGGGTTGAACTGCTTGGCTTCGCGCAGCAGTTCGCGCAGGATCTCGTAGCAGATGGTGCGCGAGGTTTTCACCTGTCCGCGGCCAGCGCAGGCGGGGCAGGGCTCGCACAGGATGTGGGCCAGCGACTCGCGCGTGCGCTTCCTCGTCATCTCGACCAGGCCCAGCGCCGAGAAGCCGCTCACCGACACCTTGGTGCGGTCGCGCGACAGGGTCTTCTTGAGCTCCGCCAGCACGGCGTTGCGGTGCTCGTTGTTCTCCATGTCGATGAAGTCGAGGATGATGATGCCGCCCAGGTTGCGCAGCCGCAGCTGGCGCGCGATCGCGTGCGCCGCCTCGAGGTTGGTCTTGAAGATGGTGTCGGCAAAATTGCGCCCGCCGACGAAGCCGCCGGTGTTCACGTCGATCGTCGTCATCGCCTCGGTCTGGTCGACGATCAGGTAGCCGCCCGACTTCAGGTCGACGCGGCGGCCCAGCGCGCGCAGGATCTCTTCCTCGACGCCGTACAGGTCGAACAGCGGCCGTTCGCCGGTATAGTGCTGCAGGCGCGACAGCACGCTGGGCGTGTAGACCTGGGCGAATTCCACCAGCTTCAGGTAGTTTTCGCGCGAGTCGACCAGGATCGCCGCCGTCTCGTCGTGCACGAAGTCGCGCAGCACGCGCTGGGCCAGGTTCAGGTCCTGGTACAGCAGGCTGGTGGCGGGACGGGTGCGCGCGCCGGTGGTGATCGCGCCCCAGGTCTTGCGCAGGTAGTCGATGTCGGCCGCCAGGTCGGCGTCCGAGGCTTCCTCGGCCTGGGTGCGCACGATATAGCCGCCTTTTTCCTCCGGCGGCAGCAGGCCCTGCATGCGCGTGCGCAGCGCCTCGCGCTCGGACTCCTTCTCGATCTTCTGCGAGATGCCGATGTGCTTGTCCTGCGGCAGATAGACCAGCATGCGGCCGGCGATCGAGATCTGGGTCGACAGGCGCGCGCCCTTGGTGCCGATCGGGTCCTTGATCACCTGCACGGTCAGCACCTGGCCGTCGAACAGGATCTTTTCGATCGGGGTCGGCGCGGCATTGCCGTTGCCGTCGTGGGGACGGGCTTCCCAGATGTCGGCCACGTGCAGGAAGGCGGCCCGTTCCAGGCCGATGTCGATGAAGGCGGACTGCATCCCCGGCAGCACCCGCACGACCTTGCCGAGATAGACATTGCCGGCCAGCCCGCGCGTGAGCGTGCGTTCGATGTGCAGTTCCTGCACGGCTCCCTGTACCACCAGCGCGACGCGCGTTTCCTGCGGGGTGATATTGATCAGGATGTCTTCAGTCATGAGGGCCGGCCGTGCGTGAAATGTTCAAGGTGCCATCATACCGTAGGGTGGGCAGCTCGACCATGATCGCAAGAATACCCGCGACCTGAACGCTGCCCACGCGTGACAGACGCACAGTGTTGGCCATCGGCCAGCCCTACATGAACTCGACGCCAGCCTTCCTCAGCAGCCGCGCCGTCTCGAACACGGGCAGGCCCATGATGCCCGAATGGCTGCCCTCGATATGCTCGATGAACAGCGCCGCCAGCCCCTGGATGCCGTAGGCGCCGGCCTTGTCGTAGGGTTCCGGGGTGGCGCAGTAGGCCTTGATGGTCGCCGGCGAAAGGGTGGCGAAGCGCACGTTGGACACCTGGGTCACCTGCTCGGCGACGTCGGTGTGGTGCAGGGCCACCGAGGTCAGCACCTGGTGGGTGCGGCCCGACAGGCGCTCCAGCATGGCGGCCGCTTCATCCTTGTCGGCCGGCTTGCCGAGGATCTGGCCGTCGATGGAGACGGTGGTGTCGGCCGACAGCACCGGGCGCAGCGGCATGCGGCGCAGGTGCAGCACGTTCCAGGCGAACGCGCCCTTTTCGCGCGCCACCCGCGCCACGTAGTCGAGCGGAGACTCGCCGGGACGCTCGTCCTCGCTGACGTCGGCGCCGCGCGCGGGATCGGTACGCAGGCTCAGCAGTTCGAATTCGACGCCGACCTGGCGCAGCAGCTCGCGCCGGCGCGGGCTCTTCGAAGCGAGGTAGATTTTTTTATCGAGCAGTTTCATTTCGAAGAAAGCCGGGAGGCGTCCTAGACTCTGTGGTAGGGATGGTTTTGGGTAATCGACCAGGCACGATATAACTGTTCCGCCAGCATCACGCGCACGATTCCGTGCGGCAGCGTCATGCTGGAGATGCGGATCAGTCCATCGGCGCGGGCCTTCAGCTCGGGATCGAGGCCGTCCGCGCCGCCGATCAGGAAGGCGACATCGCGTCCGTCCTGCTGCCAGGCTTCCAGCTGATGGGACAGGCCGACGCTGGTGAGATCCTTGCCGCGCTCGTCGAGGGCGATGATGCGCACGCCCTTCGGCAGCACGGCTTCGATGCGCTCGCGTTCGAGCGCCATCGCGGTGGCCGCGGTCTTGCTGCCGGAGCGCTCGACCGGCTTGATTTCCTTGAGCACGATGCGCAGCTCCGGCGGCATGCGCTTCACGTACTCGGCAAAACCGGTCTCGATCCAGGCCGGCATCTTGTGGCCGACCGCGACAATCATCAACTGCATCGAAGCTTGTCCGGACCGGTTATTCGTCGGCCTTCTTGATGCGGCGGATGACCTTCTTGGCCGGTGCTGCGCCCTCGGCGGCCGGGGCGGCGGCCCTGGTTGCGCGCTTCGGTGCGGCGGCCTTGGCAGCCTTCGCGGCAGCGGCGGATGCGGCGGCGGTCTTCGATACGGCCACCTTCACGCGGCCACCGGTCGGGATCTTGGCGGCCGTTTTCTTGGCTGCGGCGCCTTCGCCGGCGGCCGTCTTCGAGGCGGCGGTGGCGCGCTTGGCGGCCGGCTTGCGCTCGTTGACCGGCTTGGCTTCCGGCTGCTCCTGGTTGGCGGCCAGGTGCTTGCCCTTGACCGTCTTCGGTGCGGCGGCCGCTTCGACGGCTTCCGCGCTCGACTTGCGCTTGGCCGCGCCCAGCTTGACCGGCTTCTCGCCCCAGATTTCTTCGAGGCGGTAGTACTGGCGGATCGCCGGTTGCATGATGTGCACGATCATGTCGCCCAGGTCGACCAGCACCCATTCGCCGGTGTCTTCGCCTTCGAGGCCGACGACATCGCCGCCTGCTTCCTTGACCTTGTCGCGCACCGAAGCGGCCAGCGCCTTGGTCTGGCGATTCGACGTGCCCGAGACGACCGCGATACGGTCGAACAGGCTGGTCAGGTTCGTCGTGTCGAACAGGGCGATGTCCTGGCCCTTGACGTCTTCGAGGGCGTCGACGACGACCGCTTGCAGTTTCTTGATATCCATTAGTTCTTGTATAAGTGGTGTTGTTGAATATAGTCTAGCACTTGCGGCGCAAGGAGCGCGCTTACCTTTGCCGCTGCATTTTCTTTTAGTGCGGCACGTACTTCGGTGGCCGAAACGTCGACCGCCAGCGTGTGCGCCAGGCATACCTTGCCCGCCTTGCTTGCCCGGACTTCCTCCGGCATGGCGATGCGCGGCGCCAGTTCCCGCGCCACCGCGGGCGGCAGCGCTGCGGCGTCGAGCCGGTAGCCGGGACGGGCGGCGACGCCGAAATTCGCCAGCGCGAACAGGTCCTGCCAGTCGCGCCAGCTGTCCAGCTTCTGCAGCTGGTCGGCGCCCATCAGGAACACGATCGAGGCATCGGGTCCGAGTTCGGCGCGCAGCTCGCGCAAGGTCTCGACCGTGTAGGTCGGGGTCTGGCGCTCGATCTCGCGGGTATCGATCGTGACCGGAAACGCCGCTTTTTCGAATGCCAGTTCCAGCATCGCGACGCGGTCGGCATCGCTGGCCTGCAGGCCGGCCTTCTTTTGCCACGGCTGTCCGGCCGGCAGGATGCGCAATTCGTCGGGAGTCAACTGCCGCGCAAACAGCTCGGCCAGCGCGACATGGCCGTGATGCACCGGGTCGAAACTGCCTCCCAGTAGGGCAATGCAGAAACTCACGGGGCCAGCCAGTCCCGGTGGACGAGGAAGTCGCTGTACAGCTTCGCCTCGGGGCTGCCGGCTTCGGGATGCCAGTCGTAGCGCCACTTCACGATCGGCGGCATCGACATCAGGATCGCCTCGGTGCGTCCGCCCGACTGCAGGCCGAACAGGGTGCCGCGGTCCCAGACCAGGTTGAACTCGACATAGCGTCCGCGGCGGTAAGCCTGGAAGTCGCGTTCGCGCTCGCCGTAGGGCTGGTCCTTGCGCGCCTGCACGATCGGCAGGTAGGCATCGAGGAAGCCGTTGCCGACGCTTTGCATCATCGCGAACGACCGGTCGAAGCCGAGTTCATTGAAGTCGTCGAAGAAGACACCGCCGACGCCGCGCGCTTCCTTGCGGTGCTTCAGGTAGAAGTAATCGTCGCACCAGCGCTTGAAGCGCGGATGCAGGTCGTCGCCGAAGGGCGCCAGAGCATCGCGGCAGATGCGGTGGAAATGCCGCACGTCGCCTTCATCGGCGTAGTAGGGCGTCAGGTCCATGCCGCCGCCGAACCACCAGACCGGATCCTTGCCCTCGGCCGTCGCCTCGAAGAAGCGCACGTTCATGTGCACGGTCGG
Source organism: Telluria sp. Soil_C_11 (assembly GCF_057657395.1). NCBI lineage: Bacteria > Pseudomonadati > Pseudomonadota > Betaproteobacteria > Burkholderiales > Oxalobacteraceae > Telluria > Telluria sp. Soil_C_11. The sequence goes on along the minus strand of NZ_JBDGIN010000001.1, from coordinate 372,199 downwards.
GGCATACGGATTGCGCGGATGCAGCACCAGCGATACGCCCATCGCTTCCCAGGCGCGGCCTGCCAGTTCCGGCCGCGCGGCCATCGCGGAAGCGGGCAGGCTTTTGCCTTGCACGTGCGAGAAATTGCAGCCGCCGCGCTCGAACACATTGCCTTCCTCGATCAGCCGCGAAATCCCGCCGCCACCCTCGGCACGCTCCCAGGTGTCGCGCAAGAACGGCTTGCCGTCGACGTCCTCCAGCGCCTGCACGATGCGCGCCTGCAGGTCGAGCAGCCAGGCCTTGACGGCGGCAGGATTCGGGGTGGACATGTGGGATGGGGTGGTGGCTGAAAAAATGAACGGGGATTGTACACTACTGCCCATCGGGAAGTCATTCTCGCGGCAGTTGAGTCGTCATTCCCGCGAAAGCGGGAATCCATACTGAGCCAATACCAAGCCAGCTTGTTTGCTTGCCGTACCTCAGCAAAGCATCGCTCGATTAACCCGACCATGCTCCGTCGATATTGGGGAGCAAGCATGGACAAGTCGAGCTACGTATATATCCTGGCGAGCGGTCTGAACGGGACCTTGTACATTGGGGTGACGAGCAACCTGATCAAACGCATCTGGGAGCACCGCGAAGGCGTCGTCGAAGGTTTCTCGAAACAGTATGGCGTCAAGCATCTGGTCTGGTACGAGGTGCACTCGGAGATTGTGGAAGCCATTCGCCGGGAAAAACAGATCAAAAAATGGAATCGGCGCTGGAAGATTGAGTTGATTCAGAAAGACAATCCTCGGTGGCGTGACCTTTATGCTGATATTACTGCTTGGCACGCTCAGCATGGATTCCCGCCTTCGCGGGAATGACGGCGGAAAAACAAAACGGGACGCCGCCTTCGCAAACGTCCCGCTTTTATCGAGTAAGCAGAAGAATTACTGCTTGATCCCACGCCACCCAATATCGCGGCGGTACTGCGCGCCGTTGAAGTGGATCTTCTCGACGGTTTCGTAGGCCTGCTTCTGCGCCATCTTGACGCTGTCGCCCAGGCCCACCACGCATAGCACGCGGCCGCCCGAGGTTTGCAGGGTGCCGCCGACGATGCGGGTGCCGGCGTGGAAGGTGATGCATTCCGGGGTTTCGGCCGGGATGCCTTCGATGACGTCGCCCTTGCTCGGCGCGTCCGGATAGCCGCCGGCCGCCATCACCACGCCCACTGCCGTGCGGCGGTCCCATTCCAGTTCCACCGTGTCCAGCGTGCCGTTGCAGGCGTGTTCCAGCACGGTCACGAAGTCGCTCTTCAGGCGCGACATGATGGGCTGGGTTTCCGGGTCGCCCATGCGGCAGTTGAATTCCAGCGTCTTCGGGTTGCCGGCGGCGTCGATCATCAGGCCGGCGTACAGGAAGCCGGTGTAGGTGATGCCGTCCTTGGCCATGCCCTGGATGGTCGGGTTGATGATCTCGCGCATCACGCGCGCATGCATCGACGGCGTCACGATCGGCGCCGGCGAGTAGGCGCCCATGCCGCCCGTGTTCGGGCCCTGGTCGCCATCCTTCAGGCGCTTGTGGTCCTGGGAGGTGGCCAGCGCCAGCACGTTCTTGCCGTCGCACATGACGATGAAGCTGGCTTCTTCGCCGGCCAGGAATTCCTCGATCACGATGCGCGCGCCGGCGTCGCCCAGGCGGTTGTCAAGCAGCATGTGCTCGACCGCCTCATGCGCTTCTTCCAGCGTCATCGCGACCACCACGCCCTTGCCGGCCGCCAGGCCGTCGGCCTTGATGACGATCGGGGCGCCGTTGGCGTCGATGTAGGCGTGGGCCTGCGCCGCATCCGAGAAGGTCTGGTACTTCGCCGTCGGGATGCCGTGGCGTTCCATGAAGGCCTTGGCGAAGTCCTTCGAGCTTTCCAGTTGGGCCGCTTCGCGGGTCGGGCCGAAGATCTTCAGGCCGCGCGCGCGGAACAGGTTGACGATGCCGGCCGCCAGCGGCGCTTCCGGACCCACCAGGGTCAGCGCGACGTGCTCGGCCACGACGAAGTCGGCCAGCGCGGCCGGGTCGGTGATGTCGACGTTGACCAGGCGCGGATCGCGCGCGGTGCCGCCGTTGCCCGGCGCGACGTAGACCATCTGGACGCGATCGGATTGGGCCAGTTTCCAGGCCAGGGCATGTTCACGGCCACCAGAGCCGACTACCAGGATTTTCATGTGGGGCCTTCTGACTGCTTACTCTTCGATGACGGCGTTGGTATAGACTTCCTGCACGTCATCCAGGTTTTCCAGGGCGTCGAGCAGTTTCTGCATCTTCAGCGCGTCTTCGCCGGTGAACACGGTTTCGGTGTCCGGCTTCATGATCACTTCCGCCGAGTCGGCCTTGAAACCGGCCTTCTCCAGCGCTTCCTTGACGCCGGCATAGGCGTTCGGGTCGCACAGCACTTCGAAGCCGCCTTCGTCGTCCGCGATGACGTCGTCGGCGCCGGCTTCCAGGGCCGCTTCCATCAGCTTGTCTTCTTCGACGCCCGGCGCGAACAGGAACTGGCCGACATGCTTGAACATGAAGGCCACCGAGCCTTCGGTGCCCATGTTGCCGCCGAACTTGCTGAAAGCGTGGCGCACTTCGGCCACGGTACGCACGCGGTTGTCGGTCATGCAGTCGACGATGATCGCCGCGCCGCCGATGCCGTAGCCTTCGTAGCGGATTTCTTCGTAGTTGACGCCTTCCAGGCCGCCCGAGCCGCGCTGCACCGCGCGGTTGACGTTATCCTTCGGCATATTCGCGTCGGCCGCCTTTTCGATGGCCAGGCGCAGGCGCGGATTGGAGTTCACGTCGCCGCCGCCCATGCGGGCAGCCACCGTGATTTCCTTGATGAGTCGGGTCCAGATCTTGCCGCGCTTGGCGTCGGTGGCGGCCTTCTTATGCTTGATATTGGCCCATTTGCTGTGTCCAGCCATGTCGAGAGTCCTTACTTGGTCGGTATACTAAATCCTCGACATTTTAGCATAGGCCCCTTTCTCAAAACTGTCAGGGGAACAACAGGGCAGTGCCCCAGGCGACCAGTCCGAGGCCGGTGGCGCAGGCCAGAAGGTGGCCGCCGGGCAGCAGCTTTTCGGCCAGGATCAGGGCGATCAGGCCGCAGATCGCGGGCAGGTTCAGCACCCCGGCGGGCAGCAGCAGCGCCATGAGCAGCCAGCAGCAGCCGACGCAGTAGCGGGCATCGGTGACGCCCATCCGGAACGCGCCCCAGGCGCCGCGCCGCCAGTGGGTCAGGACGAAGGCCAGCGGCGTGCGGCAGTTGTCCAGGCAGACGTGCTTGGCCGGCGTCCACTGGTAGACCCCGGCGGCCACCAGCGCCAGCGCGCCCGCGGCGGGGTGGGCGATCGCCATGCTTTCGTCCAGCGCGCCGGCGTCGTGCAGCTGCCAGCCCGCCAGCGTGGCCGCCAGCGCGCAGCAGCACCAGACGGACAGGTAGCCGAGCATGAAGGCCAAGGTGCCGGGATAGACCCAGCGCTCGCGCCGCAGGCGCTTGACGCGTGCGTACAGCAGCACCGACGGCGCCGCCGCCGGCAGCATCATGGCCGCCATCACCACCACCCAGAGCGCGTACAGCAGCCCCAGGTCCTTGGCGTGACAAGGCGTGGCCAGCGTCTTGCCGGCTGCGCCGGGACCGATCGGCGCCAGGCGGCCGACGCGGACCAGCAGATATGCCCAGCACAGGACCAGGAGCACGCCCAGCAGGGTCAGGACAACGGTGCGTTCGAAGCCGCTGCCCTTGACGCCGCCCGCGCTGCTCATGGGGATGGGCCCCTTCGGCGAATCATGGAGTTCCTCGTTTGATGTGGTCAGCGGCGGTTGGACCGTAGCGCCCCATCGGCGTTCGCAGCCGCCCTCAGCCGGGAATCCGGATTCGATCTACAATCTTCCGATGAGTAAAAAGCCGCCCGACATTTCCGTTGCGTCGCCCCCACGTTCGGCCCTGGTTGCCGGCCTGGCTATTGCCATCGGCGGCGCTGTCCTGTTTTCCACGAAGGCCGTAGTCGCCAAACTGCTGTATCGCTACCACATCGATGCAGTTACCTTGATCGCCTTCAGGATGCTGTTTTCATTCCCAGTGTTTGCCGGCGTGGCGATCTGGAAGATGCGGACCCAGCCGCCCCTGTCCGTGTCCGACCGCTGGCGCCTGGTGTTCCTGGGCCTGATCGGCTACTACCTGTCCAGCTACCTCGACTTCCTCGGGCTGCAATACATCTCGGTCGGGCTGGAGCGCCTGATCCTGTTCCTGACCCCGACCTTCGTGCTGCTGATTACCGCGGTGTTCCTGAAGCGCCGCATCGGCGGGATGGAGTGGCTGGCGCTGGGGCTGTCCTACTGCGGCATCGTGCTGGTGTTCCTGCACGACATCAGGGGCGGCGCCGGCAGCATCGTGACCGGTTCCCTGCTGGTGCTGGGTTCGGCGGTGGCGTATGCGGCCTACCTGCTGGGCACGGGCGAGATGGTGCGGCGCATCGGCTCGCTGCGCCTGGTCGCGTACGCGATGTGCGTCTCGAGCGCGGCCTGCATCGCCCAGTTCTTCATCCTGCGTCCGGCGTCGATGCTGGTCCAGCCCTGGCAGGTTTACGGCCTCTCGCTCGTGAACGGGATATTCTGTACCATCTTCCCGGTCTTCATGACCATGGTCGCGGTACAGCGCATCGGCGCCGCGACCGCCTCGCAGGCCGGCATGATCGGCCCGGTGTCCACGCTGTTCCTGGGTTGGGCGCTGCTGGGAGAACCGATCACGGCCGTGCAGCTGGCCGGGACCGGCCTGGTGCTGGCGGGGATCTATATGCTGTCTCTTAAAAAAATCTGACGGAGAATCATGAAACCACGCATCGCCCTGATCGCCCACGACAAGAAAAAAGACGACATGATCGCGCTCGCCGCCGAGTACCGGGACTTCCTGGGCCGCTGCACGCTGACCGCCACCGGCACCACCGGCGGACGCCTGATCAACGAGCTCGGCCTCGAGGTCACGCGCATGCACTCGGGTCCGCTGGGCGGCGACCTGCAGATCGGCGCCCACCTCGTCAACGGCGAGATCGATTGCGTGATCTTCCTGCGCGACCCGATGACCCCGCAGCCGCACGAACCCGACATCAACGCCCTGGTGCGCGCCTGCGACGTGCACAACATCCCGTGCGCGACCAATGTGTCGAGCGCGCGCCTGGTCCTGTCCCGATTGAGCGAGTTGTCCTGAACAAGGAGAAACGAGAAATGGCAAAAGCGATCCGTTATGCGCGCACCGGCGGTCCCGAGGTGCTGGAGTATGTCGACGTCGAAGTGGGCGAACCGGGCCCCGGTGAAGCGCGCGTGCGCAACCATGCGATCGGCCTGAACTTCATCGACGTCTATTTCCGCAACGGCCTGTATCCGGCCCCGCTGCCAGGCGGCCTGGGGCAGGAAGGGGCGGGCGTGGTCGAGGCGGTCGGCCCCGGCGTAAGCCATGTGCAGCCGGGCGACCGCGTCGCCTATGCGGCGCGCCCGAACGGCGCCTACAGCGAGCTGCGGGTCATGCCGGCCGACATCCTGGTCAAGCTGCCCGACGCGATCGATTTCGAGACCGGCGCCGCGATGATGCTGCAGGGCCTGACCGTGCAGTATCTGTTCCGCCGCACCTATCCGCTCAAGGCCGGCGACACCATCCTGTTCCATGCGGCGGCCGGCGGCGTCGGCCTGATTGCCTGCCAGTGGGCGCGCGCGCTCGGCGTGAACCTGATCGGCACCGTAGGGTCAAACGAGAAAGCGGAGCTGGCCAGGCAGCATGGCGCGGCGCACGTCATCAACTACAACACCGAGGATGTGGTGCAGCGCGTGCTGGAGATCACGAATGGGGCGAAGGTACCGGTGGTCTACGACTCGGTCGGCAAGGACACGTTCACCCGTTCGCTCGACTGCCTGCAGCCGCTGGGCCTGATGGTCAGCTTCGGCAACTCGTCCGGCGCGGTGCCGCCGTTCTCGCTGAGCGAACTGGTATCGCGCGGTTCGCTCTACATCACGCGCCCGACGCTGCAGACCTATGCCGCGAAGCGCGAAGACCTGGAAGCGATGGCGGCCGACCTGTTCCAGATGGTCACCAGCGGCCAGATCAGGATCGAGATCCACCAGCGCTTCCCGCTGGCGGACGCGGCCCAGGCCCATATCGCGCTGGAAGCGCGGCGCACGACCGGCAAGACCATCCTTCTGCCATGACGCCATGAGAGAGTTCAGCGACGATAACGAACCGGCCGGCGACCAGGCGCCGATCGAGCCGGACAGCCCCCGCTTCGGGCGCCTGCTGGCGGTGCTGGCGCTGGCGATTCTGCTGATTATTGCGATTACGGTGGCGTCGGAGAGGTATCTGGCCTGACGTCACGTACGGGGAGGCCCGCGGCCCGAATACGTCGTTCCCGCGCAGGCGGGAACCCAAGTTTGTTTGCATCACTGCGCATGTAACCTTGGATTCCCGCCTGCGCGGGAACGACGGCGTGCAGGTTCAGCCGTTCTGCTGCTGCTTCAACTCGATCACCCGCGCCCCGCCATTCGGTCCAGGGAAGCCCTCGAACGCGCTCTGCACCAGGGCCGGCATCACGGCCGGGGTCGACAGGGTCTTGCTGACGTTGCGCACGGTAACGTCGAACAGGCGCTTGTTGTCCGTCGCCGAGGCGATCGAGATCTGCACCTGGCGGTGGTAGCGGTGTTCTTCCCGCACGTCATATTGCGGCACCGGACCCCAGAACGGATCGTAGAACGGGTTGTACCAGCCGCCGCCCCAGTAGCGGCGGTGCCAGCCGGCGTAGCCGAAGCGCGCCGAGTAGGGGTAGAACGGCGCCATCGCCGGGTACACGACCTGGGTCGGCACGTCCACCGTGGTGAAGCGCACCGCCACCTTCAGGGCCGGCGACTGCGGCGCCTCGTGGAAGCCGAGGCGCGCCAGCTGGCCGCGCACCAGGTTCTCGTAGTTCTGCAGCTCGAGGGTGTTGTCCTGCGGGGCCGGGGCCACGAAGGCGTAGCTCTTGTCGGCGATCTGGGCCGGCCATTGGTGGAAGGTGGTGACGTCGCTGCGGATCGTGGTCGCGCAGCCGCCCAGCAGCAGGCCCAGCGACACCACTGCGGCGATCATTGTGCGTTTCATGATGAGATGCTCCATCTGGCTATCTTCGATTCAATCGGACTGCTTCAGGGATACAGTTTACCCGCACTGTTCAATTTTCAACATTACATTTACTAGAGGTTACGGCGCGTACAGTGCGATACATATGCATCGAAGCCGAACACTGGAATCGAAGCGCGTCGCCTCTGTTGGTAAAATAAGCATTCATTCCACCATCGTTCGCGGACCCCAACCATGCGCACCGATACGCCCCAGACCATCTACCGGAAGGACTACACTGCCCCCAGCTACCTGGTCGACACCGTCGAACTCGGTTTCGACCTCGACCCCGCCCGCACCATCGTCGCCAACCGCCTGACCTTGCGCCGCAACCCGGACGGCAGCCGGCGCGACATCGAACTGTTCGGCGAGGATATTGAACTGGTGGCGATCCGCCTGAATGGCAAGACCCTGGAAGAGGGCGCCTATGCGATCGAAGGCACCACGCTGCGCATCCCCAACGCGCCGGACGTCGCCATGCTGGAAATCGAGACGGTTTGCGTTCCTGAAAGCAACACCACCCTCAGCGGCCTGTACGTCTCGAACGGCAACTTCTATACGCAGTGCGAGGCCGAGGGCTTCCGCCGCATCACGTATTTCCCGGACCGTCCGGACGTGATGGCGAAGTACACCGTGATGCTGCGCGCCGATAAAGCGAAGTATCCCGTGCTGCTCTCGAACGGCAACCTGGTCGAGGAGGGCGACCTGCCCGACGGCCGCCACTACGCCAAGTGGGAAGACCCGTTCAAGAAGCCGTCCTACCTGTTCGCCCTGGTGGCGGCACGCCTGGTGTGCCAGGAAGAAAAGTTTCCGCTGAAGGATGGACGCACCGCCCTGCTGCAGGTGTGGGTGGAAGAGGGCAACCTCGACAAGACCGATTATGCGATGCAGTCGCTCAAGCACAGCATCCGCTGGGACGAAGAGCGCTGGGACCTCGAGCTCGACCTCGACCGCTTCATGATCGTCGCCGTGGGCGACTTCAACATGGGCGCGATGGAGAACAAGGGCCTGAACATCTTCAACACCAAGTTCGTGCTGGCCAATCCGCGCGTCGCCACCGACATCGACTTCCAGGGCATCGAAGCGGTGGTCGGCCACGAATACTTCCACAACTGGACCGGCAACCGCGTCACCTGCCGCGACTGGTTCCAGCTGTCGCTGAAGGAAGGCCTGACCGTGTTCCGCGACCAGGAATTCTCGGCCGACATGATCGGAACAAGCACCGGCCGCGCCGTCACCCGCATCGACCAGGTGCGCACCCTGCGCCAGGCCCAGTTCCCGGAAGACGCCGGCCCGATGGCCCATCCGGTGCGCCCGGATTCCTTCGTCGAGATCAACAACTTCTACACCGTCACCGTGTACGAGAAGGGCGCCGAAGTGGTCCGCATGTACCAGACCCTGCTGGGCCGCGAAGGCTTCCGCAAGGGCATGGACCTGTACTTCGCCCGCCACGACGGCCAGGCCGTCACCTGCGACGACTTCCGCATGGCGATGGCCGACGCCAGCGGCCGCGACCTGACCCAGTTCGAGCGCTGGTACAGCCAGGCCGGCACCCCGGTGGTGCAGGCCGAGACCCGCTACGACGAGCAGGCAAACACCTACACCCTGCGCCTGGTCCAGTCCTGCCCGGCGACCCCGGGCCAGCCGGAAAAGCTGCCTTTCCACATCCCGGTCGCCGTCGGCCTGCTAGGCAAGGACGGGCGCGACCTGCCGTTGACGATCGACGGCAAGCAGCTCGGCACGACCGCCGTGCTGGAGCTGACGGAAGCAGACCAGACCTTCGTCTTCACCGGCGTGGCGGAGCAGCCGACGCCCTCGATCCTGCGCGACTTCTCGGCGCCGGTGATCCTGAAGCATGGCTATAGCGACGCCGAGCTGGTGCACCTGTTCAGCCACGACAGCGATCCGGTCAACCGCTGGGAAGCCGGCCAGCGCCTGGCGATGGGCCGCCTGCTCAAGCTGACCGGCATGGCCGGCGCCAATGGTGGTCCGGATGGCCTGGACCTGGACGACGTGTTCATCGAGGCCCTGCGCAAGATGCTGGCTGACGAGAGCCTGGACCCGGCCTTCCGCGAACAGGCCCTGCTGCTGCCTTCGGAAACCATGATCGCCGACCAGCTCGACGTCGTGAATCCGCTGGCGATCCATACCGCGCGCCAGTTCGTGCGCGCCGACATCGGCGCCCGCCTGCGCACCGAGCTGCTGGCCCAGTACCAGGCCAACCAGACGCCGGGCGAATACAGCCCGGACGCCGCCTCGATCGGCAAGCGCTCGCTGAAGAACCTGGCGCTGTCCTACCTGTGCGCAGCCCCGGACGCGGAATCCCTGGCGCTGGCCGAGCGCCAGTTCGACGAAGCCACCAACATGACCGACCGCATCGCGGCGCTGGGCGCATTGGTGCATGCACGCGCACCCGCCGCCCAGGATGCGCTGCAGCATTTCTACGACGAATTCCAAAACGAAGCGCTGGTGGTCGACAAGTGGTTCATGATGCAGGCGACTGCCTCGACCACCGACCTGGCCGCCGTCCGCGAACTGATGAAGCACCCGGCCTTCACGCTGCGCAACCCGAACCGCGCGCGCAGCCTGGTCGCCGCCTTCTGCGTCAACAACCCGGTGCAGTTCCACGCCCCGGACGGCAGTGGCTACGCCTTCTGGGCCGAGCAGGTGATCGCGCTGGACGCCCTGAATCCGCAGGTCGCCAGCCGCCTGGCGCGTGCGATGGACCGCTGGCGCCGCTACCTGCCGGCGCTGCAGGCCCACATGAAGAAGGCGCTGCAGCAGGTTGCCGGCCAGGCCCGGCTGTCGAACGACGTAAGAGAAGTGGTAACCAAGGCGCTGGCCAATTGAATGTAGGGTGGGCACCCCGTGCCCACGCGTGACGCATGCATCATGTTGGCCGCAACAGAATCCAAAACAAGCAAAGGAAGTCCATGAAACGTGTCAGCCTGACCCAATACCTGGTTGAGGAGCAGCGCCTCCACAACAACATCCCGGCATCGCTGCGCCTCCTGATCGAGGTGGTCGCGCGCGCCTGCAAGACCATCAGCCACTCGGTCGGCAAGGGCGCGCTCGGCGATATCCTGGGCAGCGCCAACACCGAGAACATCCAGGGCGAGGTGCAGAAGAAGCTCGACGTGATCTCGAACGAAATCCTGCTCGAAGCCAACGAGTGGGGCGGCCACCTGGCGGCCATGGCGTCGGAAGAGATGGAATCGATCCACCCGATCCCGAACCGTTATCCGATGGGCGAATACATGCTGCTGTTCGATCCGCTGGACGGCTCCTCGAACATCGACGTCAACGTCTCGATCGGCACCATCTTCTCGGTGCTGAAGGCGCCGGAAGGCATGACCTCGCCGACCGAAGCCGACTTCATGCAGGCCGGCAGCAGGCAGGTGGCGGCCGGCTACGCCGTCTACGGTCCGCAGACCATGCTGGTGCTGACCACCGGCGACGGCGTGAACTGCTTCACCCTCGACCGCGAGATGGGTTCCTGGGTGCTGACCCAGAAGAACATGCAGATTCCGGAAGAGACCAAGGAATTCGCGATCAATATGTCGAACCAGCGCCACTGGTATCCGCCGGTCCAGCGCTACGTTTCCGAAATGCTCGCCGGCAAAACCGGCCCGCGCGGCAAGGATTTCAACATGCGCTGGATCGCCTCCATGGTGGCCGACGTGCACCGCATCCTGAACCGCGGCGGCATCTTCATGTACCCGGCCGACCTGCGCGATCCGTCCCAGCCGGGCAAGCTGCGCCTGATGTACGAAGCCAATCCGATGGCCTTCATCGTCGAGCAGGCCGGCGGCGCCGCCACCGACGGCCGCCAGCGCATCCTCGACATTCCGCCCACCAAGCTGCACCAGCGCGTGCCGGTCTTCCTCGGCTCGAAGAGCGAGGTGGAGCGCGTCACCGGCTACCACCAGGAATAAGGCCGCCACAGACCGGGCCGCGGGCCCGGTTTGCCCGTATTGTTGACTCGGACGCAAAAATGCCGAGTCGGACTAGCAAGTTTGCAGAGTTGTTTGTTAGAATACGGGTCCCGCCGCTGTAGCTCAGTCGGTAGAGCAGCGCATTCGTAATGCGAAGGTCACCAGTTCGATTCCGGTCAGCGGCACCAGGATAGTAAAAAAGGTCACATCACACGATGTGGCCTTTTTTTTTTCGTCCGTCGCCATCGCGTATGCAAAGAAATTGAACATGGCTTGGCAACAACACCTATTGCAACTATTGCTTTTTCGAAGATTACCGAAATGTAATAATTCGCACCTGAATACTTACTGTAACGACACCTCTCCCGACTACTTCACATAAAACGATATGGCTACGATTCCTGGCACTTCCTCCAACGACATCCTGACTGGCGGCGCTGGCCAGGATACGGCCTCCATCGCCAGCGTTTCGCCGCTGGCGTCCTTCAAGCTGAACTACGAGGGCCGTTGGGTCGTCAGCAGCACGCAGGGCGTGGATACGCTGGTCGACATCGAGAATGTCGAGTTCCAGGATTCGACCTTGACACTCGCGGCATCCGGTCCGGAGCGGATCGCCAAGATGTATTCTTACAACGCAAATGTCGGCCATGGCCCGACGCTTGCCACGTTCGCGGATGGAAGTTACGTGGTCGGCATGTATGCCACCATACAAGGTAATTCGACGCCCAGTTTCTATGCGCAGCGTTTCAGCACTACCGGACAGGCCATCGGCAATCCCATTACCCTTCAATCGAACCCCGTGTCCTACCAGTCGCCGCAGGTCGCCACGCTGAGCGATGGCGGTTTCGTGGCCGTGTTCGCCGCCCGCGACAGCGTTACCGGGCAATATGGCCTCGTCGCCCAGCGCTACGATGCCGCCGGCGCCAAGGTCGGAAACGACATCCAGCTGGCTGGTTCGGACACGGCCATCTCGTCGAATATTTCGGTCACCGGCACGTCGAAGGGCGGCTTCGTCGTCGCATTCGATTCCTCCACCAATGTCCAGCCGTATCACACCGCGCCCAAGATCATCAACGTGAGCGCAGCGGGCGTGCAGACCGCCGGCGATCTCGCGCCCAGCGGGTCGAGTGCCACCACGCCTTACGTCGACGTGGCCTCCCTGTCCGACGGCGGCTATGTCGCGAGCTTCACGGCCAACACCGGTCTGTACAATACGGCGACCCTGTTCCTGCAACGCTATGGCAGCAATGGCGTGGCCAGCGGCGCAGCCGTCCAGGTTTCCGACGCCAACGTGTCGAACAACGTGGATTCGGCGGTCGCCGGACTGGCCGGCGGCGGTTATGTCGTTGCCTGGCAGCGTTCGGATGCCATCGTGGTGCGCACTTACGACGCAAAGGGTGTCGCGCTGGCTCCACTCGTGCTCTCCGACCAGATCAGCTCCCCGCAAACATCCGTCTCCGACCCGGACGTCACGGCCCTGGCGGATGGCGGCTACCTGGTCACCTGGGTCATGTATGACTCCTACGCGTACAACGGCCCGTACACCGTGTATGCCCAGCGCTTCGATCCGAACGGCGTCAAGGTCGGCGACGCGCTGGCGCTGACCCAGGCCAACTCCCTGCCTTCGAAGGTCCAGGTGACCGCCGTCCAGCAAGGCGGATTCGATGTCGCCTGGAGTGGCGCTGACGGCTACTTCCACGTGCAGCGCTACGAGGATGGCCATGCGGTGGCGAATCTCCATTCGCTGGCGGGGGATGCCAACCCGAACACCATCGTGTTCACCGGGCCCGAAGCGGTCAAGCTCGACGGCGGCGCCGGCAACGACACCCTGACCGGGGGCGCCGGTGCCGACGTCCTCATCGGCGGGGCCGGCGCCGACAAGCTGACCGGCGGCGCGGGCAACGATACCTATGTGGCCGACGCGCTCGACACGATCGTCGAAGCGGCAGGCGGCGGCACCGACACGGTGCAGATCGCGGCCGACTATACGCTCGACCGCAACATCGAGAACGCATGGCTGCGCGGCACCGGCAACTTCAATTTGACGGGCAACAGTAGCGACAACTACCTGATCGGCAACACCGGCAACAACGTCCTGAATGGCGGGGGCGGCACCGATACGCTGGAAGGCGGTTCGGGGGACGACACCTATATCGTCGACAGGACCGCGGATATCGTGCGCGAAGATGCGAACGGCGGCACCGACTCGGTCACCAGCTCGGCCAGCTACGCTCTTTCCGCCAACGTCGAGAACCTGCGCCTGTCGGGCACGCAGAACATCAACGGCACCGGTAACGAACTGGACAACCGTATCGTCGGCAACACCGGCAACAACATCCTCGATGGCGGGGCCGGGCACGACCTGCTGGTCGGCGGCGCCGGCAACGACACCTATGTGGTGGATGGCGGCGACACCGTGCAGGAACTCGTGGACGGTGGAGTCGATACCGTCCTGTCCAGTGCCAGCTGGACCCTGGACGACAACCTGGAAGTACTGACCCTGTCCGGCACCGGCAATCTTACCGGCACCGGGAATGAGCTGAACAACACCATCACCGGCAACAGCGGCAACAACGTGCTCGACGGTAAAGAAGGTATCGACATCGTCGACGGTGGCAACGGCAGCGACACGATCTATGTCGACGACAGCGCGGACATCGCGATCGACACCGGCTATACCGGTACCGACCTGGTCAAGTCGACGGTCAGCTACCAGATCGGGAACGGCATCGAGAACCTGACCCTGATGGGCGCGCTCGCGATCGACGGTACGGGCAACAGTGCCAATAACCAGATCGTCGGCAACTCGGCGGACAACGTGCTGGTGGGTGGCTGGGGCAGCGACAAGCTGTATGGCGGCGCCGGCAACGACACGCTGTACGCCAACAACAAGGATGAATTTTTCCTGCGCGGCGACCAGGACGAACTGTACGGCGGCCTCGGCAACGACAAATATTATGTGACTTCCGACTCGGTGGACGTGGTGGAGCAGGCCGGCGAGGGTACCGACACCGTGTACGCGTTCGTGGAAGGGGCCTATGCGCTCGGCGCAAACATCGAGAACCTGGTGCTGGCCGGTGGCGACGTCGATGCGATCGGCAATGCGCTGGCCAACGACATCACCGGCACGGCGGGTTCCAACGTGATCGATGGCGGGGCCGGCGGCGACACCATGCGCGGGCTGGAGGGCGACGACACCTATATCGTCGACAATGCGGCCGACAAGGTCGTGGAGGCGGCGCTGGGTGGCGTGGACACGGTCGTCAGCACGATCAGCTACACGCTCGGCACGGAGGTCGAGAACCTGACGCTGGCTGGCGCGGCGGCGATCTCGGGCACCGGCAACGTCCTGAACAATCAGATCACGGGCAACCGTGCCGCCAACGTCCTGTCTGCAGGCGCAGGCAACGACACCATTATCGGCGGCGGCGGCAACGACAGGATCGATGCGGGCGACGGCAACGACGCCATCTTTTCCTCCGGTACCGAATCCATCGATGGCGGACTGGGAATCGATATCGTGTATTACGGCAGCATCCTCGGCGACGTGATGGTCGACCTGTCCCTGTCGACCGCGCAGAACACCACTGGGGCCGGCAACCAGATCCTGGTCGGGATCGAGAATGTCTCGGGTTCGGGGACCGGTAACGATACGCTGCTGGGCAGCGCGCTGGCAAACCGCCTGATCGGCCGGGGCGGCGACGATCGGCTGGACGGCAAGGGCGGCGACGACGTTCTGGAAGGCGGCACGGGACAGGACATCCTGACGGGCGGCGCGGGCAACGACAAGCTGGTGGGCGGCGCCGATGCCGACTCGGCGAGTTATTTCGCCGAGACGGCCGGCGTGACGGTCAACCTGAACATCCTGGCGGCCCAGAACACGGTCGGCGCCGGCATCGATACCCTGAGCGGCATCGAGAACCTGCTCGGCTCGAACACCGGCAACGATACGCTGGTGGGTGACTTCGAGGACAACATCCTGCGCGGCTACGGCGGCAATGACCGGCTCGAAGGCGGCGAAGGCAACAACCTGCTCGACGGCCGCGACGGCAACGACTTGTTCATTGCGCATCAGGGCAATGACATCATCGAAGGCGGCGCCGGCGTCGACACGGTCGACTACAGCGCGGCGCGCGAAGGCGTCACCGTGATGCTGGCGTCGGCTGTCCGCGACAATGCGAACGGCCTGGGTTATTCGGGGATGCACGACCTGGCGCCGGGCTATGTTCCGGGTGCGACCAGCATCGCCGGCGTGGCCGTCGGCGGCGGCAACGATACCCTGTACGACATCGAGAATGTCAACGGTTCGCGTTTCGACGACCTGCTCGTCGGCAGCGACGCCGCCAACGTTCTCAATGGCCTGGGCGGTGCCGACAAGATGATCGGTGGCAACGGCAACGATACCTATTATGTCGACAATGCCGGCGATGTCGTGCTCGAAACGGCCGGCGGTACCACCGGCGGGACCGATACGGTCTATGCCGCCGTATCGTACGTGCTGGGGACCAATCTCGAGAACCTGCGCCTGACCGGGACCGCAGACATCAAGGCTACTGGCAATACCTTGAATAACGTAATTGTGGGCAATACGGGCGCGAACGTGCTCAGCGGCGGCGCCGGAAAGGATACCCTGACTGGCGGCGCCGGCAAGGATGTCTTCGTCTTCAATACCGCGCTGAGCGCCACGACCAACGTCGACACCATTACCGACTTCGTCGTGGCCGACGATACCATCCAGCTCGAGAATGCAATCTTCAGCAAGCTGACGGCGACCGGCGCGCTGAATCCCTCCTTCTTCAAGATCGGCGTGGCCACCGACGCAAACGATTACATCCTGTATGACAGCACCACCGGCGTGCTGAGCTACGATGCCGATGGTTCGGGCGTGGGCAAGGCCGTGCAGATCGCGCTGATCGGCGCCGGCAAGGCGCTCACCAGCCTCGATTTCGTGGTCATCTGACGCTGGCTGCATCGCGCCGGGCCCCGCGCCCGGCGCATTCTCCTTCTTTTATCTCCCACCACTCCCGGTTCTGCGTTTTTGTTAGGCAGCGCACGGTCGAGTTCTCCATTGCGTTGTATTTTTTCTATCGAGTCTTAGGGGTTCGATGCCGCCTCATGCTGCGCCGCAGAGCGTGCGCCCGGTGCGAACGAAGAGGAATACACTGAAGCATCGTCATTCGTCCTCGTTCCTTCATGCGGTGTCGGCACCATCGAGGAAGAATGTGGTGATGGTCGAGTTTCGGTCTACTCCGCGTCGGTCTACATCTTTACAAGGAATTCATCATGGATAATCAGAAGTCGAGCGAAGGAAAAGGCAGCAATGCTGGAAGCAACGCAAGTAACCTGGGCAGCTCCGGCAGCTCGGGGAACTCGGGCAACTCGGGCAGCCTGAACAAGAGCAGCCAACTGAACCAGGGCAAGGACCAGACTACCTCGACCGGCTCGAGCACCGGCGGCGCCACCGCGTCGAGCACCGGCGCCGTGGGCGGCACCAGCAACGCCGGCTCGTCGTCGACCTCCTCGTCGTCGCAGGGCGTGGGCTCGATGGGCGCGATGAGCGCCAGCGGCTCGACCGCCAGCGGCACCAATAGCGCAAGCAGCGGCTCGACCGGCTCGTCCAACCTCAACCGCGGCGGCTCCAGCATGGGCACCAGCGGTTCGTCGGGCAGCAGCCAGAGCGGCATGGGCGCGAGCGCAGGCACCGGCTCGGGCACCGGCGGCGACATGAAGGACATGGCGGCATCCAAGGCCCAGGACCTGCACTCGAAGATCGACCAGGCAGCCGATGCCGCCAAGCCGATGGTCGACAAGGCCGTCAACAGCGTGCAGCCGATGGTCGACCGCCTGGCCACCACCGCCCACGCCGGCGTGGACAAGCTGCAAGGCATGCTGAGCACCAGCTCCCAGAGCCTGGGCCAGCGCAAGGAACAGCTGACCGACGCCTACGGCCAGTACATGGACCAGGGCCGCGAGTATGTGCGCCAGAACCCGGGTACCGCCGTGGCGATCGCCGCGGGTGTCGGCTTCCTGCTGGCCAAGATCCTGGGTGGCAGCCGCCGCGATTATTGATCTCTCCCGCAGTCCAAGCACCGAAGCCGGCTCCATGCCGGCTTCTTTTTTTGCCTGATTTCACTCAAATAAATCAAATATTTGATGCTTCACCAATCGTGCGACGATGCTTACGAGCGCATACTGGCATGAATTGCCGAAATTGGTAATCAATAACATTAAATAGAGGAGATTGAAATGGCACGTGAAAAACAGACATGGAACCCGGCAGCGGTATTCTTCGCCGGCGCCGCGATCATGGGCGTCATGGCGCCGGCGGGCGCTTCCAGCCACCGCGAGGCGCCATTCCTGACGAATGCGCCGAAAGTCGACGGCACCGATTTCTACATGTTCCGCAGCTACGCCTCCGGGCGCCAGGACTACGTCACGCTGATCGCCAATTTCATTCCCTTCCAGGATCCGCAGGGCGGCCCGAACTTCTACCAGTTCGACCAGAACGCCCTGTATGAAATCCACATCGACAACAACGGCGATGCCAAGGAAGACATCACCTTCCAGCTGCGTTTCAAGAACACTTCCAAGCGCACCGCGCTGAACATCGGCGGCAAGCAGGTCCTGATCCCGCTGATCAACTCCTCGACCATCAGCGGCGTCAACCCGGCCTCGCTGAACGTCCGCGAGACCTATACCATCGACATGGTGAAGGGCGACCGCCGCGGCGGCACCCGCTCGCGCCTGGCCGGCGCCAACGGCGCCACCGAATTCGACAAGCCGGTCGACAATATCGGCGACAAGACCTTCGGCGGCGCCGGCGGCTACGAGACCTATGCCAACCAGCACATCTACGACATCGCGATTCCGGGCTGCGGGACCGGCCGGGTGTTCGTCGGCCAGCGCAAGGAACCTTTCTTTATCGCCGTCGGCAAGATCTTCGACCTGTTCAACCTGGACCCGCTCGGCGCCGAGGCCGGCGGCAACAAGAACGACCTCGAAGGAAAGAACGTCAGCACGATCGCGCTCGAAGTGCCGATCGCCTGCCTGACCGCGGCCGGCGAACCGGTCATCGGCGGCTACGCCACCGCCAGCATGCGCCAGGGCCGCCTGATCAATCCGGCCCCGGCCTCGGGCATCAACAATGCCGTGAAGGAGGGCGGACCCTGGGCCCAGGTGTCGCGCGTCGGCATGCCGCTGGTGAACGAAGTCGTGATCGGCATGGACGACAAGGACCGCTTCAACACCTCGAAGCCGAAGGATGACGCGCAGTTCCTTACCTACGTCACCAACCCGGTGCTGCCGGCCGTGGTCGAGACCCTGTTCCCGGCCGCCAAGGCGCCGACCAACTTCCCGCGCAACGACCTGGTCACCGTGTTCCTGAAGGGACTGCCGGGCGTGAACCAGCCGAAGAGCGTGGTGCCGTCCGAGATGCTGCGCCTGAACACCAGCATCGCGCCGACCGCGCAAGCGGCACAGAACCCGCTCGGCGTGGCGGCCGGCGACAATGCCGGTTTCCCGAACGGGCGCCGTCCGGGCGACGACGTCGTGGATGCCTCGCTGCGCGTGGCGATGGGCGCGCTGTGCGTGCTGACCGGCGCCAACGATGCCCTTGGCGTCGGCTGCAAGCCGGCCGATGCGCCTGCGGGCGGCCTCAAGCTGACCGACGGCGTGCGCAAGACCGCAACCGATTTCAAGCCGGCCTTCCCTTACCTGAACACGCCGCTGCCGGGCAACCAATAAGGGGAGGACACCATGACCAAGCTCCAGACCATGGCGCGCCGTCCGTTCGCGGCGCTGGCCCTGGTGGCGCTGGCGGCCCTGCTGGGCGCCTGCCACCACAATGACGACGACCGCCCGCCGCCCGTGACGGAAACGCCGCCGCCGCCGGTGGCGACCGACGCCTTCATCGCCTATGTGTCGCAGCAGGTGGCGACCCAGAGCGACAGCGCGGAACCGCTCTCGACCGACGGCGTCAGCGTCACCGCGCCGGAGGACACCGAGCCCTTGCCGGTGCCCGGCTCGTGAGGGGAACAGCGCGCGGCCCGGTACTGGCCTTCGCGCTGCTGATGGCCGGCGGGGCGGCCCTGGCGGCGCCGCACATCCCGGCCGACGGCAACCGGGTCGTCGAGCGGCTGCCCAGCCGCAGCGATCCGGCCCAGCGCGAACTGGGCCGGCTGCGCGCCGAACTCGGCGCCAGGCCGGACGATGTGCGGCTTGCGGGTGCGCTGGCCCGGCGCTACATCGAGCAGGCCCGCATCGATGGCGATCCGCGCTACCTCGGCTATGCCCAGGCGGCGCTGGCGCCATGGTGGAAGCAGGACGCGCCGCCGGACGAGGTGCTGGTGCTGCGCGCCACGCTGCGCCAGAGCACCCACCAGTTCCCGGCCGCCCTGGCCGACCTCGACGCGGCGCTGCGGCGCGACAGCGGCAATGTGCAGGCCTGGCTGACCCGCGCCACCGTGCAGATGGTGAGCGGCGACCTGCGCGGCGCGCGCGCCAGCTGCATGCGCCTGTACTCGCGCGCGCCCGCGCTGGTGGTGCAGACCTGCCTGTCGAATGTCGGCAGCGTCAGCGGCCAGGCCGCCGCCAGCTATCGCCAGCTGCTGGAGGCGCAAACCCGCCATCCGCTCGATGCGCCCGGCATCCGGGTTTGGGTGGAGACCCTGCTGGCCGAGATGGCGGAACGCATGGGCGACGCCGCCGGCGCCGAAGCGCATTTCCGCCAGGCCCTCGCAGCCGGGCAGCCCGACAGCTACCTGCTGGGCGCCTGGTCCGATTTCCTGCTCGACCATGGCCGCGCGCCGGAAGTGGTGCGCCTGTTGAAGGACAAGACCCGGGTCGATGCGCTCCTGCTGCGCTACGCACTGGCGCTGCAGGCGACCGGATCGCCGGAAGCGGCGCCGCAGACCGCGGCCCTGCGCGTGCGCTTCGATGCCGCGATGCTGCGCGGCGACACCGTGCACCAGCGCGAACAGGCGCGCTTCGAACTCGCGCTGCGCCACGACCCGGCCGCGGCCGTGCGGCTGGCCAAGGCCAACTGGCAGGTGCAGAAGGAGCCGGCCGACTTGCGGATCCTGGCCGATTGCGCCGTCGCCAGCGGCGATGCGGAAGCGGCCGGGATGGTGCGCGACTGGCTGCAAAGCTCGCGCATCGAAGACCGCCGCATCGCCGCGACCGCCGCCCGCCTGAAGGTGGCGGCATGATCGCGCTCTTCCGTTACCGCCTGCTGGCGGCTCGGTTGCTTGCGGCTTTGCTGACGGCTCTGCTGGCGATGCCGGCCCAGGCCCACAAGCCGAGCGACAGCTACCTCACGCTCGACGTCAAGCAGGGCGGCCAGGTCGACGGACAATGGGACATCGCCTTGCGCGACCTGGAAATGGCGATCGGCCTCGACCAGGACGGCAACGGCGAGCTGACCTGGAACGAAGTGCGCGCGCGCCACGATGCGATCGCCGCGTATGCGCTGGCGCGCCTGAAGCTGGCCAGCGCCGGCGCCGCCTGCCCGCTGCGCGTCACCGAACAGCTGCTCGACGACCACAGCGACGGCGCCTATGCCGTGCTGCGCCTTCACGCCGATTGCGGCGGCGCCATCGACACCCTCGACCTCGACTACCGCCTGCTGTTCGACATCGACCCGCAGCACAAGGGACTGCTCCAGTTGCGGCATGGGGGCCAGGTCTCGACCGCGATCTTCGCGCCCGACAGCGCACGCCAGGCGCTGCGCGTGCTTGACGCCTCCGGCTGGCGCCAGTTCGGCGACTACGTGCGGCACGGCATCTGGCACATCTGGATCGGCTTCGACCACATCCTGTTCCTGCTGTCGCTGCTGCTGCCCGCGGTGCTGGACTACCGGGACCGCCGGTGGCAGGGCAGGAGCACCTTCCGCGCCGCCGCGCTCGACGTGCTGAAGATCGTCACCGCCTTCACGCTGGCGCACTCGATCACGCTGACCCTGGCGACCTTGGGCATGGTGGCGCTGCCGTCGCGGCTGGTCGAGTCGGCGATCGCCGCCTCGGTGGTGCTGGCCGCGCTGAACAACCTGTGGCCGCTGTTCCACGGCCGGCGCGCGCTGGTCGCCTTTGCATTCGGCCTGATCCACGGCTTCGGCTTCGCCAGCGTGCTGCTCGACCTGGGCCTGCCGAAGAGTGCCCTGCTGCTGTCGCTGGTCGGCTTCAACGCCGGGGTCGAGGTCGGGCAGATCGCGATCGTGGCCTTGTTCTTGCCGCTGGCTTTCCTGGTGCGGAATACGGTGGTGTACCGGCGCGGGATTCTCGGGGCGGGGTCGTGCATGATTGCGCTGCTGGCGCTGGCCTGGCTGGCGGAGCGGGGGTTGGATGTGAAGTTGTTGGCATAAAAACCGTCGCCCCCCAACCAACCGTCGCCCCCGCGAAGGCGGGGGCCCAAGTTCTGCATGCGTCACGATAGCGCCAGCAAACTTGGGTCCCCGCCTTCGCGGGGACGACGTTGACAGGCTAACTTATTTAATCGCGCTTTCCTCACTCCGCGCCGGATGCTGCGGATGCTTCCGCAACCTCTTCCCCATCCGCCCGAACCAGTGCTCGGCATCGTCCACATAAGTAAACACCGCCGGCACCACCAGCAAACTCAAAAGCGTCGACGTGATCAGGCCGCCGATCACGGCCACCGCCATCGGTGAACGGAAGCTGGGGTCGCCGGACAGGCCGAGGGCCAGCGGCAGCATGCCGGCGCCCATCGCGATCGTGGTCATGACGATCGGACGCGAGCGCTTGTGGCAGGCGTCGACCAGGGCGTCGAAGCGGTTCATGCCGGCTTTCCGCGCCAGGATCGCGTAGTCGACCAGCAGGATCGAGTTCTTGGTCACGATCCCCATCAGCATGATCAGGCCGATCATGGTCGGCATCGACAGCGCGTTATGCGTCAGCAGCAGCGCCACGAAGGCGCCGCCGATCGACAGCGGCAGCGCCGCCAGGATGGTCACTGGCTGCAGGAAGTCGGTGAACAGCAGCACCAGCACGCCATAGATGCACAGCACGCCGATCGCCATCGCGATGCCGAAGCTGGCGAACAGGTTCTGCATTTCCTGGGCGTCGCCCAGTTCGGCGATCTGTACCGAGGCCGGCAGGTTGCGCAAGGCGGGCAGGGCGCGCGCCTCGGCGTTCACTTCGCCCAGCGAGCGCCCGTTCAGTTCCACTTCCAGGGTCACGTTGCGGCTGCGGTTCAGGCGGTCGATCTGGGCCGGACCGCTTTCCATCGTGATGTCGGCCACGTTCGCGAGGAGTACCGGCCCGTTCTTGCCCGGCACCGTCAGGCGGCCGATGGCGTCGAGGTCGGCGCGCACCGCATCGGGCAGCTTCACGCGGATCGGCACCTGGCGCTCGGACACGTTCATCTTCGCCAGCACCTGGTCGTAGTCGCCCGCGGTGGCCACGCGCACGGTCTCGCCGATGCTGGCCGCGGTCACGCCCAGGTCGGCCGCGCGCGCGAAGTCGGGACGCACGATGATCTCGGGCCGCACCAGCGAGGCGCTGGAGCTGACGTTGCCGATCCCCTGCAGGGTGCGCAGTTCGCGCTCGGCCTGGCGCGCGGCGGCCGTCAGCGCCGCCGCGTCCTCGCTGCGCAGCACCAGCTGCATCTTGATGCCGGTTTCCGGCGGGCCGACCGTGAAGCGCGCGCCCGGGATGTCGGCCAGCTTCGCGCGCAGGCGCGACTCGATGGCGGCCAGCGATTCCTTGCGCTCGTCGCGGTGCACGGTGGTGAGGGTCAGCACGGCGCGCCGGGCCTCGGCCGCCGCGCCGGGGGCGAAGGCGTCGCCGCTGGAGCCGCCGCCGATCGAGCTGAACACGGTCTTGATGTGCGGGACCTGCAGCGCGGCCAGGCGCACCTGCTCGGCCACGGCGCGCGTCTGCGCCAGGGTCGAGCCGGGCGGCAGCTCGACGTTGATCTGGGTCTGGGCGCGGTCGCCGGCCGGCACGAAGCCGGTCGGCAGGAAGCGGATGAGCGAGATCGAGAGGCCGAAGAACAGGGCCGCCGCGAGCATCGTCAGGCCGCGGTGGCGCAGGCACCACTGCATGGTGCGCATGTAGCGCCGCATGATGGGACCGTCCTTTTCCTCGCCATGTTTGGCCGGCTTCAGGAAGTAGGCCGCCATCATCGGCGTCAGCAGGCGCGCCACCAGCAGCGAGGCGAGGATGGCCAGCACCGCGGTCCAGCCGAACTGCTTGAAGAACTTGCCGGGGATGCCGCTCATGAAGGCGGTCGGCAGGAACACGGCGACCAGCGAGAACGTGGTCGCGATCACCGCCATGCCGATCTCGTCGGCCGCTTCGAGCGCGGCCTGCATCGGGCTCTTGCCCATCCTCAGGTGCCGCGAGATGTTCTCGATCTCGACGATCGCATCGTCGACCAGCACGCCCACCACCAGGGCCAGCGACAGCAGCGTCACCATATTGAGCGTGTAGCCGAACAGGTACTGACCGAGGAAGGCCGGGATCAC
This sequence comes from Telluria sp. Soil_C_11, assembly GCF_057657395.1. Taxonomy (NCBI): domain Bacteria; kingdom Pseudomonadati; phylum Pseudomonadota; class Betaproteobacteria; order Burkholderiales; family Oxalobacteraceae; genus Telluria; species Telluria sp. Soil_C_11. Next base: position 348,647 of record NZ_JBDGIN010000001.1, on the reverse strand, counting down.
CGACAGCGGCAGGGCGGCGGCGGCGACGATGGTGGCGCGCCAGTCGCGCAGGAACCACAGCACCACCAGCACCGCCAGGATCGCGCCTTCCCACAGCATCTCCATCGAGGCGTCGAAGTTTTCCTCGACCGGCCGGGCGTTGTCGATCACTTCGCGCAGCACCACGTTGGCGTGCTTCGCCTGCAGCTCGCGCATGGCCGCGCGCGCGCCTGCCGCGACCTCGGTCTCGCCGGCGCCGCGGGTGCGGAAGATCTCGAAGCCGACCACGGTGCGGCCATCCTGCTCGGCGACGGCGCGCGGCTCGGCCACCGTGTCCGAGACCTTCGCGATCTCGCTCAGCGTCACGTGGCGGCCGTCCGGCAACGGGATCTCCATGCGCGCCAGTTCCTGCGCTGTCTGCACGGTGGCCAGGGTGCGCACCGACTGCTCGGCGCCGCTGACGTCGCCGCGTCCGCCGGGCTCCTCGCGCTGCACGTTGCGCAGCATGCGCGAGACGTCCAGCGCCGATACCCGCAGCGCCGCCATCCGTGCGTCGTCGAGCTCGACCCGCACTTCGCGGTAGACGCCGCCCACGCGCTTGACCGCGCCCACGCCCGGCACGCTGAGCAGGCGCTTGGCGACCGTGTTGTCGACGAACCAGCTGAGGTCGGGGGCGTCCAGCGCCGGCCTGCCGTTGGCCTGCGCCGCCTCGGCGGTGAAGGTCAGCACCACGCGGCCGGCGGTGGTGGTCTTGGTCACGCTGGGGTCGCGCATCTCGGCCGGCAGGTCGGCGCGCACGCGCGCGACGGCGTCGCGCACGTCGTTGACCGCGTCCGACAGGTCCTTCTCGAGGACGAATTCGACGGTGATGGTGGCGACGCCGTCCAGCACCCGCGTGTAGATGTTCTTGATCCCTTGCAGGGTCGCGACCGAATCCTCGATCTTGCGCGCGACCTCGGTCTCGAGCTGGGCCGGGGCGGCGCCGTCGAGGGTGGCGGTGACGGTCACGATGGGCAGTTCGATGTCCGGGAAGTCCTGCACTTTATTCGCCCTGAAGGCCAGGATGCCGGCCAGGGTGAGCAGGGCGAACAGCATGATCGCCGGGATCGGATTGCGGATCGAGAGGGCCGAGAAATTCATTGCAGCCCCTTCAGCGCGCGGCTACCGGCGCGGTTGCCGGCGCCGGTGAGGCGCGCACCGGATTTGGTACCTGTCGTACCAAATCCCCATCGTTCAGGAAGCCGGCGCCGCTGACCACCACCAGCGCATCGGCCGGCAGTCCGGCCACCACCTCGACCCGCTCGCCGAGCCGGCGCCCGGTCGTGACCTTGACCTGGCTGACGCGATTGTCCGCGCCTTTGCCCGGATTGAGGCGGAACACGTAGGAGAAGCCGTCGCGCACCGCGATCGCCTGCTGCGGCACCGTCAGCGCGCTCGATTCGCCCAGTTCGAACTGGCCGCCGGCGAACATCCCCGCCTTGAGCGGCGCGGACGGCGACAGGCTGGGCGGCAGGTCGACGTAGACCAGGGCCACCCGGGTCTGCGGATCGACGGTCGGCGCCACCGTGCGCACCGTGCCGGTCACCAGCGCGCCGCTGGCGGTCTTGACCTGGGCCTTCAGGCCGGGTTTCATGCGCGGCAGTTCGGCGGACGTGATCTCGGCCCGCCACTCCAGGCGGCCCTGGCGGATCATGCGGAACAATTCGGCGCCCACGCCCGCGACCGCGCCGACGGTGGCGCTGCGCGCCGAGACGATGCCGCTGTCGGGCGCGACCACTTGCGTGTATTTCAGGCGCAGCTGCTGCTGCGACAGCGTGGCGCGCGCGGCCGCCACCCGCGCCGCGGCGGTGCGCTCGGCCGTCAGGTATTGGGTGACCTGCTGCTCGCTCATGGCGCCCGAGCTTTGCAGGGCGCGGGCGCGCTGGGCGTCCGCCCGGGCGGCGGCCGCATTCGCTTCGGCCTCCTGCAGCGCGGCCCTGGCCTGGGCCAGGTCGGCGTTGACCGGGTCGGCATCGAACACGGCCAGCACCTGGCCCTTCCTGACGACGTCGCCCACGTTGACGCGCACTTCGCGCAGGCGCAGGCCGTTCGATTCGCTGCCGATCACGGCTTCCTGCCAGGCGGCGACGTTGCCGTTGGCGGCCAGCAGCAGCGGCAGGCGCGCGGTGGCGGGACGCGCCGTGGTCACGGTGAGCGCGGGCGTCGTCGCCGGCCCTGCGGCCTTCTTGTCGTCGGCGCGGCTGGCGGCGGCGAACACGCCGGCCAGCAGCAGGGCGGGAAACAGGACGGCGAGGATGGCGCGGAACGGGCGGGGAGGTGTCTGCATCGGAGGCTCAGAGAAGGTGGATGCCGAAGCGTTTCATCAGCAGGGCGAACAGGGCGAAGCTGCACAGGGTGATCAGCACCCCGGCGCCCAGCGCGGGCCAGAAGCCGAAGCGCTCCATCAGGAAGGGAAAGGCGGCGAACATCGGCAGCGTCGGCAGCACGTACCAGAGCGTGTACCAGGCATGGTTGGCGATCTTCGCGGACGGCTGCTTTTCCAGGTGCAGCCAGACCAGGGTCAGGATGGTGATCATCGGCAGTGCGCCGATCAGGCCGCCCAGGCGGTCGCTGCGCGCCGCGGCTTCGGATACCAGGACGACGACGAGAGCGGTAAGCAGGTATTTGGTCAGGATCCAGATCATGAACGGAGCAGGCTTGGGTGGATGGTGCGGAACCCCGACAGTGTAGCAAAGGGGACGCGCCGGCCCCGTCACGTATGTACCGGCGGCTGTTACAAATGCTTACTTTTGCAAAGGGGTATCCATTACTAGACTGTGCAGCGGAACTTATCTGTTCGATCACTGCTGGAGTGTCCACCCATGACCCGTCCTTCGCTCCTCATCCTGGCCGCCCTCGTGCTGGCGCCGGTCCTCCATGCGGCGCCGCTGGCCCCCCGGCAGCAGGCGGTACACGTGCTGAACCGCCTGGCCTTCGGCCCGCGCCTGGGCGACGTCGAGCGCGTCGAGCGCATCGGCGTGCAGCAGTACATCGACGAGCAGCTGCATCCCGAAGCCATCCCGATGCCACCGGCATTGAGCGCGCGCCTGGACGCGCTCGAGACCGTCGGGCGCAGCGCCGGCGACTCCCTGGGCCGCTACCTCGAACTGCGCAGGGAGGTGCGCAACGAGGAGGAGGGCGCGAAGCAGCGCCGCCGCATCGAGCAGGGACGCGCGGCGCGCGAGGCGGCCGAGGCGCGCCTGGTGCGCGCGGCCGAGAGCCCGCGCCAGCTCGAGGAAGTGATGGTCGACTTCTGGTACAACCATTTCAACGTCTTCGCCGGCAAGGGCATCGACCGCGCCCTGGTCGCCAGCTACGAGCGCGACGCCATCCGCCCGCATGCGCTGGGCTCCTTCCGTGCGCTGCTGGGCGCCACCGCCAGGCATCCGGCGATGCTGTTCTATCTCGATAACGTGGTGTCCTCGGTGCCCCAGCCGAACGCCAGGGGGCGAGGAAAAAATAGAAGCGAGGGCCTGAACGAGAACTATGCGCGCGAGCTGATGGAGCTGCACACCTTGGGCGTGGACGGCGGCTATACCCAGCACGACGTGACGGAACTGGCGCGCATGCTGACCGGCTGGACCTTCGACCAGCGCCGCCTGGTGCGCAATGGCGAGACCTTCCGTTTCGACGCCGGACGCCATGACAAGGGCGCCAAGACCTGGCTCGGGCAGGAGATCGCACCGGGTGGCCAGGCCGAGGGCGAGTACGCGCTCGACGTGCTGGCCATGCACCCGGCCACCGCACGCCACGTCAGCTACCAGCTGGCCCAGTACTTCGTCAGCGATGCGCCGCCCCCAGGCCTGGTCGAGCGCATGTCCCGCACCTGGCTGGCCAGCCAGGGCGACATCCGCGCCGTGCTCAAGACCCTGTTCGCCAGCAGCGAATTCATGGACAGCGCGGCGGCCGGCGCCAAGTTCAAGACACCCTACCAGTTCGTGGTCTCGGCCGTGCGCGCCAGCGGCACGCCGCTGGCGAACGTGGGACCGCTGGTGAACGCCATGAACCAGCTCGGCATGCCGCTGTACGGCTGCCAGACCCCGGACGGCTACAAGAACATCCAGGATGCCTGGTTGAACCCGGACGCGCTGACGCGCCGCATCGCCTTCGCCACCGCGCTGGCCCAGGGCCGGCTGCCGCTGGCGACCGCTCCGGTGCCCGCGCCGCAGGCTCCGCCGGAGCCGATGCAGAACCTGGCCGGCAGCGATGCTTCCCCGGCGATGTTCATGCCGCCGGCAGCGCCGCCGCCTTCGCCAATGCAACCGCCGGTGCCGCTCGATCCGGCCGCGTTGCAGGCCACGCTGGCGGGCGCGCTGTCGCCGGCCACACTCGACACCGTCGCGCGCCATCCGGACGGTCTGCGCGCCGCGATGGTGCTGGGCAGCCCCGACTTCATGCAGCACTGAGAGCGTCCAGGGAGACAACGATGCAACGCAGGGATTTCCTGAATACGCTGGCGCTGGGCGCCGGCATCGTACTGCCGCTGGGCCGCCACGCCTGGGCCGCCACCAGCATCGCCACCGGCGCGGAGGCAACCCGCAAGAAGCTGGTGGTGGTGATGCTGCGCGGCGCGGTGGATGGGCTGAACGTGGTGGCGCCGGTGGGCGACCAGAACTACCTGCGCCTGCGTCCCGGCATCGGCCTGGCCAGCCCGGGCATGGAGAACGGGGCGCTCGACCTGGACGGCTACTTCGGCCTGCACCCGGCGCTGGCCAGCCTGCAGCCGCTGTGGCAGCAGAAGAAGCTGGCCTTCGTCCACGCCAGCGGTTCGCCGGACGCCACCCGCTCGCACTTCGATGCCCAGGACTACATGGAATCGGCCACGCCCGGCCGCAAGAGCACGCCGGACGGCTGGATGAACCGCCTGGTCGCCACCCTGCCGGGCACGCCCACGCCGAGCCGCCTGCTGGGCATCGGGCCGGTGATGCCGCGCATCCTGGCCGGCCAGGCCGCCGCGGTCAACCTGCCGAACGTGGCCTCGGCGACGCGCGCCGACATCCTCGACCGTCCCGCGCTCGGCGCCGCCTTCGACCAGCTGTACGCGGGTCATCCGCGCTTCGGCCGCGCGTATGACGACGGCCGCAAGGCGCACCGCGAAGTGATGATGGCCGCCGCCGGGACGCCGCAGATGGAAATGGCCGACCGCGGCGCGCCGCTGCCGAACGGCTTCCCCGACGACGCGGCGCGCCTGGCGGCGCTGATGCGCAACGATCCGAAGATCCAGCTGGCCTTCGTCGCGCTGGGCGGCTGGGATACCCACGTGGCGCAGGGCGCCGGCACCGGCCAGCTGGCGAACCGCCTGGCGCCGCTGGGCCAGGGACTGGCGGTGCTGGCCCAGCGCCTCGGCAGCCTGTTCGACGACACCGTGGTGGTGGTGATGTCGGAGTTCGGCCGCACCGCGCGCGAGAACGGCACCGGCGGCACCGACCATGGCCACGGCAATGTGATGTGGGTACTGGGCGGGAAGGTCGATGGCGGCCGGGTGGTCGGCGACTGGCAGGGCCTGGAAGAGGCCGCGCTGAACGAAGGCAGGGATTTGCCGGTCACGACCGATTTCCGTTCGGTGCTGGCGCAGGTCGCCGAACGGCATTTGCTGTTGGACGATAAGCAGCTGGCCCAGGTCTTTCCTGCGATGCCGCAAAAATCGCCGGCCTTCCGTCTGCTGCGCAGCTGAATGTAGGAGCGCTCCCACTCGGGGGCGGGGTCAACGCGCTATCGTAGTTCTACCGTATTGCAGTGCACAATAATTGTGCGCTATAGTGGAACTGTCTCCTCCAGTTTTCTCCGAAACCTGGATTCCGCCCGCTCCGCAAGGTTGCGGGCTTTTTTTTATCCGCTCGTCGTTCCCGGCACTGCCGGAAACAACTTCCCCCCAAGTTCTTTTTGCGTTCTCGATACGCGCGCAAACTTGGGCCCCCGCCTTTGCGGGGGCGACGGTTAGGCGCCCGGCCGCCTAGGCGCCGGTCAGCTCGGCATCATCCCCCTGGAACGCCCCGGCCCGCCAGGTAAGAACGAGCGTATCGCGGTGCCCATGCTCGCCCAGCGGCTGGATCGGCGTCGACTCGTGGATCACGGCCGCGTCGTCGAGCAGCAGCATGGTCCAGGGTTCGAGCATGGTGAAGCGCTGGCCTTTCGGTCCGTCTGCTTCGAACACGCGGGTCTCGCCGCCCTTGATGTTCTCGCGCCCGATCAGGATCACGGCGACGAAGTCGACGCCGTCGCGGTGCGCGCCTTCCGGGGTCGGACGGCCGATGCCGTCGGCGGTGTCGATGCGGAACTGGTGTGCCTCGACATACCAGGTCTGCGCGCCCTTCACGTCGGAGCACACCGCGCCGAGTGCGCGCAGCAGCCGGTTCCAGGCCGGCTGTTCGACGGTTCCCGGCTCGATCGGCACGAACAGGCGGTGCATGCCGCCGTGCAGGGCGTTGTACTCGACCGGCTGCCAGTGCGCGCGGTGCGGGCTCTGGGTCAGCGCAGCGCCGTCGTCGACGAAGCAGGAGTGGCGCCGGCGCCGGTAGCGGCCGCCGTCCTTCAGGTAGTTGTCGAGTTCCAGCCGGTCCCAGCTCGGCGCCAGGGCCTGCAGGTCGTCGAGGGAGCAGCCGGCCAGGCCTGCCACATCTTGCGGACGCAGCAGGGCATAGCCGTCCGTACGCAGCGCATCGACGATGCGCGACGGGTCGGTATAGGGTGGTTGCGGTGTAGTCATCCTCTTAGCGTAGCACTTTTTGAAAGTGGCCGTGTTGCCACAGGCCATCGACATCCGGCGCCATCCGATGTCATCCGGAAGCGCGCTACGCACCACGAATAAAATTTCAACTGTTTCGCAACAGCCAGATTGTCGTACATACGCGGTGCTTGTTTGTCATCTTTGTGTCATACATATTCGTCAATCTTTGTATCTTCCACATGATGAAAACAGGAGACCTATGCGCCGCGTTCACGTCAAGAAGTCCTCGTCATTCGCCCTGATGCTGAGCCTGGCGCTCGGCGCCAGCCATGCGGTTTTTGCGTCGGAGCAGGATCATCGCGAATTCGAGGCGACCCTGCACGCCCCGTACACTGCACAGGCGGCCCAGGAAGGCCGCACCTTCACGCTCCAGTTCAGCTATCCCTTCGTGCGCCAGGCGCAGGACGTGGCATGGCGGCTCGAGCTGCTCGACCCGGCGCAGCGCGTGATCCAGAGCTGGCGCGGCACCGAGCGCCTGTCCGGCAAACCGGTCGAGGTCAAGGTCGGCTGGACCGGCCGCGCCAATGATCCGGCCCTGCGCGATGGCGTCTACCAGGTGCGGCTGGTCGCGGTGGCGAATCCGTCGGATGCGCGTTCGCGGACCGCGCTGTCCGGCGAGGACGTGGACCGGCTGGTCGATGCGCAAGAGGGCGAGCGTATCGAGCAATCCTGGGACATCGTGGTCGGCGAGCCCGACACGGCGCCGATGCCGGCATTCGGCGCGCTGCCCACCCGCGCCGGCGCAGGCGCGCCGGCAAAGGGGGCCAAAAGCACGGCGCAGGGAACGCCGACCATCGAATCGGTGGCCGCCCCCAGCTCGCTGCCGTACACGATCTACTACGGCAACCTGCACAGCCAGACCAACCACAGCGACGGCGGCGGCGTGCTGTCCTCGTGCACCGGCGCACAGAATCCGCAGGCCGGCGCCTACGGTCCGACCGACGCCTGGAACTACGCGATGGGCAAGGGCCTCGACATCCTGATGGCGTCCGAGCACAACCACATGTACGACGGCTCGGACTCGACCAACACCTCGGCCAGCCCGGCCACCGCCAAGTCGCTCTACCAGTCCGGCCTGTCGGCGGCCGCCAGCTTCAACACCGCCCATCCCAACTTCCTTGCCGTGTACGGCCTGGAGTGGGGCGTGATCAGCAACGGCGGCCACATGAACATCTTCAACACCGGCGAACTGCTCGAGTGGGAATACAACAGCGGCAACCAGCTGATCGGCGACACCTACACCGCCAAGAGCGACTACGCCGCGCTGTACACCCTGATGAAGAACCGCGGCTGGATCGGCCAGTTCAACCATCCCGATACCACCGGCCAGTTCCTGGTGAATGGCGTCCCGCTCGGCTACACGGCCGACGGCGACCAGGCGATGGTGCTGTGCGAAGTGCTGAACACCTCGGCCTTCTCGACCAACACCAGCGAAACCGAAACCAGCCGCAGCAGCTACGAAGGCGCCTGCAAGAAGGCGCTCGAGGCGGGCTTCCACGTCGCCTTCTCGACCAACCAGGACAACCATTGCGCCAACTGGGGCGCCTCCTACACCAACCGCACCGGCGTGCTGATCCCGAACGGCACGGCGCTCAGCAACGCCAGCTTCATCGAAGCGCTGCGCGCGCGCCGCGTGTTCGCGACCATGGACAAGACTTCGCAACTGGTGCTGACCGCGAACGGCCACGTGATGGGCGAACGCATCAGCAACAGCGGCCCGCTGAACCTGGTGGCCAACTTCGCCAGCACCTCGGGCAAGACCGCATCCACGGTGGTGATCTATGAAGGCGTCCCGGGCCGCAACGGCACCGTCACCCAGCTGGCGGCCAGCGCCAGCACGACGATCACGCCGGCCACCGGCGAACACTTCTACTACGCCAAGGTCACGCAAAACGACGGCAACAGCCTGTGGTCGGCGCCCATCTGGGTCACGCAAACGACCGGCACCGGCGGCGACACCACGCTGCCTTCCGTGAGCGCGAGCGAGAGCGGGACCAGCGGCACGATCACGCTGTCGGCCACGGCCAGCGACAACGTCGGCGTCACCAAGGTCGAGTTCTATGTGGACGGCGTACTGAAGGGGACCGACACCACCGCAGCGTATTCGATGACGCTCGACTCGACCCTGCTCGCGAACGGCAGCCACACGCTCACCGCGAAGGCCTACGACGCGGCCGGCAACGTGGCCACCTCGAGCGCCGTCGGCTTCAGCGTCAGCAATACGGCGCCATCCACGCAGCTGCTGGCGAATCCGGGCTTCGAGTCGGGCGCGGTATCGTGGACCGCGTCCAGCGGCGTGATCACCAACGATGCCTCGGTGGCCGCGCACGCCGGCAGCTACAAGGCCTGGCTCGACGGCTACGGCGCGACGCACACGGACACGCTGTACCAGCAGGTGACGATTCCCTCGACCGCCACCAGCGCGACCTTGGCGTTCTGGCTGATGGTGCTGTCCGACGAGACCACCACCACGACCGCCTACGACACCCTCAAGGTCCAGGTGCGCAACAGCAGCGGCACGGTGCTGGCCACGCTGGCGACCTACTCCAACCTGAACAAGGGAACGAGTTATTCGCAGAAGAGCTTCGACCTGTCGGCCTACAAGGGACAGACCGTGCAGGTCTACTTCGTCGGTGCGGAAGACTCGACGATCCAGACCTCGTTCGTGCTCGACGACGTGACGCTGACCGTGAACTGACTGAAGCGGGGCTTACCAGTTCTTGACGAGGGTGAGCCTGAACGAGCGCGATTCGAGCGGGTGGAAGTGGATGTCCTCGCGCGGCGCAGGCTCGCCGCGCAGCTGCGAGGCATAGTAGTAGTCGATGCTCGAGACGCGCCGGTTGGCCAGGTTGAAGCCTTCCAGCTCCAGCCGCAGGTCTTTCGCGACGCGGTAGCCGATGCGTCCGTTCAGCGTGGTGCTGGCGTGCGAGCGCACGCTGTTGTCCTCGATGAGCGGGCGCGGCCCGAAGTAGCGCAGGCGCAGCGCGCCTTCCCAGGCGCCGTTGTTCCCGAGCTGGCTGGCGGTGATGGCCAGCTGGCCCACGCCCTCGACGGCGCCGGGAATCCGGTCCTGTCCCGGCGCCACCCCGCGCGAGCGCGCGTGCGCGAACGCGGCGTCGAAGTCGATCGACAGCCATTTCATGGGCTTGTAGTAGTTCGAGAACTCGATGCCGATGCGCCGGCTCGGCGACCCGGCCTCGGTCGTTCCTTCGTCGCCGACGTAGCTCAGCTCCGAATCGAAATCCAGGCGGTACAGCGACAGCGCGGTCTGCATCTTCGGAACCGCTTCCGTGCGCAGGCCGATCTCCATGCCGCGCGAGCGCACCAGTCCCGGCGCCCCGGCGATCACCCCGCGCGCATCGTTGCTGTGGAAGCCCTGGCCATAGTTCAGATACAGCTCGCTGCTCTTCCAGGGGCCGAACACCAGGTTCAGCGAAGGGCTGAGCAGGGTATCGCCGGCGCTGCCCGAATTGCCGGCCAGGCTGCTGCGGACCCTGAAGCGGTAGTCGTCGGCGCGCAGGCCGACGATGCCGCGCAAGGATTCGCCCCAGCGCGTCGCGCTCTCGATCCAGGCTGCGCGGCTGGTCTCGACGATGTGGTCCTGGCGCGTCACGTCCAGCACCTGCCGGGCCTGCGTGTGGACCAGCGCATTGAAGATATTGTCGTTCTGGGCCTGTGCGCCGACGCTCAGGTCCGAGGTGAGCGTATCGCTGTGGTAGGCATGCCAGGTGTGTTGGGCGTTGACGCCGGCGGTGACGCGGCGGTCGGGTTGGGCGAACTGGTCGCCATGCACCGGGTCGTTCATGAAATAGGTGAAGTTCGACCACAGGTCCAGCTGGTTGCGGATGATGTAGGCATTCAGCTTCGAGGCCGAATCGGCGGCCGTGCGCCGCCACACGCCCGACAGGCTGTAGCGCCGCGCTTCGCCGCCGTCGCTGTCGTCGATGGCATCGAAGCGCCCGATGCCTTGATTGTCCACTGAGTCGCCGACGGCGCGTTCGGGGATCTGGTCGGTCGCATTCCAGCGCCCGTGGTAGGCCATCGCCGTGACGCTCCAGCCATTGTTGGCATAGCCGCGGCTGTAGCGCAGCACGCCGTTCACCTTTTGATAGTCATCCGGATGAACATAGGGACCGTCGTTGTGCAGCAGTTCCAGCGCGTAGGTGAGGGCGCCGCCGGCCGCGTCCTGCGAGGCCGCCAGCGCCGTGCGCGCATAGCCGTTCTGCCCGACGCTCAGGGTGGCTACGTCGCGCGCCAGCCGGTTGGCATAGGTGATCGCGGCGCTGCCGGCCGAGGCGAAGTCGCCGTCGCGCGCCGAGTACGGCCCCTTGCGGTAGTCGAGGCGGGCGGTCAGTTCCGGGATCAGGAAATTCAGGTCGGTCCAGCCCTGGCCGTGGGCGTGCGAGCGCTGGTTGACCGGCATGTCGTCGACCCAGGTCGCGAGGTCGGTGCCGTGGTCGAGGTTGAAGCCGCGCAGGTAGAACTGGTTGGCCTTGCCTTCGCCGCTGTGCTGGCTGGCGATCAGGCCGGGCGCCGCTTCCAGCAGCTCGCCGGGGCGGTAGATGGTGCGCATCTCCAGTTCCTTCTGGCTGACGCTGCCGGCGTTCGCGGATTCGGCGATGCCGAGCTGGCTGGCGCGCGCACCTTCGACCAGCACGCGCTGGATCACCAGGTCGTCGGCATGGGCGCAAGGAATGGCAAACAGCGGAGAGGACAGCGCGGCCAGCGCGCAGGGCAGGACTCGGAGAGGCATCGATTAATGAACCCTAAACTCGGAATGACTGCTGCTGAAGCCGAAGGTGCGCACGCTGCCGGCCACCGTCAGGTTCACGGTATTCAGCTGGTCGGGCATGAAGTCGGTCATGACTGCGTCGTGGATGATCTCGACCTTCGCGGCCGGGGTCTGCGGCGCTTCCTGGTAGATGACGACGCTCTGGGCGTCGGCCGTCATGCCGACCCAGCTCAGCGGCAGGCGGCGCTTGTCCTTGTCCGCCAGCCAGAACTGCCTCTCGACGTATTTGCGGAACACGGCCTGGTCCTCGGGATCGGACAGGTCGAACTGGCGCTGGTACAGGTTGGTCAGCAGGGCTTCGACGTCGTGCGCCATATAGGTGTGCACGACTTCGAGGCTGCCGGTACGCTCGTTGTGGCTGATGTCGGTGATCCCGGCATGGAAGTTGTGCGCCGGCGCCAGCGCGCAGGCGCCGGCCAGCACGGCGGCGCCCGCACACCGGGCAATGAAGCGTTTCAGGTTCATTGCACCTTCCTGCCCGCTTCGATGGACTGCTCGGCATCCTTCACGGCTTCCTTGCTGTCCTTCGTTTTCAGTTTTTCACTGTAGTCTTTCATCATGTCGTCCTGCGGGTGCTGGCTCTTGAACAGTTCCAGGCGCGACTGCACCGGCTTGCGCGGCCAGGCATTGTCGCTCTGGTCGACGTCGGCGGTTTCCCGGTACGGGTCCTGCACCAGGCTGGTCATCGGCTCGTCGGTGATGATCAGCTTCGTGATCTTCTTCGGGTTGTAGCGCCACACTTCGGCGGGCACGCGCTCGATGTACTTCTTGCCGCTCGCCAGCGTGATCTCCAGGATCAGCGGCGTCACCAGCCCGCCCTTGTTGCTGAAGTCGACCAGGTACAGGTGCCTGCCTTCCTTGAGCAGCGCCTTTTCCCAGTCCTCCAGGCCTTCCACGGTTTCATTGTACTTGTTGCGGTCCTTGTTGGTGACCGTGAAGTCGTCGTGCTTGTTGTAGAAATCCTTCAGTTCCGGATGGGCGTCGACGCGGCGCGGCAGGGTGCCCTTGTTGCGCTGGTCGGTGACCGAGACCGGTTCTGCATCGTGGCGGGCGCGCTTCCAGGCCTTCTCGACTTCCGGATCCTTGCTGCCGATGGTGTATTCGCTGATGCCGTCCACGCTCACGTCGACCGCATCGGTGGTGTAGAACCAGCCGCGCCAGAACCAGTCGAGGTCCGTGCCGGAGGCGTCTTCCATGGTGCGGAAGAAGTCGGCCGGGGTGGGGCGCTTGAACTTCCAGCGCTCGGCATAGGTGCGGAAGGCGAAGTCGAACAGTTCGCGGCCCAGCACCGTCTCGCGCAGGACGTTCAGGGCGGTGGCCGGCTTGGCGTAGGCGTTGCTGCCGCGGTTGGTGATCGACTCGGAATTGGTCATGATCGGCTGCTGGTTGCGGCTCTTCATGTAGTCGACGATGTTGCGCGCTTCGCCGCGGCGGGCCGGGTAGTTGTCTTCCCACGCGGTCTCGGCGAGGAACTGCATGAAAGAGTTCAGGCCCTCGTCCATCCAGGTCCACTGGCGCTCGTCCGAGTTGACGATCATCGGGAAGTAGTTGTGGCCGACTTCGTGGATGATCACGCTGATCAGGCCATACTTGGTGCTGCGCGAGTAGGTCAGCTCGCCGGTCTTCTTGTCCTTCGTCGGGCGGCCGCCATTGAACGAGATCATCGGGTATTCCATGCCGCCCACCGGGCCGTTCACCGAAATCGCCACCGGATAGGGATAGTCGAACGAGTACTTGTTGTACTGGTCGATGGTGTGGATGATGGCCTGGGTCGAATACTTTTCCCACAGCGGGTTGCCTTCCTTCGGATAGAAGGACATCGCCAGCACGTCGGTCCCGCCCTTCCTGAAGCCTTGCGCATCCCAGATGAACTTGCGGCTGGTGGCCCAGGCGAAGTCGCGCACGTTGTTCGCCTTGAAGCGCCAGGTTTTCATCGTGGTGGCGCGGCCTTTTTCGCGCGCTTCGGCGTCCGCCTGGCTGGCGATGACGACCGGCTGCTTCGCCGTGCGCGCCTGCTCGAGGCGCTGGCGCTGGGCCGCGCTCAGGACCTCGCCCGGGTTCTGCAGTTCGCCGGTGGCGGCCACGATGTGGTCCGACGGGACCGTGATCTCGACGTCGTAGTCGCCGAATTCCAGCGTGAACTCGCCGTCGCCCAGGTACTGCTTGTTCTGCCAGCCATGGACGTCGTAGTAGGCGGCCATGCGCGGGTAGAACTGGGCGATCTCGAACAGGTCGTTCTTGTCTTCCTTGTCGAAACGTTCGAAGCCCATCCTGCGGCCCAATACGTTCGTCTCCGGCACGTTGAAGGACCACGCCATGTTGAACGAGAAGCGCGAACCCGGCTTGAGCGGCTGCTCGAGGTCGATGCGCATCATGGTCTTGTTGATCACGTAGCGCAGCGGCTTGCCGTCCGTACCGGTGACGCTGGCGACCTTGAAGCCGCCGTCGAACTTGCGGCTCTCGACCAGGAAGCGGGCCGCCTCGTACTGCAGGCCAGTCTGCCCGCCGGGGCCGGCCGTGCGCCATGCCTCGCGCGACGGATAGCTCGAGATGTTGCGGTTGTCGGAGTCGGCGCGGAACATGTTCTGGTCGAGCTGCACCCACAGGTAGTTGAGCGTGTCCGGCGAGTTGTTGTGGTAGGTGACGGTCTCGCTGCCGGTGATGGCGCGTCCGGCCTCGTCCAGCTGCGCACGGATCCTGTAATCGGCGCGCTGCTGCCAGTAGGCGTGGCCCGGCGCGCCCGATGCGGTGCGGGTGTCGGTGGGCGTGGGCAGCAGTTCGTCGAGCTGGCGGAACTTGTCGTCGAACGGTTCCGCGGCGTGGGCGGAACCGGCGATGGCGGCGATCAGGGCGAGGGCGGCGGGGAGGCGTTTCATGTGTTTGATGTGGAAACGGTAGCCGGACCTGGCTGGCGCGGCTACCGGAATGACGTCACGTCGTCCCCGCGCAGGCGGGGACCCAGGTTGGATGCGTTGCGACAGCGCTGGCAAACCTGGATTCCCGCCTTCGCGGGAACGACGGGGGTGGGTTACTTGGCTGCGCCTTCGGCGGCGTTCACTTCCGGCTTGGCATCCTTGGACTCTTTCGACTCCTTGGTTTTCAGCTTTTCGTTATAGTCACGCATCATGTCGTCACCGCCATCGCGTTTCGACTTGAACAGTTCCAGGCGCGACGGGGCCGCCTTGCGCGGCCAGGCGTTGTCGCTCTGGTCGGTGTCGGCGGTTTCCCAGTACGGGTCCTGCACCAGGCTGGTCATCGGCTCGTCGGTAATGATCAGCTTCGTGATCTTCTTCGGGTTGTAGCGCCATACTTCGGCGGGCACGCGCTCGATGTACTTCTTGCCGCTCGCCAGCGTGATCTCCAGGACCAGCGGCGTCACCAGCCCGCCCTTGTTGCTGAAGTCGACCAGGTACAGGTGCTTGCCTTCCTTGAGCAGCGCCTTTTCCCAGTCTTCCAGGCCTTCCATCGCCTCGTTGTACTTGTTGCGGTCCTTGTTGGTGACCGTGAAGTCGTCGTGCTCGTTGTAGAAGTCCTTCAGTTCCGGATGCGCATCGACGCGGCGCGGCAGGGTGCCCTTGTTGCGCTGGTCGGTGATCGAGATCGGCTCCTGGTCGTGGCGGGCCTTCTTCCACGCCTTTTCGATTTCCGGATCCTTCGTGCCGATGGTGTACTCGCTGATGCCGTCCACGCTCACGTCCACATGGTCGGTGGTGTAGAACCAGCCGCGCCAGAACCAGTCGAGGTCCGTGCCGGAGGCGTCTTCCATGGTGCGGAAGAAGTCGGACGGGGTCGGACGCTTGAACTTCCAGCGGCGCGCGTACTCGCGGAATGCGAAGTCGAACAACTCGCGGCCCAGCACCGTTTCGCGCAGGACGTTCAGCGCGGCGGTCGGCTTGGCGTAGGCATTCGGGCCCAGCGCCGAGATCGACTCGGAATTGGTCATGATCGGCTGCTGGCCGGCGCTCTTCATGTAGTCCACGATCGCGCGCGGCTCGCCGCGCGACTGTGGGTAATTCTCTTCCCAGGCCTGCTCGGCCAGGTACTGCACGAAGCTGTTCAGGCCCTCGTCCATCCAGGTCCACTGGCGCTCGTCCGAGTTGACGATCATCGGGAAGTAGTTGTGGCCGACTTCGTGGATCACGACGCCGATCAGGCCGTACTTGGTGCGTTTCGAATAGGTGATTTCGCCGGTCTTCTTGTCCTTGGTCGGACGCGGGCCGTTAAACGAGATCATCGGGTATTCCATGCCGCCCACCGGGCCGTTCACCGAAATGGCGACCGGATACGGATAGTCGAACGAGTACTTGTTGTACTGGTCGATGGTGTGGATGATGGCCTGGGTCGAGTACTTTTCCCACAGCGGGTTGCCTTCCTTCGGGTAGAAGGACATCGCCAGCACATTGGTCGCATCCTTCTTGAAGCCTTGCGCATCCCAGATGAACTTGCGGCTCGACGCCCATGCGAAGTCGCGCACGTTCTTCGCCTTGAAGCGCCAGGTCTTCATCGTGGTGGCGCGGGTCTTTTCCTTCGCTTCGGCCTCACGCTGGGTCACGATCACGACCGGCTGCTTCGCGGTGCGGGCCTGCTCCAGGCGCTGGCGCTGGGTCGCGGTCAGGACCTCGCCCGGGTTCTGCAGCTCGCCGGTGGAGGCCACGATGTGGTCGGCGGGGACCGTGACGGACACGTCGTAGTCGCCGAATTCCAGCGTGAATTCGCCGGTGCCGAGGAACTGCTTGTGCTGCCAGCCCATCACGTCATAGTAGGCGGCCATGCGCGGGAACCACTGGGCGATCTCGAACAGGTCATTCTTGTCTTCGTCGAACTTCTCGTAGCCGGAGCGGCCGCCGAGCACCTTCTGCTCGTTGATCTTGTAGCTCCACTCGACCGAGAACGCCACCTTCGCGCCCGGCTTGAGCGGCTGCGGCAGGTCGATGCGCATCATCGTGCGGTTGATGACGTAGTGGAGCGGGGCGCCGCCGGCATCCTTCACCGACTTGATGTTGAAGCCGCCGTCGAAGCTGCGCGCAGTCATCAGCGACTGCAGCGCGTCGAACTTCATGCCGTCGTCCGGGCCGCGCGGCTTGTCCCACGCGTCGCGCGAGCGGATCGTGGCGCCGGTACGCGCATCCGAGTTCGGCTTGTAGATGTTCTGGTCGAGCTGGACCCACAGGTAGGTCAGGGTATCGGGGGAGTTGTTGTGATACGTGATCGTCTCGGCGCCGCTGATCGCCCGGTTGGCCTCGTCCAGCGTGGCGCGGATCGAATAGTCGGCGCGCTGCTGCCAGTAGGCCTGGCCCGGAGCGCCGGAGGCGGTGCGGATCGTGGTCGGGGTGGGAAGCAGTTCGTCGAGCTGGCGGAACTTGTCGTCGAAAGGTTCGGCTGCGATTGCGGACATGGTGAGGCATAGCGCCGCCAAGCTGATCGGCAAACGTATCATATTTACCCTGCGATAGAGGTTGAAAAGAAGAAAATATTCTAGTCTTACCTCTAAAACAATGGTTCGCTTGATTTGTAACAACGTTGTTACAAAGCACTAAAACGCCTGAGTGTGGCGTTTTGGATACTGTCGTACGGCCGGGGAGGGGGCGCTCAGGCGCTTGGCGCGGCGGCGTTCAAACCGCCAATGAAGCCGGTCACGAAGTCGAAGGACCCGGCGCCGAACCACAGCAGCAGGGCGGCGCCCAGCAGCATGTTGCGGTTGGTGCTGCGGAAACCCATCACGAGAAGGATCAGGCCCAGCAGTTGGATGGCCAGCGAGATGGCGACCATGGATGTCTCCGTGTCTGCGTTTTGACCAACGAATTATAGGCAAATCTAATTTATTTTTGTCAACTATCAGCAAGTCTCATGCACGCCGCACCGTGTTCGCCACGCCCCGCAGGTAGAGCGTGGCGATGGCGATCAGGATGCCCAGAAGCAGCAGCACCGTGTTCATCTCCAGCTTCACCTGCAGCGCCATCGCATAGCTGGCCGTCATCGCCAGGATGGCCAGGTTCTCGTTGAAGTTCTGCACCGCGATCGATTGTCCGGCGCTCATCAGGCTGTGGCCACGGTGCTGCAGGATGGCATTCATCGGCACCACGAACAGCCCGGCCAGCACGCCGATTCCCAGTAGCAGCGGCAGCGCGACCTGCACCGTGTGCACGAACACCATCGCGCACAGGCCGACGCCCAGCACGATCCCGACCGGCATCACCGCCATCGAGCGCACCAGCGGCACGGTCTTGCCGGCGATCGCGGCGCCGACCACCACCCCGGCCGCGAACACGCCCTGCAGCGCGGCCGCCTTGTCCAGCCCCAGGCCGAGGGCCGACTGGGCCCAGGCCAGCAACAGGATCTGCAGCACCATGCCGGCGCCCCAGAACAGCGACGTCACGCCCAGCGACACCCGGCCCTCGCGGTCGCGCCACAGGGTCGAATTGCAGCGGTAGAACTCGAGCAGCAGGGAAGGGATGGAGCGGCGCGCCTTCGCATAGCGGGTGCCGGCGTTCACGACGCACAGGTTCAGCACCCCGGCCAACAGGTAGGTCAGCACGATCACGGACACCGCCGCCTGCACCGGCGTATTGGCGATGCCGCCATGCGCGGGCGCGAGCCGCAGCAGCCACCCGATCATGTGCTCGTTGGCGGAAATCAGGCCGCCCAGGATGGTGCCGAGGATCATCGAGAGCACGGTGGTGCCCTCGATCCAGCCGTTGGCCGCCACCAGGCGCCGCGCCGGCAGGACTTCGGCCAGGATGCCGTACTTGGCCGGCGAGTAGGCCGAGGCGCCGAAGCCGACGATGCCATAGGCGAGCAGGGGATTGGCCTTGGCCAGTATCAGCGAGCAGCCGACCATCTTGATCGTGTTCGTCACCAGCATCACCCGTCCCTTCGGAAACATGTCGGCGAAGGCGCCGGCGAAGGGCGCCAGCAGGATGTACGAGAGAACAAAGCCCATCTTCAGCATCGGCGTCATCCATTCCGGAAACGACAGCGTCGTGATCAGCGAGACGCAGAGGATGAACAAGGCGCTGTCGGCCAGCGAGGAAAAGAACTGGGCCCCAACGATGGCGAAGAAGGCGGGTTTCATGGCATCGGGCTCGATGGTTGGAGAGCCCTTATATCACAGCCACTATAGCGCTCGGTTTCGCTTGGATCATGCGGAGCGGATGATGCAAGTATTTCATTGTGAGCGCAATCTTTATATTTACCTATTGACAATAGTATTATGCTTCTGGCATCGTTATTTGATTGCTGGAATTTCCGTAGTCGAGACCAAGGATGGATCCGTTCACACTCGTCGTGGCGTCCGCGCTGGTGGCCGCCATCATGGCCGTCAGCATGCTGCTCATCTACCGGACCAGTTCGCGCCAGTCCTGCCTGCTGGACTGGGCGCTGAGCGGCCTGTGTTTCCTGGTGAGCAGCATCATCGGCGCTTTTGCCGCGAAGTACCAGCCCGTCGGCGTGCTGGTGCCCGCCATCGCCAACGCCTTCTATATTGCCGGCCATGCCGGAATCCTGGTCGGCATGCGGCGCCACCTCGGCCTGCGCGCGCGCTACGACATGCTGGCGCTGCTCGCATTGGCCGTGCTGGCTGCGCACGCGCTGCCTTTCGCCCAGGGTTCGGTGCTGCAACGCCTGCTGATGTTCACGCCGGTCGTGGCCTGCATCAACCTGGGCGTCGCCTGGCTGCTGTGGCGCCAGCCCGACGACGGCGACAAGCCCGCCTACCTGCCGCTGATGGCGCTTGAGCTGCTGTTCATGGCCCAGATGGTCCTGCGTACCCTCTACCTGGTGATCAGCGATGACCGCAGCCTGACCTTCATGGGCAGCCAGTTCCTGCAGACCTCGGGCTCGCTGTTCGTGCTGGTGTTCCTGTCGGTGGCGACCATGAGCTGCGCCGTGATCGTCACCCACCACCAGGAGCTGGCCCTGCGCCGCGCCTCGCTGACCGACACCCTGACCGGCTGGCTGAACCGCCGCGCCCTGCACGACATCGCCCGGCGCGAATTCGAGCGCCGCCAGCGCACCGCCATGCCGCTGTTCTTCATCACCTTCGACATCGACCACTTCAAGGCGATCAACGACCGCTACGGCCACGGCGTGGGCGACACCGCGATCCGCCACGTGACCGCGCTGTCGGCGCGGGTCCTGCGCGGCTACGACGCCCTGTTCCGCGTCGGCGGCGAGGAATTCGCGGTGCTGGTCGGCGGCGGCAGCCTGGCCGACGTGCAGGGCATCGCGCAGCGCCTGCGCGAACTGGTTGCGTCCACGCCGCTGCTGGAACAGGGCCTGATGGTGCCGATGACGGTCAGCGTCGGCGTGGCCGCAGCCCGGGAGAACGACCTGCGCTGGGAAGACGTGCTGCGGCATGCGGACGAGGCGATGTATCACGCCAAGCAGCAGGGGCGGAATCGCGTCAGCGTGTATGGGGTGGAGGTGGGGATGAAGGAGGCGCGGCTGCAGGCGATGGCTGCCTGAGCCGCTCCTGCGGGTAGTGCCGGTCAAGATGGCCGATAAAGCCTTGGGCAACCTTGTTCCGCAGCATTATTCGTTGCTTTTTTGCACTTGAAATCAACAATTATTTTGTAGGACTGTTCTTACAAAGTATAGTCCTAAAAATCTGTTGATCAAGTTGCAATCAAGCCACTCAATGAATTACAAAAATAGCAGCACCGGTCGCCGGGGAGAATTCTTTGCACTCGCCCTGATCTACGGTTTTTCCGTTGCCAACGTTTTGAAAATCAAGGAAATCACCTTGAGCGAAGGCGGGTACCGGATCGTCAGCCGGATTGTCGGTGAGAGCGAAGCCATGATCGGCTGGTTGTCCCGCCTGCATTTCTACTCGGCAGATATCCTGCTGCTGCTGGGATTGATTCCTGTTGTGCTCGTGGGCATGGCCAGGGTCCTGACCCCCAAGGTCTTTGCGCGCATCGTTCTGCTGCTGTCCCTGGGCCTCGTCGGCCTGTCCTTCGTCAACATCAATGCGTTGGGAGTCACCGGCAAGTTCTTTTCTGCCGACCAGGTCGGACCCGTGCTGACCTGGGTGCAGGAGCGTCCGGATACCGTTTTCGAGTATATGTCACCGTCCGCGCTGTTGAAGCTGGGATCGATCTTGGCGCTCATCTGCACGATCTATCGCTTCAGAATGGCGTCGCTGTTCTCCTCGTTCACGCCGGCACCGGTCCTTCTGTTCGCGGTGGCGTGTGTCGCCAATGTGCTGTCGGTCTATGCCTGGGAAACCGATCGCATCCCGGAGACCAGGTTCCATGCCGCCGCCGCGATACAGATGAGCGAAGCGCTGTTGCCCGAGGAGACATCAAGAGTTTCGCCGGATGACATGAAGCGCGCCTCGGAGCACCTGGCCTATGTCTGCGAGCCGCCGGCCTCGCGCGGCAAGGCGGCGCCGGCTCCGGGAAAGCGTAATTTCCTGCTGTTCGTCATGGAGACCGTTCCCTATGAACTATTCGCCAGCGCCGACGCGGCGGATACCAGGACCTTCGACGATCTGGCGAAATCCGGCTACCGGTCGAGGCAGCATTTTTCGACCTATCCCTTCACGAGCTACGCCCGGTTTTCGATCTTCACGGGCCTCTATCCGTCATACCGCCTGGAGAAGACGCTGCCGCTCGGCGCGCAACATCCCTATCGCAGCTTCTTCAGTGCGCTGGCCGGACAGGGATACGATTTCAAGGTCTTCGATCCGGTGACGAAGCGCTACGAGGTCGACGACTGGCTGGTGCATCAGTTGCAGGGCCAGGTGGTCAGCGCGGACACCGATGGCACCGTCAAGGAAAAGGATGAGCAGGTCCTCCAGAAGCTGATCGAGCATATTGGCCATGCCGAAAGGAGCGGGCTCCCCTTCGTGTATGCCTACCTGCCGCAGATCACGCATGGCCCCTGGATTGCGCCGGGCGCGTCGAAAGAAGCGCTGTACAAGGATGGCCACGACCGGCTCCGGCAACTGGACGCCAGCCTAGCGGCCGTCGTCGGTGCCCTGAAGCAGAACGGGATGTACGAGGATACTGTCATCGTCGTGACAGCCGATCACGGACTGAGGACGAAGAAGGAAGCGGAATTCCTGAAGACCAGTGTGCTCAACGAAGTCTCCTATCACGTCCCGATGCTGATCCACGATCCGCGCATGAAAAAGCGCGTCGAGATCGACGGGCCGACGAGCCACCTGGACATCTCGCCGACGCTGCATTGCCTCTACGGTGCGCAGTCGGCCCAGATCGACACGCAGGGAAGGACGATGACTGCGGCGCTTTCTCGCCCGCGCATGCTGCACTTCGGCGGCGCATGGTACAACGGCAGCGATGGACTATGGGATGGCAATGCCTTCTATAGCTACAACCGTCAACTGAACATGCTCTGGAAAAGCGACCGCTTCGATTTCGACGAATCGATGCCTCTGCGCGATGCACGGCTGGTCGACGAGGTGGGCGGCATCATGCAGCGGCAGAGCAGCTTTCAGGAAGCACTGCTCGGCAACAGGAAGCCGGCAGATCAGTCGAATCCGCGCACCGGCAGGCTGGCATCCCGCTGGATCCAGTTCCGCGCCGAATACGCGGTCCGCCCATCCGTCGCATGCAGGGTGAACGCATGCCGCGACACGTTCGAGCGGTTCGGCGCGCTGTAGTGCGGCAGCAGGCCGTGGAAGCACACCAGGCTGCCGGCCTTCGCTTCCAGCGGCACCGCCGTGCTGTCATCCGGCCAGGGCGTCGGGTCCAGCTTCTCCATCGTGATCTTGTCGCCGTTGCGCAGGAAGCGCTCGCGCAGCGGGCCGCGGTGCCCGCCCGGTTCGACCCACAGGCAGCCGTTGTCGACGGTCGCATCCTCCAGCGCGAACCAGAACGTGGTGACGCTGATCGGGGTCGAGTCGAAGAAGGTGGCGTCCTGGTGCCAGCGCACCTCGCCGCCGATGCCGGGCTGCTTGAAGATGTACATCGACTGCCACACCTGCGGCTGATCGAGGCCGAGGTCGCGCGCCACCGCCGCCAGCTTCGCATCGCGCGTGAACGCTTCGAACACCGGGTCGAGGTCGTGCATGGCGTGGCCGATCTTGTTGATCGACAGGGCCTTGGCCTGCTTCAGTTGCCCGTGTTCGTCGAAGGCTTCCTCTTCGAAGAAGCAGCGCACCGTGTTGTCCGAGCCGAGGAACCAGGCGTCGCTGGCGTTTTCCTGGTCGCGCGTGGTGAAGACGGCGCGTGATTCCGCCGGGTCGAAGGCGTCGACGATGGCTTCGGCGCGTACGCGCAGGCGCGCGATCTCCTCGGGCGCCTTGAAATCCGGGATGACGATGTAGCCGTCGCGCTGGTACTGTTCGCGCTGTTCCTTGGTCAGCATGGTGAAGTAGGCTCCGTTAAGTGAGCGTTTATTCTACGCCGCCACGGTCCAGGCGCCATCGGCGTACACCCGCTCGTCATCGAGGTAGACCGCATCCGTCACCACGAACACATCGATGTGGTAGCGCGCATCCTTGCGCTTGAAGCCGGGCTTGGCGTACACGCCGTGCTTGGCGCCCAGCGACAGGTGGATGCCGCACATGCGCTCGTAGGTGCCGATGTCGTCGACGCGGCGCTCGCGCGAGAAGGCGCGGTTCATGCCGAAGCCCAGTTCGCGCACCCAGACCTCGCCCTCGTCGCGGCGGATGATGTCCAGCACCTGCTGGAATTCGGGCGTCGCGTTCTCGGCGCCCACCACGCGCCCGCGCTCGATCAGCAGCGTGACCGGCGCGTCCGGACGGTTCACGAGGTAGGAGGTGTCGCCGAACACATGGACCTGGGCGCGGCCGCTGACGGCTTCCAGGTCGCGGGCTTCGGTGAACACTTCGCCGATCGGGAACTGGCCGCCGACATTGTTCATCGCGCTGTAGTCGCCGACGTTCAGCTTGGCCGGTTCGAAGGGCGAGTCGAACACCAGCACGTCGCCGCCGCCGTGCACCTCGGCGCGCTTTGCCGTGTCGATGCGGCGCTTCAGCGCGTGGCCGACGCCGCGGAAGTAGTGCGGGTCGTAGGCCAGCGATGCGATGTAGTGCTCGCCCTGCGCGCCCGGCATGCGCGACAGGTGCACGTGCTCGATCACCTTCAGGCCCAGCTTGAACAGTTCCACGCGCAGGCGGAAGCCGTCGAGGCGGAAGTTGGTCGACTGCACCAGCACCACCAGGTCGCCCGGCGCATAGGTCTTGAAGGCGGCCAGCACGGCGTCCGGCGTCACGGCGTCGAAGTCGATGAAGTCGGCATCTGGCAGGTTGCGGCGGTAGCCCTCGAGCAGCGCGCGCGACAGCGCCGTGCGCCGGTCGAACACCACCAGCGCGCGCCGTCCCGGCCCGTGTCCGAGCGCGATCGCGAGCACGTCGCGCAGGTGGGCGGCGGCGGCGTCGATGGCGGAGGAGGGCAGCGAATCGGAAAACTGCGCGGAAAACTGCGCGGAAAACTGCGTATCCGGAAGTGCGGTGGCGGTCATGGCGTCGGAACGATGGGAAGCAACCCGTCATTATAGCCGCGCCCGGGCCGCCCGGAGGCCCACGGCCGGCGCTTGCGGCAGCTCACGGCCGCCCGCCCGGCTTTGCTGCACAGTCTGCCTGTAGGGGGCTTATCATGTTGATTCTAAAAGAAAAATTTCCTGTCTTCAAACTGTTCGGGCTGCTGCTCGCGCTGGTGCTGGCCGCCGCGGCGCCGGCGCGGGCGCTCGAGGCCAGGGCTGCCGGGCGCGCGCCGGACGCCGTCGCGGTCGAGTTCTACCGCTGGTACCTGGAGACCCTGGGCGCCGACCAGGATCCGCTCAGCGACCGCTACGAGACCTTCACCCGCTACGTGTCCAGGGAGCTGGCGGCGCGCCTGGTCGAACGGCTGCAGGGCGGGCGGGCGCCGCGCAGCGATTACTTCACCCAGTCTTCCAGCTATCGCCCGGCCTGGCAGCGCGGCGTGCGCGCCGCCACCATGCGCCAGCGCGCGGGCACGGCCGATGTCCTCGTCGCCCTCGGCGATGGCGGCGAAGGGGATGACAACGCCGGCCCGCGCCGGGTGCTGGCGCTGTCGATGGTGCTGGAGAACGGCGCCTGGAAGATTCGCCGGGTCATTTCCGTCGATGCGCCCGGAAGTTCCGCTGAACAGCCCGTCATTTGATCCCCGCGGGACCGCCCCGCGCTCCTTTCGTGAACGGCGCGCCGTGCCCCCCATGGTGGCGCTATGATTCCAAAAGCATAACGGCCCCATGATGGTGCGGGTCGTGGCATTTTTTTGGCGATCCAACGGCGGAGGGATATGGGAGATCGGGCGTACCGATGGGAAACTCCGGCCAGCGTCTGGCTGGAAGACGAGCGCGGACAATTCGAACTGGCCGCCAGCGAAGGGCTGGGCCGGATCGACTGGAGCGCCCATGCACGCGGCCGCATCGAGGATGTCGCCCACCTGCTCGGCGCCTCGCTGCCGCAGGCTTGCGCCGGCCATGGCGAAGGCCGCGCGTATTCGCCCATCTATCCGGAAGGTTTCGCTTTCTGCCCCGAATGCGGGCGCCCCTTGGCCCGCCTGGCCGGGCGCCAGCAGCGCCGTCCCGACTGGTGGGGACCGCATGCCGACCAGCTGCTGCCGCGCCATGTGCCGCATGGCCTGCCCGTCACCTCGCTGCCGCTCGGCGACAGCCTCGAAGAGCGCCCCGCGGCGCCGGCCGTCGGCCGCTTCGACGAGGCGATGCCGCCGCCGCCGAACGCCCAGTGCGTGTTCGCCGCCGCCGGTTTCGGCTTTCCGGAACAGCGCCTGCTGGCCCTGGCGCCGGGACGCGGCGTGCTGCAGTACTGGGATCCGCTGGGCGCGCTGTGGCACGTGCTGGTGCCGGAAGAGGGCACGGCCGACCTGCGCTTCGGGGTGTCCGACTACGGCTGGCTGCCCGCGCAGGATGGGACGCCGCAGGCGCCGCGCCGCGGCGAAGTCGGCCTGGTGCCGACCGCCCAGGGCCTGTACCGCCTGTGGATCAACCCGATCAACGAAACCTACCGCCTCGAACCGGTGCTGGCCGCGCCCCTGGCCGCCGCGCCGGGCCTGATGCGGCGCCAGCTGGCCTGCCCGGTGCGCGGGAATGCCGGGCTGCTGGCGCTGGCCACGCTGGATGCCGACCTGGCTCCTGGCCCGCACTACGATTGCGGCGCGCTGCCGCTGTCCGGCTGGAGCCGGCCGATCGGCTACGATGGCCAGCTGTTCTGGCTGCACGACGAAGGCCAGCTGCTGTGGCGCCCGGGCGAGGCGCCGCGTTTCCTGCCCTGGCCCGACACCTGGCTGCCGCGCCTGCAGTTCGGCGGCCCGACCCTGAGCCGCGACGGCCGCATGTGGCTGATCGGGCACGACGGCCAGTCCTACTGCTTCCTCGAACTCGGGGTGGCGAACCCGCAGCGCGAACCGATCGACGGCGCGCGCCTGGGCTTCGCCAACCTGCTGTTCCGGCGCGGCCATCCGGTGGTCGACGAACCCTGGTCCGGCGAACATGTCGAAGACCAGCACGAAGACGATTCGCTGGTGCTGCCGCTGCTGCGCAGCTTCAACAACAACCGCAGCCAGCCCAGCGGGCTGGTGCTGCGCTTCCACAAATACACCGGCCGCGCGGAAGACGCGCTGGCCGACCGCGTGATCGCCCGCACCACGGTGGAATGGATAGGCCGGCGCAACGTCATCCTCGACGAGATCGCACGCCTGTCGCGTCCGCTCGAGTGCCTGCCCTTCGTGTACGCCAACCGCCTGTGGCTGCACCACCCAGACTGGAACCGGATCCGCGGCTGGAACCTGGAAGAGCTGTCGTGAGGCGCGCGCTCGCCCCGGTTGCGACCCGCTTGGCGATGCTGGCGGCCGGCCTGCTCTTCATCGCCGCACCCGCCTTCGCGATCCCGCAGGTGGTGCTGGTGCAGAACTCCGGCTGGATGGAGCCCTTCTACAGCGATCCCGGCTCACCCTTCAAGCCGCTGGTGACGGAACTCGTGTCCAGCGTCGTGCAGCCTGGCGATGCGCTGGTGCTGGCCGCCTTCAACCAGTCGCTGCCCGGGGCGCCGTCGCCGCGCGGGCTGCTGTCCGAGCAGGTCGATGCGAACACCGTGCATGGCCACGTGCAGGCCGCGCTGGCCGGCCTGCAGATGGCGCGCAAGCCGGGTGGCCAGGCGCTGGCCGACACGGACCTCGGCGAAGCCGTCGACGCCGCCCTCAACCAGGTCCTTGGCGGCAAGCCGGGCCTGGTGTGGCTGGTGACGAACAACCGCAACAGTCCCAACAACGACCAGGCCACCGCCGCGCGCAACCGCGAGTTCTACACCCTGATCCACCGCGGCGCCGCGATCGACAAGGCCCTCGCGTTCCCGCTGCGCATGCCGGTCAAGGGCGTGCACTACAGCGCGAACGGCCTGATGGTGTACGTGTTCGCGGCCGGCAAGGAAGGCACGCGGGCGCTCGACGCCCTGCTGGCTTCCGGCCGCGTGCAGCGCGTGATCACCGAGCCGCCGGCGCGCCTGAAGCCGCTGGACCGCGACATCGTGCGCCTGGTGCCGCGCCGCGTCGAGGGCGCGCCCGGCGTGTCGCTGGCGATGGACGCCGGCGGCCGCCTGCGCGCCGACGTCGAACCCGGCGCGACCGCGCCCAGCACCCGCATCCAGTGGCAGCTGGAGAACACGATCTACCCGTACACCATCGGCGATGCGTCGATCAGCGCGCGCTCGATGCTGGCCGGCGAAAGCCGCCCGATCGAACTGGCGCGCCGCGAAGTGCGGCAGCTGGCGCCGGGCAAGACGGAACCGCTGGCCTCGACCCTGCAGCTGCCGGTGGCGAAGCTGCCCGGCAAATGGTCGATGGAGGCGCTGAAATCCGCCGGTTCGGCCTATGTGCTGCCGGGGCGGATCGAGCTGCACCTGGCCGGCCAGCGCCTGGTGCTGTCGCAGGCTTTCCGCGAACGGATGGCGGCGCTGTTCCCCGGCGATCCGCTGCCCGAGATCTTCACGCCACCCGCCGAGATCCAGGCCTCGACCGCGGTGCTGCCGCTCGAAGTGAGGGTGCACTACGGCTCCGGGCCGCTGCTGGCGCTGATCGGCGGCGCGCTGGCGGTGCTGGCCGCGCTGGGCGGCGCGGCCTGGGCCTACGGCCGCCCGCGCCGCGTGCGGCTGACCGTGGAGGACGAACTGCGCACCATGCACACGCGCGCCGGCGCCACCCAACCGATCTACGACAAGGCGGGCAAGCAGGTGGCCAGCCTGAAGACGACGCTGTTCGGCCACCGGCTGATCGACCTGCGCGAAGGCGCCCAGGTCAGGCTGGAGCCGTGAAATACCAAATAAAAAATACCCGAGAGGACCCCATGCAGAACCAGAAACCTACCGACCCCGGCTTCAGGCTGCCGGACCAGACCCAGCAGGCCACGCCCCCGGGCGCGCTGCCGAAGACCGCGCCCGACACCGCCACCCAGCCGGTCGAGATCGCGCCGGGCGGCGCCACCAACACCAGCGCGGCGCCGCTGCGCGACACTTCGGCGCGCGACCTGGCGATCGGCGGCGCGGTGTTCGTGGTGCTGCTGGTGATTTACTTCTTCGTGCGGAACGCCTACGTGCACCACCTGGTGGTCAGGCGGGTGGCGCCGTCCTCGGCCGGCAGCGCGGGCTGGCTGATGTTCGTGGGCCTGGCCTTCCTGTCCTTCGCGGCGGTGCTGGCGATCATCAACGCCAGCAAGTACCTGACCCTGGCGATCACCGGGCCGCTGGTCGTGATCGGCGTGGTGGGCCTGATCGCGGCGCTGTTCATTGGCCGCCGCTAAAGCAAAGGGAGCATGACATGGCAGATTTTCCCGACCCATCGGCCCTCGGCCAGAAGACCGAGCTCAAGGTAGACCTGCGTCCGACGCTGTTCATCGGCGCCGGCGGCACCGGCATGGAAGTCATGATGCGGATCCGCCGCCGCATCCTGTCGGCGGTCTGGAACCGCCAGCATCCGACCCGGGTCGAGTCGATCGCCGACTTCCCGGTGGCGCGCTTCCTGCACTTCGACCTCGACAACCAGGCCATCATCGACGAAGGCAAGTCGCAGCGCACCGACCCCTGGTTCGAGCTGGTCAAGCTGACCGACGAGGAGCGCCTGGTCGAGCCGCTCGACCTGCCGCAGTACCACGAGTCCGACGACAGCCTGGCGCGGTTTCCCTTGATAGAACAATGGATGCCGCTGCGCCCCAAGAAGCTGCGTTCGCTCGGCATCGACCCGTCGAAGGGCGCCGGCCAGATCCGCGCGCTGGCGCGGCTGTATTTGTTCGACAAGTACCCCAAGCTGCGCGGCCGCATCAAGGGCGCGCTGAACTTCCTGAGTTCGAACGCAGGCATCGAGCGCAAGGAGAATTACCAGCGCCTCGGCCTGCAGGTCGATACGTCCAAGTTCCGCATCGTCGTGATCGCCTCGAACGCCGGCGGCACCGGGGCCGGCAGCGCCATCGACCTGGGCTGGATCGCCAAGGCCATCGCGCGCCAGGAAGTGTCGGACAGCCAGGTCGACCTGGTGATGTTCATGCCATCGGGCTATGCCAAGGCCAACAAGGAGCGTACCGAGGCCAACGCCTACGCGACCCTGATGGAGCTGGAGACCACCATGCGCGACATGAACGCGCGCGTGCAGTGGATGGACCCGGACAGCGTGGTCGGGCGCGGCGCGCCGTTCGACGACGTGTATTTCGTCGACACCGCCAACCTGGCCAACAAGGCGACCCAGGACGTGAAGGACGTCTACCAGATGGTGGCCGACACCCTGTTCGAGGACTTCGCCTCGGCCGATTTCGCCAACCGCAAGCGCTCGGTGGCGGTCAACCAGCAGCAGCACAAGCTCGGGCCCTACAATCCGCGCGTGCCGGAGCAGCGCTTCGGCGACATGCGCCTGTCCTACTCGAAGGTGTATTCGGCCTTCGGCAACGCCGTGCTCGATACCCAGCAAAGCCTGCGCGACGACATCCGCGCCTATGAACTGGCGGCGCAGATGGTGAAGGCCTTCTTCGGACTCGCATCGACCGACGGCACGGCCGCGCGCCGCGCCACCGACGCCGAGCGCGACAGCTTCATGCGCGAACAGATGGGCATGGGGGAGCATCCCTTCTCCGAATTCCCCGACTTCCGCAAGGGCACGGTGGACGTCACCCCGTTCCAGGAATACGCACTCACCGACACGCTCCTGATGGACAAGGACCAGCGCTCGCTGCTGGAGCGGGTCGAGAGCAAGGTGCAGGTCGAGATCGACCGCATCATGGCCTCCTACGACCTCAAGTTGTGGCGCGAGAAGGTGGTCGAGCTGCTGCCCAACCTGGAGCGCGACGCCATCCGCGAAGCTGGCGCCACCGCCGAGACCAGCGAGGACCGGATCAAGCGCCACACCGGAGAGCTGCTGGCCAACCTGCGCCTGAACGTGCGCGGCCGCCTGTACATGCTGCTCGACGACCGCAAGCAGGGCGGCCTGGAATTCGTGCTGTCGCTGCTCGAACAGGTCAAGGCACGCCTTGGCCAGCGCGACCTCGCCAATGCCCAGCGCAATGGCAAGCGTTACCGCGACATCCGCGACGCCCTGCGCACCCGCCAGGTCGAGGAATCGCTGAACAACCTGTCGCAGGCCGCCGGCCGCCTGTTCGGCAAGGACGCCCAGGCGCGCGAGGTGATGAACCACCTGAAACGCGACATCGCCGACTACCTGCGGTTCCACTTATTAGCTGTTGCGTCGGGCCAGGCGATCGACGTCATGAACAGCATGTCGGCCTGGCTCGGCAATCCGCAGGGCACCGACGAACAGGGCCAGGCCCAGTGGAGCGGCATCGCCGGCGAATTCCAGGAAGGGCGGCGCAACGTGGCGGCCATGCTGGCGGCCTGCGACCAGCGCATCGGCCAGCTGCGCGACGATGCCCGGCACGAGCACGCCACCTACATCAAGCTGGCCAGCGACGCGCTGCCGGAACCGGTCCGCCTCACCAGCGACGTCAGCGGCTGGGCCGAGGAAGTGCTGCTGGAATTCGGCGGCTCGGCCAGGCTGTTCCCGCAGCTCGGCGACGAGCGCCTGCGGGCCGAGCTGCTATTGAAGCTGTTCCGCCGCGCGCAGACCCAGCTCACCGCCATGCAGGCGCAGGGCGCGGAGCCGGCCCAGGCCGTTGACCCATTGCTGGAACGCCTGGGCGCGATGTCGCCGCAGGAGCGCCACCGCGTGTTCGGCGAGTGGATCCGCAGCGCCATGCCCTGGATTAACGCGCGCTTCTCGGCCGAGTTCACGCCCAGCGCCGACCAGTTCAAGTGCTTCATCGGCGTCGGCGATCCGGCGGCGTGGCGCAAGCTGGAACCCGAGATCCGCGCCGCGGTGCCTGCAGGCCTGTTCCACGGCGACGCGGTCGCGATCGTCAACACCGGCGTGGCCGGCAGGGCGGTGTGCTATATCGAGCTGTCCGGCTACCCGATGACGGTGCTGCGCGGCCTGCCCACCTGGCGCGCCTCCTACCAGATCGAGAACCCGAAGATCCCGACCCACCTGCACTTCGATTCGACCCGCTTCCGCCACCCGATCTCGCCCTCGATGGACGAGCTGAACCGCCTGGCCGACGACTACGAGTGGTTCCTGCAGGCGGTCGCGCTGGGCGTGATCCGCCGCAAGCAGGATGCGGGCGACCGCGAAGCGGCCTTCCAGCCGCGCGGCCAGTACCTGTTCGAGGTCGAGCCGGGTTCCGGCGAATGGCTCCAGATCGGCAACGAGTATGCGGTCCGCTCGAACGGCCTGCCGCCCTACTACCGCGAACAGGTGATCGCGGCGGTGCGCCAGCGCCTCGGCACGATGGGACCTTACCGGCTGGCGCTGCTGGCATCGCTGATGCGCTATTACCAGCTGCGCGTCTACGAACCCAGGCTCGAAGTCGACGAGACCGGCGCCCAGCTGCCGTCACCCTCGCTGCCCACCATCACGGCGCGGCGCCTGTACGACCAGTGGATGCGGCGCGCCGCGACCCTGCATCCCGGGCTGTCGCCGGCCCAGGTCGAGGCGGCGCTGGCCCAGCTCGACCTGTGGTCCGAGCCGGTGCCGGATTCGGCCAGCGACGCCTACCAGTGGGAAGTCGAGCGCCCGAGCGACAAGCGGGTGATCCGGCCCGAGTTCCTGGCCAGCGAGGCGCGCGCGCTGCAGGCGCTGGAGCGGCGCGCGGCGGGAGCGTCGGCGCCGGCAGCCGGCCTGTCCGCGCCCTACGCCTCCGCCGCCACCCCGGGCGCCACCATCGTCAGCCCGTCGATGCCGGCAATGCCGGCGGCGGAAGGCGTGCAGGCGGCCGGACTCGGGCCGTCTGCTTTCGTGGTGGGGGCCACCCCGATGGCGCCGCGCTACAAGCTGTTCGTGAACGGCGCCCAGCGCGGTCCGTATGCGCTGGAGGAGGTCGCGCAGCTGCTGGCGCGCGGCGAGATCGACCACGGCACGCGCATCTGGAACATGCAGTGGAATCCGCGCCAGGACAAGTGGAAGACAGTCGCCGAGATCCCGGAACTGGCGGCGAACTTCGATGCCGCGATCCCGGATCCCGACGACGGGATTCCCGATCCGGAATAAGGGAGCGCCGTGGCCGACGAAGCAATCATCTACCGCTGCATCAACGAAGCCTGTGGCCGTCCCGCGCCGCGCCCCGTGAACTTCTGTCCGTGGTGCGGGACGGCGCAGGGGCGCGCGGGCGTGCGCGCGCCGTCGCCGGCTGCTGCCAATGCCGCCGCGCCGGGGGGCTCCGACGCCGCCACGGCGGCCGCGGCGGGTGAGAGCGCCGCGGCCGCGCTGTCCGGCTGGTCGGATGCGCCATCGCAGGCGGAAGCGCCGGCCGCCGCCGCGCCGCGTGCCGCGCAGCCGGCCGATGCGCAGCGCGCCGAAGCGGCCGCTCCTTCGTCCGGGGTCCCGCAAGGACCGGCGCCCACCCCGAGCGCGGCCGAGTTCGGGCACGCCGGCAAGGGCGTTCCACCCGCGGGGCCGGCAGCGCCGCCGCCGCAGGAAGTGCCGCGCCCGCCGCTGGACGCGCGTCCGCCCCAGCGCAAGCCGATCCGGCTGCGCTGGTGGGTGCTGGCGCTGGCCGTGCTGTGGGGCGTGTGGCTGATGGCCAAGCCGTCGGCCAGGAAGATCGACCGCCGCATCGACGCCGCGATCGCGCTGGCGCACCAGTGCAAGGGCAGCGAGGCGCAGGCCGAGCTGATCGCCCTGCGCAAGTCGAGCGCCACGCCGGAGCAGTTGCAGCGCCTGCAGCAGGGCCTCAACGACGAAGCGGCGATCTGCACGCGGCGGCGCCAGCGCGCCGCTGCCTGGGAAGAGACCAGCGCCGCGGCCGAGTCGGCGCTGGCGTCCGCCGGCTGGGAGAAGGCGCGCACCCGCCTGAATGCCTTCATCCGGCGCTGGGGCGAGGACGACAGGACGCGCGCACTCAAGGCCCGGATCGAGGATGCGCGCCGCGAGGACGAGGCGCGCCGCTCCCATCCGCTGGCGGCGCCTTCGGAATAAGAGAGGAGGTAAGGCGATGAAACACGTTTCGATGTCAGTTGTGCTGCTGGCGGCCGCCGTGCTGGCCGGCTGCGATTCGTCGCCCGGCGACGGGGTCGGACCGGCCCAGCGCGCCGGCAAGGCGGTCGACGAGGCCGGCGCGAAGGTCACCAGCGCGGTGCAGGAGCAGGTCGTCAAGGCGGATGCCGCGGCCGAGCGGGCGCGCGAGAAGGTGAAGGACGCGACCGCCGATGCCAGCCGCAACCTGGACCGGGCGACGGCGGAGGTGGGGAAGAAGGTCGAGAAGGCGGGGGAAAAGCTGCAGGAAAAAGCGGCTCGCTGAAACCGTCGTTCCCCCAGAAACCGTCGTTCCCGCGCAGGCGGGAACCCAAGTTCATTCGCGTTTCGTTAGCGCACGCAAAACTTGGGTCCCCGCCTGCGCGGGGACGACGGGGTATGGCGCGGGAACGACGGTTTTGAATTCAGGAAGCCGCCCGCAGCTCGGGCCAGCTCCCCTGCACGATCGACAGCTCGACACTACCCGCGCGCCAGGCCGCTTCGATGTCCTGCTCGATCTCTTCCATCGTCATGCCGGTTTCGCGTGCGAAGCCCTGCACGCCGTAGGCGCGATTGCGGCCGTGGCCCTTGGCCAGGTAGAGCGCCATGTCGACCAGGTTGACGGCGCGTTCCCACGACATCGGCTTGCCGCCCGGAGCCAACGGGAAAGGCGCGAAGCCGATCGAGACGTTCACCGACAGCGTGACGCCCTGGTACTCAATGGTGCGGGCCGGGATCCCGCTCAGCAGGCGGCGCGCGACGTCGTCCAGGCTGCTGCGCGGCACCGCCGGCAGGAAGGCCAGGAATTCCTCGCCGCCCCAGCGCACGATCATGTCGGTCTCGCGCAGGATCTCGCGCAGGCCGTCGGCGATCTCGCGCAGCACCGCGTCGCCGGCGCCGTGGCCGTAGGTGTCGTTGATGTGCTTGAAGTGGTCGACGTCCATCAGGTACAGCGCGCTGACCGTCTCCTCGTTGGCGGACTTCGCCACCGCCTGGTGGCCGCGCATGAATTCCTGGAAGTGGCGGCGGTTGTACAGGGCGGTCAGCGGGTCGCGCGCGCTTTGCTGCTTGAGCTCCTGGTTCTTGACTTCGAGCTGGGCGTTCGCATGGCGCACCTTGCGGTACAGGAAGGTGACGATCACCGAAGACAGCGCGAACACCAGCGCCAGCAGCCACCAGACACGCTGCTGCAGGCGGCGGTTGTCGATCTCGGTGCTCTTGACCTGGTTTTCCTGGCGCAGCAGCTGGATCTGGCGCTGGCGCTTGTCCGCCTCGTACTTTTCCTGCAGCTCCATCATCGCTTTCTGGCGGCGCTTTTCGAACAGCTCGTCCGACAGCGCGCGCTCGCGGTGATAGGCGCGCAGGGCGCCGGACAGGTCGCCGGCGCGTTCCAGGGCGTCGCCGTATTCATTCAGGAAGGCTTGCAGCGAGGGCTTGTCGCCCTGCTTTTCGTACCAGGCCAGGGCTTCTTCGATGTACTTCTTGCCCTCGGCCATGCGGCCCAGGCCGAGGTAGGCTTCGCCGATGTTCGTATATGCGGTCGCGATCGAGCTTTCCCGGTTGATCAGGCGCGCCTGCTCCAGCGACTGCTGGGCGTACGTGAGGGCGTTGCGGTAGTCCCTCAGCTTCAGGTAGCAGTCGGACAGGTTGACCAGCGACGTGGCGACCATCGGGCCGGCGCCGATCTTGCGCTCCAGCTCGACCGCGACCAGCAGCGCCTTCAAGCCGCGCTGGACCTGGCCGGAGTCGATCGACAGTGCGTATTCGGTATTCTTCAGGGTCGCCAGGCGTCCCAGCGAGTCGATGCCCTCGGCGGCGCGGTAGGCTTCCTGCAGCGCGTCGAAGCCTTTCTCGTGCTCGCGCATCTGGTTGTACAGGTAGGCCAGCGAATTCAGGGCGATCGTCATCAGCATCGGATCGCCGCTCTGGCGCGCCAGCGTGACGGCGGCCTGCAGCTTGCCCAGCGCCATCGGGAAGTTGCCGTCCTCGGCGAAGGACTGGCCCGACGAGATCGTGACGCGCACCCGCAAGTCCATGTCGCGGCTGCCGGCGGCCAGCTTTTCCGCCTGCCAGACCAGCTGGTGCGACTGCGCCAGCTCGTTCATCGCGAACAGCACATAGCCCTTGGCCAGCATGCCGCGCGCGATGATCGTATTGTCCGCATGCTGCTGGCCGAGCTGGATCAGCTCGTCGCACAGCTTGTTGGCGAGTTCCTGGTGACCCAGATTCTTGTGGGTCTTGCAGGCCAGGTCGAGGAAGGCGGCCTTTTCGACCAGCGGCGCGCTGCGGCTTTCCTGCTCCAGCCTGGACAGCATGGGCAGGGCGCGCAGCGGCGTGAACCGGCTGATGTCCTGGATCGCCTCGAGGCGCTGGGCCAGCGGCAGGGGAGCGTCGGCAAAGGCCAGGCCGGACGCCAGGAAAAGCGCCGCCAGCAGTCCCAGACTGCGCCGGTGATGCGATCCGCGTTGTAGGCCTGCCAGCATAATTCCCCAGGAACTGTCGGTTGTCCCACCCGGGACTCAGCCAAATATTGTACGCCGGTTGCTATCGAGAAATACAAGTTTTCCGGGATATATGCGAAAAAGATACATATATTCCTTTAACTTATGGTTTCTCGTCAGACGGCCAGCTGCTGCAGCAGATACAGGCGCTGGTACAGGCCTCCTTCGATGCGCATCAGCGCTTCATGCTTGCCGGCTTCGCTGATGCGGCCGTGGTTCAGCACGATGATGCGGTCGGCGTCGCGGATGGTCGACAGGCGGTGCGCGATCGCGATCACGGTGACCTTGCCGCGCAGCCCGACCACGGCCTGCTGCACGATCTGCTCGGTCTGGCTGTCGATGCGGGAAGTGGCTTCGTCCAGCAGCAGGATGCGCGGGCGGCCGGCGAGGGCGCGCGCGATCGCGATCAGCTGCTTCTGCCCCGACGACAGGCGCGAGCCGCCTTCGCCCAGCGGCGTGTCGTAGCCCTGTTCCAGCGCCGCGATGAAGTCGTGGGCGTGGGCGGCGCGCGCCGCGGCCTCGATCGCCTCGATGGAGAGTCCGCGCCCCATGTCGATGTTCTCGCGCGCCGACGCCGCCAGCAGGAAGGGATCCTGGGGCACCAGTCCGACTTCGTTGCGGAAGCGCTCGTTGTCGATGCCGGCCAGCGGCTCGCCATGGATTTCGATGCTGCCCTGGCGCGCCGGGTAGTAGCGCAGCAGCAGCGACAGCAGGGTCGACTTGCCGCTGCCGGTGTGGCCGACGATGCCGAAGAAGGCGCCCTGCGGGATCTCGAGCGACAGGTGGTGCAGCACGGTCTGGCCTTCGACGTAGGCGAAGCTCAGGTCGCGCACCCGCACGGCCGGCGCGTCCGGCGCGGCGTTGGCGGGGTCGTCGGCCGGGCGGCCGCCGCTGCCGCTGCGCTGGCCGTGCTCG
Organism: Telluria sp. Soil_C_11; assembly: GCF_057657395.1. Taxonomy (NCBI): domain Bacteria; kingdom Pseudomonadati; phylum Pseudomonadota; class Betaproteobacteria; order Burkholderiales; family Oxalobacteraceae; genus Telluria; species Telluria sp. Soil_C_11. Next base: position 312,185 of record NZ_JBDGIN010000001.1, on the reverse strand, counting down.
GGGGCCTTGCCTTCGTCGAGCAGGGCGGACACGCGCGCGGTGGCGATCACCGCCTGCTGCAGGCCGCTGAACTGCATCGTAATCTGGATCAGCGGCTCGACCACCCGCGCGATGTAGCTGATGAAGGCGTACAGCACCCCGACCTCGACCGCGCCCATGCTCTGGCGGCCGAAGCTGAAGATCACCACCGCCAGCAGGATCACGTTGAGGAAGTCCAGGGCCGGGCGCAGCAGGAAGGCGTTGGCGCGCAGCTCGGCCACCCGCGCCGTGTAGTGCTGGTCGTTGGTGGCGGCGAAGCGCTCGCCGAAGCGGTGCTGGGCATTGTTCGCCTGCAGCACGCTCATGCCGCCGATCGATTCCGCCATCTGGGCGTTGATGTCGCTGCGCAGGGCGCGCGCGCGGGTGACGGCCGGCGCGCTCAGGCGCTGGTACAGCCAGATGATGCCCAGCACGGCCGGCAGCAGGGCCAGCACGATCAGCATCAGGCGCCAGTCGAGCCAGGCCATCGCGATCGAGGTGCCGACCAGCACGATGCTGCTGTCGAGGATCACGAACAGCACCTGGATATACAGCGTCTTGACCGCCTCGGTGTCGTTGGTGACGCGGCTTACCAGCTGGCCCGTGATGGCGCGGTCGAAGAAGGCCATCGGTAGGCGCAGCACGTGGCCGTAGACCCATTCGCGCAGGCGCTGCACCGAGCGCATCGCCAGGCCGGACAGGCGCACCAGCTGCAGGAAGCGCAGCCAGGACGCGGCCCAGCCGGTGAGCAGCACGCCGGCCAGCAGCAGGGCCATGCGGGTCCAGTCCAGCCGGTGCGGCAGCAGGTGCTCGTCGATCAGTTTTTTGCCAAGCAGGGGACCCAGCACTTCGAGGCCGGCCGCCAGGACCAGCCAGGCCGTGGCCCAGCCGAGGTGGCCGCGGTCCGGGTGCGCGGCGCGGCGCAGCAGGCCGGCTGCCTGTTTCGCTTGATTATTGAGCATCGAGGCTGGCCTCCAGTTGTTGATAGCGCCACTGGCTGGCGTACCAGCCGTCGTGCTCCAGCAATTCTTCGTGGCTGCCGGATTCGACGATGCGGCCATCCTTCAGCACGACGATCAGGTCGGCCTTGACCACGGCCGACAGGCGGTGGCTGGCGATCACCGCCGACAGCTCCGGGCGCCTGGCGCGCAGCTCGTCGAGGTGTTCGAGGATGCGGGTCTCGGTGCCGGTATCGACCGCCGACAGGGCATCGTCGAGCAGCAGCAGCGGGCTTTGCGCGAGCAGCGAGCGGGCGATCGCGACGCGCTGGCGCTGGCCGCCGGACAGGGTGATGCCCTTTTCGCCGACCGGGGTGTCGTAGCCCTCCGGGAAGCGCAGGATGTCGTCGTGGATGTCGGCCATCCTGGCCGCGTGCTCGATCTCGGCGCGCGAGGCGCCGGGCCGGCCGAGAGCGATGTTCTCGGCGATCGAGGCCGAGAACAGGAAGGATTCCTGCGGCACCCAGCTGATCCCGGAGCGCAAGGTGGCCAGGGTATAGTCGTCGAGCGCATGGCCGCCCCAGCTCACCTTGCCGTGCTGGGGCTCGGCCTGGCGCAGCAGCACCCGCAGCAGGGTCGACTTGCCGGCGCCGGTCGGGCCGACCAGGCCCAGGGTCTGGCCCGGCTCCAGCCTGACCGACACCTGCTTCAGCGCCGGCGCAGTTTGCTCGCCTCCCTGGCTGCCGTAGGCAAAGCTGACGTCCTGCAGCACCAGCGGGCCGCGCCCCAGCCGCTCGACCGTGCCTTCGTCGACCACCGTCAGCGGCGCGTCCAGCAGCGGCTGCAGGCGCGCCAGCGCGGCGCGTCCGCGCTCGATCAGCGACAGCACCCAGCCGGCCGCGAACATCGGCCAGATCAGCTGCCCGAGGTACATCGTGAAGCTGGTCAGCGAACCGATGGTGAGCTGGCCGTTCCACACCAGGTAGCCGCCCAGGCCGAGGGTCAGGCCGGTGGCCGCGGTCAGGGTCAGGCCCACCGCCGGCTCGTAGGCCGCCTCCCATTTCTGCGCCGCCAGGCTGGCGTCGGCGGCGCGCGCGGCCAGCTCCGAGAACTGCTTGGCGCTGCGCTGCTCCAGGCCGAGGGCGCGCAGGGTGCGCACGCCGCTCAAGGTCTCCTGCACATGGTCGTTCAGCGCGGAGAAGCGTTTCAACGAATCGCCGGACGCGGTGTGGATGTGGCTGGAGATGCGCCAGAACGCCAGCGCCATCAGCGGGAAGGGCAGCAGGGCGATCAGGGTCAGGCGCCAGTCGACGCCGAGGAACATGATGCCCAGCACCATGACGAGGGTGAGGGTGCCGTCGAAGCCGGCCAGCATCGCTTCGCCGGCGGCCTGCTCGATGGCGTCGATGTCGTTGGTGGCGAGCGCCATCAGGTCGCCGGTGCGCTGGCGCTGGTAGAAGGCCGGACCCTGGGCCGACAGCCGCGCATACAGTTTCGTGCGCAGCTCGACCCCGAGCCGGTAGGCGGCCGAATACAGGCGCAGCCGCCAGGCCACGCGCAGGACGTAGATCGCCAGGCCCAGGCCGAGCAGCTGCAGCAGCTGGAAGGTGAGTTCAGGGCCCTGGAGGCGATGCGCCGCCAGGGCGTCGATGGTGGCGCCGACCTTGCGCGGCACCAGCACCGAGCAGAGGGCGACGCCGAACAGCATCACCGCCGACGACGCGTACGAGCGCCAGTGCCGGCGCACGAAGCCGCCGATCAGCCTTGCCAAACCCATTGCCTGTCCTGTTCTTTGTTCCGGTTCCGAGGACCGCTAATGTACTATTTTTGGCAAGCTCTTGCGCTGTTCGCTTACTTCTTGCGCGAGGCGCGCGGCGGCTTCGGCGGGGCGGCGTGTTTCGGCGGAGCGACGGTTTCCGGCGGCGTGACCGGCGGCAGCTCGACCTGGCCTTCGGCCTGCAGCGGCACGGTGGAGGCGAGCGGATGCTCGGCGCCGGCCGGTTTCGGCGAGACCTCGTTCAGGGCCTTGGCCACCGGATTCGGTTCGGCAGGCGGGACTTCGTCGGCGATGGCGGTATCGATCGCCGCTTCGGCCGCGGCGAGCCGGGCATCGACCGGTTCGGGAGCCGGCGCGGCCTGCGTGCGCACCACGGTGCCGGCATCGATCGCGGCTTCGGTCTGGGCGGCACTGATGTCCATGACCGCGGCGGCGATCTCGCCGCTGATCGTGGTGGCGGCGTCGGTGGCGATCGAAGCCTGTTCGATCGCCTGGGTGTAGCTGGTCGGCACGTTCGCGGTCCGTGCCGGCGCGGCCAGCAGCGGGATCGTGGCCGGCAGCGCCCGCGCGCCGATGGCCAGGCCAAACAGTTCGCGGCCATACGAGAACAGGGTATGCCACTGTCCCTGGGCGGCGGAGCCGAGGGCGAACAGGTCGCGCGGGTCGCGCACTTCGAGCAGGTGCTTCATGGTGCCGGCAGCTTGCTCGATCGAAACGCGCGAGGTGCGCGCATTCAGCACGGCGATCTGGGCGGCGCTGTCGAGCACGCGGGTCGTCATGGTGCGGAAAATGTCGAGCTGGGCCTCCAACTGGGCCTGGCGGACGGCGGACAACTGGTCGGAAAATAGAGTCATCTGGATCCCTTTTTTGTTCAGTTATGACGCACTGCAATAAGGACTAGTGTAAAGGCGTTCGGTAGTGTTGGAAAGAAGTATTTGTGTTGTTTTTACAAGGAAATCTTGCGTCGCAGCATGACTTCTTAACCTGCATCATTGACACGGCGAATTTCCTGCTAAGCTGACTACAATCAGGCAAGCTCATCAGATCATCAGATCATCAGGAGAAGGCATGGACCTCGTCATCCGCAACGCCACCCTGGCCGACGGCCGCCACGGGATCGACATCGCCATCGAGGGCGAACGCATCGCCGCGCTCGGGCCGGACCTGCCGTGCCAGGGCCGGCGCGAGATCGATGCGGGCGGCGACCTGGTGAGCCCGCCCTTCGTGGACGCCCACTTCCACATGGACGCCACCCTCAGCTACGGCCTGCCGCGCGTGAACCAGTCCGGCACCCTGCTGGAAGGGATCGCGCTGTGGGGCGAACTGAAGCCGCAGCTGGCGCAGGACGCCCTGGTCGGGCGCGCCCTCCAGTACTGCGACTGGGCGGTGGCGCGCGGCCTGCTGGCGATCCGCACCCACGTCGACATCTGCGACGACCGGCTGCTGGCGGTCGAAGCCCTGCTGGAAGTGAAGCGCCGGGTCGCCCCTTACATCGACCTGCAGCTGGTGGCCTTCCCGCAGGACGGCCTGCTGCGCAGCCCCGGCGCGTTCGACAACCTGAAGCGCGCGATCGCGATGGGCGTGGACGTGGTCGGCGGCATCCCGCACTTCGAGCGCACCATGGCGCAGGGTGCGGAATCGGTGCGCCTGCTGTGCGAGTTCGCGGCGGAGCAGGGCCTGATGGTCGACATGCACTGCGACGAGACCGACGATCCGCTGTCGCGCCACATCGAGACGCTGGCGATGGAAACGCAGCGCCTGGGCCTGCAGGGCAGGGTGGCCGGCTCGCACCTGACCTCGATGCACTCGATGGACAACTACTATGTCAGCAAGCTGCTGCCGCTGATCGCGGAATCGGGAGTGGCGGCGATCGCGAACCCGCTCATCAATATCACCCTGCAGGGGCGCCACGATAGCTACCCGAAGCGGCGCGGCATGACCCGCGTGCCGGAGCTGCTGGCGGCCGGGGTGCCGGTCGCCTTCGGCCACGACTGCGTGATGGACCCGTGGTACGGCCTCGGCTCCGGCGACATGCTGGAAGTGGCGCACATGGGCCTGCACGTGGCCCAGATGACGGGCCAGGCCGTGATGCGCCAGTGCTTCGAGGCCGTGACCGCGACCCCGGCGCGCATCCTCGGCCTGCAGGGCTATGGCATCGAACCGGGCTGCTACGCCGACCTGGTGCAGCTCGACGCCGGCGGCCCGGTCGAGGCGATCCGCCTGCGCGCCGCGCGTCGCCTGGTCGTGCGCCGCGGCCGGATCGTCAGCGAGGCGCCGCCGGCGCGCGCCACCCTGCACCTGCCGAACCGGCCGTCGAGTGTCGATTTCCGCCTGACACGCAAGGAGTAGAAATCCCTCCCATTGTCGGCTTTGCAAGCTAAACAAGGGGCGGAATCGCTAAACATGCGGAAAATTTGTGCTAGTTCGTCCGAAAACGTTGCCTACCGTTATTCAATTTCTTTCTGTAAATGCAGTTACATTTTTCTGTAGCCGTGTGGACAAATACCGGTTTAGAATCTTGCGCTTTCGTTACATTCCAGTAGGCCAGCAGTGAGAGACATCAAGATTCGTCCAGCGTGCGACGCCGACTTCAATGCAATGTGGACCATTTTCCAGGCGCATGTCGCAAGCGGAGAAACCATCGTCCATGGTTCCTCGACCAACCGGGAAGACAGCCATGAATACTGGTTCGCGCCGCGCGCGACGACCTTCGTGGCCGTGAAGGGCGAGGAAAGGGTGCTCGGGATGTACAAGCTGCAGCCGAGTCACGCCGGGCGCGGCGACCACGTGGCCAACGCTTCCTACATGGTCAGCCCGAACGCCCAGGGCGTGGGGGTGGGGCGCCTGCTCGGCGAACACAGCATCGAAGAAGCGCGCCGCCAGCGCTACCTGGCAATGCAGTTCAATTACGTCGTCAGCACCAACAATGCCGCGATCAACCTGTGGAAGCGGCTCGGGTTTTCGATCGTCGGCACCCTGCCCAAGGCCTATCGCCACCGCCGCCTGGGCTATGTCGACGCCTATGTGATGTATAAATTACTGGAAGACCCGGCGCGCTGGGACCATCCGGAGGAAGACTGAATCCATGCAGATTGCCGAGACCGCGCGCCTGCGCGTGCGCACCGCGACCACCGACGATGCCGCATTCTTTTACGCGCTGGTCAACGACCCGGCCTTCATCGAGCATATCGGCGACAAGGGCATCCGCTCGCTGGACGAGGCGCGGCATGCCCTGCTGACCGGGCCGATCGCGATGCAGGAAGAGCGCGGGCACTCGCTCTACGTGGTCGAGCTGAAGGGGGAGCGTACGCCGATCGGCATGTGCGGCCTGATCAAGCGCGACACGCTGGACGGCATCGACATCGGCTATGCCTACCTGCCCGACTGGCGCGGCCAGGGCTATGCCTTCGAGGCCGCCCAGGCGGTGCTGGCCTATGCGCCGACGCTGGGCATCCGGCGCCTGCTGGCGATCGCCTCGCCCAACAACATCGCCTCGAACGGCCTGCTGCGCAAGCTGGGGATGGGGTTCGTGCAGTTCATGCACCTGGTGCCGGAGGATGCGGGGACCAATCTGTACCGCATGGAGCTGCCGGAGATGGCGGAGCGGGTATGACTGCGTTCTGAAACATCGTCGTCCCCGCGCAGGCGGGGACCCAAGTTTGCACGCGTATTCGCATCACCAAGCGCTAGCGGTACGCGACGAACCTGGGTTCCCGCCTGCGCGGGAACGACGGTTTACTGCTTCGCACTCCCCCAAGGGAAGAACCAGGTCAGCGGCTTCTCCACCCGCGCCGCCCACGAGGCTTCGTTGTGGCGCCCGCCTTCGGCCTTGAAGAACATCAGGTCCTCGCTCTCGCGGTAGCCCTTGGCCCGCATGGCGTTCACCATTCTGGTCGTGTCTTCCAGCCCGTCGTCGGTGGTGCCGGCGTCGAGGTAGAACTTGACCGGCACGCGCGCCGGCAGCTTCGAGATCAGCGCGCCCTGGTTCCACCAGAACGAGCTGGAGACGCCGCCCGCCTTCGAGAAGACGTCCGGGTAGCGCTGCGCGATCGCGACCGAGGCGATGCCGCCCAGCGAGGAGCCCATGATCGCGGTGTTGTCCTTGCCCGGCAGCGTGCGGTAGCTGCGGTCGATGTAGGGCTTGACCGTCTCGACGATGAAGGCGCCGTAGGCATCGAGCTTGCCGCCACCGTATTTCGGGTCGCAGCAGGGCGTGTATTCGGGAATGCGGTCCGGCGTGTTGTCGATGCCGACCACGATCACCTCGTCCACCGTGCCGGCCGCCACCAGGCGGTTCATGGTCTCGTCGATGCCCCATTCGACGCCGTAGGCCGCGGTCTTCGCATCGAACAGGTTCTGGCCGTCGTGCATGTAGAGCACCGGATAGCGCTTGGCCGGATTCTCCGCATAGCTGGGCGGCAGCCAGATGCGCAGCGCGCGGCTGTTCTTCAGCTGCGGCGAGGCGAAGTCCTTCACGATCGTCACCTTGCCGAACGGCGCGCCGAAGAAGGGGTAGATATCGACCGTGGATCCGGGCGCCAGCCTGTAGGCGCCGCCGATCGAGACCTTGTCCTCGCCCAGCGTCGGCTTCATCTGCACCTCGCCCAGCGCGTCCGGCCAGGTATAGGTCCAGATGTTCACCGGGCCGTCGGGCGCCTGCGCCGGCACGCTCTTCGACCAGCTCGTCAAGCCTTTGTCGCCGACGATGCCGATGCCTTCCTTGCCGGCCGGGTAGTGCACGCGCACCGTGGTGGCGGCGGCCTGTCCGGCTGCCAGTGCCAGCAGCATCGCCGCTGCGGCCAGATTTACGAGTCGTTTCATGGGTTTCCTGTTCAGTGCACGCGCAGGAGGCGCACGCCATAGATGTCGAAGCGGTTGAATGGGCCCTCGGCGCCGCCCGCCGCGCTGAAGGTGCTGTTGCTCTGCAGGTAGCTCATGTTATAGAAGTCGCTCATCTCGATGTGGTAGACGCCACCGGCCTTCAGGCGCGCCGCCAGCGGGGTCGAATACACGATCGGCGTGTGCGCCTTCTCGATGCGCGCGTGCGGCAGCTGCACCACGCCCTGCGCGACGATGGCGCCCGACTCATCCTTTACGGCGAGCCATTTTACGCCACCGCTGATGCCCAGGTTCACCTGGTTGGCGCCGTTGTGGTAGCGGACCTGCACCGCGTAGTCGCCGGCCGAGGGCAGCCTGATATCCCTGACGCTGAAGCGGTCCTGCGGCTTGCCCCAGCCGGCCAGGTGCGGCTCGTCGAAGCGTGCGCCCGGCGCGGCCAGCGGCACGCCGGCGCTCACGCGCGCATCCAGGGCGGCGATCTCGACGCCGACGTCCACGCAGCGCGGCCGGCTGTGGTGGCTGCGGTGGCCCGAGCCTGCGAATTCCGCTTCGACGGCGTAGCAGGCGGTGCCCGAGGCTTGCCGGTCGGTCCAGGCGCCGGCCGGCAGCCTGGAGGCCACCAGCCTGCCGTCGCGGTAGACGTTGTAGCGCACGTTGCCGCTGTCTTTTGCTTCGATGGTCAGCTTCGCATGGCCGGCGGCATCGCGTTTCAGGTCGGCGATGACCGGTTCGTGCGGTCCGAACACGGCGGGCGTCTCCGCATACGGATCGGCGCTCACGCGGCGGATCGCCTGCTCGCCCGGCTCGAGTTTGCCGAGCACGATCTCGATGCGGTTATCGGCCGCCAGTTCATTCCACTTGATGGTGGTGCCGGCCGGCTTGCCGTTCAGGAGGATGTGCTCGACCGCGTAGACGCCGTTCGTGCCCGCGCCCGCGGACGCGGGCAGGCGCAAGGTCACGTCGAGCGCGCGGCCCTGCAGGCGCAGGTTGGCCAGCGTGACGGTATCGGTGGACGCGAACACGCCGCCGCGCAGCTTCGCTGTCACAAACGGCTGCAGGGCGATGCCGTCGCCGGTGGTCGAGACCCCGAACACGTTGCGCACCACCATGCCGAGGTAGGCGCCGACGGACCACAGCTGGCGCTTCGAGTTGATCACCGGGCCGATCAGCTTCGGATGGGCTTCGTCCAGCAGCAGCGGCTGGCCGGACAGCCACTCGAGGTTTTCCATGTTCGACAGGTTCAGGGCCGCGCCGCGCATCAGCGAGTCGTAGGCCGCGTCGGCGACGGCCACGTTGCGGCTAACGGCGGCGGCGCGCAGGCCGTAGGCCGTTACGAAAGGCCACATCGCGCGGTTGTGGTAGACCGGCATGTCGAGCTGCTGCGGCCAGATCACGGGCGCGCCCATCGGGCCGTGCGGATAGGCGGCCAGGATGCTGCGCGCGCGCTTGCCGTCGGCGATGCCGGTGACGATGGCGAGCGACTGCCCGAGCCAGTCGAACTTGTGCATCGGCGCGCCGTCGAAATGCGCGGCGGTCAGGCTGCTGTACATGCCGGCGTCCTGCAGCCACAGGCGGGCGTTGATGGCGCGCTTCAGGGCGCGCGCCCAGCCGGCGTAGCGTGCTGCACGCGCGGCGTCGCCCTGTTCGCGGGCCAGCCGGCTTGCCAGCGTCAAGGCCTTGTAGTGGCCGACGTTGGTCGACAGCGCCTTCGAACTCGCCATCGAGGCCAGGTCTTCCGGGATCCACGACGCGTAGCTCTGGTCGCGCCAGTCGAGGAAGGACTCCTCGCCCGTGTACAGGCCGGTGGCTCGATCGAAGGCGGCGATGCGGTCGTTGTCGATCGTGTTCGACAACGCCTTCAGCGCGGTGGCGGCGAAGGCCTGGCGCTCGCCAGGCGGCAGGGCCTTCAGCACTTCCTCGGCGGCGAAGGCCCAGGTGATGCGGTCGGTGCTGACCGGCCAGCTGCCGCCGCTGCCGGTGTCCTGCGCGATCTGGAGGCCGTCCCTGCTTCCCGCCACCTGCGGGGCAGGGACGATGCCTTCCCGCCAGCCGGACAGCTTGAACAGCAGCGAATTGCGCACCCGCTGCGGATCGAGCATGGCGAGGCCCAGGTCGGCCGCGTAGGACAGGTCGCGGGTCCAGACGTAGTGCCACTTTTCCCCGGTCTCGAAGCAGTCGCAGGGAATGGCGTTGTTGCCGTTGTAGTTACCGTCGCGGATTTCCTTGACGGAGTCCAGGCGCATCTCGTGGGCCGCCAGCGCGAACAGGGCGTCGAAGCCGAGGTTGCCGCTACGGACCCGGGGCAGGGCGGCGTCCTCCTGGTAGGTGACGTATTGCGGGCCGGGATCGCGCAGCTGCATGGTGGTCGAGTGCGCGTAGCTGCGCAGCGGCGCCTGCGGATCGCGCACCGAAAAGCGCGCCGTCTCCTGCTTGCCGTCCCAGGTCGGGAAGGTGAGGGAGGCGGTCGCGCCGGCGTTCGCATGCGGATCGGCGGCCGGCCCGCCGGCGGGCGTCTCGACGCGGCTCACGCTCAGCACCGGCTTCGACGGATCGGACACGTCGACGCGGAAGCGGAAGGTCGCGGTCTGCTTCGTGAACAGGTAGTCCTCGGGGCCTGCCTCGGTGGCCAGCGGGTAGGCCGTGCCGGGCGCCACCGACACGCTGGCGGACGGGTTCGCGACCCACTCGGCGTTCCAGTCCTTGCTGCCGATCTTGAAAGCGTGGTTGCCGGGGCTGACCAGGATGTCGGTCTCGTAGATGCCCTTGCCCTTCCAGGCGAGCTGGTTGTCGGTGCCCCAGCCGTTGAAGGCGCCACGCACGTAGAGGTCGAAGCGCAGCGGCGGCGCTTCGGCGGCGATGGCGGGCAGGGATTGCGCGAACAGGGCCGCGGCGATGGCGATAATTGTTGGCTTCATAGGTAGGGTGGGCACCCCGTGCCCACGCGTGACGTTTGCGTGATGTTGGCGATTGCGTGGGCACGGTGTGCCCACCCTACGTCAGATTTCCAGAATGAGAGTCGACTTTGCCGGGAGGCGGATCTGGTCCTTCAAAGCGACCACGTTACCGGTCAGGACATCGCGTCCGGATGAAACGCCCGACAGCATCTCGTGGAAGCGCCCCGCATCCAGCACGGTCTCCTTGTCGTTGGCGTTGAAGGCCACCATCACTTTCTTCTGGCCGTCGTAGCGGAAGTAGACATAAGTATTGTTCTCCGGCCCGTAGTGCATCAGCTTCCCGTGGTGGATGACGGGGCTGTTCTTCCTCCAGTTGACCAGCTTGCGAACGAATTCCTGGGCCTCGCGCTGGCGCGGCGTGAGGCCGGCGCCGGTGAAGGCGTTGACCTTGTCGCCGGCCCAGCCGCCCGGGAAGTCGCGGCGGTAGCTGTTGTCGTCGCGCTGGCCCGTGGCGCTGGTCATCAGCAGCTCGTCGCCGGTATAGAAGTGCGGGATGCGCGGCATCGTCATCACGAAGGCGATGTCCATCTTGTAGCGGTCGAAGTCTTCGCCGACCACGCTGTAGATGCGCGCCATGTCGTGGTTGGCCTCGAACAGAACCAGGCGGCTCGGGTCCGGATACAGGTAGTCGAGCGACAGGGTCTCGTAGACCGGGTTGAAGATGTTCTCGGCCCAATCGTCGCCGCGCTGCTTGGGCGCCAGCGCCGTGCGCATCGCTTCCGTGAGCGGGAAGTCCATCATGCTGGGCATCGAGCTGACATAGCCGTCGAAGTTCACCTTGCCGCGCTGCCAGTGCGAGACCACGGCCGGCAGCTTGCTCCATTCCTCGCCCACCATGTTCAGGTGCGGGTACTCGGCCATCAGGCGCTTCGTGTATTCGGTGAGGAAGGCGCCGTCGGAGTAGCCGAAGGTGTCGATCCGCAGGCCGCTCAGGCCCGCGTACTCGATCCACCAGATGTTGTTCTGGATGAGGTAGTTCGCCACCAGCGGGTTGGTCTGGTTCATGTCCGGCATGCCCGGGCTGAACCAGCCGGTGGTGAAGTTGCTGGCGTCCTCCTTCGACGCGTACGGATCCTGCACGGCGGTGCGGTGGTGCTGGGTCGAGACGAACTTGCCGGCGTGGTTGATCCAGTCCGGCGTCGGCAGGTCCTTCATCCACCAGTGGTTCTTCCCGATATGCGAGAGCACCACGTCCTGGATCAGGCCGATGCCGTGCTTGCGCGCTTCCTTCGACAGGCGCACGTAGTCTTCGTTGCTGCCGTAGCGCGGGTCGATCCTGTAGTGGTCGGTCGCGGCGTAGCCGTGGTAGGAGGCGGCCGGCATGTCGTTCTCCACCAGCGGCGTCGGCCACAGCTGGGTGAAGCCCATGCCGGCGATGTAGTCGAGGTGGTCGATCATGCCCTGGATGTCGCCGCCGTGGCGGCCGTGACCCAGCTTGCGGTCCAGTTTGTCGGCCAGGCCGGCCACGCTGTCGTTGCCCGGATTGCCGTTGGCGAAGCGGTCCGGCATCAGCTGGTAGATCGCGTCCTGGGTATCGAATCCCTTGCGGTCGGCGGAACCGGCCTCGCGCGCCAGCAGGCGGTAGGTATGGCTGGCGCCGCGGCCCCTGGCGTCGCCGCTGCCGCGGAAGTCGATGCGCAGGTTGCCCGGCGCCGCCTTGCTGTCGACGACCAGGTCGATGAACAGGTAGTTGCGGTTGGCGACCCTCGTCACCTGGGCGATGCGCACCCCGGGATACGCCAGCGCCGGTTCGAGGTCGGCGATGGCGGGGCCGTGGATCATCAGTTGCAGGCGCTGGTCGTGCATGCCGGCCCACCAGAACGGCGGCTCGACGTGGTCGATGGCGGGCGCCTGGGCGTGGGCCGCGCCGGCGGCGAGCAGGGCGGCGCCGATGAAGAGGCTGGACAGGGTGTGGCGGATGGTGCCGGGCATGGGATTGTCTCCGTAAGTAGCGTAACTACATCGGCTGTCGGACGGAAGTGTCCGGGGAATTGTGCCGGAGTTGGATTGTTGCCCAGAGAATACACCAGCCGATCTATGGCTTCAACGACAGTGCGCCAGCGAATCTCTAGTTTTGCTACAGCGTTTTAGCAATGTACGTACGCATTGCGTGACACAGTCCTTGACATAAGCTGAAAATCTACTACGAAAATTTGCACCAACATGGTGCAAAAGCAAGCAATGTTGGTGCAAAGTAAGCGGTTTGTAGTACGACTACATTGTCTGTATAGCGACTTTGTAGCTCGAATACAACGATATTCCGCTTCACTCTGAGAAAACCGCGTAAAAAATCCACATTCCCGTAGTCGCGGACAAGTTCCGTTGACAGTGCATCTAGTTTTAGTACAGAATCGTTGGCAGAACGTCTAAGAACGTTTGCTTCTGGCTCCCGTGGTGATGGCTCTCCGGCTAGTGTTTTCGGGAAAAACATAGATTTGAACGATTTGAGGGGACAAATGAACCTTATCAACAAGCGCGCGGCGCGCACTGTGCCGGGTAGTATTGCATTCAAGCTGAGCCCGGTTGCAGCAGGCTGCGCCGTCTTCATGGCACTGAGCAGCCATGCCGCGCTCGCGCAGGAAACCAGCGGCCAGGACGCCGCCGCGACCGGCGCAACGAATTCCAGCATCCAGACCGTCCAGGTGACCGGCATCCGCCGCGGCATCGAGGCGGCCATCTCCGTCAAGAAGAACAACGACTCCATCGTCGAAGCGATTTCGGCCGAAGACATCGGCAAGCTGCCGGACCAGTCGATCGCCGAATCGATCGCGCGTCTGCCGGGCGTGACCGCCCAGCGCACCAACGGCCAGGCGGCCGTGATCTCGATCCGCGGCATGTCCCCGGACTTCTCGACCGGCCTGCTGAACGGCCGCGAGCAAGTCTCGACCGGCGACTCGCGCGGCGTCGAATTCGACCAGTACCCGTCCGAACTGCTGTCGGGCGTGGTGATCTACAAGACCCCGGACGGCGCCCTCGTCGGCCAGGGCCTGTCGGGCACCGTCGACCTGCAGACCGTGCGTCCGCTGGACTTCGCCAAGCGCACCGTCGCCATGAACTACCGCCGCGACAAGACCGGCCTGGGCATGGACAACGCCAAGGGCCACGGCAACCGCTTCACCTTCTCGTACATCGACCAGTTCATGAACCGCCAGGTCGGTATCGCGTTCGGCTTCGCCCGCCTGCAGGGCAAGAGCGGCGACACCACCCGCTTCGAATCCTGGGGCAACGGCAAGGCCAAGTACAACGGCCAGGATGTCGCCGTGCCGTACAACGGCTTCAATGCCTGGACCGATGGCTACGAGCAGTCGCGCAACGGCCTGATGGGCGTGATCCAGTACCGTCCGAGCAAGGAATTCACCTCGACGGTCGACCTGTTCTACACCCGTTACGACCGTAACAACCGTACCCGCGGCATCCAGATGCCGCTGAACGACGACTACACCAGTCCCACCAGCGCGTACGACCAGCCGGGCCACCTGATCAACCCGACCCTGTCGGGCAGCACCGCGACCGCCGGCGCCTTCGACAACGTCAAGGCCGTGGTCCGCAACGACGCCGTGCAGTGGACCGACGTCACCAAGTCGATCGGCTGGAACAACAAGCTGCGCGTGACCCCGGACTGGACCGCCAACATGGACCTGTCCTTCAACTCGGCGGAGCGTAACGGCACCAACATCGAAACCTATGGCGGCGCCGGTCTCGACACCGTCAAGTTCACCGCCGGCAGCCACACCTTCGTGCCGGGCCTGAACTACGCCGATCCGAACGTCGTCAAGCTGACCGACCCGCAGGGCTGGGGCGGCGCCGACGTGCAGGCTGGCTACGTCAAGTTCCCGCACGTGTACGACAAGATCAACGCCTTCCGCCTGGACGCATCGCGTGACCTGCCGGACGGTATGTTCTTCAGCAAGCTGACCACCGGCGTCAACGTCTCGAGCCGTTCGAAGACCCGCGAGTACACCGAGAACCTGCTGTCGATCAAGGGCAACAGCAACCGACTGGCTACCGCACCATATCCGGCCGGCAGCGGCTCGGGCATGGCCGGCGACAGCGGCATCAACGTGATCACCTTCGATCCGGTCGCCAACCTGAACGCCCTGTACGACCTGAAGCGCAAGGACCATCCGGACATCTGGAACAAGGACTGGATCGTGAACGAGAAAGTCGCGACCGCCTTTGCCAAGCTGGGCATCGATTCGCAGATCGGCGCGATCCCGCTGCGCGGCGCCCTGGGTGTGCAGATGCTCCACACCAAGCAGGATTCGACCGCGTACTCGGTCGACAAGAACGGCGGCACCAGCGATGCCAATCGTCCGGTCGCTCCGGTCACCGAAGGCACCAGCTACAACGACTTCCTGCCGAGCCTGAACCTGATCGGCGACCTGGGCAACCAGCAGACGCTGCGCTTCTCGCTGTCGAAGATCATGGCTCGTCCGACCCTGAACGACATGCGCGCCAGCGGCAACTTCGGCTATGACGCCACCCGCGCCATCTACAGCGGCAGCGGCGGCAATCCGAAACTGGATCCGTTCCGCGCCAAGGGCATCGACCTGTCGTACGAGAAGTACTGGGGCAACAAGGCCTACGTCAGCGCCGCGACCTTCTACAAGAAGCTCGATACGTTCATCGTGACCACCGGCCGCCAGTTCGACTTCACGCCGTTCATCCAGCCGAGCACCGTGAAGGCGCCGACCAACATCGGCGAGATGACCTCGCCGGTCAACGGCCACGGCGGCAATATCAAGGGTATCGAACTGGCAGCATCGATGCCGCTGAACGTGTTCACCCGTTACCTGGACGGCTTCGGCGTGGTGGCCAACGCTTCGCAGACCAGCAGCTCGGTCACCGCTCCCGATACCGCCGAAGGCGGCTCGGGCACGATGGCCCTGCCGGGCCTGTCGCGCCGCGTTGCCAGCCTGACCCTGTACTACGAGAAGGCAGGCTTCTCGGCACGTGCCGCCGAGCGCTACCGTTCGGACTTCATCGGTGAAGTCAGCACCAACACGGGCGACCGTCAGCTGACCTACATTAACGGCGAGAAGGTGCTGGACCTGCAGTTCGGCTACGAGATCCAGAGCGGTCCGATGAAAGGCCTGTCCTTCCTGCTGGAGATGAACAACGTCAACGACGCTCACTTCAAGCGCTATCGCAAGACCAAGGATAACGTCATCGAAGACACCCGTTACGGCCGCACCGTGCTGTTCGGTCTGAACTACAAGATGTAATCCCGTGTTGGCGCAAGCCGACAAATAAGTAAGCAAAAGCCTCTTGCCCGGTGTTGCCGCGCAAGAGGCTTTTTACTATGCTGGCAGAACAATGAAAACCGAGACGACTCCCCACACCCCCCTCAAGAACATCGTGATCGTCGGCGGCGGCACCGCCGGCTGGATGACAGCGGCCTCGCTGTCGCGCCTCCTGCAGAACCGCTACCAGGTTCGCCTGATCGAATCCGACGAGATCTCGACCGTCGGCGTCGGCGAATCGACGATCCCGATGATCCGCCTGTTCAACACCGCCCTCGGCATCAACGAGGACGAGTTCATGCGCGAGACCAGGGCCACCTTCAAGCTCGCCATCGAGTTCGAGGACTGGGGCAGGCTGGGCGAGCGCTACATGCATGGTTTCGGCACCATCGGCCAGCCGCTGTGGACCCTCGAATTCTTCCAGTACTGGCTGCGCGCCTGGCAGGCCGGCAAGGCGCCGGACCTCGAGCACTATTCGCTCAACCGCATGGCCGCCAGGGCCGGCAAGTTCATGCGCCCGTCCACCGACATGCCGAATTCGCCGCTGGCCGACATCCCTTACGCGTTCCACCTCGATGCGGGTCTGTATGCGCGCTACCTGCGCAAGTACGCCGAAAGCCATGGCGTCGTGCGCACCGAAGGGAAGGTGGTCGACGTGCGCCAGCGTGCCGACGGCTTCGTCGAATCGGTGGTGATGGAGAGCGGGACGGCGATCGAGGGCGACCTGTTCATCGACTGTTCGGGTTTCCGCGCCCTGCTGATCGAGCAGACGCTGAAGACCGGCTTCGAGGACTGGAGCCACTGGCTGCCCTGCGACCGCGCCTGGGCGGTGCCCTGCGAACTGTCGGGCGAACTTCCTCCCTATACGCGCGCCTCGGCGCGCCCGGCCGGCTGGCAGTGGCGCATCGGCCTGCAGCACCGCACCGGCAACGGCCACGTGTACGCGAGCCGCTTCATGAGCGACGACGAGGCGGCGGCCATCCTGATGAAGAACCTGGACGGCAAGGCGCTGGCCGAGCCGAAGATGCTGCGCTTCACGGCCGGCAAGCGCAAGAAGACGTGGAACAAGAACGTGGTCGCGATCGGCCTGTCGTCGGGCTTCCTGGAGCCGCTGGAATCGACCTCGATCCATCTGGTCCAGTCGACCATCTCGCGCCTGGTGGGATTCTTCCCGGATCGCGGCTTCGCCCAGGCCGACATCGACGAGTTCAACGCCCAGTGCGACTTCGAGGTCGAGCGCATCCGCGACTTCATCATCCTGCACTACCACGCCACCGAGCGCAACGACACCCCGTTCTGGGACCACTGCCGCACGATGGACATTCCGGACACCCTGCGCCGCAAGCTGGACCTGTACAAGACCCACGGCCGGGTGATCCGCGACAACAACGAGCTGTTCGCGGAGGTCGGCTGGCAGCAGGTGCTGCACGGGCAGGGCGTGCGCGCCCAGGGCCACCATCCGCTGGCCGGCCTGCTGGACGAAAAGGAGCTGCTCGGCTTCCTCGGCAATATCGAACAGGTGATCGGCAAGTGCGTGGACTTCATGCCGGGCCACAAGGACTTCATCGACGCTATCGTTGCGGCGGGCCGGCCAGGTACTCCTCGTCGCTGACCTTCTCGAGCCACACCACGTTCACGCCATCCAGCGCTTCCTGGATCGCGATGTGCGTCATCGACGTGGTCGGCGATGCGCCATGCCAGTGCTTGTGGCCGGGCGGGCACCAGACCACGTCGCCGGCGCGGATCTCGACGATCGCTTCGCCCTCGCACTGGGTCCAGCCGCAGCCTCGCCGGCCTCGGTCGGCGCCACACCGCGCGTGGTGCGGGCCAGCAGGCGCACGCCCAGCCTGGCTTCCAGCGCGCGGATCGTGTGGCTGAGCGCGGACTGCGACACGCCCAGCTGGGCGGCGGCGCGCGTAAAGCTGCGCTCGCGCGCGACGAGGATGAAGGCCTGCAGGTGGTTGAAATCGGGACGTGCCATGGACGAGGAGTGTAGCAGCGCGTCGTATTCCGGGTGCATTGGCCGCAAATAATCGGGCTTACCGGGCCGTGAAAGAGTAAACTGC
This sequence comes from Telluria sp. Soil_C_11, assembly GCF_057657395.1. Classification (NCBI taxonomy): domain Bacteria; kingdom Pseudomonadati; phylum Pseudomonadota; class Betaproteobacteria; order Burkholderiales; family Oxalobacteraceae; genus Telluria; species Telluria sp. Soil_C_11. Next base: position 294,350 of record NZ_JBDGIN010000001.1, on the reverse strand, counting down.
AGGTTTGCCTACGATTTTTAAGAGAATTTCCTACATGCATGACACCCCGCTCCCGACGTTTGCCGACCTGAACATCCCCGCGCCCATCCTCAAGGCGCTGAAGGACGTTGGCTACGAGACGCCGTCGCCGATCCAGGCCGCCACCATTCCCCTCCTGATGGAAGGCCGCGACGTGCTGGGACAGGCCCAGACCGGTACCGGCAAGACCGCCGCGTTCGCGCTGCCGGTGCTGTCGCGCATCGACGTCAAGAACCCCGCCGTGCAGGCGCTGGTGCTGGCGCCCACGCGCGAACTGGCGATCCAGGTGGCCGAAGCCTTCCAGAGCTACGCCGCGCACCTGAAGAATTTCCACGTGCTGCCGATCTACGGCGGCCAGGCCTACGGCCCGCAATTGTCGGCGCTGCGGCGCGGCGCGCAGGTCGTGGTCGGCACCCCGGGCCGCGTCATCGACCACCTCGACAAGGGCACGCTCGACCTGTCCCAGCTCACCACCCTGGTGCTGGACGAGGCCGACGAGATGCTGCGCATGGGCTTCATCGACGACGTCGAGCGCATCCTGCAGGAGACGCCGGAACAGCGCCAGACCGCGCTGTTCTCGGCCACCATGCCGCCGCAGATCAAGCGCATCGCCACGACCTACCTGCACGAACCGAAGGAAGTGACGGTGGCCGCCAAGACCACCACCGCCACCAACATCACCCAGCGCTACTGGCTGGTGGCCGGCCTGCAGAAGCTGGAAGCGCTGACCCGCATCCTCGAAGCGGAACCGTTCGACGGCATGATCATCTTCGCGCGCACCAAGCTGGGCACCGAGGAACTGGCGTCCAAGCTGCAGGCGCGCGGTTTCGCCGCCGCCGCCATCAACGGCGACCTGGCCCAGGCGCAGCGCGAACGCACCATCGAGCAGCTCAAGAACGGCAAGATCGACATCCTGGTCGCCACCGACGTCGCCGCGCGCGGCCTGGACGTCGAGCGCATCAGCCACGTGATCAACTACGACGTGCCGTCCGACCCGGAAAGCTACACCCACCGCATCGGCCGCACCGGCCGCGCGGGCCGCAGCGGCGAGGCGATCCTGTTCGTGACCCCGCGCGAGCGCGGCCTGCTGAAGGCGATCGAGCGCGCCACGCGCCAGCCGGTCGCCCCGCTGACCCTGCCCACCATCAAGGCCGTCAACGACGTCCGCATCGCGAAATTCAAGGACCAGATCGGCGAAGCCCTCGCGGCCGGCGGCCTGGACATGTTCCGCAACCTGATCGAAGAGTACGAGCGCGACAACAACGTGCCGGCGATCGACATCGCCGCCGCCCTGGCCAAGCTGAACCGCGGCGACGAGCCGCTGCTGCTGGAGAAGCCGGACCGCGAGCCGAAGCCGGAGTGGAAAGAGCGCGAGCCGCGTGGCGAGTGGCGCGACGATGCGCGTCCGGCCCGGGGCCGCGAGAGCTTCGGCGGCGAAGAGCGTCCGGCACGCCCGACGCGCGAAGGTTTCGCCCAGCCGCGCGAGAGCTTCAAGAAGGAGCGCGTGATGCGCGCGCCGGAGCCTGGCATGGCGACCTACCGCATCGAAGTCGGTCACGCGAACAGCGTCAAGCCGGGCAACATCGTCGGCGCCATCGCCAACGAGGGCGGCATCCCGTCCAAGGAAATCGGCCGCATCGAGATCTACGACGACTACTCGACCCTCGACATGCCGTCCGACCTGCCGCAGGACCTGCTCGACCACCTGCAGAAAGTGTGGGTGGCGGGCCGCCAGCTGAACATCACGCGCGACGGCGAAGAGCCGATCAAGGCGGCGCCGAAGAAGAAGTTTGGCGAGAAGAAGACCTACAAGAAGGGCTAAGTTGGCCGTCATTTGCAGACGTCATTCCCGCGAAAGCGGGAATCCATACTGAGGCACCGGAGTTACCGCCGTTAATCAGGCCGCGTTTTGTTTGGATCCGCGAATCCGGTAATTCAGCATGGGTTCCCGCCTGCGCGGGAACGACGGTGTCGGTTGTGTTGTTTGACTACATAAAACCGCCGCTTCCTAGGCATTCCCCGGATTGACACTCAACATTCCCCATGTTACTTTGCTACATGGAGGTAGTCTGGCATGAGTCCGGGCACCGTTAGGGGACAAAGATGGAAATGCAAACTCACTCGCTCAAGCCGCGCCTGTCGTTCTGGCAGCTGTGGAACATGAGCTTCGGCTTCTTCGGCATCCAGTTCGGCTTCGCACTGCAGAACGCCAACACCAGCCGGATCTTCACCACCCTTGGCGCGTCGCCCGACGACCTGTCGCTGTTCTGGCTCGCCGCGCCCGTCACGGGCCTCTTGGTGCAGCCGGTGATCGGCTACCTGAGCGACAACACCTGGCACCCGACCTGGGGCCGCCGCCGTCCCTTCTTCTTCCTCGGCGCCATCCTGGCCGCCGTCGCGCTGTTCCTGATGCCGAATTCCGCCGCCGTCTGGATGGCGGTGGCCGTGCTGTGGATGATGGATGCCGCGATCAACGTCTCGATGGAGCCGTTCCGCGCCTTCGTCGGCGACAAGCTGGACCCCTCGCAGCAGACCGCCGGCTACGCGATGCAGACCTTCTTCATCGGCTGCGGCGCGGTGATCGCCTCGCTGCTGCCGAAGATCTTCGCGGACTACCTGGGCGTCTCGAACGTGCCGGTGGACGGCGCGATTCCGGACACCGTGCGCTACTCGTTCTACGTCGGCGGCGCCGTGTTCCTGGCCGCCGTCAGCTGGACCGTGTTCACCGCCACCGAACTGCCGCCGCCCGACCTGGACCGTTTCCAGGAACAGCGCAAGCATTCGCGCAGCTTCGGCGTGGCGCTGCGCGAGATCATCGGCGGCTTCGGCCAGATGCCGAAGACCATGGTGCAGCTGGCCTTCGTCCAGTTCTTCACCTGGATCGCCCTGTTCGCGATGTGGATCTACACCGGCACCGCGATCGCGGACAACGTCTACGGTACCGTCGACGCCCAGTCGGCCGCCTACCAGGAAGCCGGCAACTACGTCGGCGTGATGTTCGCGGTGTACAACGGCGTGTCGGCGCTGGCCGCCTTCCTGCTGCCGATCCTCGCGCGCGCCACCAGCCGCAAGGCCTGCCACACGATCTGCCTCGCGATCGGCGGCCTGTCGCTGGCCAGCCTGTTCCTCATCCACGACAGGCAGGCGCTGATGCTGCCGATGATCGGCGTGGGCATCGCCTGGGCCAGCATCCTGACCATGCCGTACGCGATCCTGGCCGGCGCGCTGCCCGCCAACCGCATGGGCTACTACATGGGCCTGTTCAACTTCTTCGTGGTGATCCCGCAGATCGTCAGCGGCCTGCTGCTCGGCTTCTTCACCAAGCACTTCTTCGGCGGCCACACGGTCCTGACCCTGGTGCTGGGCGGCGCCTGCATGGTGCTGGCGGCCGTATTGACGCTGTTCGTGACCGACAGGGCCGAGAAGTAAGCTGCGCCACCATTTCGCCTCCTGTCGTATCGTAAAGGTTTGACAACAAACCCATGCACTAGCGAATACGACAGGAGCGACAATGACGATTCAGACAGTAGCGACCACGCCGTTCGCCGGGCAGCGCCCCGGCACCTCGGGTCTGCGCAAGAAGGTGACCGAGTTCCAGCAGCCCGGCTACCTCGAAAACTTCGTCGAGGCGATTTTCCTGACCCTGGGCGACTGCAGCGGACGCACCCTCGTGCTCGGGGGCGACGGCCGTTTCTTCAACCGCACTGCGATCCAGACCATCCTGCGCATGGCCGCCGCGCACAAGGTAGATAAAGTACTGGTCGGACGCGGCGGCATCCTCTCCACGCCGGCGGTCAGCTGCGTGATCCGCAAGCGCGGCGCCTTCGGCGGCATCGTGCTGTCGGCCAGCCACAACCCCGGCGGCCCGGACGGCGACTTCGGCATCAAGTACAACATCGAGAACGGCGGCCCGGCGCCCGAGAAGGTCACCGAGGCGATCTTCGCCCACACCCAGTCGCTGCGCGAATACCGCATCAGCGATGCCGGCCCGGTCGACCTCGACCGGCTCGGCACGACCCGGCTCGAAGAGATGACGGTCGAGGTGATCGACCCGGTGGCCGATTACGCCGAGCTGATGTCGCGCCTGTTCGACTTCGACGCCATCCGCGCCCTGTTCGGCCGCGGCTTCACGATGCGCTTCGACGGCATGAGCGCCGTCTCCGGCCCCTATGCGAAAACCATCATCGAAGGCATGCTGGGTGCGCCCGCCGGCACCGTCGTCAACGCCGAGCCGCTGGAAGACTTCGGCGGCCACCATCCGGACCCGAACCCGGTCAACGCGTCCGATCTGGTCGCGCTGATGGACGGCCCGGACGCGCCCGAATTCGGCGCCGCCTCGGACGGCGACGGCGACCGCAACATGATCGTCGGACGCAAGCTGGCCGTGGCGCCGTCGGACAGCCTGGCCATCATCGCCGCCAACGCGACCATGGCGCCGGGCTACCGCGGCGGCATCAAGGGCATCGCGCGCTCGATGCCGACGTCAACGGCGGCCGACCGCGTCGCCGAAAGCCTCGGCATCTCCTGCTTCGAGACCCCGACCGGCTGGAAGTACTTCGGCAACCTGCTCGACGCCGACCTCGCCACCCTGTGCGGCGAGGAGAGCTACGGCACCGGCTCGAACCACATCCGCGAGAAGGACGGGCTGTGGGCCGTGCTGTTCTGGCTGAACCTGATCGCCGCCAGCGGCAAATCGGTCAACCAGCTGGTGCGGGAACACTGGGCCCGCTTCGGCCGCAACTATTATTCGCGCCACGACTACGAAGCCGTCGACGCGGCCGCTGCCGAGCGCATGATGACCGACCTGCGCGCGGCGCTCCCGAGCCTGGCGGGGAAGACCTTCGGCGAATTCCGCGTCGCCCAGGCCGACGACTTCGTCTACACCGACCCGGTCGACAACTCGGTCGCCAGCCGCCAGGGCATCCGCATCATCATGAGCGACGGCTCGCGCATCGTGCTGCGCCTGTCCGGCACCGGCACCGAGGGCGCGACCGTGCGGGTCTACCTCGAACGCTACGAAGCCGACCCGTCGCGCCACGACCTCGACACCCAGGAAGCGCTGGCGCCCTTGATTGCCATTGCCGAGCAGGTGTCGGAACTGAAGCAGCGTACCGGGCGCACGGAACCGAGCGTCATCACTTAACCGTCGTCCCCGCGGAGGCGGGGACCCAATTCACGACCAGAGGACCCTGAATGAAGATCTCCGCCCTTGCCGTTTCCCTGCTGCTCGCCTTCGGCTCCGCGTCCGCCGCCCCGGACCTGACGCCGGTGAAAGGAAAGCCCTTCACCTGGGAGAACGCGACCGTCTACTTCCTGCTGACGGACCGCTTCAACAACGGCAACCCGGCCAACGACCACGCCTATGGCCGCAAGGACGATGCCGCCGTCGCGCGCGGCTTCATGGGCGGCGACCTGGCCGGCGTCACGGCGAAAATCAAGGAGGGCTACTTCGACGACCTGGGCGTGGACGCGATCTGGATCACGCCGCCGGTCGAGCAGATCCACGCGCCCACCGACGAGGGCACCGGCAAGACCTACGGCTTCCACGGCTACTGGGCACGCGATTTCACCGCTATCGACGCCAACCTCGGCACCGAGAAAGACATGCGCGAGCTGGTCGACGCCGCCCACGCGCGCGGCATCCGCGTGCTGCTGGACGTGGTGATGAACCACACCGGCCCGGTCACCGCCGACGATCCGGCATGGCCGGCCGAATGGGTGCGCACCTCGCCGGCCTGCACCTACAAGGACATGAAGACCACGGTCGAGTGCACGCTGGTGAAGAACCTGCCGGACATCCGCACCGACAGCAACGAGAAGGTCGACGTGCCGCCGGCCCTGGTGGCGAAGTGGAAGAAGGAAGGGCGCTACGAGCGCGAGACGGCGGAGCTGAACGACTTCTTCAAGCGCACCGGCTATCCGCGCGCGCCGCGCTACTACCTGATGAAATGGCACGCCGACTGGGTCCGCAAGTACGGCTTCGACGGCTTCCGCGCCGATACGGTCAAGCATACCGAGCCGGGCGTGTGGAAGGACCTGAAGAAGGTCGCGAGCGCCGCCTACGAGGACTGGAAGCGCACCCCGGCCGGGAAGCAGACCGTGGCCAGGATCGGCAACCTGCCGTTCTTCATGACCGCCGAGACCTACGGCTACGGGATCGGCGCCGGGCGCCAGTTTATCTACGACGGCGGCACCAAGGTCGATTATTACGACAACGGCTTCGACAGCATGATCAACTTCAGCATGGCGGGCGACGCGCGCCAGGGCTACGAGCAGCTGTTCTCGTCGTACTCGGCGGCGCTGCACGGTCCGCTGAAGGGCTATTCGGTACTGAACTACCTCGATTCGCACGACGACGGCCATCCCTTCGACGCGCTGCGCGAGCATCCGATGGAAGAGGCGAACAAGCTGCTGCTGGCGCCGGGCCAGGCCCAGATCTACTACGGCGACGAAACCGCCCGCGTGCTGAAGATCGACGGCGCGGAAGGCGACGCCAACCTACGCTCCTTCATGAACTGGGACCAGCTGAAGAACAACACGAAAGTCGGCCTGTTCGGCGTGGCCGAGGTGCGCGACCACTGGGCGCGCCTGGGCCGCTTCCGCCATGCGCATCCGGCGGTGGGCGCGGGCGCGCACCAGATGCTGCAGTCCAGCCCCTACGTTTTCAAGCGCACCTACGAAAAGGATGGCGTGACGGATCGCGTGGTGGTCGCGCTCGGCCTGCCGCAGGACCGCCTGGTGGCGATCCCGGTGGCCGGCGTGTTCTCGGACGGCCAGACCGTGCGCGACTGGTACACCGGCAAGACCGCCCTGGTCTCGGGCGGCAAGGTGCAGTTCGAGCTGCGGGCGCCGGTGGCGCTGATTGCGCTGGACTGATCAGCAGCCGGTCGTCTTCAGGCGCTCGACCTCGAGCCCGAACAGCGGGCGCAGGCGGGTGCCGAAGACGTTGCCGGCGAACGCGGCGACCAGCCACAGCCAGCCGTGCAGGCTGCCCGACACGATGCCGCTGAAGTAGGCGCCGATGTTGCAGCCATAGGCCAGGCGGGCGCCGTAGCCGAGCAACAGGCCGCCGACGACGGCCGCGATCAGGGAGCGCAGCGGCAGTTTCCAGACCGGCGCATAGCGGCCCGCGAGGGCAGCCGCCAGCATCGCGCCGAGCACGATGCCGATGTCCATCACCGAGGTCACGTCATGCGAGACCGGCGCGGCCAGCGCGGCGGCGTTGGCCTTGGTCGACCAGTAGGCCCAGCTGGCGGTATCGATGCCGATGCTTGATGCGGCCTTCGCGCCCCACAGCGCGAACGCCGAGGTCACGCCCCACGGACGGCCCGACAGCGCGAGCGTGGCGAAGTTGAGCACGACCAGCGCGATGGCGCCGGCCACCAGCGGCCACGGGCCGTGCAGCCAGGTCGCGGCGCGTCCGGCCGGCAGGTCCGGGGCGACCAGCTTGCCATGGCGGCGCTTTTCGACCACCACCGTGATCCACGCGATCAGCGCGAACACGGCCCAGTTCAGCAGCAGCGCGGGCGCCAGGCCCAGCGTCTTCACGAGCGAGATCGGCTTCAGCTGCGGCAGCGAGGTCCAGAACGGCATGTGCGCGGTGGCGATCACGGAACCGGCGATGAAGGCGATCAAGGTGACGATCATGCGCGTGCTGCCGCCGCCGACCGTGTACAGCGTGCCGGAGGCGCAGCCGCCGCCCAGTTGCATGCCGATGCCGAACATGAAGGCGCCGATGACCACCGAGGCGCCGGCGGGCGAGACGAGGCCGTTGACCGGATTGCCGAACAGGGTGCCGGCGGCCAGCGCCGGGAAGAACAGCGCCACGCCGACGGCGAGCATGATCATCTGCGCACGCAGGCCGGCGCCGCGGCCGTCCGCGATGAAGACCCGCCACGAGGACGTGAAGCCGAAGGCGGCGTGGTACAGCGCGAGGCCGAGCAGGGCGCCGACCACGAACAGGGCGGACAGTTTCGCGCCGACGGTCTGCGCAAGATACACCGCCCCGCCCAGGATGAGTAATAGCGAAACGCCGAGCGGCTTCGGATTGATGTCGACACGGCGCGGGACAGACAAGGTTGCTGAATCGGACATATTAAGTGTTTGAATTTGAACCGGAATCCGTTATTTTCGCGCGTTTTCGGATTTCGTGCAGGCGGCCCGCCGCGCATCCGCAGAGGTTCACTCTTTCAGGCGGATCGCATCGATCACCAGCGCCAGCGCGCGCGAATTCTGGCGCCGGCTCGGGTAATAGGCGTAGGGAGGGCGCACGCGCCGCCTGAGTTGGCCGCGGTCTTGTCGTATGATGAGCCCATGACCCAGACTCCGCCTGCTACCGCCGCTGCGCCGGTCACCGAAAAGGAGATCCGCGCCGTCTACTTCGCCCTGATGGCCGTGCTCGGCCTGGGCGCGCTCGACCAGAGCATCGTCGCCACGGCCCTGCCGCGCATCGTCGCCGACCTCGGCGGCATGGCCCATCTGTCGTGGGTGGTGACCGCCTACGTGCTGGCCTCGACCGCCACCATGCCGCTGTACGGCAAGATGGCCGACCAGTACGGCCGCCGGCCGATGATCTTCACGGCGCTCGCCACCTTCCTGGCCGGCTCGGTGCTGTGCGGCCTGGCCGGCAGCATGACCCAGCTGATCGTGTTCCGCGCCATCCAGGGCATGGGCGCCGGCGGCTTCATGCCGCTGGCCCAGATCATCATCAGCGACCTGGTCGCGCCCCGGGACCGCGCCAGGCGCCAGGGCTCGATCGCGATCGTGTTCGCCGTCACCAGCGTGCTCGGCCCGGTGCTGGGCGGGTTCATGACCGACCTGCTGTCGTGGCACTGGATCTTCTTCATCAACCTGCCGGTCGGCGCCTTCGCCTGCTGGGCCATCGCGCGCTCGCTGCGCAAACCCGTGATCACGCACGCGCACCGCATCGACTACCTGGGCTCGGTCCTGCTCACGTCCAGCATCGTCTCGCTGCTGCTGATACTGGCGCTGGGCGGCACCGAATGGCCCTGGGATGCGCCCCAGATCAAGGTCTGCGCCGCGCTCGCCGTGGTGCTGGGCGGCTGGCTGTTCGTGCACCTGCGCCGCGCCGCCGAGCCGGTGCTGCCGCCCGACCTGTTTGGCAACCGGGTGTTCAACCTGGCCAGCGTGGTAATGGCGCTGAGCTTCGTCGGCCTGATGGGATCGAGCGTGTTCTTTCCGCTGTTCTTCCAGCTCGTGATGGGCAGCAGCCCGGCGACTTCCGGCATGCTGACGGTGCCGATGATGGCCGGGATGATCGTCGCCTCGAGCCTGGTCGGCCGCCTCGTGGCGCGCGCCAACAGGTACAAGGAAGGGCAGGTGGCGGGCCTGGCGGTGGCGGTGGCCGCCTTCGCCGCGCTGACCTGGGCCATGGCCACCGGACGCGGCTACCTGTTCATCGAGCCGCCGATCTTCTTCCTCGGCGCGGGCCTGGGCCTGGTGATGCCGAACATGACCATCGTCGTGCAGAGCGCGCTGCCGGTGGCGCGGCGCGGCGTCGGCACCGCCATGCTGACCTTCTTCCGCTCCTTCGGCGGCCTGCTCGGCGTGACCGGCTCCGGCGCGATCCTGGCGCACCAGCTGCAGGCCCACGGCATCGCGGCCGCTGCCAGCGCCGGCTCCGGCAAGATCCTCGACCCGGCCATGCGCGAGGTCTACCGGCAGGCCATCGCCAACATCTTCGGGGCCGGCACCGTCATCGTGCTGGCGGCGCTGGTAGTGTTGTGGTTCATGCCGGACGTGCGGGTGGAGGGGGCGGTGGCGCCGCAGCCGCCGCAGGCGGAATAGTCATCTCCGTCGTCCCCGCGCAGGCGGGGATCCAAGTTCTGCGTGAGCTGTCGAAACGCATACTAACTTGGGTCCCCGCCTGCGCGGGGACGACGGCCTACGACGGGCTAATGGTTTTGGTGCCTTTCAATCAATGGTATCCTTGGGCAATGAATACCGAGTCCGACACCGAACAGAAGCAACCCCGCGCCGCCTACGCCGACGGTCCGCGCCTGCTGGCCGACATCGGCGCGACCCATGCGCGCTTCGCGCTGGAGAGCGCGCCCGGCGTGCTGCGCAACGTCGCCGTGCTGCTGTGCGACGACTATCCCGGCATCGTCCCGCTGCTGAACGCTTACCTGGAACAGACGGGCGGCGTGCGCATCAGCCATGCCGCCTTCGCGCTGGCGAACCCGATCAGCGGCGATTTCATCCGCATGACCAACCGCGACTGGCAGTTCTCCACCGACGAGGTACGGCGCACGCTGGGCCTGGCCACGCTGCTGATCGTGAACGACTTCACGGCGCTGGCGATGGCGCTGCCGGGCTTCAAGCCGGACGACCTGCTGCAGATCGGCGGCGGCAAGCCGCAGCCGCATGCGGTGGCCGGCGTGCTGGGCCCGGGCACCGGCCTGGGCGTGTCCGGCGTGATCCCGACCGTGGACGGCTTCGTCACCCTCGGCAGCGAGGGCGGCCACGTCAACTTCGCCCCTGCCGACGAGCGCGAATTCGCGATCCTGCAGTACGCCTGGCGCGAGTGGCAGCACGTGTCGAACGAACGCCTGATCTCTGGCCCCGGCATGGAGATCATCTACCGCGCGCTGGCGCAGCGCAATGGCGTGCAGGCCCATGATGGAGCACCTGCGCGCAACGCCGCCGACATCGTCAACGCGGCGCTCGAACAGAAGGACCCGCTGTGCCTGGAAGTGCTGGAGTGCTTCGCCGGCATGCTGGGCGGGGCGGCCGCCAACCTGGCCGTCACGCTGGGCGCGTTCGGCGGCATCTTCATCGGCGGCGGCATCGTGCCGCGCGTCGCGCAGTGGTTCGCGACGTCGCCGTTCCGCGCCCGCTTCGAAGCCAAGGGCCGCTTCTCGGATTACCTGGCGCAGATCCCCACCTACGTGATCATGACGCCCAACCCGGCGCTGTACGGCGTGGCCAGCATCCTGTCCGAACACCTGCGCGGCCGCACCGGCGCCAACACGCTGATGGAAAGGGTGCAGCACCTGCAGCACGAGCTGTCGCCGGCCGAGCAGCGCGTCGCGACCCTGGTGCTGGAGCATCCGCGCAAGGTGCTGTCCGAGCCGATCGCCGAGATCGCGAAGCTGGCCGACGTCAGCCAGCCGACGGTGATCCGCTTCTGCCGTTCGCTGGGCTTTTCCGGCCTGGCCGACTTCAAGCTCAAGTTCGCGGGCAGCCTGACCGGCACCATCCCCGTACGCCACAGCCAGGTGCGCATGACCGACAGCACCCACGACCTGTCGGCCAAGGTGATCGACAACACGGTGTCGGCGATCCTGAAGTTCCGCGACCAGCTCGACGTGCATTCGATCGACCGCGCCATCGAGATCCTGCGCCGCGCCAAGCGCGTCGAGTTCTACGCGATGGGAAATTCGCGCGTGGTGGCGCTGGACGGCCAGCACAAGTTCTTCCGCTTCCGCATCCCGACCTCGTCCTACGGCGACTCGCACCTGTTCTCGCTGGCGGCCGAGCTGCTGGGGCCGGGCGACGTCGTGATCGCGATCTCGACCACCGGCCAGCTGCCAGAGCTGCTGTCCGCCGTCGATACCGCGCGCGCGGCGGGCGCCGACGTCATCGCCATCACCAGCAGCAAGTCGGCGCTGGCGAGAAAGGCCAGCATCTGCCTGGCGGTCGACCACAGCGAGGACAGCACGACCTTCCTGTCGATGATTTCGCGCATCCTGCAACTGCTCCTCATCGACATCATGGCGGTCGGCATCTCGCTGGGCCAGGAGAACGGCGACACCGGCGAAGGCGACAGCGAGCGCCGGCGCCTGCTGATTTCCCACCTCGATATCTGATCGGCCGGTCCGGCGCACGAGCCGGATCGGGATCAGCGGTTCCGGTCCGGCTGGATCAAGGATGTTTCCTTGCGGCATTCCACAATGGGCGTATTTCCCCATTGGAGAGCGCGATGATGCACCCGGATGACATCAGGCGGCTGGCGATCATGGCCACGTTGATCATGTTGTGCGTGCTCAGTTCGGGCCTGGCCAGGCCGCCCCTCGGATGAGCCGTTCACAAACCGGTTGCCTGCCGGGCGGCGATGCTTCATCCTTGTTGAACATACATCAACAACAAGGGATGGAGCATGAAGCGACGCGAGGTGTTGACGGCTTCCCTGGGCGCCGCGCTGGCGGCGGGCGGCCTGCCCGGACTGGCGCGGGCGAAGACCACCTATTCACGCGTGCGTCCCGGCGGCCCCGGCTGGCCGAATGCCGCCGCGTGGGACGGGCTGCGGCGCGCGACGTCGGGACGGCTGCTGAAGCTGGCGCCGCCGTTCGCCGCCTGCTCCCTTGATGCCGCCGCCTGCGCGGCGGTCCGCGAACAGCTCAAGAATCCTTACTTCATCGGCGACACGCCCGCGCTGACCCAGACCAGCGGCTGGCAGGACGCCTGGCTGTCGCAGCCGAGCGCCTACGCGGTCGCGGCGCGCGAGACGGCCGATATCGTCGCCGCCGTCCGTTTCGCCCGCACCCACAGGCTGCGCCTGGTGGTGAAGGGCGGCGGCCACAGTTACAAGGGCGCCTCGAACGCGCCGGACTCCCTGCTGGTGTGGCCGCGCGCGATGAACGCCGTCGAGCTGCATGACGCTTTCGTGCCGCAAGGGGGAGCCAGGGCCGAGGCCGCGCCGGCGGTGAGCGTCGGCGCCGGCGCGATGTGGATCGATGCCTATACGGCCGTGACCACGAAAGCCGGCCGCTATGTGCAGGGCGGCGGCTGCACCACGGTCGGCGTGCCGGGACTGGTGCAGGGCGGCGGCTTCGGCAGCTTCTCGAAGCGCTACGGCACCGCCGCTGCCAGCCTGCTCGAAGCCGAAATCGTCACCGCCGACGGCGCCGTCCGCATCGCCAACGCGCACACCAATCCGGACCTGTTCTGGGCCATCAAGGGCGGCGGCGGCGGGACCTTCGGCGTCGTCACGCGGATGACCCTGGGCACCCACGAACTGCCGGAGTTCTTCGGCGGCGTGTTCGGCGAGATCACGGCGAACACCGACGCGGCGTTCAAGCCCCTGGTCGCGCGTTTCATCGCCTTCTACCGCGAGCGCCTGTTCAACCCGCACTGGGGCGAAACGGTCTCGCTGCGCGACGGCCGGCAGCTGCAGCTGTCGATGGTATTCCAGGGACTCGACCGCGCTCAGGCCCAGGCGATCTGGGCGCCGTTCTTCGACTGGGTGCGCGCCAGCGGCGACTACACCGTCAAGGAGCCGACCATCATGGCGATCCCGGCGCGCCGGTTCTGGGATGCGGAGTTCTGGGACAAGACCGCGCCCGGCATCATGGCGCGCGACGGCCGCGCCGGCACGCCCGCGCATCACGTGGTGTGGGAGGGCGACCGCGGCCAGGCCGGCTGGTATATCCACGGCTACGAATCGACCTGGCTGCCGGCCGCGCTGCTGGAAGAGGGCGCCCAGGCGCGCCTGGTCGACAGCCTGTGCGCGGCGGCCGGCCAGTGGGACGTCGGCCTGCACTTCAACAAGGGACTGGCGGGCGCGCCGCCGGAAGCACTGGCCGCCACGCGCGCGACGGCGACCCATCCGGGCGTGGCCGAGGCGTTTGCGCTGGCCATCATCGCCGGCGGCGGCGGGCCGGCCTATCCCGGCATGCCGGGCGCGAAGGTCGACGAACAGGAAGCGCGCCGCCGCGCCGCGACGATCCGCCGCGCCATGGACGCGCTGCGCAAGGCGGCGCCGGGCGCCGGCGCCTACGTCTCCGAAAGCGATTACTTCCAGCAGCGCTGGCAGGATGCCTACTGGGGCCCCAACTACGCCAGGCTGCTGCGGGTGAAGCGGCGCTACGACCCGGACGGCCTGTTCACCGTCCGGCACGGCGTCGGTAGCGAGGATTGAGCGCTACTTGAAATCGGCATCCAGCACGATCCGGTAGCTCGCCTTGCCGGCGCGCAGGTGGTCCATCGCCTCGTTGACCCGGCTCATCGGGAAGTGCTCCACTTTCGGCGCGACGTGGTGGTGGGTGGCGAAGCGCAGCATGGTGTCGATCTGGTCGCGGTTGCCGGTCGGCGAAGCGGACACCGCCCGCTGGCCCATCAGCAGGCTCATGACCTGCACCGGCACCGGTTCGAGCACGGCGCCGAGGAAATGCAGGCGGCCGCCCGGCGCCAGCAGGTTGATGATCGCATCCCAGTCGAGCGTCGCGTTGGCGGTGATGAAGATGAAGTCGAAGCTGCCCGCCAGGCGCTGCAGGTCGGCTTCGGAACGGCTCGACGCCGCGTGGTGGGCGCCGAAGGACAGCGCCTCCTGCACCTTGTTGGGCGAGGACGTGAAGGCCGTGACGTCGCAGCCCCAGGCTTTCGCGAACATCAGGGCCATGTGGCCCAGCCCGCCGATGCCGAACACCGCGACCCGCGCGGTCGGCGGCACGTGCAACTGCATCAGCGGCGCGAACACGGTGATGCCGCCGCACAGCAGTGGGCCGGCATTGCCCGGCGCCAGCGCGGCGGGGATCGGAATGCTCCAGATCCAGTGCGCCCGCACGCGGTCGGCGAAGGCGCCGTGGTGGCCGACGATGGTGGCCTGCCCGTTCTCGCACAGGTGGAAGTCGCCGCGGATGCAGGCCGCGCAATGCTGGCAGCTGCGCACGTTCCAGCCGACGCCGACGCGCTGGCCGATGCTCAATCCCTTGGTCCGCGCAACGTCGCCGAGGCCGACCACGTGCCCGATCGCCTCGTGGCCCGGCACGAAGGGATAGGCGGTGATGCCCCATTCGTTGTCGAGCATCGACAGGTCGGAGTGGCAGACGCCGCAATGTTCGACCTGGATTTCCACGTCTTCCGGCCCCAGCGGGCCGGGGTCGTATTCAAAAGGAACAAGTTGGCCGCCCGCGGCTTGCGCGGCCCAGGCCCGGATCTTTTCCATGCCGCCCTCCTTGAGGTAATGGAAAAAATACTAGCACCGCTGCCGCTGCGGCCTTGTTCCTTTGCTGCGCGGATATCCCGGCGACGCTCCCGGGCGCTCAGTCTTCCACGAACACCACCGCCGTGCGCGGCGGAATGCTGAACGCCCCGCTCGCCGGGTCGAACGTCGCCTGGGTCGCGCGCTTGTCGGCCGCGTTCGGTGACAGGAACACCGGATGCAGGCGCATCGCCTTGCCGGCCGCCTGCGGATCGAACACCGTGTGGCCGACCTTGTCGACGTTGATGAAGTAGCTGATCCCCTTGAAGCCGGCGCCTGGATAACCTTCGCCGTCGAGGTGGGCCGCGACCACGGTCGGGTTCTGGGTCGAGCCGGTGTTGAAGAAGCGCAGGCGGCGCCTGATCTCCGCGCTGGTGGGCAGGCGGAACAGGGTCGAGCTGGCGCGGATGGCCAGCAGGTCGCGGAAGGCGTCGCGCGCGAAGGCGATGTCGGCTGGCGCCGGCTTGAAGGCCGGGTTGCCCAGCAGGGGCTTCAGCAGGGCGTAGTCCTTGCCGTTGTCTTCCGCCGGCGGCAGGCCGGTGCCGAAGTAGTTGTCGCGGTAGGTCCAGTCCAGGCGATTGAACCAGTCGCCCGAGTTGAAGCTGTTGCGGTCCAGGGACTTCGAACGCAGCACGTCGATGCCGGCGTGGAAGTAGGCGATGCCCTGCGCGAACGCGTCCACCGCCATGCCAAGCACCTGCACGCGGGCGCGGTCCTGGCTGGAGGTCGATGCCGGCAGCTTGAACACGTCGATGTCGTACAGGGTCTGGTTGTCGTGGTTCTCGACGTAGTTCACGACCTCGGACGGTTCGCTCGCATAGCCGGCCGGCTGGTCGCCGTAAGCGATCGCCTGCAGCGGCACGGTCCTGTCGTCGTAGGTCTGCAGCGGATAGCTGCGGATCGAGCCCGCCAGGCCGGCGCGCACCATGTCGGCGGCGCGCAGCAGCTCGGCGGGGTCACGCTTGCCGGCGTGGCCGTTCGGGTCGTAGACCAGGCCGTTGATCCAGCCCTGGCGCGCGAACAGCGCTTCGCCGGAATCGCCGGCCGAGCCGCCGCGCACGGCGTCGCGGGTGCGGTCGTTGAAGGTGCCGATGCCGCTGCCGTTCAAGGACAGCTGCGAGGCCTGCACGAAGCGCGCGCCGTTCGCCACTTCGCCGAAGTTCCAGCCTTCGCCGATCAGCTGCACCGGGTGGCCGGCGGCCGCGTTCACGCGCCGCTGCAGGGCTTCCATGGTGGCGCGCGGCTGGTGGCCCATCAGGTCGAAGCGGAAGGAATCGATTTTGTACTGGGTCGCCCACAGGGCCACCGAGTCGATCATCAGCTTGCCCATCATGAGGTTTTCGGTGGCCGTGTTGTCGCAGCAGGTCGAGCGCTCGATACTGCCCGTCGCGTTGAGGCGGTGGTAGTAGCCGGGCACGACGCGGTCGAGCACCGA
The DNA here is from genome assembly GCF_057657395.1 of Telluria sp. Soil_C_11. Taxonomy (NCBI): domain Bacteria; kingdom Pseudomonadati; phylum Pseudomonadota; class Betaproteobacteria; order Burkholderiales; family Oxalobacteraceae; genus Telluria; species Telluria sp. Soil_C_11. Next base: position 277,956 of record NZ_JBDGIN010000001.1, on the reverse strand, counting down.
CTTCTCGTGCTGTCCGGCGATGAAGGTGTGGTTGAACACCACGTCCATGCCGACGCGCAGGCCGAGCCTGTGCAGGCTGCCGACCATCTCGCGGAACTCGACGATGCGGCGGGCGCCATCGGCGGGATCGGTGGCGTAGCTGCCTTCCGGCGCGTTGTAGTGGTAGGGGTCGTAGCCCCAGTTGAAGCAGTCGGTCTGCGCGGTTTTTCCGATCAATGCCTGCTGGGCCTCGCTGTCCGGCGCGCCGGTAGGCTTCGGTACGGCGCAGCCAACTTCGGGCACGCTGCCGATGTCGTACACCGGCAGCAGGTGGATGTCGGTCAGGCCGCTTTTCGCCAGCGCGGCCAGGTGGCGCACGCCGTTCGAATCGCTGCGGGTGAAGGCGCCGTACTTGCCGCGCAGGCGCTCCGGCACGCTCTCGTCATTGATCGAGAAGTCGCGCACGTGCAGTTCGTAGACCACCATGTCGGTCGGGTTCCTGACGGTCTGCGGCGAGGGCGTGGCGTCCCAGCCGGCCGGCTTCAGGCGCGGCGAGTCCAGGCGTACGATGTAGCTGCGCTTCGAATCGGTGCCCAGGCTGATCGAGTAGGGATCGGTGACCAGGTTGCGCACCATGCCCACGCCGTCGACCGGCACCTCGACCGCATATTTGTAGTATTTGCCGCTCAGGTCGCCCGGCACCGCCGTATTCCAGGCGCCGCTGGCAGGGTCGAAGCGCAGCTGGTAGACCGCGCGCGCGGTGCTGCCGGCCGAGTTGTAGACGCAGACGGCGGCTTGCCGCGCGGTCGGCGCCCACACCGTGAACGCCGTCTTGTTGTCGGCGATGTCGACGCCCAGCTTGTCGAGGCTTGCGGCCGACGCATACAGGTCGTCCAGTGCGCCCGCCACCTGCACGCGCGTGGCCGCGCGCACGGCGCCCTGCGCATCTTCCTGCACCAGCACCAGCTGTTCGCGGTGCAGGTCGCCGATCCGCGACAGGTCGTTGTCATCGAGTTGCAGCACCGGGCCGGCGCCGACCCACTTGAAGCGCGCGGCCAGCGGCGCGGGCACGCCGTCCCTGGCCAGGCCGAGGACCAGCGCGCCGGCAGCGCCCGTGACCTTGCCGCCGACCTGCGCGGCGATCGCGCCCGTGCGCGAGTGATAGAGCTTGAACACGCCATCGGGCGCCGCGCCGGGGAAGGCGATCAGGCGCCGGTCGAGCCAGACGGCGCGCGCGTCGAAGCTGGCCGCGGCAGGATGCAGGACGGTCTGGAAGCCCTTGCTGTCGCAGGCGTCGGGGGTGATGGCGGCGTGGGCGCCGGCGGAGGCGAGCAGGGCCAGCAGGCCTGCGGCGGTGGTGGTGATTCTATTCATTGAATAATTATGTCTAGTTAGCTTAACGGGACCTCGACAAACCGTAGCGAGCGGAAGCCGAGTTGGCCGAGAAGCGCAGCCGTACTTACGGTACGGCGAGCATCGCAGGCCGACTCCGCGACGCGCAGTAGGTTTGTCGAGGTTCCCTCATGCAGCCTCGTTGCGGTAGTTGTCGACCATGCGGTAGCGGGTGGCGTACCAGCCGAACACCAGCGCGGCAAGGAGGGCGAAGGCGGCGAAGAAATACATCTGGAAGGCCATCACGCCCAGGCCGGTGCTGGCGATGTGGCCCAGCACGGCCTCGTTCTTGACGCTGGCGTTCACGATCAGCACCCACAGGCTGCCGACCGTCACCGCCAGCGACCAGAAGGCCATGATCACGCCCTTCATCGATGCCGGGGCCTGGCTGTAGGCGAATTCGAGGCCGGTGGCGGACACCAGCACCTCGCCCAGGGTCAGCAGGGCGTAGGGCAGGATCTGCCAGGCCATCGAGACCGGCGTGCCGCCGTCCATCACCACCTGGATGGTGCCGATCGCCACCCAGGACAGCGCCGACAGGGCGATGCCGGCGGTCATGCGGCGCAGCGCGGTCGGCTCCCAGCCCAGGCGGCGCAGGGCGGGAAACACGACCAGGTTGTTGAACGGGATGAGCAGCATCACCAGCAGCGGATTCAGGGCCTGCATCTGCGCCGGCTCGAAGCGGAATTCGCTGCCGAACAGCGACAGGGTCGGACGCATCATCGAATTCGCCTGCACGATCCAGGTCGACGCTTTCTGGTCGAACAGGGACCAGAACGGCGTCACCAGCGCGAACACGATCAGGATGCGCAGCACGCCGCGCACGCCGTCGACCGCTTCATCCGGATGCAGGCCGCGCGCCCGCTCCAGCTGCAGCGCCACGCCGATGCCGCCGAAGGCCAGCAGCAGCACCAGGGCCGTGCAGGCGGCGATCACGAAGCCCCAGCTGGGCGTCATCGCCAGCGAGGCGAGCGCGCCGATGGCGCCGACCGATGCCACGGCCAGGCCCGGCCGGCCGGCGCCGCCGCGTTTCGCCAGCAGGGCGGTGCGCGCGACGTTCATGAAGGAATGCGGATTGGCGGGGCTCGGCGGCACGTGCACGTACTTCCTGCGGCCGCTCCAGAACACCAGGGTGGCGATGGCCATCAGGATGCCGGGAATGCCGAAGGCCACGGCCGCGCCGTAGTCGCGCAGGAAGATGGGCATCAGCAGCGAGGCGAAGAAGGAGCCGAAGTTGATGATCCAGTAAAAGGCATCGAACACCACCTTCGCCTTGTCCTTGTTGGTGTGGTCGAATTGGTCGCCGACGAAGGAAGACACCAGCGGCTTGATGCCGCCCGAGCCGAGCGCGATCAGGAACAGGCCGAGGTAGAAGCCCTGGACGTTGCTCTCGAACGCGGCCAGGCAGGCGTGGCCGGCGCAGTAGACGAGGCTGAGCCAGAGCACCGTGTTGTACTTGCCGAAGAAGCGGTCGGCCAGCCAGCCGCCCAGCAGCGGGAAGAAGTAGACGCCGATGACGAAGGTGTGGAACACATGCTTGGCCTCGCCCGCGCGCTCGGCCTCGGGCAGGAACAGCAGCAGCGAGGAAATCAGGAAGGGCGTCAGGATGTTGCGCATCCCGTAGAAGCTGAAGCGTTCGCAGCCCTCGTTGGCGATGATGAAGGGGATCTGGCGCGGCATGCGGCCGGTTTTTACAGGGGGCGGGTTCTGGGTCATCGGCGTCTCCTTTTATTTGAACGTCATTCCCGCGAAGGCGGGAATCCAAGTTGTACGCGTCCCGGCGGCTCAACAAACTTGGGTTCCCGCCTTCGCGGGAACGACGATGAGTGATGCGATGCTATTCAACCCACTCTATCTTGGCAACAAGAACTTGTTCGGCAAGCACGTCACCCTAACATCGAATCTGTAGTTTGACTACTACACCGCCATATATTCTTCAGTCAACATTTTTATAAGACACTGATTTTCAAGGATATTTACGATAATTCATCATTTTCCGGCAGATTGTCAGCCCAGTATCGATGCTGTATATTGCCTAAAAATTTACTAACCGGACATCATCATGAGCACTCCCGACGCGAACAATCCGTGGTGGAAAGAAGCCATCATTTACCAGGTCTATCCGCGCAGCTATCTCGACACCAATGGCGACGGCGTCGGCGACCTGCCGGGCATTACGGCCAGGCTCGATTACATCGCCAGCCTGGGCGTCGACATCGTCTGGCTGTCGCCCTTCTTCAAGTCGCCGCAGAAGGACTTCGGCTACGACATCGCGGACTACTGCGACGTCGACCCGATGTTCGGCACCCTGGCCGACTTCGACGCGCTGGTCGCCAAGGCCCACAACCTGGGCCTGAAGATCATGATCGACCAGGTGATGTCGCACACCGCCGATACCCACCCGTGGTTCGTCGAAAGCCGCGCCAGCCGCGACAATCCGAAGTCCGACTGGTATGTGTGGGCCGACCCGCTCCCGGACGGCAATCCGCCGAATAACTGGCTGTCGGTGTTCGGCGGCTCGGCGTGGCAGTGGGATACCCGCCGCAAGCAGTACTACATGCATAACTTCCTGGTCAGCCAGCCGCAACTCAACTTCCACAATCCGGACGTGCAGCAGGCCCACCTGGACGCACAGCGTTTCTGGCTCGAGCGCGGCGTCGACGGCGTGCGCATGGATGCCTGCGTGTTCCACTTCCACGACCGCCAGCTGCGCAGCAACCCGCCGGCGCTGGTGCGCGACACCTCGACCGTCACCGACGTGAACCCCTACGGCATGCAGGCGCACATCTATGACAAGACCCAGCCGGAGAACATCGCCTTCCTGCAGCGCGTGCGTGCGCAGCTCAATGAATTCGGCGCGGTGTCGATCGGCGAAGTGAGCTCCGACGATGCGCTCGAACAGATGGCCGAGTACACCGAAGGCGGCGACAAGCTGCACATGGCCTACAGCTTCAACCTGCTGACGCCGGTGTTCACGGCGGCGCACATTCGCCAGCAGGTCGAGGAATTCAATGCGCGCGTGAAGGATGGCTGGGCTTCCTGGTCGGTCGGCAACCACGATGCGATCCGCGTGGCCACGCGCTGGGCGCGCGGGGAAATCACGCCCGCCCTGTCGAAGCTGGTGCTGGCCATCCAGCTGTCGCTGAAGGGCACTCCCTGCCTGTACCAGGGCGACGAACTGGCGCTGCCGGAAGCGGACGTCCCTTACGAGCTGCTGCAGGACCCCTACGGCATCACCTTCTGGCCCGAGTTCAAGGGCCGCGACGGCTGCCGCACGCCGATGCCGTGGACCGCGCTTGACGCAAACGGCGGCTTCACGACCGGCAAGCCGTGGCTGCCGGTGCCGGCCGAGCACCTGGCCCTGGCGGCGGACCTGCAGGACAAGGATCCGCAGTCGATGCTGAACTTCCAGCGCGCCATCATCCACTGGCGCCGCACGCTGCCGCAGCTCACGCGCGGCGACATCGTGTTCTTCGACGTGCCGGAACAGGCGCTGGCGCTGCGCCGCGACCTGCCGGGCCACCCGTCGGTGCTGGCCGTGTTCAACACCACCGGCCAGCCGCTGAACTTCGACTGGCCGGAAGCGGCCGGCGCAAGCAGGCTGAATGGCCACGGCATGCCGGGCGAGGTCGGCGGTACCACCGTCACCCTGCCGCCCTACGGCGCCTGGTTCGGCACCGTGGCCGGGAAGGGCTGAGGTATGCAGGAGCAGCCGGACCATGTCCGTACCGCCTTCGCCGACGGCCCGCGCCTGCTGGCCGACATCGGCGCGACGCACGCGCGTTTCGCCCTGCAGGTCGCGCCGGGCACCTACCGGAAGGTAGCAGTGCTGAAATGCGACGAGTTCGACGGCATCGTTCCGCTGCTGCGCTTCTACCTGTCCGAACATGAGGACGTGCGCCTGAACCACGCGGCGCTGGCGCTGGCCAACCCGGTGGACGGCGACTACGTGCGCATGACCAACCGGCCCTGGGCCTTCTCGACCGACGAGGTGCGGCGCGAGCTGGGCCTGACGACCCTCCTGATCGTCAACGACTTCACGGCGCTGGCGATGGCGATCCCGGGCCTGAAGCCGGAAGACCTGATGCAGGTCGGACCGGGCAAGCCGGCGCCGCATGCGGTGCTGGGCGTGCTCGGGCCGGGCACGGGCCTGGGCGTGTCGGGCGGGATCCCGACCGTGGACGGCTTCGTCACCCTCGGCAGCGAGGGCGGCCACGTGAACTTCGCGCCCGGCGACGAGCGCGAATTCGCGATCCTGAAGACCGCCTGGCGCGAGTGGAGCCACGTGTCGAACGAGCGCCTGATCTCCGGCCCCGGCATGGAAATCATCTACCGCGCGCTGGCCGAGCGCAATGGCGTGGATGCGCGCCCGCGCGACTCCGCCGCCATCATCGCCGCCGCGCTGGACGAGAAGGACGCGCTGTGCCTGGAAGTGCTGGAATGCTTCTGCGGCATGCTGGGCGCCGCCGCGGCCAACCTGGCCGTGACCCTGGGCGCCTTCGGCGGCATCTTCATCGGCGGCGGCATCGTGCCACGCCTGGGCGAGTGGTTCCGGACGTCGCCGTTCCGCGCCCGCTTCGAGGCCAAGGGACGCTTTTCGGGCTATATCGCCGACATCCCGACCTACGTCATCGCCACCCCCCACGTGGCCTTCGACGGCGTGGCCAACATCCTGTCCGAGCACCTGCGCGGGCGCAGCGGCGACAACACGCTGATGGACCGCATCCGCCAGCTGCAGCCGGAACTGACCCCGGCCGAACAGCGCGTGGCCAGCCTGGTGCTGGAGCAGCCGCGCCTGGTGCTGAACGAGCCGATCGCCGGGATCGCGAAGCTGGCCGACGTCAGCCAGCCGACCGTGATCCGCTTCTGCCGCTCGCTGGGCTTCCTCGGCCTGGCCGATTTCAAGCTGAAGTTCGCCAGTTCCTTGACCGGCGCGATCCCGGTGCGCCACAGCCAGGTGCGCCACAGCGACAGCACGCATGACCTGTCCGCAAAAGTGATCGACAACACCGTGTCGGCGATCCTGAAATTCCGCGACCAGCTCGACGTGCGCGCGATCGACCGCGCGATCGAACTGGTGAGCCGCGCCAAGCGCATCGAGTTTTATGCGATGGGCAATGCGCGCGTGGTGGCGCTGGACGGCCAGCACAAGTTCTTCCGCTTCCGCATCCCGACCGCGCTGTACGGCGACTCGCACCTGTTCAGCCTTGCCGCGGACTTGCTGGGGCCGGGCGACGTGGTGGTGGCGATTTCGAATTCCGGGCGCCTGCCCGAGCTGCTGGGCGCCGTCGACAAGGCGCGCGCCGCCGGCGCCGACGTGATCGCGATCAGCAGCAGCCAGTCGCCGCTGGCCCGCCGCGCCAGCGTGCTGCTGGCGGTCGACCACGCCGAGGACAACACCAGCTTCCTGTCGATGATCTCGCGCGTGCTGCAGCTGCTCCTGATCGACATCATGGCGGTGGGCGTGTCGGTGGACGTGCACCATGCGCGCCCATCGTCTTCGTTATCATCGCCGACGCAGGCCCTCATTTCGCACCTTGATAGCTGAGTTCCGGTAGCGGGCCGGTCATTTGCTTTTGTGATGGCCGGCATCAGAACATGTCATTGGACGACATATCAGCAGCTCTTTAACATGGTCACCAATCCAAACATTCTTCGAAAGGTGAATCATGTCCAACCAGTCCAGCGCAGTCGCACAACTGCAATCGATGTCGTCCCCGGCCCTCGTCCAGCCGGGCCGCGGTTTCTGGCGCAGCCTGTTCGATGCGTGGGTGCAGTCGTACGCTAATCGTATCGACCCGGAAGGTAATGTTCTGATCGAGCTCTGAGTCAGCCTGAAGACCGTCGTCCCCGCGGAGGCGGGGACCCAAGTTGCACGCGTTACGATAGCGCCAGTAGAACTTGGATCCCCGCCTGCGCGGGGACGACGTTTTAAGGCACGTGTCCTCGTTTTAAGGTACGTGTCTTCGCTTTAAAGTACGTGTCCTCGTTTTAAGGCACGTGCCCTGTTCCAGGCCTAGTACTTAATCTTCCAGCACCACCACCGCCCGAAAATCATTCACATTGGTGAGCGTCGGCCCGGTCACCACCGCATCCCCCAGCGCCCCGAAGAAGCCGTGTCCGTCGTTGTCCTGCAAGGCATCGGCCGGCTTGATCCCCAGCGCCCAGGCGCGCGCCAGCGTGTCCGGCGCCAGCACCGCGCCCGCGATTTCCTCCTGGCCGTCGACGCCGTCCGTATCCCCGGCCAGCGCGTGAATCCCGGCCCGTCCTTCCAGCGCCAGTCCCAGCGACAGCAGGAATTCGACATTCCGTCCGCCGCGGCCCTGGCCGCGCACGGTCACGGTGGTTTCGCCGCCGGACAGCATCACGCAGGGGCGCGCGAAGGGCTGGCCGTGGTCGGCCACCTGGCGCGCCATGCCCGCCATCGCCTTGCCGACGTCGCGCGCCTCGCCCTCGATCGCGTTGCCGAGGATGTAAGGCGTGATGCCGGCGTCGACCGCGACGGCAGCCGCGGCTTCCAGCGCCATCTGCGGCGTCGCGATCATCCTGGTTTCGCAACGTTCCAGGCGCGCATCGCCCGGCTTGACCGATTCGCCACGCCCGCTCTCCAGCACCTCGCGCACCGCGGCCGGCAGGGCGATGCCATAGCGGCGCACGATCGCCAGCGCGTCCGCGCAGGTGGTCGGATCGCCGACGGTCGGGCCGGAAGCGATGTCGCAGGGGTGGTCGCCGGGCACGTCGGAGATCAGCAGCGTGACCACGCGCGCCGGATGGCAGGCTGCGGCCAGGCGTCCGCCCTTGATCGCAGAGAGATGGCGCCGCAAGCAGTTCATTTCGCTGATGGTGGCGCCGGAAGCGAGCAGGGCGCGGTTGACCGCCTGCTTGTCTTCCAGCGTGATGCCGTCCAGCGGCAGCGGCAGCAGGGACGAGCCGCCGCCCGAGATCAGGCAGATCACGGTATCGTCCGGGCCGAGACCCTGGACCAGGTCCATCATGCGGCGCGCCGCATCCAGGCCGGCCTGGTCCGGCACCGGGTGCGCGGCCTCGACGATCTCGATGCGCTGGCAGGGCACCGCATAGCCGTAGCGCGTGACGACCAGGCCGGACAGCGGACCGGCCCAGTTTTTCTCGAGCGCGCGCGCCATCGCGCTCGACGCCTTGCCGGCCCCGATCACGATGGTCCTGCCCGCGCCCTGCGAGGGCAGGTGCGGCGGGATGCAATGTTCGGGCTGGGCGGATGCGATCGCCGCCTCGAACATCTTCACCAGCAGCTGGCGTGGGCTTGAAAGCGGCGGAGTCATTTTTGCTGCTGGCCGATTTCGAAGTTCGCCATCTTTTCCAGCGCGCGCACCATGGCCGAGTGGTCCCAGCCGCCGCCGCCGTGGGCCGCGCAGCTGTTGAACAGCTCCTGGGCGGTGGCGGTGTTCGGCAGCGAGACGCCGACCGCGCGCGCGCTCGACAGCGCCAGGTTCAGGTCCTTCTGGTGCAGCTCGATGCGGAAGCCCGGATCGAAGGTGCGCTTGACCATGCGCTCGCCATGCACCTCCAGGATGCGCGAGGCCGCGAAGCCGCCCATCAGCGCCTGGCGCACCTTGGCCGGATCGGCGCCCATCTTCGATGCGAACAGCAGGGCTTCGCCGACCGCCTCGATGTTCAGCGCGACGATGATCTGGTTGGCGACCTTGCAGGTCTGGCCGGCGCCGTTCTCGCCCACCAGGGTGATGTTCTTGCCCATTAGTTCGAACAACGGCTTGACGCGGTCGAACGCGGCTTCCGAGCCGCCGGCCATGATGGTCAGGCTGGCCGCCTTGGCGCCGACTTCGCCGCCGGATACCGGGGCGTCCACGTATTCGCAGCCCAGCGCCTTGATGCGCTCGGCGAAGACCTTGGTCTCGACCGGCGAGATCGAGCTCATGTCGACCACCACCTTGCCCGGCGTGAGGCCGGCGGCCACGCCGTTCTCGCCGAACAGGGCGTCCGCCACGTGCGGGGTGTCCGGGACCATGGTGATGATCACGTCCGCGTTCTGCGCCACTTCCTTGCTGGAGGCGCAGGCCTTGCCTCCGGCTTCGACCAGCGCGCCCGGCACGCTGCCGTGGGTGTACAGGAAGACCTCATGGCCGGCCTTGATCAGGTGGCCCGCCATCGGGTTGCCCATGATGCCCAGGCCGATGAATCCGATTTTGCTCATTGTGTTTCTCCGTGATTTTTACAAAGCGTACTTGTCGCGCAGCGCCTGGGTGGCGGCGCGGAACAGGCCCTGGTCGCTGCCGACGGCGACCATGGTCGCCCCCATTTCGATGTAGCGGCGCGCGTCGTTCTCGGCGGGCGCGAGGATCCCGACCGGCACGCCGGTGGCCTTGGCGGCGGCGAACACGCGCTGCATCGCTTCCTGCACTTCCGGGTGGTTGGCGTTGCCGAGGTAGCCGTAACCGGCCGCGAGGTCGGAAGGGCCGATGAAGACGCAGTCGACGCCGTCCACCGCGCAGATGGCTTCGATGTTGGCGACCGCGGTGCGGCTCTCGATCTGCAGGGCCACCGTGATGTGGCGGTTGCTGACCTGGTGGTAGTCGGGGATGGTGCCGAAGCGGTTGCCGCGCATCGACACCGAGACGCCGCGCACGCCTTCCGGCGCATAGCGGGTCGCGGCGACGGCCTGGGCTGCCTCGTCGGCGTTCTCGACGAAGGGGATCAGGAAGTTGTAGAAGCCGGCGTCGAGCAGGCGCTTGATCTGCACCGTGTCGTTCGACTGCGGGCGCACTACCGGCGCGCTCGGGCTGTCCTTCAGCGCCATCAGCTGCAGGATGAAGCTGTTCAGGTCATTCGGCGAATGCTCACCGTCGAGCAGCAGCCAGTCGAAACCGGCCAGGCCGAGGATCTCGGTGGTGAAGGGATTGGCCAGCGAAGACCAGCAGCCGATCAGCTGCTTGCCCTCACGCAGGTCCTGCTTGAAGCGGTTCGGGATGCCGCTGTAGGGAGTGGTGTAGCTCATGATGGTCTTCTGTCAGCGATAGGAATCAGCGCACCAGGCAGGGGCGCTTGTTGTCGAAGGTCCAGTTCGGAACCAGGAATTGCATCGCGGCGGCGTCGTCGCGCGCGCCCAGGCCCATGTTCTTGTAGGCTTGATGGGCTTTGTCGAGTTCATCGAGATCGATCTCGATGCCCAGGCCAGGCCTAGACGGGATGCGGATCATGCCGCCCTCGATCTTCAGCGGGTCCCTGGTCAGGCGCTGGCCGTCCTGCCAGATCCAGTGGGTGTCGATCGCGGTCACCTTGCCCGGGGCGGCGGCGCCGACGTGGGTGAACATGGCCAGCGAGATGTCGAAGTGGTTGTTCGAGTGCGAGCCCCAGGTCAGGCCGAACATCTCGCACAGCTGGGCCACGCGCACCGAACCCTGCATGGTCCAGAAGTGCGGGTCGGCCAGAGGGATGTCGACCGACTGCAGCTGGATCGAGTGGGCCATCTGGCGCCAGTCGGTGGCGATCATGTTGGTCGCGGTCGGCAGGCCGGTGGCGCGGCGGAACTCGGCCATCACTTCGCGGCCGGAGAAGCCGTTCTCGGCGCCGCACGGGTCTTCGGCATAAGCCAGCACGCCGTGCTTGTCGCGGCACACGCGGATCGCTTCCTGCAGCGACCAGGCGCCGTTCGGGTCGAGCGTGATGCGGGCATCCGGGAAGCGCTCGTGCATGGCGACGATGGCTTCCATCTCTTCGTCGGCGGACAGCACGCCGCCTTTCAGCTTGAAGTCGTTGAAGCCGTAGCGTTCACGGGCCGCTTCGCACAGGCGCACCACGGCTTCCGGCGTGAGCGCTTCTTCGTTACGCAGGCGGAACCAGGCGTTGCCGGCGTCCGGCTCGCTGCGGTAGTCCAGGTTGGTCTTCCTGCGGTCTCCGACATAAAAGAGGTAGCCCAGCATCTCGACGGCATCGCGCTGCATGCCTTCGCCGAGCAGGCTTGCCACGGGAACGTTCATGAACTGGCCCAGCAGGTCGAGCAGGGCCGATTCCACCGCGGTGACGGCGTGGATGGTGGTGCGCAGGTCGAAGGTCTGGTTGCCGCGGCCGCCCGCATCGCGGTCGGCGAAGGCCTTGCGCATCGCATTCAGGATGTTGTTGTACTCGCCCAGCGTCTTGCCGACGATGAGCGGCTTTGCATCCTCGATGGTCTGGCGGATCTTCTCGCCGCCGGGCACTTCGCCCAGGCCGGTGTTGCCGGCGCTGTCGGACAGCAGGACGATGTTGCGGGTGAACCAGGGGCCGTGTGCGCCGCTCAGGTTCAGCAGCATGCTGTCCTGGCCGGCCACGGGGACGACCCGCAGGTCGGTGATGACGGGAGCGCCCGAAACGTAGGTAGTCATGTTGTCCTTCCTCGATAAATCTTGGATGATGTTTATTTCGCGATCAGCGATTTCTTCAGGCTGACGCGCTTGATGTCGCCGACGATGAACAGGTAGCAGGCGATCGCCAGCGCCGCGTTCGCGCCGACGAAGACCAGCGCGCCGGCGAAGGAGCCGGTGCCCTGCACGATGTAGCCGATGACGATCGGGGTGGTGATGCCGGCGGTGTTGCCGAAGGTGTTGAACAGGGCGCCCGACAGGCCGCCGGCTTCTTTCGGCGAGGTGTCCGACACGACCGCCCAGCCCAGCGCGCCGACGCCCTTGCCGAAGAAGGCCAGCGACATCACGGCGATGACCAGCGTGTCGGTCTCGATATAGTTACAGGCGATCATGCTCATCGACATCAGCATGCCCAGCACGATCGGCAGCTTGCGCGATACCGACAGCGAGTAGCCGCGCTTGGCCAGGCGGTCGGACAGCCAGCCGCCGGTCACGCCGCCGATGAAGCCCGCGATCGCCGGCAGCGAAGCCACGAAGCCGGCCTTCAGGATGGTCATGTGGCGCTCCTGCACCAGGTAGACCGGGAACCAGGTCAGGAAGAAGTAGGTCAGCGTCGTGATGCAGTACTGGCCGATGTACACGCCCAGCAGCATGCGGTTGCCCAGCAGTTCCTTGATGGCGGCGAAGGTGTTGACCTGGGCCGGGGCCTTCTGCGCGCCGTCGAGGTCGACCAGCGCGCCGCCTTCCTGGATGTATTTCAGTTCGCTCGGGCTGACCGAGGGGTGGTCCTTCGGTGCGTAGATGACCTTGAGCCAGACGAAGGCCATGACGATGCCCAGCGCGCCCATCACGTAGAACACGCTGTGCCAGCCGTAGGAATGCACCAGCCAGCCCATGATCGGCGCGAACAGCACGGTGGCGAAATACTGCGCCGAGTTGAAGATGGCGGCGGCCAGGCCCCGTTCGTTGGTCGGGAACCAGCTTGATGCGATCCGGCTGTTGCCCGGGAAGGAGGGCGCTTCGGCGGCACCGACCAGCAGGCGCAGGGTGAACAGCATGGCCACCGCGGCGCCACCGGCGACGAAACCTGCGGCGCCGGTCAGCATGGTGAACACCGACCACAGGAAGATGCTGAAGAAGTAGGTGATTTTCGAACCGAAGCGGTCGAGCAGCCAGCCGCCCGGCAGCTGGGCGATGACGTAGGACCACGCGAAGGCCGAGAACACGAAGCCCATCTGGACCGCATCCAGGCCGAGCTCCTTCTTGATGCCCGGGGCCGCGATCGAAATCGTGGCGCGGTCGGCGTAGTTGATGGTGGTGATCACGAACAGCATTGCGAGGATCATCCAGCGGGTACGGGTCTGCACCTTGGCCGCTGCGGCGGTCCTGATGGCTTGTGCTTGTTCCACAAGTGTCTCCTAGTGTCGTTGTATCGCCCCCGCCGGCGGCAGGGGTCCGATTCGATTTATGTTTTTATGACACCAATCTTAGAGCGGCAATCATGCTCAAACAAACCAATGAGTGTTTGGATCGATTCAAGAATTGGATCGCTGGCTGCGTACGAAGGCTGGCAGGATGTCGCGCCGGAAGATATCGAGGATGGGGTTGCCGTTGTCGCGGCGGTAGGCGCAGATGGTCTGCACTGGCTCGGGCGGGTCGGTCTGCATCGTGCGCAGCACCACGCCGCGCAGCTGCAGGCGCGCGGCCGCGGTGGGAATCAGGGCCACGCCCACGCCCGAGCTGACCAGGGCCAGCATGGTGTGGATCTGGCCGATGTGCTCGACCACGTCGGGCGTCACGCCGGCCGCGTCGAAGCAGTTGTTCAGCAGCTGGTAGAAGTAGCGCGCCTCGTAGGGCGAATACATGAGGAAGGGCTTGCCGTGCACGCAGTCCAGCGTGGGGCGCTCGGGCCAGTCGGCCGCTTCGCGCTCGGGAATCGCCAGCATCAGCGGCTCGGTGGCCATCAGCACGGTCTCGAGCTCGCCGTGGCGCGCGTGCGGGCGCATCAGGCCGATGTCGAGCTGGCCGCTGTCGAGCCCTTCCAGCTGGGAGGTGGTGACCAGTTCCTTCAGGGTCAGCGAGATGCCGGGCGCGCGTTCGCGCAGGCGCCGCACCAGGTCGGGCAGCAGGCCGTAGCCGAAGGCGGCGGTAAAGCCGATCGCCAGCCCGCCCTGTTCGCCCTTGGCGACCCGGCGCGCCGTGACCACCGCCTCATCGGCCATGCGCAGGATGCGCGCGGCTTCGGGAAAGAAGGCCTTGCCGGCCGCCGTCAGGCGCACGCCGCGGCTGCTGCGGTCCAGCAGCCGGGTGCCGACGTGATGTTCGAGCAGCTGGATCTGCCGGCTCAGCGGCGGCTGCGTCATGTTCAGGCGCTCGGCGGCGCGCCCGAAATGCAGTTCTTCCGCCACGGCGACGAAGCAGCGGACCTGGCTGATCTCGAACATCCTTTCTCCTTGTTAGAACACGTGGCGGATACCCAGGTTGTAGCCGGTGTTGCCGGTGCCCGATTCCGTATTGTTGGCGACAGTGTAGCCTGCGCCGTTCTGGTTGCGGATATGGCCGTACGCCGCGTACAGGCCGGTGCGCTTGGACAGCCCGTACAGGTAGCCGATGCCCCAGGCGTTGGCATCCTGGTTGAAGCTGGTGCGGTCGTCCTTGTGCTGGACCGAGGCCATCAGCGTGCCCGGGCCGATCGGCGCGGACAGGCCCAGCAGGATCGAGCGGCCATCCGTCGACGGGGTCGGCTTGACGCCGCCGTAGGGGTTGTTGTTATTGCCCAGCGTGGCGGCGTTGAAGCCCTTGTCGATGCCGTAGGCGAAGCGCAGCGAGGCCACCGGGAACTGCCAGGCCGCGGTCAAGAGGGTGTTGCGGCCCAGCGAGCGGCTGACGAAGGGAGCGCTGGCGGTGGCGGCGACGTCGGTGTTCTTGCTGTTGTAGGCCAGGCGCAGGGCCAGCGGGCCGTTGGCGTAGCCGACCGCGCCGCCGAACTGGCGGCCGGTCGAGGCATCGGGCTGCTCGCCGAAGGCATAGGCCAGTTCGCCGTCGAAGCCGTTCACCTTCGGCGATTTATAGGTGATGGTGTTGCTGGTGCGGACGTTCGAGCCGTTGTCCGGGAACAGGTTCTTCGAGGTGCCCGCATAGCCGGTGCCGAAGGGGTCGACCGCGGCCAAGGCCGTGTGCCAGGGCGTGTACTGGCGGCCCAGCGCGACCTGGCCGGCGCCGCTCTTCAGGCCGACGAAGGCCTGGCGGTTGAAGATGGTGCCGGCGGCGTCGACCTCGCCGGTGTCGATCTTGGTGCCGGTTTCGAGCGTGAAGAAGGCAGACAGGCCGCCGCCCAAATCTTCCGTTCCGCGGAAGCCGATGCGCGAGGCCGAGGCTGCGCCGCTGGTGATCCTGGTGGACGGGCTGGCCACGCCGCCATGTTCGCCGACGATGGCGGCGTCGACGATGCCGTAGATGGTCACGTTGGTCTGGGCCTGGGCCGAGCTTGTGCTCAAGCCCGCGGCTGCCATGCCGATCATCAGTGCTGCTGCTTTCTTCATGCTGCTGTCTCCTTGTGGTTGTTGTAGGGGGCGTACGCCGGCCACGCCGGCTTCTCGCATGGAGAGGCCGGACGCGGCAGGTGCCTGGATGAAAACGGGACTCACGGGTGACCGCTAGGTCAACGGGGCCGGATTGAACAGCGCCAGCGCGTTATGCAGGCGCCAGTGCTCCGCCCAGGTCTTCTTGCGGCCGCTGGCGACGTCGAGGATGAAGTGGAACAGTTCCCAGCCGACGTCGGGAATGGTCGCCTCGCCGGTGGCGATGCGGCCGGCGTTGATGTCCATGAGGTCGTGCCAGCGGCGCGCCAGGTCGTCGCGCGTGGCGACCTTCACCACCGGCACCGCGGCCAGGCCGTAGGGCGTGCCGCGGCCGGTGGTGAACACGTGCACGTTCATGCCGGCGGCCAGCTGCAGCGTCCCGCAGATGAAATCGCTGGCCGGCGTGGCGGCGTAGATCAGGCCTTTCTGCTGCAGCTTCTCGCCCGGCGACAGCACGCCGGCGATGGGCGCGGTGCCCGACTTGATGATCGAGCCCATCGCCTTTTCGGTGATGTTGGCCAGGCCGCCCTTCTTGTTGCCGGGCGTGGTGTTGGCGCTGCGGTCGACGCCGCCGCGTTTGAGGTATTCGTCGTACCAGGCCATCTCGCGGATCATGGCCTGGGCCACGTCTTCGTCGACGGCGCGCGCGGTCAGCTGGTCGATGCCGTCGCGGACTTCCGTCACTTCCGAGAACATCACGGCGGCGCCGGCGCGCACCAGCAGGTCGCTGGCGAAGCCGACCGCCGGGTTCGCGGTCACGCCCGAGAAGGCATCGCTGCCGCCGCACTGCACGCCGACGACCAGGTCGGACGCCGGGCAGGTCTCGCGGCGGCGCGCGTCCAGTTCCATCAGGTGCCGCTCGGCGGTGTCCATGATGTTCTCGATCATGGAGCCGAAACCGACGTGGGCGTTATCCTGCAGGCAGACGTGGTCGGGACCGGCGACGTCCTTGATCGGCATTGCCCCCGCCGGGAACAGGCGCCCCGGCTGCAGTTTTTCGCAGCCCAGGCTGACCAGCATGGCGCGGCCGCCGAAGTTCGGGTTCTTCGCGATGTTGCGCAGCGTGCGGATCGGGATCTCGGCGCCCGGCGCCTCGATCGCCACGCCGCAGCCGTAGGTGTGGTCGAGGCTGACGACGTCGTCGACGTTCGGGTACTTGGGCAGCAGTTCGCTCTTGATGCGCTTGACGGCGAAATCGACCACGCCGGAGACGCATTGCACGGTGGTGCTGATGGCGAGGATGTTGCGGGTGCCGACCGAACCGTCCGGGTTGCGGTAGCCTTCGAAGGTGTAGCCGTCCAGCGGCGGCAGGGGAGCGGGGCGGATCGTGGCGATCGGGAGGTTGTCGAGTTCGCGGGCCGGCGGCATGCCGACCAGGGATTCTTCGATCCACTGGCCCGGTTCGATGTCGCGCAGCGCATGGCCGATGACGACGTTGTAGCGCAGGATCGCTTCGCCTTGCGCGATGGGCCGCAGCGCCACCTTGTGCCCTTGCGGGACCTTGTCTTTCAATACCAGGCCGTCGGGGAAGACGGTGCCGGCCGGCAGTCCGCCATCGTTGGCGACGATGGCGACGTTATCGTTGTCGTGCATCCGGATGCTGCGTGGCACTCCGGTGGAATCTGACCGCATGTTTGCCTCCGTGCTTGTGTTGCTCTGTATAAGGTCAGTTGTCTGACGTCTTACAAGCTGAGGGCCAGTATAATCAGGCATTCCTGAAATAGCAATCGCCATGACGCCATCTGCCACGCCCCGAAAGCACCGCAACCTCGCCCAGCTCGTGGTGGAGCAGCTGACCGAGCACATCCGTCATGGCGAGTTGCAGCCCGGCGACAAACTGCCGACCGAAACCGAAATCATGGTGGAGCAGGGCGTCAGCCGCAGCGTGGTGCGCGAGGCGATTTCGCGCCTGCAGGCGGCCGGCCTGGTCGAGACCCGGCACGGGATCGGTACTTTCGTGCTGCCGCCGCCGGCCGTGATGGGAATCGATCCGGCCACCGTGACCACGGTGCGCGACGTGATCGCCCTGCTGGAGCTGCG
Source organism: Telluria sp. Soil_C_11 (assembly GCF_057657395.1). Taxonomy (NCBI): domain Bacteria; kingdom Pseudomonadati; phylum Pseudomonadota; class Betaproteobacteria; order Burkholderiales; family Oxalobacteraceae; genus Telluria; species Telluria sp. Soil_C_11. The sequence continues at coordinate 260,627 of NZ_JBDGIN010000001.1, read as the reverse complement.
GATCGGCCTGGAAACCGAGGCGGCCGGGCTGGCGGCGGCGCGCCGCACCGAGGCCCAGCTGGCGGAAGTGCGCGCCGCGCTGGCGGCCTTGCAGCAGGCCGCGCGCAGGGGCGAGGATACCGTCGAGCTGGACCAGCGCTTCCACCTGGCGATCGCCGAGGCGTCCGGCAACGAATACTTCCGCGCCATCCTGCAGCACCTGGGCGCGAACATCATCCCGCGCGCGCGCATCAACTCGGCGCGGCTGACCCATGCCGACCCCGCGGCCTACATGGAGCAGGTCGGGCGCGAGCACGAACAGCTGGTCGACGCGATCGCGCGCGGCGATGCCGAATCGGCCCGGGCCGCGATGCGCCTGCATATCGGTAACAGCCGGGAGCGGCTGCGCAAGGCACAGGAAGCGCTGGAGGCAGCGCAAGGGCTGGAAACAGCATAGACGTAAGATGTCCGATGTCTTTTCGAATTGATTTTGGGTCGATCTGGCAACAGTTTCCTGCTTGCCAATAGAGTAACAACCCCCGTACACTGGATTTTTCTGAACGGGAGGAAACTCATGAAGTTCGCAGTCCACGCCATGCTGGGTCTTTCGCTCGCCTTCGCCGCCCCGGCATTTGCCGCCAACACGGCGCCCACCGCGGCGGCTGCCGTACCGAACGCCGCACACGTCAAGGCCGTGCAGGACCTGCTAGGCGCGATGCAGGCAGAAAACGTCCTGCGCGGCGTCGCCGCCCGCAGCCGGTATTCGAGCGACGCGCAGCGCAAGGAAGTGTTCGCCAAGATCGGCAAGACGCCGCCCGCAGAGATCTACCAGCGCCTGGCGCCGCCGCTGGCGCGCACCATTTCCGCCGATACCGCGGCCGAGATGACCCGCTTCTACCAGACCCCCTACGGCAAGAAGGTGATCCACGACAGGTACAACAGCGCCGGCGGCATCATCATGCCGGGCGCGGTGCCGGTCGTTCCGCCGGAAGAAAAAAAGGAGCGCAAGCGGGCCGCTTATGTGAAGGCGAGCAAGGAGCTTGCGGATGCGCAGCCAGCGGTCGAGCATGAGGCTTTTGTGCTGCTGCAGCAGATTAACAAGGAAAAGCGATAAGGGCTGCTGGCCGATGCCAGTCAAAGACATCCAATGACCATAGTCGATTCCCTGTTATCCACTGCGTATGAGGACACACAGCTGCTCACTAAACTGGACGGGGAAGGTGACAAATTCTCGATCGCCCGTGACGTCGACTTTGTCCTGACAACACAAGAGCATGGCAAAGCAGAGATCGTGGCTTCATTCGCTGCCGACAACCGCTATGGCGTTTCGAGAATCGAGGAAGCTGACGAAGGCTACCGGGTGATCATTACGGTCCATATGCCGATCACCCAGCACGTGCTGTGCTCTGTATCCGGCCTGATGATGTGCCTGGCTCGGCTGTTCTCCCTCGACTACGACGGTTGGGGATGCGTCGTTCAGCGGCAAACCGCATGACCAGGCCTGATCCATTGATGATCGACTGCGGCGACTGGACACGCTAACTCCGCGCAATCCGGGCTTCATGTAAGACTGCTTTGGTCCGCGATACCTGTTTCTCCAATTTCAGGCACTCTTATGGTTTCAACATAAAACGGAGATGACCATGCCCCTGCCACCAGAGTTCGATACGCCCCAATTTGCCAAGGGACTGGAAGTCCGCCGCGAAGTGCTCGGCGCGGAATACGTCGACAAATCGGTCAACGAAGTCGAGGATTTCATGAAGCCGATGCAGAAAATGACCACGGAATGGTGCTGGGGCGAGGTCTGGACCCGGCCCCAGCTCGACCGCCGCACGCGCAGCATGCTGAACCTGGCGATGCTGACCGCGCTGAACCGTCCGAACGAGGTGCGCCTTCACGTGCGCGGCGCCCTGAACAACGGCGTGTCGATCGCGGAAATCCAGGAAGTCCTGCTGCAGGCCTGCATCTATTGCGGCGTGCCCGCCGCGCTCGACAGCTTCAAGATCGCCCATGAAGTGATCAAGCAGGTCGAGGCGGAGAAGGCCGCCCCTTGAGTCACTTTTCCATATCCGGCAGCAGCGCCGCCAGGATGCCCAAGAGCGGCAGGAAGGAGGCGATGCGGTACACCTGCTCGATGCCCGCCACGTCGGCGATGTGGCCCATCGCGGCGGCGCCGATGCCGCTGATGCCGAACATCAGGCCGAAGAAGATCCCGGCGATCATGCCGACCTTGCCCGGCACCAGTTCCTGGGCGAACACCACGATGGCCGAGAAGGCCGAGGACATCACCAGGCCGATCACCACCGACAGCACGCCGGTCCAGAACAGGCTGGCGTAGGGCAGGGCCAGCGTGAACGGGGCCGCGCCCAGGATCGAGACCCAGATCACGCGCTTGCGGCCGATGCGGTCGCCGATCGGGCCGCCGGCGAAGGTGCCGACCGCCACCGAGGCGAGGAACAGGAACAGATACATCTGCGCGGTGCCGACCGGCACATGGAATTTTTCGATCAGGAAGAAGGTGTAGTAGCTCGACAGGCTGGACATGTAGATGTACTTCGAGAACACCAGCATCGCCAGCACCGCCAGCGCCTGGATCACGCGCTTGCGCGGCAGCGATGCACCGGCGCGCGCGGCCGCCTTCTTCGGCGCGTTCTTCAGGTGGCTGCCGTACCAGCGGCTCACGCCCACCAGCACCAGCACCGCCAGCACGACCAGCACCGCGCACCAGGCGAACCTGCCGTGGCCGCTGCCGACCAGGATCGCGGCCGCCAGCAGCGGGCCGAGCGCCGAGCCGAGGTTGCCGCCGACCTGGAACAGCGACTGGGCGAAGCCGAAGCGCCCGCCCGAGGCCAGGCGCGCCACCCGCGATGCCTCCGGGTGGAAGGTCGAGGAGCCGACGCCGATCATGCCGGCGCCCAGCAGCAGCATGCCGAAGCTGCCGGCCATCGACAGCAGCGCCACGCCGAGCAGGGTCATGCACATCCCCATCGGCAGCAGGAAGGGAATCGGGTGCTTGTCGGTGTACAGGCCGATCCAGGGCTGCAGCAGCGAGGCCGTGCACTGGAAGGTCAGGGTAATCAGGCCCACCTGCGCGAAGCTGAGCGCGAATTCCTGCTTGAGCAGCGGGTAGATCGCCGGCAGCGAAGCCTGCACGCAGTCGTTCAGCAGGTGCACGAAGGCGACGGAAAACAGGATCTGCAGCACAGTGCCGGAGCGTGCGGCTTGAACGGTGGTCGAGGCGGTGGGCGTGGTCATGGCGATGGATGATCGGGAGAGCATGCCAGTGTAATATGTGCGATCCGAACGCATATTCCATGTTTCGTCGCCCAAGTGACACTCACGCCATCGCCCCGCTATCGCCAGAGATTCAGCTCGCTGCCGCGCAGCGTGACCGCGGTGCCGTCCGATGGCCGGCGCGGCGACATGATCGAAGCCCACAGCCATCCTTGGGTGCAGCTGCTGTACGCCAGCGATGGCCTGATGCGCGTGCGCACGGAACACGGTGTCTGGATCATCCCGCCGCGCCGCGCGCTGCTGATCGCACCCGGCGTGCTGCACGAACTGACCATGCTCAGCCACGTCAACCTGCGCACCCTCTACATCGACGCGGAGGCTGCCGCCGGCCTGGTCGAGGATTGCCGGGTGCTGGAAGTGAGCCCATTGCTGCGCGAGCTGATCCTGGCGCTGGCGCAGGAGCCGGTCGACTATCCGCCCGATGGCCGCGGCGGCGACCTGGCGCGCCTGATCCTGTCCGAACTGGCGGCGATGGAGACGGTGCCGATCGCCGTGCCCTGGCCGCGCGACCGCCGCCTGCAGGCGCTGTGCGCGGAGATCATGGCGCGTCCGGGCAGCCCGCGCCGGCTGGACGACCTGGCGCTGGACGCCGGCGCCAGCGCGCGCACCCTGATCCGGCTGTTCCCGAAGGAGACCGGCCTGCATTACCGCCAGTGGGTGCAGCAGGTGCACCTGGCGCATGCCTTCGAAATGCTGGCGAGAGGGGAGGGCGTCGGCGCGATCGCGCGTGCGCTGGGCTATGCGAGCCCGAGCGCATTCACGAGCATGTTCAGGAGACTGCTGGGCAGGACGCCCCAGCATTACCTCGCCGAGTGGCGGGGAGGAACGGTGCCGCCGGCCGGGGGAGGAGTGGCGCCGCAGCATCTGCATGCTGCGGCACCTCGCGGCCAGCGGCGCTGACTACGATAAGCGCATCAAGTCGAAGGGAACTTGCGCCGGATCAATGTTAATTCGCTTTTAATTCGACGTGCCGGATATTGCGGCGCCATTCGGACAGCGATTGCAGGGTATCGGTTTCCCCGTCCTCGACCAGGATGTCGTCGCCGCTCTTCGCGACCAGGAAGCTGGCGCGGCGGTGCACGTTCTGCTTGCGGTTCTCGACGAAGCTGAGCTGGTAATAGGCCTTGCCGTCGATGACGCGCGGCGTCGGATCGTCTTCGATCACGGCGCCGTGCGCCTTGCCGTGCGAGCTCTTCTCGATCTCCTCCGACCACATCCTGATCTCCGGCAGCGCCATCAGTTCGGCGATGGCCTGGTCGCGCGTGCGCGCGGGCGCGGCGGGCGCCTCGGCGACGACGGGCTTGGGAGGCGGGGGCGCCTCGCGCTTGCAGGCGGCAAGGGCGCACAGGACCAGGGCGGCGGCGCCGAACAGGCGGGCGGGAAGGGGATATGGGTTTGGCATGGGGGATTCCGTTGTTATCCGGACATACTAAACCACCGCCTTGTTACGGACAATATATCGCTAGAACACGTCGAGCATCGGGAAGGCGGGCTGCGCCCGGATGCAATCCCACAGGTAGATGGCAAAGCCCAGGTCTCCGGTCCACAGGGAGTAGCGCGCCCGGCCATAGTGGGCGGCATCGCGCTGCACCTGGCCGATGCCGTGCATGGCAAAGGCGCGCGCGCGCTCGAGCCAGCGTGGGTCGCCCGTGCGCCGGTACAGCACCAGCAGGGCATAGCCGTTCCCGCCGGTGCCGTGGCACAGGTTCGATCCCTTGGCCAGCGGGCCGCCCTCCCAGACGGTCTCGCCCGCCGCAACCAGCAGGTCGTCGAGCTCCTCGCCGGGAAAGCCGGCCAGGCAGATGACGAAGCCCGGCGCGCCGTGGCAGAACTGCAGCAGCTTCTTGTCCGCTTCCCTTTGGCTGCCGAACAGCTGCGGGCGCCAGTTGGCCTGCTCGCCCTCCACGTCGGCGGTGCGGCGCACCGTGTTGGCGATGCACTGCTGCCACTCGTCCCAGCGCCCGGCGCCGAGCAGGTGGCGTCCGCGGATCAGCGGCACGGCCGCGGCGACGAAGCCGTGGACCGCGTCGAGGTAGGTCGAGCGGCGCCCGTACAGTTCCTGGGTCCAGTAGGCGCAGCCGTGTTGCTCCGACCATTCGAGCCGCTTCCAGAGCGTGTCGGCAGTGGCGCGGTACAGCGCGGCCAAGCACGCGTCGCCCGTCCGCTCCCACAGGAACAGGGCGGCGAGCAGGGTGCCCGGTGCGCCCCACATCAGCTCGCGCGCCGGATGGTCCGCATTGCCGGCGATGAGGTCGCGCAGCGCCTGCGCCTGCCGCGCCTCGTGCGTTCGTGCCAGGGCCATCATCGCGATCGGCGTGTCGCCCATCAGCCAGGAGGCGCGTTCCCGGTCCAGCCCCTGGCCAGCGAGCCAGTCCCGGTTGCGCGCGAGCAGGCGATCGCATCCGGGCAGGTCGTCGCGCGACAGCCGGGCCGCGCCGCAGGCCTGCAGATAGCCCAGGGCCCAGGCCACGCCGGCGGCGCCGTGGTACATCGGGGTCTCGACCAGGTCGGGGCCGTCGCCTTCGCGGTCCAGCGGATGCAGGGGCCAGTAGCGTTCCGGGTCGAAATGCGCCTCGGCGTCCGCGACGATGCCTTCGATGGCGCGCCTGGCATGGTCTTCGTCCCACGGGCGCGGGATCAGCGCTTCGTGCCTGGCGGGATCGTAAAGCATGTGTCTCAGCCTTCCAGCTGCAGGCCGTGCTGCTCGCACCAGTGCTGCAGCGCGGTGCGCGTCTCGTCCTCGCGGAAGCGGTACCAGGCATCGAGCACGCCGCGTTCCTCGAGCAGGCGGGCGAAGCGGTCGTAGCCGTCGTCCCTGGCGAACAGTTCCTGCACCCGTTCCCGGTCGCCGGGCAGGTGAGAGGCGGCAAAGCGGAACATCAGTTCGCGCCCCAGGCCCAGCTCGCTGGCCGCGGGGACGGTCACGTACTGCCCGCTGGATTCGATGTCGCCGGGCAGCGGCGCTTCCTCGTCCATGTATTCGTCGTTGAGCAGGTGGATCATGCCGGTCTCGCGCGCGACCAGGGCGTGGGCGCTGCCCTCGCCATCGTCGACCAGGATGGCCGCATTTTCCAGTTCGTCCAGTTTGATCGCCGGCATCGCTTCCTCCCATGAAAAAAGCCCGCGGGGCGCAAACCCCGCGGGCCTTACTTTACTACTCGGTAGGCTGTAAAGCCGTCCGGCTTGAATTACATCATGCCGTCCATGCCGCCCATGCCACCCATACCGCCCATGCCGCCCATGCCGCCGGCCGGCTTGTCTTCGACGATCTCGGAGACCATGCAGTCGGTGGTCAGCATCAGGCCGGCGATCGACGCTGCGTTCTGCAGAGCCGAGCGGGTGACCTTGGCCGGGTCCAGCACGCCCATTTCGACCATGTCGCCATAGGTGCCGTTGGCGGCGTTGTAGCCGTAGTTGCCGGTGCCGTTCAGGACAGCCGAGACGACGACCGACGGCTCTTCACCGGCGTTCTGGACGATCATGCGCAGCGGCTCTTCCATGGCGCGCAGGACGATCTTGATGCCGGCTTCCTGGTCCGGGTTGTCGCCCTTGACCTGCAGGGCAGCGCGGGCGCGCAGCAGGGCCACGCCGCCGCCCGGGACGATGCCTTCTTCCACGGCAGCGCGGGTAGCGTGCAGCGCGTCTTCCACGCGTGCTTTCTTCTCTTTCATCTCGACTTCGGTAGCGGCACCGACGCGGATCACGGCAACGCCGCCGGCCAGCTTGGCCACGCGCTCTTGCAGCTTCTCACGGTCGTAGTCCGAGGTCGCTTCTTCGATCTGGACGCGGATCATCTTGACGCGGGCTTCGATCGCTTCAGCGGCGCCGGCGCCATCGATGATGATGGTGTTTTCCTTGCCGACTTCGATGCGCTTGGCCTGGCCCAGTTCGTTCAGGGTGACCTTTTCCAGGGTCAGGCCGACTTCTTCGGCGATGACCTGGCCACCGGTCAGGATGGCGATGTCTTCCAGCATGGCCTTGCGGCGGTCGCCGAAGCCCGGGGCCTTGACGGCGACGGTCTTCAGGATGCCACGGATGTTGTTGACCACCAGGGTCGCCAGGGCTTCGCCTTCGATGTCTTCGGCGACGATCACCAGCGGACGGCCGGCCTTGGCGACTTGCTCCAGCACCGGCAGCAGGTCACGGATGTTCGAGATCTTCTTGTCGCACAGCAGGACGAACGGGTTCTCGTGAACGGCAACCTGCTTGTCCGGGTTGTTGATGAAGTACGGCGACAGGTAGCCGCGGTCGAACTGCATGCCTTCGACGATGTCCAGCTCATCCTGCAGCGACTTGCCGTCTTCGACGGTGATCACGCCTTCCTTGCCGACTTTTTCCATCGCTTCGGCGATGCGCTCGCCAACGGACGAATCCGAGTTGGCCGAGATGGTGCCGACCTGGGCGATCTCTTTCGAGGTGGTGGTCGGCTTGGCGATCTTCTTCAGTTCTTCGACGGTGGCGGCGACGGCCTTGTCGATGCCGCGCTTCAGGTCCATCGGGTTCATGCCGGCGGCAACGAACTTCATGCCTTCGCGTACGATGGCTTGCGCCAGCACGGTCGCGGTGGTGGTGCCGTCACCGGCGTTGTCGCTGGTCTTCGAAGCGACTTCCTTCACCATCTGCGCGCCCATGTTCATGAGCTTGTCCTTCAGCTCGATCTCTTTCGCGACCGAGACGCCGTCCTTGGTGACGGTCGGGGCGCCGAACGAACGGTCCAGCACCACGTTGCGGCCTTTCGGGCCCAGGGTAACTTTGACTGCATTGGCCAGGATGTTCACACCCTCGACCATCTTGGCGCGTGCCACATCGCCGAAAATTACGTCTTTAGCTGCCATTTCTTGATTCTCCGTATTCAGGAAGTAAAAATCCCGTAAAACCTGCTGCGCGTCGCACTGTCGGTCTGCGATGCTCGCTACGGTTTTCCGCGATTTTTTGGTGTTGGACTAAATTACTGGGCCACGACGGCCATGATGTCTTCTTCGCGCATGACCAGCAGTTCCTCGCCGTTGACCTTGACGGTCTGGCCCGAGTACTTGCCGAACAGCACGCGGTCGCCGACTTTCACTTCCAGCGGACGGACGTTGCCGTTTTCTTGCACTTTGCCGTTGCCCACGGCGAGAATCTCACCCTGGTCCGGTTTCTCGGCCGCTGCATCGGGGATGATCAGGCCGGACGCAGTCTTGGTTTCCTGGTCGAGACGCTTCACGATCACGCGATCGTGCAATGGGCGAAGGTTCATGCAAAACTCCTTTGTGTGTTGATTGACTGTTCGTTTGAAAACCGCCCCGGATTCGGCGGCGGGCGAGGAGCTGTTAGCACTCCTCACTAACGAGTGCTAATTATAGGGACGATAATTTCCCATTTCAAGCCGCTTGTGTTCGTGAATTGACAGACTTTTTGAGAAGTCGCAACCGGATTGTTCGGTCTGTCGCAATATGCGGGGGTCATGACTGGTCGTTCCCATGCATGCGGAATGACAGGGATTGGCGAATGCACAAGGGCAGAAGCCTACCATTCATTTCCTGAAACCCGCGCACGGCACGGCATGTGTTGACGAAAAATCGATCCCGGTCCTATAGTTACGGATGATTTCCGAATTCCAAGAACTGTCCGATAAAATCGACCGTCTCGCCCAGCTGACCCAGTCGCTGCGCAGCGAGAACTATCTGCTGCGCCAGGCGAACGCCCTGCTGAGCGCGGAGAACGTCGATTTCAAGCACCGGCTGCTGCAGGCCCAGCAACGCGTCGAAGCGATGCTGGCCCAGCTGGAACCTGCCGACGCGAGCCCCGACGAGGCCGACACCGCCGATGGCACCACCCCTGACGACGCCGAGGCCGCCCGATGATCTACCTTGACGTGCTTATCATGGGCCAGTCCTATCGCCTGGCCTGCCGGGAAGGCGAGCAGCACACGCTGCGCGAAGCGGTCCACTACCTGGACAGCAAGATGTGCGCGCTGCGCGACTCGGGCAAGGTCAAGGGCACCGATCGCATCGCCGTCATGGCCGCGCTGTCGGTGGCGGCCGAATTCCTGTCGGTGAAGTCGCCGCAAGGCCCGCTCGGCGACCAGTCCATGCTGGAAGTCAAGCAGAAACTGGAGGCGATGCACTCGGTGTTGGATCAGGCCCTGTCTCCGCAGGAAAATCTGCTCTGAGGGCAAATTCGTTTGACATGGCAGTTCATCGTAGTAAACTGCCGTCTACCCTGCGGTGTTCGAGATTTGTCATATATTCCTTGAACCATTCTTTCGCATAGGTTGCGGGACATGTTTGGTGGGCGCGATCGTCACTAGTCTGACGAACCCGAAATCGAGCTGACTGCGACCACCTTGAGCCTTCTGGTTCGGGATGCCGGCAAAAACGGCACAGGCGGGGCTATATTCACGGGCGGTTGCGACACTTCGGTGCGCAACCGCTTTTTATTTCGTGTTTCTGTCTTGGGAGTCCGGCGCATGCGCTACTGGTTGATGAAATCCGAACCCGATGAAGTCAGTTTCGACGACGTCCTGCAGGCGCCCGATAAAACGGTGGCGTGGTTCGGGGTGCGCAACTACCAGGCCCGCAACTTCATGCGCGACCAGATGCAGCCTGGCGACGGAATCCTGTTCTACCACTCCAGCTGCGCGGTGCCGGGCGTGGCGGGCTTCGCGCGGGTCGCCAGCACGCCGTATCCCGATGCGTCGCAGTTCGAGGACGGCGGCAAGTACTTCGATCCGAAGGCGACGCCGGAGAATCCGCGCTGGATCTCGGTCGATGTGCAGGCGCTGGCCCAGGGCCGCTACCTTCCGCTGACGGAACTGCGCGGCGTGCCGGAACTCGAGGAGATGGTGTTACTGCAGAAGGGCAGCCGGCTGTCGGTGTCTCCGGTCACGCCGGGACAGTGGCAGCGGATCCTGGAACTGGCGGGCGTGGACGAAGCGGCGCTGGCCGCCTGAGCCCTGTCAGGTCACGCCCACCAGGGTATCGCGCCGCAGGCGCAGGCGCGTGTGCGGGGTGCGAATGCCGGCGTACATGCCCCATGCCGCGGCCCAGCGCAAGGCCTGGTCCGTGGCCGCGCCGAAGGGCCGGGCCGCGGCGGCCCGCCGCAAGGCGATCGACATGCGCTGCATCGCATACATCTTTTTCGGTGAAAACGCTTTGCTCATGGGATGACGATACGGGCATCGCCATCCCCTTGCAGTGCTGTACTTAACGTTTCAGGCGTGCACGGCGCGCTTGCCGTTGCCGGAATAGGCCCATCCCAGCATCAGCAGGCCGGCCACGATCATCGGCAGCGACAGCACCTGGCCGGAGGTGATCGGCATGCCCAGCACGTGGGTTTCCCAGTCCGGCACGCGGAAGTACTCGGTGAAGAAACGGGCGCAGCCGTACAGCAGCGTGTAGAGGGCGCCGACCGCGAGGCGCGGACGCGGCTTCCTGGCGAAGATCCACATGATGACGAACACCAGCACGCCATCGACCAGCATCTGGTACAGCGGCGACGGATGGACCAGGTGGTCTTCGATGCCTGGCCACTTCATGGCCCAGGGCAGCGAGGGATCGGCCAGCCGGCCGGGCAGCTCGTGGTTGATGAAATTGCCCAGGCGGCCGCAGGCATAGCCGATCGGCACCATCGGCGCGATGAAGTCGTACACGTCGAGCAGGTTGCGCTTGCGCTTCCTGGCCCACAGCGCCATCGCCAGCAGCACGCCGATGAAGCCGCCGTGGTAGGACATGCCGCCTTCCCAGGTCTTGAAGATCTCGATCGGGTTCGCGAAGTAGTGGGCCGGCTGGTAGAACAGCACTTCGCCCAGGCGCCCGCCGATCACCACCCCGAGCATCCCGTAGAACAGCATGTCGTCCAGGTCCTCTTTCGTCCAGCCCTGGGCCTGGATGTGCGGCTGGGTCTTGATGCGCACGCGCCCGAGCATGATGAAGAGGGCGAAGGCGAGCACGTACATGATGCCGTACCAGTGGATGGCCAGGGGGCCGATATGGAAGGCGACGGGATCCGGGTTCGGATGGACGAGCATGGTCAGTGATTCCTCAGTAGTTCCAGAAAACCCTTCAGCACGGGCGACGCGTTGTCGCGGCGCCAGGCGATGCCGGTCTCGACCAGCGGGGTCGGGTCCGCGAGGGCACGGTATTCTACGCCGGGCCGCATCAGGTTGGAGACGGATTGTGGCACAAGTGCCAGGCCCATGCCGCCGGACACCAGGCTGACGATGGTCTGCATCTGGATCGCCAGCTGGCCGATGACGGGGGTGATGCCGGCCGCGCGGAAGCAGGACAGGATGGCGTCGTGCAGGGCCGGAGAGATCTCGCGCGGGAAGATGATCAGCGGCAGGCGCGGCAGGTCCGGCAGGCGCACCGGGCCCTCCGTGGGACTGGCGAGGCCGGCCGGCGCGCACAGAATCAATGGTTCTTCGAGCACCTTCATGTAGTCGAGCTCATCGAGCGCCTTGTCCGGCAGCGGCGGAATCAGGAGGCCGGCGTCGATGCGCCCGCGCAGCAGCGCATCAAACTGCACGTCGGAGGTCGCTTCCAGCAGGTTCAGGTGGACGCCCGGATAACGTTCGCTGTAGCGGCGCAGGAAGGCCGGCAGCACGCTGTAGTCGCAGGAGGTGACGAAGGCCAGCGAGAGCCGGCCCGCCTCGCCGGCGGCCGCGCGGCGCGCCAGTTCCGGCAGCGCATCCGCTTCCATCAGCATGCGCCGGGCTTCGGGCAGCAGGGCGGCGCCGGCCGGGGCCAGCTCGACGGTGCGGCGGTTACGCACGAACAGCGGCGCCCCCAGCAGCTCTTCCAGCGCCGCGATCGCCTGCGACAGCGGCGGCTGTGTCATATGCAGCCGCGCCGCCGCCCGGCCGAAGTGCAGCTCTTCAGCGACGGTGACGAAGTAACGCAGCTGGCGGAGTTCCAGGCTCATGTGATATGCATTTCTCGCGAAATTGGACCGATCTATTCGCGGAATGTATCACACAGATGATTCAGCACAAACCGGGGTCAGACTCCCGATTTTGGCAATTTCCCCTTGGTTGTTGCCAAAAATCGGAGTCTGACCCCGGTTTGAGGTTTATTTATGTTTGTTGAAGGCTTGCTTGACGCGCGCCTTGCGGTGGGCGTCGTCTTCCTTGTGCGCTTTTTTCTTGTCGAGGCCGAGCAGCTTTTCGATGAATTCGAACCAGATGAAGGCGAATACCGCCAGGGCGACGATCCAGCCCCAGGAGAGCTGGGCGAATTTCCAGACTTCGAAGAAGCGCAGGATGACCAGGGCGACGAGCAGGAGGATGAGTGGCATGACGATTCCTTTCAACGGCCATCTTACAATAATAGTGCCATGCGGCAACGGATTCCTGCCATTCCGTCAACCGAAATGTGTGTCAGCCGTTACAGACTGTATCGCTGTAACCTACACAAGGGAAACAGGATAGAATCTGCACAGGATTTCACTTTGGAGAGTACTGAATGAAACGGTCCCTGATGATGTTGATGGCGGTCTCCGCCCTGGCGTCGACCAGCGCCTTCGCGCAGGCCGACCTGGCAAAGGCCAAGAACTGCATGGCGTGCCACGCCATCGGCAACAAGCTGGTCGGTCCGGCTTACAAGGACGTCGCCGCCAAATACGCGGGCCAGAAGGGCGCCGAGGACAAGCTGGTGCAGAAGGTCATGAAAGGCGGTTCGGGCGTCTGGGGGCCGGTGCCGATGCCGGCCAATCCGCAGGTCAGCGAGGCCGAAGCCCGCAGCCTGGTCAAGTGGGTGCTGTCGCAGAAGTAAGCTGCAAACAAGCTGCCCCAATGAAAAAGCGCCCGGCCAAGGGCGCTTTTTTCATGCCTGCGCGGAGCGCGGATCAGCGCACCACGTCGATCTTGCTGCGCTTGCCGCCCTTGTAGGTGTACAGGGTCATGGCGCCGTCCTTGATGTCGCCGTTCTGGTCGAACTGGATGGTGCCGGTCACGCCTTCGTACTTGATCGCCTTCAGCACCGGCAGGTATTTGGCCGGATCGGCGGACTTGGCGTTCTGCATCGCGGTCGTCATCACCATCACCGAGTCGTACACGTAGGGCGCGTACAGCTGCACGTCCTGGTTGAACTTCTTCTTGTAGCGCGCGCGGAAGTCGTCCATCACCTTTTCCTGCGGGCCTTTCACGCCGCCGGCTTCGGCGCAGATCACCTTGCCGTCGACGAGGCCGTCGCCGGCCAGGCGGCCCAGCGCTTCCGTGCACATGCCGTCGCCGCCCATGAAGGTGGCCTGGATGCCGAGCGCCTTCATCTGCTTGAGCATCGGGCCAGCCACCGAGTCCATGCCGCCGAAGAAGATCAGGTCCGGCTTCTTGGCCTTGATCGAGGTGAGGATGGCGGTGTAGTCGGTCGCCTTGTCGCTGGTGAATTCACGGCCGGCGATGCGCAGGCCGGCGGCTTTCGCTCCCTTGACGAATTCGTCGGCGACGCCCTGGCCGTAGGTGGTGCGGTCGTCGATGACGGCGATGTTCTTCACCTTCAGCGTGTCGGCCGCATATTTCGCCAGCGTGCCGCCCAGCTTGGCGTCGCTCGCCACCACGCGGAAGGCGCCCGGGAAGCGCTGGCGGGTGTAGGCCGGAGCGGTGGTGGCCGGCGAGATCTGCACGATGCCGGCGTCGTTGTAGATCTTCGAGGCCGGCACCGTGGTGCCCGAGTTCAGGTGCCCGATCACGCCGTTGACCCTGGCGTCGACCAGCTTCTGCGCGACCGCCGTGCCCTGCTTGGGATCGGCGCCGTCGTCCTCCGAGATCAGCTGCAGGGTGACCTTCTGGCCGTTGATCGTGAAGCCCTTGGCGTTGAGTTCGTCGATCGCCATGCGCGCAGCGTTCTCGTTGTCCTTGCCGAGGTGGGCGCTGGGTCCGGAGATCGGCGCCACGTGGCCGATCTTGACCACTTGCTGGGCCCAGGCGGAACCGGCAAATGCCAGTGCGACGGCGGCTGGGAGGAGGGCGAATCGGATGGTGGCCTGCATGCTTTGGTCTCCTGGAGATTGGTAGTTACGCAAGGCAAAGGTACATCAAATTCCGGGCCTGGCAAAGCGTTATCGAGCAATGCACATGCGGGGTGCGTGCGCGCCCCGCAACGGTTCGAAAAAACCGCCGGATGCTCAGTCCTGGCGCGCGGTCAGGTGGGCCAGTTCCTGCTGCACGGCGCGGGCGACGACATGCTCGATCGACTGCTGCAGCGCGGCGCGCAGCTCGAGGCCGAGGCGCTCGGCCACGTGGTCGAGCACGATCGCCATCTGGTCGCGCACCTGGTCTTCCAGCACCACGTCGATGCGCGGCTGCAGCCGGTCCAGCACGCGCGTCACCAGGCGCTCCTCGAGGGTGCGCCAGGCATCGTCGCCGGGGGCGCCGGAGCGGGCCGGTGCGGGTTCGGCCAGCGCGGGTTCGGCCGGCGCCTCGAGGACCGGAACCGCCTCGGCGTCATCGGCGGCGGGCGCTGCCGGAACGTCCGCGAGAGCAGGAGCAGGAGCGGGAGCAGCAGGCGCTGCCGGCTCCGCAGCCGGCGCCGGCTCGGCCACGACCTCGGTCAGCACCGGGATCTCGTCGAAGGAGGGAGTGTCGGTCATGACTGGCCTGCCACGAAGTGAGTCAGCGGATAGTCCTGCTTGCGGTAGGCGACGTAGCGGGCGCGCCCGGCGGCGGCATCTTCCTCGTCGGTCGAGATGATCTCGAACACGCGCGCGAAGCGCTCGAAGCCCTCGGGCGTGCGGCGGGTCAGGTTGACCAGCATGTCGCGGTGCGGCAGCTCGGCGCGTTCGTCGAAGGTGACGATCACCGGCGTCTCGGGCGCCAGCGGATCGCCCGCCATCACGTGCGGGATGAAATCGGTGCCGGACAGGGTCCACAGCGCCTCGTTCAGCTGCTCGGCCTGGTCGCTGGTCTCGGCCAGCAGCACGACCTTGCCGCGCGCGGCATAGGCCTTGCGCGCCAGCCGGCAGGCGTACCCGAGCTTGTCGGGGATATTGGTATGGAAGTCGATCCGGGTCATGGCGGTGTCGTGCGTCAGAATTGAAAACCGGGCGGCGCATTGCCCGTTGGCGGTTTGGCGGGCGGCGTCTCGCGCGCGGACGGGCGGCGCGGCTGCTGTTCGGCGGCCTGGGCCGCGGCTTCGTCCGGGGCGGGAACGTTGTTCTCGCGCGCGGGCGGGACCGGCACGCCGGCGGGCGCGGGTGCGGCGGCCTGCGGCGCCGCGTACTGGTAGCCCGGCGGCAGCTGGGCCGAGCGCGGATAGGCGGCCGCGCTCAGCGCGTCCTGCCAGGCCGCATTCTCGAAGCCGGCGATGCGGCGGCTGCCGACCACCAGCACCGGCAGTTCCAGCTTGCCGGTGAGCTGGCGCAGCTGTTCCTTGTCCTCGTCCGTGTTGACG
This sequence comes from Telluria sp. Soil_C_11, assembly GCF_057657395.1. NCBI lineage: Bacteria > Pseudomonadati > Pseudomonadota > Betaproteobacteria > Burkholderiales > Oxalobacteraceae > Telluria > Telluria sp. Soil_C_11. Next base: position 244,986 of record NZ_JBDGIN010000001.1, on the reverse strand, counting down.
GTCTTTTCGGCATAGGGGATGCCGCGCGCGCGCAGCAGGGCGCGGCCCTGGTCGCAGGCGGCGCAGGGCGCCAGCACGGTGGTGTACAGGGTGACCGGGCTGGCCTTGGCGGCCCGCGCCAGTTCGTAGGGCAGGGCGGCCGCCTCGCCTTCGGCCTGGGAGGGCGTCCTGAGCTGGCTGGCGCCGCGCCGGGGCGGCGGCGTGTCGCCGTAGTGGACCGTGCCCCGGGCATCGGTCCATTTGTAGACCTGGGCAGCAGCTGGAACAAGCGCGGGGAGGCAGGCGAGCAGCAGGAGCACCGGCAGCATCCGCCGCCCGCGCCGTCCGCCGCCCTGGTGCCTGTTCCCCATCGCGCCGTTCCCGAGCCGCAGCCGTCAGGCCGCCTGCATGCCGTTGTGGCGCAGCAGCGCGTCGATCTGCGGTTCGCGGCCGCGGAAGGCCTTGAACGATTCGAGCGCCGGACGCGAGCCGCCCACCGACAGGATCTCCTGGTGGAAGCGCTTGCCGGCCTCGAGCACCGCGTCGCCGCCCGCCTCGACCGCCTCTTCGAAGGCGGCATAGGCGTCGGCCGACAGCACTTCCGCCCACTTATAGCTATAGTAGCCGGCCGCATAGCCGCCGGCGAAGATATGGCCGAAGGAGTGCTGGAAGCGGTTGAACGACGGCGGGATCAGCACCGAGAACTTGGTGCGGACCTCGTCGACCAGTTCCTGCACCGTCTTCTGGCTGTTCGGGTCGAAGTCGTAGTGCAGGTGCATGTCGATCAGCGAGAACTCGACCTGGCGCAAGGTCTGCATGCCGGACTGGAAGTTCTTCGCCGCCAGCATCTTCTCGTAGAGTTCGCGCGGCAGCGGCTCGCCCGTCTTCACGTGGGCGGTCATGCCCTGCAGGACATCCCACTCCCAGCAGAAGTTTTCCATGAACTGCGACGGCAGCTCGACCGCATCCCATTCCACGCCCGAGATGCCGGACACCGACAGCTCGTCGACTTCGGTCAGCATGTGGTGCAGGCCGTGGCCGAACTCGTGGAACAGGGTCGTCACTTCGTCGTGCGTGAACAGCGAAGGCTGCAGCTGTCCGTCGACCTCGGCCGGCGGCGTGAAGTTGCAGGTCAGGTAGGCGATCGGGGTCTGCACGATGCCGCCGGTGGTGAGCCTGCGGCCGCGCGCGTCGTCCATCCACGCGCCCTGGCCCTTGCCGGGGCGCGCGTACAGGTCGAGGTAGAACTGGCCGATCAGCTGGCCGTTCTTCTCGATGCGGAAGAAGCGCACGTCCGGATGCCAGACCGGGGCCTGGTCCGGGGCGATCGTCACGTTGAACAGCTTCGAGATCACGCCGAACAGGCCGGCCACGACCCGCGGCTCGGGGAAGTACTGCTTCACTTCCTGGGCCGAGAAGGCGTAGCGCTTCTCGCGCAGCTTTTCGGAGGCGTAGGTGGCGTCCCAGGCCTGCATGTCGTCGATGCCGAGTTCGTCCTTCGCGAAGGCGCGCAGTTCCGCGAGATCCTTCTCGGCATACGGACGGGCGCGGCGCGCCAGGTCTTCCAGGAACTCGATCACGCGTTCCGGGCTTTCCGCCATCTTCGGCTCCAGCGAGACGTCGGCGAAGCTGCGGAAATCGAGCAGCTTGGCTTCCTCGTCGCGCAGCTTCAGGAGCTGGGCGATGTTGCTCGTGTTGTCCCACTTCTCGACCTCGGAGAACACCGCGCCCATTTCCGAGGCCTTGGTGGCGTTGGCGCGGTAGATTTTCTCGCGCAGTGCGCGGTTGTCGGCGAACTGCAGCACCGGGAAATAGGACGGGAAGTGCAGCGAGAACTGCCAGCCCTGCTTGCCGTCGCGCTCGGCGGCGGCGCGGGCCGCGGCCCTGGCGTCGTCCGGCAGGCCGGCCAGCTCGGCTTCGTCTGTCACCAGCAGCTTGAAGTCGTTGGTGGCGTCGAGCACGTTTTCCGAGAAGCGGGTCGACAGCCTGGCCTGCTCTTCCTGGATCTCGGCGAAGCGCTCTTTCTGTTTCTCGGGGAGTTCGGCGCCGCCCAGGCGGAAGTCGCGCAGGGCGTTCTCGACGATGCGCTTGCGCGCCGGCGTGAGGTTCACGAATTCCGGGCTGGCGCGCAGCTGCCTGTATTTGCCGAACAGCGCCTCGTTCTGGCCCAGCTCGGTCCAGAACTCCGTCACCTTCGGCTGGTTCTCGTTGTAGGTGGCGCGCAGCTCGGGCGTGTCCATCACGTGGTTCAGGTGGTTGACCACGCCCCAGGCGCGTCCCAGGCGCTCGGTGGCTTCCTCGAGCGGCACCACGAAATTGTCCCAGCTGACGTCGTCGGCCGGGGCCTCGAGCTGCTGGACGACGTTGCGAGCATCGGCGATCAGCTGCTCGATCGCCGGCGTGACGTGCTCGGGCCGGATCAGGTCGAAGCGGGGCAGACCCGAAAAATCGAGAAGGGGATTGCTGGTATCGATGCTCATGGTATTCCTTTCAAAGTTCATGCAAGGCCGGGCTTCGGGTCCATTCCCGAGGCCTGGCCAGGCTGTGCTTGATTCTTGGCAAGCCCGCGTTCCGCGGACTCGAGCGTGTTCATCAACAGCATGGTAATCGTCATCGGGCCAACGCCGCCCGGAACCGGCGTAATGTGCGAGGCCACTTCGCTGACGCTGGCGAAATCGACGTCGCCGCACAGCTTGCCTTCGTCGTCGCGGTTGATGCCGACGTCGATCACGATCGCGCCCGGCTTGACCATGTCGCCGGTCAGGGTGTTGCGGCGGCCGACCGCGGCGACCACGATGTCGGCCTGGCGGGTGTGGTAGCCCAGGTCCGGCGTCGCGCTATGGCAGATGGTGACGGTGGCATTCTGTTGCAAGAGCAGCAGCGCCATCGGTTTGCCGACCGTGTTCGAACGGCCGATCACGACCGCGTGCTTGCCGCGCAGGTCGACGCCGGTGGTCTCGATCAGCTTCATGCAGCCATACGGCGTGCAGGGACGGAAGCCCGGCAGGTTGGCGACCAGTTCGCCGGCCGACAGCACCGAGTAGCCATCGACGTCCTTGGTGGCGGCGATCGCCTCGATCACCTTCGACGGGTCGATGTGCTTCGGCAGCGGCATCTGCACGAGGATGCCGTGGATGGCCGGATCCGCGTTCAGGGCCGCGATGCGGTCCAGCAGGGCCTGCTCCGACAGGCCGGCCTCGTATTTTTCCAGCACCGAGTGGAATCCGGCGTCGCCGCAGGCCTTGACCTTGTTGCGCACGTAGACGTGGCTGGCCGGGTCGTCGCCGACGATGATCACGGCCAGGCCGGGCTGGCGGCCCTGGGCGGTCAATTCGGCGGCGCGGCGGGCGATGTCGGCGCGCAGTTGTTGGGAAAGTTTGACTCCATCGATCAGTTGGGCGGGCATGGCGGGACTCGAGGCTGGACAAAAACGAAATTATAAGCCGACGCCCCGTATTGCGCGCCGCGATGGGGCGTTCGTTGTCATATTTATAGATATGCCCGCGCCAGGGCAGGAGTCCCCCTGTGCTTTGCTGATGAGCAAGCAAACGTCGTCCCTGCGCAGGCGGGGACCCAATTTCTTTGCGCCATCGAAACGCCAGCAAACTTCGGCCCCCGCCTGCGCGGGGGCGACGGTATGTGCGTGGGGACGACGGTATGTGCGCGGAGACGACGGTATGTGCGCGGGGGCGACGGTGTTTGCATGCGTCAGGGATTAGCTTTTTCCATATTATGAAATCGTATATCGTATTTTGAAAAATACGTGCTCCACTGGTAGAATCGACAGGCTTTAATTTAGGGATAGTCTTTTCGCCACCAAACGTCCGCTTCAGGCTCAAGGTCGGGTGGGGCACCAACTCAAGGAGACGTAGCACATGTCAGCTCAACTCGACCAGTTGACGGCCCAGGCCGCCAACGACCCGGATACGCTCGAGACCAAGGAATGGCTCGACGCGCTCGAAGCAGTCATCGAATTCGAAGGCACCGATCGCGCCCACTACCTGCTGGAGCGCCTGGTCGACCTGGCACGCCGCCGCGGCGCACAAATGCCGTTCTCCAGCAACACCGCTTACGTCAACACCATCCCGGCGCACCTCGAAGAGCACTGCCCGGGCAACCTCGAATATGAAGAGCGCCTGCGCTCGTGGATGCGCTGGAACGCGATGGCGATGGTGGTCAAGGCCAACCGCGCCGACGGCGACCTGGGCGGCCACCTCTCGTCCTTCGCCTCGCTGGCGAACATGCTGGGCATCGGCTTCAACCACTTCTGGAAAGCCCCGAGCGCCGAGAGCGGCGGCGACCTGCTGTACATCCAGGGCCACTCCTCGCCGGGCGTCTATGCGCGCGCCTTCCTGGAAGGCCGCATCAGCGAAGAACAGCTGGTGAACTTCCGACGCGAAGTCGACGGCAAGGGCCTGTCGTCCTACCCGCACCCGAAACTGATGCCGAACTTCTGGCAGTTCCCGACCGTCTCGATGGGCCTGGGCCCGCTGATGGCGATCTACCAGGCGCGCTTCCTGAAGTACCTGGAGGCGCGCGGCATCGCCCAGACCGAAGGCCGCAAGGTCTGGGTCTTCTGCGGCGACGGCGAGATGGACGAGCCGGAATCGATGGGCGCGATCGGCATGGCCGCGCGCGAGAAGCTCGACAACCTGGTCATGGTCGTCAACTGCAACCTGCAGCGCCTGGACGGTCCGGTGCGCGGCAACGGCAAGATCATCCAGGAACTGGAAGCGGACTTCCGCGGCGCCGGCTGGAACGTCATCAAGGTCATCTGGGGCTCGCAATGGGACGCCCTGCTGGCCAAGGACAAGGACGGCATCCTGCAGCGCGTGATGATGGAAACCGTCGACGGCGAATACCAGAACTACAAGGCCAAGGACGGCGCCTACGTGCGCAAGCACTTCTTCGGCAAGCACCCCGAGCTGCTGAAGATGGTCGCCAACATGACCGACGACGACATCTGGCGCCTAACCCGCGGCGGCCACGATCCGCACAAGATCTACGCCGCCTTCAAGAAGGCCAATGAAAACAAGGGCTCGCCGACCGTCCTGCTGGTCAAGACCGTCAAGGGCTTCGGCATGGGCAAGTCGGGCGAGGCGCGCAACACCGCGCACCAGACCAAGAAGCTGGACGACGAAGCCATCCGCGAAATGCGCGACCGCTTCGCCATCCCGATCCCGGACGACAAGCTGGCCGAGATCCCGTTCTTCAAGCCGTCCGACGACGCGCCCGAGATCAAGTACCTGCACGAGCGCCGCGCGGCCCTCGGCGGCTACCTGCCGTCGCGCCGCGAACAGGCCGACGAGAAACTGCCGGTGCCGCCGCTGGAAACCTTCAAGGCCGTGCTGGATCCGACCGCACCGGGCCGCGAAATCTCGACCACCCAGGCGTACGTGCGTGTGATCACCACGCTGCTGAAGGACAAGGAAATCGGCCAGCGCATCGTGCCGATCCTGGTCGACGAATCGCGTACCTTCGGCATGGAAGGCCTGTTCCGCCAGATCGGCATCTTCAACCAGCAGGGCCAGCTGTACGAACCGGTCGACAAGGACCAGGTGATGTACTACCGCGAAGACAAGGCGGGCCAGATCCTGCAGGAAGGCATCAACGAAGCGGGCGGCATGTGCTCGTGGATCGCCGCGGCGACCTCGTACTCGTCGAACAACCGCGTGATGATCCCGTTCTACACCTTCTACTCGATGTTCGGCATGCAGCGCGTCGGCGACCTGGTCTGGCTGGCCGGCGACATCCGCGCCCGCGGCTTCCTGATGGGCGGCACCGCCGGCCGCACCACGCTGAACGGCGAAGGCCTGCAGCACGAGGACGGCCACAGCCACATCATCGCGGCCACGGTCCCGAACTGCATTCCGTACGACCCGACCTACGGCCACGAAGTGGCGGTGATCATCCAGGACGGCCTGAAGCGCATGGTGGAGAAGCAGGAAGACATCTTCTACTACATCACCATCATGAACGAGAACTACGAGCAGCCGGGCCTGAAGCCGGGTACCGAAGAGGGCATCCTCAAGGGCATGTACCTGCTCCAGGAAGGCGACAAGAGCGCCGCCAACCGCGTCCAGCTGATGGGCTCCGGCACCATCCTGCGCGAGTCGGTGTTCGCCGCCGAGCTGCTGAAGAACGACTGGAACGTGGCTGCCGACGTCTGGTCCTGCCCGTCGCTGACCCTGCTGGCCCGGGATGGCCAGGATGCCGACCGCTGGAACCTGGTGCACCCGCAGGAGGAAGCGCGCCTGCCGTACGTGACCCAGCTGCTGAAGGACACGCAAGGCCCGATCGTCGCGACCACCGACTACATGCGCCTGTTCGCCGAGCAGATCCGCGCCTACATCCCGAACGGCCGCACCTATAAAGTGCTGGGCACCGACGGCTTCGGCCGCTCGGATTCGCGCGTCAAGCTGCGCGAATTCTTCGAGGTGAACCGCTACTACATCACGGTCGCCGCGCTGAAGTCGCTGGCCGAAGAAGGCAAGATCCCGGCATCGACGGTTGCCGAGGCGATTGCGAAGTACGGCATCGATCCGAACAAGCCGAATCCTGTGACCCAGTAATGCTCTAGGCCGCTGCGCGTGCGCAGCGGCCTTGGCTAACTAATAAAAACGGAGCTACCCAACATGAGCATTGTGGAAGTCAAAGTCCCCGACATCGGCGACTTCAAGGAAGTGGAAGTGATCGAGCTGATGGTCAAGCCGGGCGACACCATCAAGGTCGACCAGTCGCTGATCACGGTGGAATCGGACAAGGCCAGCATGGAGATCCCGTCCAGCCATGCCGGCGTCGTCAAGGAAATCAAGGTCAAGGTCGGCGACAAGGTTGCCGAGGGTTCGGTGGTGCTGATGCTTGAAGAAGCCGCAGGCGGCGAAGCGCCTGCGCCGAGCGCCGCCCCGGCTGCCGCACCGGCACCGGCCGCTGCACCGGCTGCTCCGGCTCCGGCCGGCGAGGCGTCTGCGCCGAGCGCACCGGCACCGGCTCCGGCCGCAGCCCCTGCGCCTGCACCGGCATCGGCCGCTGCTCCGGCAGCAGCCTCCGGTCCGGCGCCGTCGTTCGCGACCGCCCACGCCTCGCCGTCCGTGCGCAAGTTCGCACGCGAACTGGGCGTCGACCTGAACAAGGTCAAGGGTTCCGGTCCGAAGGGCCGCGTCACCCAGCAGGACGTGCAAGGCTTCGTGAAGGGCGTGATGGCCGCGGGCCCGACCGCCGCACCGGCCGCCGCCGGCGGTGGCGCCGGCATGAACCTGCTGCCGTGGCCGTCGCTCGACTTCAGCAAGTTCGGCCCGACCGAAACCCAGCCGCTGTCGCGCATCAAGAAGATCTCCGGCCCGAACCTGCACCGCAACTGGGTCATGATCCCGCACGTCACGCACTTCGAAGAAGCCGACGTGACCGACCTGGAAGCCTTCCGCGTCGATTCCAACGCCGCGTACGCGAAAGCCAAGTCGCCGGTCAAGCTGACCATGCTGGCCTTCGTGATCAAGGCATCGGTCGCCGCGCTGAAGAAGTTCCCGTCGTTTAACGCCTCGCTGGACGAGCCGAACGGCGCGCTGATCCTGAAGCAGTACTACAACATCGGCTTCGCGGCCGACACGCCGAACGGCCTGGTGGTCCCGGTGATCAAGGACGCCGACAAGAAATCGGTCTCGCAGATCGCCACCGAGATGGGCGAGCTGTCCGCGCAGGCGCGCGAAGGCAAGCTGTCGCCGGCCAACATGCAGGGCGCGACCTTCACGATCTCGTCGCTGGGCGGCATCGGCGGCACCAACTTCACGCCGATCATCAACGCACCGGAAGTGGCGATCCTGGGCCTGTCCAAGTCGGCGATGAAGCCGGTGTGGGACGGTTCCACCTTCCAGCCGCGCCTGATGCAGCCGCTCGCCCTGTCGTACGACCACCGCGTGATCGACGGCGCCGGCGCGGCCCGCTTTGCCGCCTACCTGGCCGACGTCCTGGCCGACCTGCGCAAGACGCTGCTGTAAGGAGCCGACAAGATGAGCACCGTTGAAGTCAAAGTCCCGAATATCGGCGATTTCAAGGAAGTCGAAGTCATCGAGCTGATGGTCAAGCCGGGCGACACCATCAAGGTCGACCAGTCGCTGGTGACCGTGGAGTCCGACAAGGCCAGCATGGAGATCCCGTCGACCCACGCCGGCGTGGTCAAGGAAATGAAGGTCAAGGTCGGCGACAAGGTGGGCGAAGGCTCGCTGTTGTTGCTGCTCGACGAAGCAGGTGAGGGCGCCGCGCCGGCAGCCGCCCCGGCCGCCGCGTCGGACAAGCCGGCCGCCCAGATCGGCGCGCAGGCAGCCGCTCCGACCGCCGCCGCCGGCCCGACCGACTCCTATGCGCCGGCCCACAAGGCCGACGCCGCCGCACCGAACGCCGTGCCGGCCCCGAACGCATCGAGCTACGGCGGCCCGGTCGACATCGAATGCGAGATGATGGTGCTGGGCGCGGGCCCGGGCGGCTACTCGGCCGCCTTCCGCTCCGCCGACCTCGGCATGAACACCGTGCTGGTCGAGAAGTACGCGACCCTGGGCGGCGTCTGCCTGAACGTGGGCTGCATCCCGTCCAAGGCGCTGCTGCACGTGGCGCACATCATGGACGAGACCGCGCACATGGCCGACATCGGCGTGTCCTTCGCCAAGCCGCAGGTCGACATCGACAAGCTGCGCGCCTACAAGGACGGCGTGATCAAGACCATGACCGGCGGCCTGGCCGGCATGGCCAAGGGCCGCAAGGTCAACGTGGTGCAGGGCGTCGGCAAGTTCCTGAGCCCGAACCACATCGAGGTGACCGCTGCCGACGGCGGCAAGAAGGTCGTGGCCTTCCAGAAGGCGATCATCGCGGCCGGTTCCTCGGTCGTGAAGCTGCCCTTCGTGCCGGAAGATCCGCGCATCGTCGACTCGACCGGCGCGCTGGAACTGCGCCAGGTGCCGAAGCGCATGCTGGTCATCGGCGGCGGCATCATCGGGCTCGAAATGGCGACCGTGTACTCGACCCTGGGTGCGCGCATCGACGTGGTCGAGATGATGGACGGCCTGATGCAGGGCGCGGACCGCGAGGCCGTCAAGGTCTGGCAGAAGTTCAACGCGCACCGCTTCGACAACATCATGTTGAAGACCAAGACCGTCGGCGTGGAAGCGCTGCCGGAGGGTATCAAGGTGACGTTCGAAGCCGCCGAAGCAGGCCAGCCGGCGCCGGAAGCGCAAACCTACGACCTGGTGCTGGTGGCCGTGGGCCGCAGCCCGAACGGCAAGAAGATCGGCGCGGAAGCCGCCGGCGTGGCGGTGACCGATCGCGGCTTCATCCCGGTCGACGGCCAGATGCGCACCAACGTGCCGCACATCTTCGCGATCGGCGACCTGGTGGGCCAGCCCATGCTGGCGCACAAGGCCGTGCATGAAGCCCACGTCGCCGCCGAAGCCGCGCATGGCGAGAAGGCCTTCTTCGATGCGAAAGTGATCCCGTCGGTGGCCTACACCGATCCGGAAGTGGCATGGGTCGGCCTGACCGAAGACGAAGCCAAGGCCAAGGGCATCAAGGTCGAGAAGGGCCACTTCCCGTGGGCGGCCTCGGGCCGCGCCGTGGCCAACGGCCGTTCGGAAGGCTTCACCAAGCTGCTGTTCGACGCCGAGACCCACCGCATCATCGGCGGCACCATCGTCGGCACCAGCGCCGGCGACATGATCGGCGAGATCGCCCTGGCGATCGAGATGGGCGCGGACGGCGTGGACATCGGCAAGACCATCCACCCGCACCCGACCCTGGGCGAGTCGATCGGCATGGCTGCCGAAGCCTACGAAGGCGTCTGCACCGATTTGCCGCCGCCGCGCAAGCGCTGAGCAGTACATCAGGTTGTCTGGAAAGCCGGGACCTCGCGTCCCGGCTTTTTTCTTTGTAGTTGCTTTCCGAGCAATAAGCCGCGTATATTGGATGATTGCCAAGGGCCGCTATCGGCTTGCCTGGCGCCAGTACAAGGAATCCAGCGCATGAATAGCGAATTCATCACTTCTGTTCCCTGTCTTCACACGGAACGGCTCATGCTGCGCGAATATCGACGGGAGGACTTCGATGCATTCGCAGCGCATTTGGCCGACCCGGTAAGCTCGGCCCATTTGGTCCCTGCTGACCGCCATGCTGCATGGCGAATCTTCTGTTCACAAGCAGGACTATGGCTCATCCATGGCGCCGGATGGTGGACTGTCGAGGAAAAGGAGACTGGTCAAGTCGTCGGGAGTGTTGGCGCATTCTTTCGCGAGGAATCCACGGTGATGGAGCTTGGCTGGAATACCTATCGCGCCTTTGGGGGCCAGGGATTCGCGAGCGAAGCGGCGGCGGCAGCCGTGAACCATGCGCTCGAGATCCGGCGCGAACCAACAGTCCGGGCGCTCATCGCTTCGGCCAATGCATCGTCGCTGCGCGTTGCAAGGCGCCTTGGCCTGGCTTATGAAGCGGAAACCGAGATATACGGCAAAGCGGTCGGCATTTATTCGCGTGGGCGGGAAGGCCCGGTTGTTTAGGCCTGCGGGACTGCATGGGATCTTGTACTTGGATGGCAGCATCAATTCCGTGAATTTCCGCCTCGGCCGCCATCCCAGAACTTCTCCATCGACAGGAAGGTGTACGACGCCGTCCACCCGATCAGCAGCATGCCGTTCAGCGCTTCCAGCCCCGCCAGCAAACGCAGGTCGCCGTGCGGCAGCACGTCGCCGTAGCCCAGGGTCGTGTAGGTTTCGGCGGAAAAGTACAGGCAGCGCGTGAAAGGCAGCGGCCCCGGATCGCCCATCCTGCCGATGTCGAAATAGCTGGCCAGCACGTAGTAGGCTGCGCCGTACAGCAGGATCTCGAGGAAGTGCGCGCCGAACGCGCCGAGGATCACGAACACGAGCTGCACGCGCGGCCGGATCCGCAGCACGGGCAGGCCGGCCGTCAGCAGCCGCAGCACTTCGTAGTGGATGACGGTCGTGGCGACCAGCAGGAACAGGCAGGTGGCGGCGGCGATGTCCATCGCGACAGCTTAGCCTGAAAAGCGGGCGCAGGCCGTTTCACTTCCTGCGTGTGTGCATGATTGCTGGTCTAATATCGAACTTGGGTTCCCGCCTGCGCGGGAACGACGGTGCATCCACCAACATAGGGAGCAAACAATGACCATCGGATTCATCGGCCTCGGCGCCATGGGCCAGCACATGGCAAGCAAGCTGCTGCGTTCGGGGCAGCCCGTCCACGTCTGGAACCGCAACCCGGAACCCGTGCAGGCGCTGGCGGCGAAAGGCGCCAAGCCTGCCGCGACGGCCGCCGAGTGCGGCATCGCCGACGTCGTCTTCACCATGCTGGCCGACGACGACGCGACCCGCGCGGTGATGGTCGACGGCGGCGTGCTGGACGCGATGGCGCCGGGCAGCATCCACGTCAACATGGCCACGGTATCCGTCGCGTTCGCGCGCGAGATGGCGGCGCTGCACGTGGAGAAGGGCGTCGGCTACGTGGCCGCGCCGGTGCTGGGCCGCGTGGACGTGGCCGAAGCCGGCAAGCTGAACATCCTCGCTGGCGGCGCCGACGAACTGGTCAACCGCGTGCAGCCGCTGCTCGACCTGATGGGCCAGAAGACCTGGCGCTTCGGCGAAGCGCCGGAACAGGCCAACGCGGTCAAGCTGGCCTGCAACCTGACCCTGGCCTGCGCGATCGAGGCGATGGGCGAGGGCTCGGCGCTGGCGCGCGCGCATGGCATCCCGGCCGCGGATTTCATCGACCTGATCACGACCACCCTGTTCGCCGGCTCGCCCGTGTACAAGGGCTATGGCGGCATGATCGCGCAGGAGCGCTACAGCCCTGCCGGGTTCAAGCTGTCGCTGGGGCAGAAGGACGTGCGCCTGGCGGTCGAGGCGGGGCAGGGCAAGGGCTTGCCGCTGGCCTTCGGCGATGCGTTACAAGGCGTGCTGAAGGAAGCCATCGACCATGGCGACGCCGACCTCGACCTGGCGGCGCTCGGCAAGAACGCGGCGCGCAGGGGTAAAATCGGGTGATGGAAAAACTGATTGCAGAACTGAGCCGGCTGTACCTGGCGCCGGAAGCCGTGACCCGCGAGGTGCTGGCCCAGCACATCCTCGGCCACACCACGCTGGCCATCAAGCTGACCACGGCCGATGGCCTGACGCGCGCGCTGGCCATCCCCTTCCGCAAGGTCTTTGGTGATGGCGAGACGGGGCACTGGGAGCGCCTGTGCGCGGTGGCGAACGCGTTGCAGGCCGAGCTCGGGTTGCCGGTGCCGGCGGTGAGCATCGACGGCGCCAACGCCTACCGCCTGTGGCTGTCGCTGGAGACGCCGGTGCCGGCGGACCAGGCCCAGGACTTCCTGGAGCTGCTGCGCCAGGCCTACTTTCCGGCACTCGAACTGGCGCCCGACGCGGCCACCGCGCCGGTCTACCTGCCGCCCTGCCTGAACCCGCGCAGCGGCAAGTGGGCAGCCTTCATCCATCCGGGCATGGGCGCGTCCTTCGCCGAGGAATCGGGGCTGGAAGTGGCGCCGCCGCTGGCGGGGCAGGTCGGTTTCCTGGAGGGGCTGGACAGCATCGACGAAGAACAGTTCCGCCAGGCGCTGCGCAAGCTCGAACAGCGCCGCGCGCCCGCGCCCGCACCGGCACCCGCGCCTGCGATCTCGGAGGCGGCAGCCACCGCGCTGGCCGCGGAACCATCGCCGCCAGCCGCGCCGCCGTCCCAGCCGCGGGCACGTAGCCGGGCCACTGCGGCAGCGCCCATGCCGGCGTCCACCCCCGACGGCCTGCTGCTGAAGGACGCGACCCTCGAAGACATCGTGCGCTTCCTGCACGAGAAGAACATCGAGCCGACCTTCCGCTTCCTGCCGCCGCGCTGAGCTCAGGCCGGCCGCGCCCGGATGATGTCGTTGCTGCCGACGTGGGCGAACGACACCATCCCCCGGCCGCCGTCCTTGGCGCGGTACAGGGCCTCGTCCGCCGCTTCGGTCAACGCCTCGATATCGGTGCCGTGATGCGGGAAGCGCGATACGCCGATGCTGGCGCCGACCGCGCCCTCGGCGAGCCGGTCGTGCAGCTTCGGGGATAGCGATGCGATGAGCCGCTGCCCGAGCTGTTCCAGGTCCTTGCGGGACACATCCCCTTCGATGAGCAGGCCGAATTCGTCGCCGCCCAGTCGCGCAAGGAACTCGCCGCCGCGCAGGCTGGCCTGGAAGCGCGCGGCCGCTTCCTTGAGGACGTCGTCGCCGACCAGGTGACCGAGCGTGTCGTTGACCTTCTTGAAGCCGTCCAGGTCGACCAGCAGCAGCGTGAACGGTCCCCGGTCGCGGCCGTTCTTGTTGAGCAGTTGACGTACCCAGCGGTCGAAGAAACGCCGGTTCGGCAAACCGGTCAATGCGTCATACGACGCTTCCCGGGCCAGGGTCTGGGCAAGCTCATTGTTGATGCGGATCGCCTTCGACATGGAACGCCAGGCATGCACCGCCAGTGCCGACACCACGGCAAGGATCAGAACCAGCAGGATGGCGGTGCGCCGCAGCCGCGCATCCAGGCTGTCGATGGCGCGGTTGCGCTGCAGCTGCAACTGTTCGATGTTGCGCTGGATGAGTTGGCGGGCGTCGTCCATGGCCGACTTGCCGTAGCCGCGTGTCACGACCTCCAGCGCGGCGGCCGTGTCGCCCCGCTTTTTCAGCACCACCGTACGGTCGAGTTCCTCCAGCTTCCGTTCCGCCAGCAACATGATCTTCGGGAAATCCGCGACCGGCTGGTCCTCCGGACGGACTGATTGCTGGGCTTTCCGGATGCTTTCCCTGACGTGGTTCTTGCCGCGGTAGTAGGGCTCGAGGTAACTCTCCTGGCCAGTGAGGATGAAGCCGCGCTGTCCCGTTTCGGCGTCGAGCAGGTCGACCAGCACGTTGCGTATTTCGACGCGGGCGCGGTCGTTATTGCGCAGCTTGCCCATGGATCCGTGCAGATCGACGACTTCCCTTACGAAAAAGACGCCGAGCGCAGCGACCAGCAGCAGGGCAAGGGTCAATGCGAAGTTGGTGCGGCGGAGATTGGAATGGGGGACGATGAACGAGCTGGGCATCTGAAGCCTTGCTTTATGGAATCATCGTCATCCTAACTTAAATGTGAAGAAAGTTCACACTTAAGTTGTTTCTTGTGACGCGGCGCGTCCAACAGCCTGCTTGCATCGGGTCGCGCATGATGCTACCGGGGCGGCCGCGCCACGCTCCCTTCCGGAGATGCCGGCGCTGGTGTGGACGACGTGGCAACATGGTTTCTTCATCAACGCCGAGCTGGAACCGCCGCATGATCAAGACCATTGCACGCCTGCCGCTGCCGCTACTGATGCTGATGCTGGCTGTCCTGGCCCGGCCAGCCGCCGCCGAGCCCCCGGCTCCGCCCGCGGCCTTCGAGAAACTGGTGCCGCGCCAGTTTGCGGACGGGCTCCGGCTGGTCGAACTCAAGCAGCGCTGCACGGATTGCCCGGCCTGGCGTAGCGTCGAGGTGGTGCCGGCGCAGCCGGGCGGCGCGGTGCGCAAGGAGCAGGTAAGCGTCGTCGACGGGGTCACCGCCATGTACGCTTATCCCGGCAGCGGCTTCTTTGCCAACACCAAGGTCGAGAAAAGCGCGCCGGGCCGCTACGAACGCGACAAGGACGTCCTGGTCGAGGCGCTCGAGCATGTGTACGCCTACGGCAGCAAGCATGCCGAAAGCTACCTGAAGGCACATCCGGAAGCGAAGGAAAAACTGGACCGGATCGTTGCGGGCAGGGAGTACATGGAGCTGGAGCGCGCGCATTACAGGGGTGTCGAGTACGCAGCGCTGACCCAGAATGCGCTGATCGCCAACGCCAGCGCCATGCCGACCCAGTTGCATATCTTCGTGCCGCGGGACGGCGTGATCGTCACCGCCTACCTGATGAAGCAGCAGACCACGATGTTCAGGACGGTCGACGAATTCCGCCGCTCGCAGCGCGCCTTCATCGAAGGCTATATCGATTTCCTGGTGGGCGCGTCCGCCAAATGAAAAACGCCGCCCAGGTTTCATCCGGACGGCGTCGTGCATGCAGCAAAAAAGACCGCTGACTTAACTGTAGGCCGTGAAGGTCTGCGGGATCTCGATATGGCCCGCGCGGGCCGCATCGGCGTAGGCGCGCATCTCGGCGACCACGGCTTCCATTCGCTCGCTGTCCGGATTTGCCAGGAAACCCTTCATGCGCTCCTGCAGCGCCGCCTGCTGGTCTCGCCATTCGTAACGGGACGACTTGCTCATGCTACCTCCTTGCGGCGAACTGCCGTCTTTGTATTTTTCGTGTCCATGACATCCTCCTTCATAAGGCATTCAGGATGCCCCAGAGTGGTGCAGGCGTTCCGTGCGATGCCGCACATTGACCCTGGCGCTCAGGGCCTGGCCAGCACCGCGTGATAGAACAGGTCGAGCCGGCCTTCGAGCTCGCGCTCGATTTCTTCCGGCGTGCGCTGCTGTTTCGCCAGCACGAAACGGCACAGCTGGTCGCCGGAGAGGCCGCTCATCAGGAATTCGGGCAGCAGCTCGAGCGGAACGTCGGCGCGCAGCTGGGCACGGATGTCCGGGCGCGCAAAGTAGCGGCCGAGCATCTCGCGGGTCTGGCGTGGACCGCCATTCCAGAAGGCTTCCGCCAGCTCGGGATTGGTCGGCGCCTCGGCCATGACGATGCGCTGCATGTCGATCGCTTCCTGCGAATTCTTCAGTTCGACCAGCTGGCGCGCGAAATCGGCGACGACTTCCTTGAACGGGCGAGGGTCGGAGTCCATCGGCTGGCTGCTGAAGTAGCGGTCGCGCTTGGCCGCCAGCACCGCGTGCAGCAGACCCGCCTTGCCGCCGAATTTCACATAGATCGTGCGCACCGCGACGTGGGCGGCGCGGGCGATCGATTCCAGGCTGGTCTTGGTATAGCCATTCTTGAGGAAGAGCCTGCCTGCGGTGTCGAGCAGCTCCTGCATGCGTGCTTCGACCTCGTCGGCCTTGGGCCGGCCAGCCGCCTTGCAGGCGCTATCGATGGGATCGTGCAGTGGTTTGTCCATGCCGACACTCTAGCGCAGGAAAAAATGAAATGCAACCGTTTCATTTCTTGACTTCGCCGGATTCTTGTCGAATAATGCGATGAACCCATTTCATTTTTTTCGGAGTCGTACTCATGCCAGATTCGCATACCACGGTCGAGAAACCGTTTGCCGCCGCGGTTCCTCCGGCAGCGCCGGCCACGCCTGCCAACGCCAGCAAGGGTCCGCCCAAGCGCGTGCTGATCGTGGTCGGCCTGATCGCGCTGGCCGCCATCGGCGCCGGCGGCCGCATGTGGTATCGCAGCAGCAACTTCGTCGATACCGAAAACGCCTACATCACCGGCCACGTGCATCCGGTATCGAGCCGCATCCCGGGCGTGGTGACCAAGGTCCTGTTCGACGACAACCAGGTCGTGAAAGCCGGCGACGTGCTGGCCGAGCTGGATCCGGCAGACCAGGGCGTGAAGGTCGAGCAGATCCAGGCCCAGATCGCCAGCGTGCAGCAGCAGATCCTGCAGGCCGACGCCGCCGTCGAGCAGGCGCGCGCCCAGGCCTCGGCCGCCGGCGCCCAGGTGGTGCAGGCCCAGGCCAACCTGGTCCGCGCCAGGCAGGACGCCGAGCGCTACGGCCAGCTGTATAACACCACCATGAAAGCCGTCTCGAAGGCCGAGGTCGACGCCGCCACCGCCGCGCGCGCCAGCGCCTCCGCCGACGTCAATGCGCGCCGCGACAACGCCGCCGCCGCCAAGGCCCAGATCGCCGCCGCCGCCTCGGCGCGCGACGTGCTGAAGGCCCAGGTCAAGGTGCTGCAGGCCCAGCTCAAGGACGCCCGGCAGCAGCTCGGCTACAACCAGATCGTCGCCCCGGTCGGCGGCCGCATCGGCAAGCGCAGCGTCGAAGTCGGCGCCCGCATCCAGCCGGGCCAGCAGCTGGCTGCGATCGTCCAGGACGACGTGTGGGTGACCGCCAACTTCAAGGAAACCCAGCTGCCGGGCCTGGCGCCGGGGCAGGAAGTGAAGATCGAAGTCGACGCCCTGAAGGACAAGGAACTGGTCGGCCGCGTGGACAGCTTCTCGCCGGCCTCGGGCAACCAGTTCGCGCTGCTGCCGGCCGATAACGCGACCGGCAACTTCACCAAGATCGTCCAGCGCGTGCCGGTCAAGATCACCTTCAGGCCGGAAGACCTGAAGAAGTACGCGGGCCGCCTGGTGCCGGGCATGTCGACCGTGGTCGAGGTCGACCTGCGCCAGAACACCAAGCACTAAGGAATCGTCATGACGAGTTCCACCACGGCCTTGAAGACGCCCGCCGCACCCGGCGCGCCGCGTCCGGCGCCGCACAACGCGCCCCCGGGGGCCCCGGCCAACGGCGCGCACATCGATGCGCGCACCTGGATCGCGGTGTTCGCCGGCATGCTCGGCGCCTTCATGGCGGTGCTCGACATCCAGATCACCAACTCCTCGCTGCGCGACATCCTCGGCACGCTGTCGGCGACCCAGGAAGAGGGCTCGTGGATCTCGACCGCCTACCTGTGCGCCGAGATCGTGGTGATCCCGATGACCGCGCTGTTCGTGCGCGCCTTCGGCCAGCGCCGCTACCTGATGGGCACCACCGCCTTCTTCCTGCTGTTCTCGACCCTGTGCGGCACGGCCTGGAACCTGCAGAGCATGATCGTGTTCCGCATGCTGCAGGGCTTCACCGGCGGCGCGCTGATCCCGATGGCGATGACGCTCGTGATGACCCGCCTGCCTCCCGCCAAGCGCGCGGTCGGCATGGCGATGTTCGGCCTGACCGCGACCCTGGCGCCGGCCATGGGCCCGACCCTGGGCGGCTACCTGACCGAGCTGTATGGCTGGCCCTCGATCTTCTACATCAACTGGGTGCCGGGCGTGCTGCTGATCGCCGGCATGTACTGGGGCATCGACAAGGAGCCGAAGAACCTGCAGGCCCTGCTGAAGGCCGACTGGCTCGGCATCGCCTTCATGGCGGTCGGCCTGGCCAGCCTGACCATCTTCCTGGAAGAGGGCAATTCGAAGGACTGGTTCGAGTCGAGCTTCATCATCACCTTCGCCGCGCTGGCGCTGGCCGGCATCCTCGGCTGGGTCGTGATCGGCTTCTGGCGCGCCGAGCCCTTCGTCAACCTGCGGCTCTACGGCCAGCGCAACTTCCTGGTGGCGACCGCGCTGTCGGCGGTGATCGGGATGGGCCTGTACGGCTCGTCGTACCTGCTGCCGCTGTACCTGGGCCAGATCGCCGGCTATTCGCCGATGCAGATCGGCGAGGTGATCGCCTGGATGGGCCTGCCGCAGCTGTTCGTGATGCCCTTCGTGGCGCGCCTGTCGCAGAAGGTCGACAACCGCATCATGTGCATGTTCGGCCTGGGGCTGTTCGGCGTGTCCTGCCTGATGAACGCCTACATGGATGCGTCGACCGGCTACGACCAGCTGATGCTGTCGCAGGTCATCCGCGCGATCGGCCAGCCCTTCGTGATGCTGACCCTGTCGAACTTCGCGATGAACGGCGTGATGCCGAAGGACATGCCGTCGGCCTCGAGCCTGTTCAACATGACCCGCAACCTGGGCGGCTCGGTCGGCATCGCGCTGCTGGCGACCGCTTTGACCAACCGCGAGCACTTCCACTCGGCGCGCCTGGGCGAAGCGGTCTCGCTGGCGTCCAGCGCGACCCAGCTGCGCCTGGACCAGCTGACCCAGGCCTTCATCGCACGCGGCATCGACCCGGCCACCGCGGCCCAGCAGGCGATCGGCGCGATCGACCGCATCGTGCGGCGCGAGTCCTATGTGATGGCCTACAACGACGGCTTCTTCATCGTCGGCGTGATCCTGCTGGCTGCGATCGTTCCGCTGTGGTTCGCGGACAAGGTCAAGTCGCCGGGTGGGGCTGGTGGCGGAGGCCACTGACATATGCCCTGTCATTCCCGCGAATAATTCGCGTCGTCCCCGCGCAGGCGGGGACCCAAGTTTGCGTGAATGGTGAAAGCGCTAGCGGTACGCCGCGAACTTGGGTTCCCGCCTCCGCGGGAACGACTGAGAGGATAACTTTAATGAAAACGATTATGTTCAAGCCCGTCATCCAAACCGCCCTGGCCGCCGCCGTCGCCGCGCTTCTTTCCGCCTGCGGCACCATCGGCCCCGACTTCAAGGCCCCGGCCGGCGTCGCGGCGCCGGCTTATCGCCACGTGCAGGGCAGCCAGCAGGACCAGGCTGCGCGCCTGCCGGCCGACTGGTGGACCGTGTTCGGCGACCAGACCCTGAGCGCCCTCGAGACGCGCGCGCTGCGCGACAACCCGAACGTGCGCGCCGCCGCGCAGCGCCTGGTGCAGGCGCAGGCCCAGCTGGGCGTGGTGCGCGCCGGCCAGCTGCCGACCGTGAGCGTGGGCGCCGGCGTGTCGAACTCGCGCACCTCGGCCGAGACTTCGCAGGGCCTGGCGCTGGGACACCGCTCGATCGAAGGCAATAACTACCAGGCCGGCGCCAACTTCTCGTGGGAGCTGGACCTGTGGGGCCGCGTGCGGCGCGTCGTCGAGGCGGCCGACGCCCAGGCCCTGGCGGCCCAGGACGACCGCGACGGCGTGCTGCTGATGCTGTCGAGCCAGGTGGCGACGACCTACTGGCAGCTGCGCGGCCTGGACGCCGAGCTGGCGATCCTGCGCAACGCGCTGGCGACCCGCCGCGAATCGCAGGAGCTGATCGAGGCGCGCTTCAACGCCGGCCTGTCGAACGAGCTGGACGTGTCGCGCACCCGCATCGAGCGCGCCAACGCCGAGGCCGACCTGCACGAAGCCCAGCGCCAGCGCAACACGCTGGAGCATGCGCTGGCGGTGCTGGTGGGCGCCTCGCCGAGCGAGCCCTTGATCCCGGCCAGCCCCGACGCCGCGCTTCCGCAGCCGCCGGGCATCCCGGTCGGCCTGCCGGCCAGCCTGCTGGGCCAGCGCCCTGACCTGGCATCGAGCGTGGCCACCCTGAAGGCTTTCAACGCCCAGGTCGGCGTGGCCGAAGGCGCGTTCTACCCGGCGCTGTCCCTGACCGGCAACTTCGGCTATGCCTCGGAAAACCTGCGCAACCTGGCCCAGGGCAGCGCACGCCAGTTCTCCTTCGGTCCGCTGGCGCTGTCGCTGCCGGTGTTCGACGCCGGCCGCAATCGCGCCAACCTGAAGCTGGCCCAGGCCCGTTACGACGAGGCGGTGGCAAACCATGAAGCGCGCCTGCTGACCGCGCTGCGCGAAGTGGAGGATGCGCTGTCCGACGTGCAGCAGCGCCAGCAGCAGGGCGAGGTGCAGGCCCAGGCCCAGCAGGCAGCCAGCCGCGCGCTGCTGGTGGCGCAGGCGCGCTACGAGCGCGGCGTCTCGACTTACCTGGACGTGACCGACGCCCAGCGCAGCACGCTGGCGGCGGACCGCGCCGCGGCGCAGATCCGTACCCAGCGCCTGCTGGCGGCGGTGTCGGTGGCGCGGGCGCTGGGTGGGGGGTGGACGCAGGGGGAGCCTGTCGCGACGATTGCGAAGGCGGGTAATTAAGCAGGGAAAGTCAACTTGGGTCCCCGCCTGCGCGGGGACGACGTAGCCAAGCCGTCGTTCCCGCGCAGGCGGGAACCCAAGTTTCGTCGGTAACCCCTAGCGCTTCCTGGGCCCACCCTTCTGGTGCTGCGCCCGCTGCTGCTTCTGCTGCGTCTGCACGCGGTTCTGCTTTGCGGTGTACAAGGCCACCGCCTCCTTCTTGGCCTGCTCCAGCGTCCGCAGTTCTTCCTTGTCGTCGTGGACGACGAAGTACTCGGCATCCTGCGCCTGCATCACCAGCTTGATGGCGGCTTCGTCTTCCATGTCGTACATCTCGGTGAGCAGGGTGGTCACTTCGTCGAGGAAGGCTTCGTAGGTCAGGGTCGTCATGGTGTTCGTTTCAAATTGCGGGTAAGGCCGCCATTATCGCAAACTGGCCGCTTGCGCGGGCGGCGGTGTAAGATCGGCCATCATGACTCTACAGGCCGGTACCATGCCCGCACGCTCGCTCCTCCTCGCCGCACTGCTGTCTTCCACCACCGCCTTCGCATCGGCGCAAGCCTGGCAAGCGACACCCAGCGGCACCGGCGCCGAACTGCGCGGCCTGTCCGTCGTCAGCGACCGGGTCGCATGGGCCAGCGGGGCGAGGGGCACGGTCCTGCGCACGGTCGACGGCGCGCACTGGCAGGCGATGCAGGTGCCGGACGCCGACAAGATCGATTTCCGCGACATCCACGCGATCGATGCGAAGACCGCCATCGTGATGGGCGCGGGACCGGGCGCGGCTTCGCGCATCTACCGCACCGAGGACGGCGGCGCTTCCTGGCGCCTGATGGCGACGAACCAGGTGGCCGAGGGTTTCTGGGACGCGATGGCGTTCTGGGACAAGGACAACGGCATCCTGTTCGGCGACCCGGTCAAGGGCAGCTTCCAGGTCTACACCACCAGCGACGGCGGCGCCAGCTGGCATGAAGTCGCGGCCAAGGGACTGGAAGCGATGCCCAACGAAGGCGCGTTCGCGGCCAGCGGCACCTGCCTGACCGTGGCCGGCGCCAGCGATGCCTGGATCGCCACCGGCGGCAGCGCGACTTCGCGCGTGTTCCACTCGCCCGATCGCGGCAAGACCTGGCGCCCGAGCGCGACGCCGATCCCGGCCGGCGCGGCGGCGCGCGGCGTGTTCTCGGTCGCCTTCCTGAATCCGGAAGAGGGCTTTGCCGCCGGCGGCGACTACAAGGAAACGCAGATGGCCGGCATCAACGGCGCCCTTACGTCCGACGGCGGCGCGAGCTGGACGCCGGTGCAGGTGGCGCCAGCCGGCTACATGTCGGTGGTGGTGCCGGTGCCGGGTGCGCCGCGCGCGCTGGTCGCCGCGGGCCTGGCCGGTTCCGGGTTCTCGCGCGACGGCGGCAAGAGCTGGACGGTGCTGGACAGGACGCCGATGAACACGGTCGGTTTCGCGACGCCTTCGAGCGGCTGGGCGGTGGGGCCGAAGGGCCTGCTGATGAAGTACAGCGGGCCGGCGCTGGATGGCAGGGAAGGGCGGTGACGTGAAGACGACCGGCCGGTTGATTCAGCGCGGATAAACGAATCCAGTGCGGATATCGGTCGGCAGCAGGCGCGAGCCATCGCGCACCATCAGGCGCTGGGGCGGCTCATCGCCGGCCAGCGCACGCCAGATGACGGGCAGCCCTTCGCCCTTGCGCAACAGCTCGTCGCTGCGTTCGAAGACGTTGGGGCAGCCTGTCGCCGCCAGCAGCGCCTGCACGATGGTCACTTTCCAGAAGTCGACGCCGGCCGCGTTGAACTGGCATACGAGGTAACCGCCGGTCCCGCCATAGCTGTGCACCAGAAGGCCCGGCAGGCCGTCTTTTTCGCCATCGATGACCAGGACCAGGGCTTGCGGATCGGCGCCGCGCACGGCATCGGCGCGCCGCGCGACCGCGGCCTGCACGCGGCGCTTGATCATTGCGTGGTCGACCGGCTCGTCCTCGCGCAGGGTCCAGACGCGGGCTGCGATCTGTGACCTGGCGTTATAGGCCGCGCGGGCCAGGAACTGGCGCGACGACGATTGCACGAGCGCCGTGGCGCCGGACTTGCTGCGCTCCTGGGGCCGGCCCTCGACCTTGTCGATGGCCGAGAGGTAAATCCAGGGATCGCCGGACAGCAGGCTTTTTTCCTTGCCCTGTTTGATAGTAATGATGAGCATATGCGGGCTTCGTTTTCAGGAGCCGAATGATACAGCAAGGCCTTGCCGGCCCGTGTGCCTCTCCTGGACTCCAGACACCGATCCTGCGCCAGCCGGCAGAACAGGATTACAATCGCCCAACTACAACTACCCCAACCAGAGACACCATGAAAACCCTGTTGCTGCCCCTCGCCCTTGCCGTCCTCGGCGCCGTCTCCATGCCCACGCTGGCCGCAGACTCCCCCGCCCACGCCGCCGCACCGGCCACGGCCGCCGAACTGACCACGATGGCCAGGCGCTTCGCCCCGGTCGCCCTGAACGCCGACACCAGCAAGCTGTCGAAGGGCGACCGCATCGCCATCGGAAAACTGATCGAAGCCGCGAAGATCGTCGACACCCTGCAGCTGCGCCAGCGCTGGTCCGGCAACGAGGCGCTGTGGGCGGCGCTGCAGAAGGACACGAGCGCGCTGGGCCGTGCGCGGCGCGACTACTTCTGGCTGAACAAGGGACCGTGGTCGATCATCGACGGCAACCGCTCCTTCATGCCCGCCGAATTCGCCGGCATCAGGATCCCGCTTGAAAAGCCGCTGGGCGCCAACTTCTATCCGGAAGGGGCGAGCAAGCAGGACCTCGAGACCTGGATGAATTCCCTGTCGCCGCAGGACAAGGAGCAGGCGCAGTGGTTCTTCACCACTATCCGCAACACCAAGGACGGCACGGGCGCCAAGCGCTACGCCATCGTGAAGTACTCCGACGAATACGCGACCGAGCTGCAGCAGCTGTCGAAGCTGCTGAAGGAAGCCGCCGGCGCCACCGACAACGCCTCGCTGAAGAAATTCCTGAACCTGCGCGCCGACGCCTTCCTGTCGAACGACTACCTGGCCTCGGACTTCGCCTGGATGGACCTCGATTCGCCGGTCGACGTCACCATCGGCCCCTACGAGACCTATAACGACGAGCTGTTCGGCTACAAGGCCGCCTTCGAGGCCTATGTGAACGTGCGCGACGCCAAGGAGACCGAGAAGCTGAACTTCTTCGGCAAGCACATGCAGGAGCTGGAAAACAACCTGCCGATCGATCCGAAGTACCGCAATCCGAAGGTCGGCGCGCTCGCGCCGATGGTCGTCGTGAATCAGGTGTATGGCGCCGGCGACGGCAACATGGGCGTGCAGACCGCCGCCTACAACCTGCCGAACGACGAGCGCATCATCAGCAAGCGCGGCTCCAAGCGCGTGATGCTGAAGAACGTGCAGGAAGCGAAGTTCGAGAGCACGCTGGTCCCGATCACGAAACTGGTGCTGCGCCCGGCCGACCAGAAGGATCTCGACTTCGATTCCTTCTTCACCCACATCCTGGCGCACGAGATCATGCACGGCCTGGGCCCGCACGCGACCACGCAGGGCGGCAAGCCCTCGACCCCGCGCCAGGACCTGAAGGACGCCTACTCGACCATCGAGGAAGCCAAGGCCGACGTGACCGGGTTGTGGGCGCTCGGCTACATGATGGACAAGGGCCAGCTGAAGTCGTCGCTGGGGCAGGGCGCCGCCGCCGAGCGCAAGCTGTACAACACCTTCCTGGCCTCCGCCTTCCGCACCCTGCACTTCGGCCTGACCGATTCGCACGCGCGCGGCATGGCGATCCAGGTCAACTACCTGCTCGACAAGGGCGGCTTCGTCTCGCACGGCGACGGCACTTTCTCGGTGGACTTCAACAAGATCAAGGGCGCGGTGGCCGACCTCGACCGCGAATTCCTGACCATCGAGGCGACTGGCGACTACGCCCGCGCGCAGGCGTTCATGAAGCAGTACGTGGTGATCCGCCCGGACGTGCAGAAGGCGCTCGACAAGATGAAGGCGGTGCCGAACGATATCCGGCCGGCGTTCACGACGGCGGCAAAGCTGACGGCGCATTGAGCAATTTGTACTTTTGGTAAGTTTGACGTTCTATATAGCCAGTAAAAAATATTCTGGCGAGGGGTTCACGCAGGGATAGAATTGCCGATAGGCATGTTATCTATCCCGCGCGGAATCCCTCTCATGTTCAAGTCCCTCCTCGTCGCCGCTGCCCTGTGCGCGGCATCCCAGGCAGCGATCGGCGCCGACCTCACTTCGCTCGAAAAACGCTGGATTGCCGCTGCTTATCCCGTCCTCGAGTACGCCCGTGGCCAGCAATTGCCAATCGATATCGTGGTCCAGCCCCAGGCCGGCCCCGACACCGTGCCGCTGGCGATGGGCTTCGATGGCGGCCGCTGCAAGCTGGTGGTGTCGCTGCGCGGCAATCCGGACGCCGAGAAGGTGCTGGCCGGCGTGGCGCAGGAGCAGCAGGGGGAATTGATCGAAGCGATGGCGGCGCACGAGATCGCGCACTGCTGGCGCTATGCGCAGGGCGTCTGGCATGCGCTGCCGGCCGGCTTCGTCGAGGTCGGCGAAGAGACCGCGGCCGATCCGTCGCTGCTGGCGGCCTCGAAGGCGATGCGCGAGATGCGCCGCGAGGAAGGCTATGCCGACCTGGCTGCGCTGGCCTGGACCCGCCACAGCCACCCCGGCGACTACGCCCGCGTGCATGCCTGGCTGGACAAGGTGCGCGCCGTGCAGCCGGTGGCGCGCAGCGGCCACGACACCCGGGTCTGGGTCAAGCTGGCCGGGGACGGCAATCGCTTCGGCGCGGCCGGCAAGCCTTTCGAGGACGCAGCGGTCCTCTGGAAAGAGGGATTGTTGAGCGACGACTAGGCTTTTTATGGTTTTTTCAACAATTGTGCGATGACGTACAGATGTTCGGTCCGGCGCGGCGTTTAATCACCTGTATCAAAACAACTGATACAAGGGACATCGATATGAAAACGCTGATTGCGACCCTGTTCGCGACGGCCGCCGGCGCCGCCTTCGCCGCGCCCACAGTGGCACTGAATCACGATCCGGCCAGCTACCGCGCCGTCACCCAGAAAGCCGCCGCGGACTACAAGGTGGCGACCGCGAAATGCGGTAGCATGAGCGGCAACGACAAGGATGTGTGCCTGGCCGAGGCCCGCCTGGCGCGCACCCGTACCGAATCCGACGCCCTGTCCCAATACAACAATACGGCCAAGGGCCGCGAAAAGGCGCGCGCCAACCTGGCCGACGCCGAGTACGACCTGGCCAAGACCAAGTGCGGCGCGAAGAGCGGCGCCGACAAGGACGACTGCATGAACAATGCCAAGTCGGTCCATACCGCGGCCCTGGCGGACGCCAGGGCCGCCACCACCGCAACCGGTTCGAGCGCGTCCGGCGCCACGGCGTCGGGCACCGCCGCCATGGACAAGTGCGCGCAGCAGGGCGGTGACAGCAAGACCGGCTGCCTGGTGCAGACCAAGCCGTCGACCGTGAAGGAAAACGCCGGCGAGGTTGCCAACCGCACCGAGAACGCCGCCGACCGCGCCGGCGACAAGACGGCCGCCGCCGCCTCGACCGCCGCCGCCAAGACCAAGGATGCGGCCGCTACCGTTGCCGAGAAGACCAGGGAAGTCGCCCACACCGCCGTCGAGAAGACCAAGGCGGCAGCGCATACGGTTGCCCAGAAGACCGAGAACGCAATGGACCGTACCGGCGACAAGACCCGCGACAGCGCCTCCGTCGCTGCCGACAAGACCGACAACGCGGCCGACCGTGCCGGCGACAAGACCCGCGATGCCGCCGCCAACACCAAGCTGGCAGCGTCCGACACCGCCATCACCACCAAGGTGAAGGCCGACCTGATCAAGGAGCCGAACCTGGAATCGCTGGGCATCCACGTCGAGACCGAGAAGGGCGTCGTGATGCTGAGCGGCTTCGTGAATTCGAAGGCCGAGGCCGACAAGGCGGTCAAGATCGCCAAGGGCGTCGAAGGCGTCACCAGCGTGAAGAGCGCAATCAAGGTCAAGTAAGCACTTGCTTGACTGGAAATGCGGCCGGCTTTGTAGCCGGCCGTTTGTTTTGTTGTGATACCACAGGTTGCGATCGCTAGAACGGAAATTGCCTGTAGGCTAAAGTCTGCAAGGTATAATCGCCGCCGTGAACAGAATCGAAGCCTTCGGATACATTGCGGCCCAGGCGGCGCGCGGTGACATATCCTTCCCCACCAGCGTGAACGCCGTCCTGCGCCTGCAGCAGGCGCTGAACGAGCCCGACTGCCATCTCGAGCAAGCGATCCGCCTGGTGCTGGGCGAACCCCAGCTGGCGGCGCGTACCGTGGCCCTGGCCAATACCTCCGCCTTCAACGCCGGCAACGCCCCGATCACGAACGTGCGCGCGGCCGTCACCCGGGTCGGCTACCGCAACCTGCAGATGCTGGTGGCGAGCCTGGCGGTGCGCCAGTTCGGCAGCTGCATCCAGGACCGCGGCCTGCGCGCCAAGGCCGAACAGCTGTGGGAACACACGGTGCAGGTGGCCGCGCTGGCCCAGGTGTTCGCGCGCCACGTCACCTTCATCAATCCGGACACGGCCATGTTCGCCGGCATCGTGCACGAGATCGGCGCCTTCTACCTGCTGACCCGCGCCGATGAATTCCCGGGCCTGCTCGACGATGACGAGGAGCGCTGGGGCGAGTTGTGCGAGGACGTGGTCACGCGCGAAGTGGGGCGCCGCCTGGCCCTGCCGGAACCCGTGGCCGAGGCCGTCTTCGAGCTGCGCAACGGCTGGCTGAATATGCCGCCGAGCTCGCTGCTCGACACGCTGCTGCTGGCCAACCTGTACGCCAGGGTGCCGTCGCCGCTGGGCGTCGAGGTGTCCTTGCCGGACCACAGCGAAAGCGCGCTCGACTTCATCGTCGACGAGGCGACCCTGCAGGCCATCATCGGCGAGGCCGAAGAACTCAGTGAATCGATGGGGATGGCGGTTCTCGTCTGACCCGATAACGTCGCTCCCCGGCGTACCCAGCGTCGTACCCGCGACTACGACCGTCGTCCCCGCGACCACAATCGTCGTCCCCGCGACCACAATCGTCGTCCCCGCGACCACAATCGTCGTCCCCGCGAAGGCGGGGACCCAAGTTCGCAGCAAATCGCCAGAGCCAACAGTACTCATGCAAACTGGGGTCCTCGCCTGCGCGGGGACGACGATCAACTCCAGGCCAGGATTCCCGCCTGCCAGGCCTTCGTCCGCTCCACCATCTTCCTGCTGCGCAGGATCTTCAACACCGCAGCCACTTCCGGGCGCCGCATCGCCGCGGCATCTCCGGCCAGGGCAAAGCTGCGCCGGGCCGGGATCGGCAGGGCCAGCGTGCGCACGCCCTCCGGTTCGGGAAACACCGCCAGCCGCGGCATGATCGAAAAGCCCATCCCGCGCGCGACCATGGCGGCGATGCTGGTGTCGTTCGCCAGCCTCTGCCTGGCCCGGACCGCCAGGCCGGCGGCGCGGCAGCGTTCCAGGACTTCGTCGGCGCCCGGGCAGGCCAGCTGGATGAAGGGCAGGCCATCCAATTGGTCCCAGGAAAATGGCTGCAAAGCGGTCCGCTCGGCCGGCAGGACCAGCACGTAATCGTCGTGCAGCCAGGGCAGGGAAGCCAGGCCGCGCGCCAGCGGCAGCTGGGCGACGGCGATATCGGCACGGCGCCCGCGCAGCGCGTCCAGCAGGGCGTCGCGGCCGAGGTGGCCATCGTCGATCTCGAGCACGATGCCCGGATGCGCGGCGGCCAGGGCCTCGGCCGCGTAGGGCAGCAGGTGGGTGCCGACGCTGCGGAAGCACGCCACCCGGACCTGCCCGGCCAGGGCTTCGGCAGCGCCGGTGCCGGCGCGCAGCTCCTGTTCCAGCTGCAGCATGGCGCGCGCCTTGTCCAGCACCCGCCGCCCGGCCTCGGTCGGCGCGGACCCGCCGTGCGAGCGGTCGAGCAGCCGCACCGCCAGTTCGCGTTCGAGTTCGGCGATGGCGTGGCTGATGCGCGACTGCGTGCACGCCAGTTCGGCGGCGGCCGCGCTGAAGCTGCCGTGGTCGGCGACGGCGGCGAACATCTGCAGTTGGCTGAGCTTGAGGGCCATCGAAATCCTTCATGGTTGGATCGTCGATTATCCGGGATTTCGGTAGCGCATGGTGGCGCAGGGCGCGAACATGCGGTTTTTCACCAGCAAGGAGAGACTTCATGCACCTGCCCGCGAATGCGGCCCTGATCCCGATCGACGTCCAGCAAGGCTTCCTCGATCCGCGCTGGGGCCAGCGCAACCACCCCGAAGCCGAGGAGCGGATCGCCGCGCTGCTGGCCGCCTGGCGCGCCACGGACCGGCCGGTCATCCACGTGCGCCACGCCTCGCGCAGCGCGACCGGCGCCTTCCGCGCGGGAACGCCCGGCTTCGCCTTCAAGCCGCAGGCCCTGCCGCTGGACGGCGAGACGGTGATCACAAAAGAGGTCAACAGCGGCTTCATCGGCACCGACCTCGAGCGGCGCCTGCGCGAGGGCGGCATCGATACCGTCGTGCTGTGCGGCCTGACGACCGATCACTGCGTGTCGACCACGGCGCGCATGGCCGGCAATCTCGGCTTCACGACCGTCGTGGTGGACGATGCCTGCGCCACCCACGAGCGCACCGGGCCGGATGGCCGCCATTTTACGGCCGGGGAGATGCACGCGACGGCGCTGGCCAGCCTGCATGGCGAATTCGCGCGCATCGCCGGTTCGCAGGAAGTGCTGGCGGCGCTGCAGGCGAAATGAATCAGGCCAGGACGCGCACCTCGCGGCGCCCGTGCGCCTGCATCGCGAACGCCAGCACCAGGCCCGCGCCGGCCAGGGCCGCCGCGACCCATTGCGGCGAGGCGTAGGAGTAGCCCATGATCAGCGGAATGCCGCCGAGGAAGGCGCCGGTGGCATTGCCGATATTGAAGCCGGACTGGCCCAGCGAGGAGCCGAGCATCTCGGCCTCGCGCGAATGCTCGATCAGCAGCATCTGGATCGACGGCCCCAGCGCCAGCGCGTTCGCACCGACGCCGAAGGCCAGCAGCACCATCGCCACCTGCGAGGACGCCAGCAGCGCGTTCAGCACCAACAGGACGATCATCGAGGCCAGCAGGATCTGGATCGCGCGCAGCGGATGCAGGCGGTCGGCCAGCTTGCCGCCGAAATGCACGCCCACGGTCATGCCGACCCCGACCACGGTCATGATCAGCGGGATCGCGTCGGCGTGGAAGCGCGTCACCTCGGTGAGGAGCGGGGCGATGTAGCTGAGCCAGGCGAACAGGCCGCCGGTGCCGATCGAGGTGATGCCCAGCGCCAGCCACAGCTTCGGGTTGCGGAAGATGCGCAGGTCCCGGGCCAGGCCGGCGCGCTTGCTGCCTTCGAAATACGGGATGACCTTGTGCGTCATGAAGGCGGTCGCCAGGCCGATCAGGGCGACGATCAGGAACACGATGCGCCAGCTCATGTGGTGGCCCAGCCAGGTGCCGGCCGGGACCCCTACCACGTTGGCCAGGGTCAGGCCGGAAAACATGCTGGCGAGCGCCGCCGCTTCCTTGCCCTTGTCCGCCAGGCGGGTGGCGACGACGGCGCCGACGCCGAAGAAGGCGCCGTGCGGCAGCCCCGCCAGGAAGCGGAACAGCATCATCGATTCGAAGTTGGGCGCGAAGCTTGAGAGCGCATTGAAGACGGCAAACATCAGCATGAACCAGACCAGCACGCCGCGCGGCGGGCGGTGGCCGAGCAGGCTGACCAGGGTCGGCGCGCCGACCACGACGCCGACGGCGTAGGCCGAAATCAGGTAACCCGCTTGGGGGATGGAAATATCGAGGCCGCTGGCAATGTCGGGCAGGATGCCCATCATGACGAATTCCGTCATGCCAATGCCGAAACCGCCCAGGGCCAGTGGGGCCAGGCTCTTCTTGATCACGTTATTCTTCGCTTTACTGTGGTTTGACGGCCCGCGGCGCCGCAGGCAGGGCAGGCGGCACGGCGGGGAACCGGCCATTATGCGGGCGCACGGTTGCGGCGTCCGCTTTCGAGTCGTGATGACGGATATAGGCTGGGTTGATGGCTAGCACGTCGTTCCCGGCATTGCCGGAAACGACTTCCCGCGAAGGCGGGATAGCGCCACCGGCGCTATCCCCCCAAGTTTGCGTGCGTACCCAAAGCGTTTGCTTGCGGCCCGCAACGAACTTGGGTCCCCGCCTGCGCGGGGACGACGTGCGAGCGCGGGGACGATCGTTAGTCCCCGGTCTCGTCGATCCAAGCGATGCGCCCGCTCCCCGCCTCATTCAGCCGCGCTACCAGCGCCCCGGCCTTGTCTTCGGGCAGGCTGAAAGCGAACGACACCTGCTCGCCATGCGCCACCTGCTCCAGCGTCGCCCCGGCCAGTTCCAGCTCGCGCCGCACCAGGCCTTCCATCGGATAGGAAACGGCGCAGCGCAGCAGGCGCTGGCGGACGATGGCAATCTTTTCCGCTTTCAGGAGGGCTTGCGCCACGCTGTCGGTGTAGGCGCGCACCAGCCCGCCGGCGCCCAGCTTGACGCCGCCGAAGTAGCGCACCACGGTGGCCAGCACGCCTTCGAGGTCCTGGTGGCGCAGCACGTCGAGCATTGGACGTCCGGCGGTGCCGCCCGGTTCGCCGTCGTCGACCGCGGCCGATTGCCCGCCGGCCAGCAGGGCCCAGCACACGTGCGCGGCGCCGGGGTGTTCCGCGCGCAGCCGCGCCACCACCTGTTGCGCGCCGGCGCGGTCCGCCATCGGCTGCACGCAGGCGATGAAGCGGCTCTTCTTGATGATGAGCTCGTGGTCGACGGGGGCGAGGATGGTCTGGGGCATGGAGGCCGGCGTTCCGATCGGACAAACAAAAAAGCCAGCTCGAAAGCTGGCTGATCTGCTACTGCTTGTTCGTGGTAGGCCGTGCTGGGCTCGAACCAGCGACCAACGGATTAAAAGTCCGCTGCTCTACCAACTGAGCTAACGACCCGACGGCCCGCATTATAGCGGCTCGGCAGCATCCGGCCAAGACCTTTCGTGTAGGAAATCTTGTGATATGCAAAAAGAATCACACAGCAATAAATCATGTATTGGACAAATCACAGGTCCTGCGGCACTCTGGTCGTTCATTCGATTGCCGTTCCGAGGAGACATCATGCCGACCTACCGTTCCCGTACCACCACCCAGGGCCGCAACATGGCCGGCGCCCGTGCCCTGTGGCGCGCGACCGGCATGAAGGATGGCGACTTCGAGAAACCGATCATCGCCGTGGTGAACTCGTTCACCCAGTTCGTGCCCGGCCACGTCCACCTGAAGGACCTCGGCCAGCTGGTCGCGCGCGAGATCGAGGCGGCCGGCGGCGTGGCCAAGGAATTCAACACCATCGCCGTCGACGACGGCATCGCCATGGGCCACGGCGGCATGCTGTATTCGCTGCCCTCGCGCGACCTGATCGCCGACTCCGTCGAGTACATGGTCAACGCCCACTGCGCCGACGCCATGGTCTGCATCTCGAACTGCGACAAGATCACGCCGGGCATGCTGATGGCCGCGATGCGCCTGAACATCCCGGTGGTGTTCGTGTCGGGCGGCCCGATGGAAGCGGGCAAGGTCATCAAGACCGTTAACAACGACAGGAAGATCATCAAGCTGGACCTGATCGACGCCATGATCAAGGCCGGCGACCCGACCCAGTCGGACGCCGACGTGCTGGAAGCCGAGCGTTCGGCCTGCCCGACCTGCGGCTCCTGCTCGGGCATGTTCACGGCCAATTCGATGAACTGCCTGGCCGAGGCGCTGGGTCTGGCGTTGCCGGGCAATGGCACCATCGTCGCCACCCACGCCGACCGCAAGGAACTGTTCCTGCGCGCCGGCCGCCTGATCGTCGACCTGGCCAAGCGCCATTACGAAGGCGACGATTACTCGGTCCTGCCGCGCAGCATCGCCACCCGGACGGCGTTTGAAAACGCGATGGCGCTGGACGTCTCGATGGGTGGCTCGACCAACACCGTGCTGCACCTGCTGGCCGCCGCCCATGAAGCCGGCGTCGACTTCACGATGGCCGACATCGACCGCATCTCGCGCAAGGTGCCCTGCCTGTGCAAGGTCGCGCCGATGACGGACAAGTACCACATCGAAGACGTGCACCGCGCCGGCGGCATCATCTCCATCCTGGGCGAACTGGCGCGCGCGGGCCTGCTCGACACGGAGGTAGCAACCGTGCACTCGCCGACCATGGCCGACGCGATCGAGAAATACGACATCCGCCGCAGCGACGACCCGGCCGTGCACCAGCTGTTCCGCGCGGCGCCGGGCGGCGTGCCGACCCAGGTCGCGTTCTCGCAGGCCGAGCGCTTCGATTCCAACGACATCGACCGCGCCACCGGCTGCATCCGCGACCGCGAACACGCCTACTCGCAGGACGGCGGCCTGGCGGTCCTGTACGGGAACATCGCCGAGAAGGGCTGCATCGTGAAGACGGCCGGCGTGGATGAGAGCATCTTGAAATTCTCGGGCAGGGCGCGCGTGTTCCACAGCCAGGACGCGGCGGTCGAAGCCATCCTCGGCGACCAGGTAGTGGCAGGGGACGTCGTCATCATCACCTACGAAGGGCCGAAGGGCGGCCCGGGCATGCAGGAGATGCTGTACCCGACCTCGTACATCAAGTCGAAGGGCCTGGGCAAGGCCTGCGCGCTGTTCACGGACGGACGCTTCTCGGGCGGCTCGTCGGGCCTGGTGATCGGCCACGCTTCGCCGGAAGCGGCGGAAGGCGGCGCGATCGGCCTGGTGGAAGAGGGCGACATGATCGACATCGACATCCCGGCCCGCACCATAGCCCTGGCCGTGTCGACCGAAGAACTGGCGCATCGCCGCGCGAAGATGGAGGCCCGCGGCATTGAAGCGTGGAAGCCGAACCGCGAGCGCGTCGTCTCGCAGGCGCTGCAGGCGTATGCGGCGCTGACCACCTCGGCCGACCGCGGTGCGGTGCGCGACCTGTCGCAGCTGAAGCGCTGAAGCCGGCCTCGAAACGCCGGACCCTGCGCCCAGCCGCGCACGGTCCGGCGTTTTTTTACGCCTTGCCGACCGGCCGATGCCGGCTCAGAAACCGAGCTTGAACCTGGCGTTCACGCCGTTCCCGTTTGTGTCCTTGCCCCATTTCTGGGAAGTATTGCCGTAGTTCTGGCTTTCCACGGTCACCGACGCTTTCTCGTTCAACCTGTACTGCGCACCGAGCCGGGTATACAGGCCGGTATCGGCGTTGTCGTCCCTGCCGAAGGCGTCGGCGCCCCGGCGTTCGCTGTGGGCCATGCCCAGCGCGCCGTAGGCCGAGAGCTTGTCGGTAAGCGGCGCCGTTGCCTTGACGGCGAGATAGCCGTGGAAGCCCTTGGCGCCGAGCGCGCCCGTGGTGTCGAGGGGATCGCGCGGGTCGATTGCGTGGAAACCGCGGTCCTTGCGTTCCCGGTAGCCCGCTTCGAGCGCGAGATAGCGGTTCAGGTTGATGCCGGCGACGAGCCGGGGATCGCTGCGGTAGCCATCGAAGAGTCTGGTGTACGGATGCTCGGCCTCGTCGGCCATGTAGGCGCGCTCGAAGGGCGCCGGGATCCTGGCGAATGCCCTGGCTTCCGGCGACGGCCGGGACTCCAGCCGGGCCTGGGATGGCGGATCCACCGGCTGCCCGTGGGCGCCGCTGGCGGCCAGAACGGCCGCGGCAAATGCGAAACGGAATGCGTTCATGCGCGCAGGATAGCAGCTGGTCATCGGAATAATTGTCATGATTTGGTAAGCGTCTATACTGGAATGGCAGGCTGGTGAACCGCCGTGCGCCCGACACGGTCCAACACCAGGACAACCGGACGAGGAACCGACATGGCCACGTATCTGGTGGAAGCGAACTATCTCAGCAAGGGGATCAACGGCCTGATGAAGGAAGGCGGCACCCGGCGGCGCGAAGCCGTCGACGACCTGTTCGCCTCGCTTGGCGGCCGCGTCGAAGCCTTCTATTTCGTGTTCGGCGACCGCGACGTCATCATCATCGGCGAGCTTCCCGACAACACTGCCGCCGCTGCGCTCGCCCTCCGGGTGAATGCCGCCGGGGTCACCACGTGCAAGACGACCGTGCTGCTCACGCCGCAGGAAATCGACGTCGCCGTGACGAAGAGCGGGACCTACCGACCCCCCGGCGCCGACATTCCCTACGAGGTCGCCAACTGGGAAGGCGAAGGCGGGCATGTGACGGCGGATTGAAACGCCGGAAATCGGCGATCAATCCATCATGACCCCAGGGGCACGTGCCAGGAGCGCAAGGTCGAGAGCACTGTCAATAGTTCGGCAGGCTCAACCGGTTTGGCCACGTGCATCTGGAAGCCGCTTGTCAGCGCGCGCATGCGGTCCTGAACGCGCGCATAGGCCGTCAACGCCACGGCCGGTACGCCCGGCAGGCCCTTCTGTTTCTCGCGCTGCCGTACTTCCGTAATGAAAGCATAACCATCCATTCCAGGCATGCCGATATCGCTGACGATCAAATCGGGTTGCATGCCTTCCCAAAGAAGCAGTGCTTCCTCGGCGTTGCCAGCAGTTTCGACCACGGCGCGCGCACTGGACAGCACCGACGCCAGCATGTTTCGCGCGTCGTCGTCGTCTTCGACCAGGAGCACAACCACACCTGCCAATCCAAACTCTTCTGTATTGAGTGGAATGGGGTAGGACTGTGCCGCCGGTTCATGCGATGCCGCAGCCGCGGAACGGGTCGCCAGGGGGGCCAGCGGCAGGCAGACAGTAAACGATGCGCCCTTGCCCAGTCCATCGCTATACGCGCTTACGGTACCGCCATGCAATTCGACCAGTTTCTTGACGATCGCCAGACCAAGCCCAAGCCCGCCATGCTTGCGGCTCGACGAAGAGTCCACTTGGGTGAAGCTGTCGAAAATCCGCGGCAGATATTCCGACGGGATGCCGGCCCCGTTGTCCGTCACGACGACATGGACATTCGAATGGTGCCGTTGCAGGGCAAGGTGTACACGTCCACCCTTTGGCGTGAACTTGATGGCATTGGACAGGAGATTCCAGATGATCTGCTGCAAGCGTTCCGGATCGCCGGAAACCGGTCCGGCCAGCGGATCGGTCACGACCTGCAGTGCGACCGATTTTGCCATGGCCGCTGGACGTAGTGCCTCCACGGCGGCTTCGAGCGAGGCCTGTGGCGAGAAAAGCTGCACATTCAGGCGCAGCTTGCCGCTAACGATACGCGAAATATCGAGCAGGTCTTCCACGATCTGGGCTTGGGCCCGGGCATTGCGCTCGATGGTCTCGATCGCGCGCTGCGCCATGGCACTGTCCAGGCGGCCGGAAGTCAGCATCTGGGACCATCCCAGGATGGAGGTGAGGGGCGTCCTCAATTCGTGCGAGACGGTTGCGAGGAACTGGTCCTTTGCTTCGTTTGCCCGTGCCGCCTCTTCGTACAATCTCTGCTTTTCGACGGCTTCCAGCTCCGCGCGGTGCTGCGCGAACACGGCGTCCTGGTACAACGATGCCTTGTTCAGGCCAATTGCCGCCTGTGCCGCAAGGGTCTCCACCAGCCGTTCGTGTTCTTCCTTGAACACCGCGAGGTGCTCGTGACCGAAGAACAAGCCACCGATGACCTCACCGTTACCGAACGTGACCGGAACGGCCAGATAGGAACGTACCGGCAGATGCCCCGGCGGCATGCCGTGATGCGGAGCCATTTTTCCGTAGCGCGGATCCGCCAGTATGTCGTCGCTGCGGATTGCGCCTTCGCCCCGGAACGTCGGGCCGAACAGATGGGTATTGCGGGGCAGTGGGAACTTGGAGAAGTGTTCCTTCGGTACGCCGGAGATGGTATACAAGGTATACGACTCTCCGGCCTGGTCACGTACGTTGTAGAAAAAGGCGCCGAACTGCGCGCCCGTCAGGCTGGTTGCCGTATCGGTCACTGCCTGCACAATTTTTCCGTGGTCGAGTTCTTGTAAAATCAGCAGGCCAATCTGGTACAGCGCTTCGCGTTCGTGCTCTTGTTTGCGTACCGTGCGGGCATCCTGCACTTCGATGACCGTCCCCACTACCTGGCCCTGTCGACGGATGGGGCTGGCGGTAAATGTTACCGGATAAAAGGTGCCGTCCTTGTGTACGAAAACCTCTTCGCCCTGTTCCTGCATATCGGCAGGAGCCGCGCGATCGATCGGGCATTCCGCAAGCGGGTAATGGCTTCCATCCGGGCGGGTGTGATGGACGAATTCATGCAGTGGAGCACCTTGTACTTCAGCAAGGGTATAGCCCGTCAGCTGCTCTGCCGCAGGATTCATGTACACGCAATATTGCAGGTGATCCATGACAAACAGTGCTACCGTAGCGTTGTTGCACAAGTCCTCCAGATCGATCAGGCGATGGTTTTCCACGGTCAACTGTAAGTGATGAAATTGTCGAGATCTTACAGGAAAGATACATACGCACGATTCAAACCGACATGTTACCGTGCCGTGCTGGCAGGCCCAGAAAAAGCAAAAAGCCCACGAACCGAAATTCGTGGGCTTTTCATGTGTTCTGGTAGGCCGTGCTGGGCTCGAACCAGCGACCAACGGATTAAAAGTCCGCTGCTCTACCAACTGAGCTAACGACCCGAAGGCCGGCATTATAGCGGCTCTGCAAGGTTTTGCTAAGCCCCTGGCTCTGGTTGTTCTATTGCAACTGAAAGCTTGGCGACGGCGTCCCGGTTTCGTCTGGGCGGGGCATGAAAGCAAAAAGCCCACGAACCGTCGTCGTGGGCTTTCGGGGCAAAAAAGTCTTAGTTTGCGCCGCCGCGTCCCGCGCGCTCGTTCGACGCGAGGCGGATCGTTTCCTGCCGGACGATGGAAGGGTCCTGCGCGAGCACGATGCGGTCGGTGTCGGGTTCGGAGCTGAACTGGATCGATATCTTGCCGTCGCTCGAGGCAAAGCGGTCCGTTCCAGCCAGATCGAGTTCCTTCTGCTGGCCGCGCCCGATCCTTACATAGAGGCGCCCTTCGAGCACGTAGAGTTCGGCGCGGCTGCCATCGCTGAGCCTGTACACGCCCGTGACCTGAGCCATCTGTTGTGTGGTGGCGTGGCGTGGTTCGGCCGATCCCGCTTCGGCGTGGGCCGTGCTCACGGTCGTCAGCAGGGCGGCAGCCGCCAGGAAGATGGAAAGTGCTCGCATGGGTCGCTCCATTTCGGTGGTTGGGAAGGTGACGTACCGAGTGTAGGGAAGACCGCGAAAGAGGGTGTTGACTGTAGCCAACTTTTGATTCTCAGCGGAATCAAAAACGAAAACGCCAACCCGAAGGCTGGCGTTTTCGTTGAATCTTGGTAGGCCGCGCTGGGCTCGAACCAGCGACCAACGGATTAAAAGTCCGCTGCTCTACCAACTGAGCTAACGACCCGAAGAAGGCACGCATTATAGCGGGCCGTTTTGATTTACGCTAGAGGTACGTGAACATCAGGACAATGCCGAGGTGACTTTTAGCACCTCTTCCGCCGTCGTCACCCCTTCGACAACCTTGTACGCCCCGGCGATGCGCAGCGGCTTCATGCCGTCGAGCACGCTCTGCTGGCGCAGTGCCGCCAGGTCCGTCACTTCCCGGATCAGGTGGGAAAACGCTTCCGTCACCGTCGCCAGCTCATAGATGCCGGTGCGGCCGCGGAAGCCGGTCTGGCGGCATTCCGGGCAGCCGACCGGGCGGTAGACAGTCGCCGGTTTCGGGATTTCCAGGGCCCCGACTATGCTGTCCCAGACTTCGTCCGACAGTTCGCCGTCCGGGCTCTTGCAGTGCGGGCACAGGGTGCGCACCAGGCGCTGGGCCATGATGCCGCTCAGGGTCGAGCCCAGCAGGTACCAGGGTACGCCCAGCTCCAGCAGGCGCATCACGCTCGACGGGGCGTCGTTGGTGTGCAGGGTCGAGAGCACCAGGTGGCCGGTCAGCGCGGCCTGGATCGCCATCTCGGCCGTCTCCAGGTCGCGGATCTCGCCGACCATGATGATGTCCGGGTCCTGGCGCATCAGCGCGCGCACGCCGTCGGCGAAGGACAGGTCGATGCCGGGCTGGACCTGCATCTGGTTGAACGACGCTTCGACCATCTCGATCGGGTCCTCAACCGTGCAGACGTTGACCTCGCTGGTGGCGAGCGCCTTCAGGGTCGTGTACAGGGTCGTGGTCTTGCCCGAGCCGGTCGGCCCGGTCACCAGGATGATGCCGTGCGGGCGCTTGGTCAGTTCATCCCAGCGCTGCGCGTCGTCGGGCGGGAAGCCCAGCTCCGGCAGGGTCTTGACGACCACTTCCGGGTCGAAGATACGCATCACCAGTTTCTCGCCGAACGCGGTCGGCATGGTCGACAGGCGCAGCTCCACCTCCTGGCCGCCGCCGGTCTTGGTCTTGATGCGGCCATCCTGCGGGCGGCGTTTTTCGATGACGTCCATCCGGCCCAGCAGCTTGATGCGCGCGGTCATGGCGATCATTACCACCGCCGGCACCTGGTAGACCTGGTGCAGCACGCCGTCGATGCGGAAGCGGATCACGCCGAACTCGCGCTTCGGTTCCAGGTGGATGTCGGAGGCGCGCTGGTCGAAGGCGTAGCTCCACAGCCAGTCGACGATGTTGACGATATGCTGGTCGTTGGCGTCGACCTGCTTGTTGGTCTTGCCCAGTTCGACCAGCTGCTCGAAGTTGTTGCGCAGCGCGAGGTCCTGGCCGCTCGACTTGTTGGCGTCGCGGATCGACTTGGCGAGGCTGAAGAACTGCGAGATGTACTGGGCGATGTCGAGCGGATTGGCCAGCACCAGTTCGATGCGGCGGCGCGAGATGCGGCCGATCTCGTCCTGCCACTCGGTGTGGAAGGGATCGGCGGTCGCCACCACCAGCGTATCGCCCTTGAGCTCGACCGGCAGGATGTTGAAGCGCGCCGCATAGCTGGCCGACATCACGTCCGCGACCTTGGTGAAGTCGATCTTCAGAGGATCGATGCGCAGGAAGGGCAGGCCGACCTTGCCCGCGCACCACTCGCCCAGCACGTCCAGGGTCAGCAGCCGGTGCGGCGGCCTGGCGGAGACGATCTTGCACTGGGCGACCGCGGTAAGCGGATGCATCGAGCCGACCGCATTCTTGAGGATGCCCTGGGCCTGCGAAAAGTGCGGCTTGACCGTCGACTTCTCGACGATGCCGTCGGCCAGTAGCCACGAAAAGATGGTCTGCAGGTCGAGCGCCCTGGGGCGGGTGGACTTCGATGCGGTGGTCGGGGCGTTCATGGCGTCAGGCGATGCCGGCCTGCAGTCCCTTGACCCAGGACTTGGCCGGCAGTTTGGTGGCGGCCACGATCTGCGCGGCGCGGGCGGCCAGGCGTTCCGGGTCGAGGTCGGGCTTGTTCTTGAAGCACAGCGCGACCACGTTGCCGTCGTGGACTTCCGGCAGGCAGATCACCTGTTCGAAGGCGAAGCGCATCGCCTTGATGTTCTTCTTGAAGCTCGGGTGGTCGCCGAACAGGTTGACCGTCATGACGCCGCCCTCCGCCAGGCAGGCGTTGCAGGCCAGGTAGAACTCGGGCGTGTCGAGCACCGGGCCGCGCGCGGTGGCGTCGTACAGGTCGCACTGCAGCACGTCGAAGGCTTCATGGTTGGCGTCGTCCTGCACGAAGTCCATCGCATCCATCTCCAGCACCTGCAGGTGCTCGTCGTCGGGCGGCAGCTTGAACATCGAGGAGCAGATCGCGATCACGGACGGGTTCAGTTCGACCGCGGTCACCAGCGCCTGTGGGAATTGGCGGTAGCAGAACTTGGTGAGCGTGGCGGCGCCCAGGCCCAGTTGGGCGATGGCGCGCGGCTGCTCGATGAACAGCATCCAGGCCATCATCTGCTGCGCGTATTCGAGCTCCGGCCAGTCCGGTTTGCGGATCCGCATCGCGCCCTGGACCCATTCGGTGCCGAAGTGCAGGTAGCGCACGCCGTCCTGTTCGGACAGGGTGACGGGAGCGAATTTCGGCTTGCGCGACGGCTTGGCGGCGGCGGGCGCGGAGGCGGGGCGGCGCGAGGATTCGGCCTGTTCGATGGATTTGCGTTTGATGAGCATAGGACGACCTGAAGGGAACATCCTATTATCGGGGGGAGGCTTCCCCAGTGCAAGCAACGCACCGGGGAAGAGCAGCAGGCTGATGCTGCGGGAGGAACCGACGGCGCGGAGAAGAGGGGAGTCCTCCGGGCCGGTAGAACAGATTACTGGTACGGGTCCGCTTCGACCGAGACGCGCACGCGGACGCGGTTGCCCGGATCGCGGTTCATCACGGTGGTGTAGGTGTGGCCGCGGTAGTCGTAGGTCACGTCGTAGCCGTTGGTGCGCTGTTCGACCGCTTCCACGGTGCGGCAGCGCTGCACGGCCTGTTCCTGGGTGCCGGCATAGTTGCTGCGGCCGTCGTTCTCGACGTGGTCGCCGACCATGGCGCCGGCGATCGCGCCGGCGGCCGCTGCGGCGACCTTGCCGTTACCGCTGCCGACCTGGCTGCCGAGCAGGGCGCCGGCGATACCGCCGACCACCGAGCCGCCCTGGCCGCGCTGTTGCTGGACCGGGGCCTGCACGTAATCGGTGCGGCATTCGCGGCGCGGGCTGCGGATCTGCTCGATACGCGGCTGTACACGCACGACCTGGCCGAAATCTTCGAAATCGCCAGCCTGGGCCAGCGGCAGGGCGCACACGCCCAGAGCGGAAAGAATCAGTTTGGCTTTGAAGTTCATTTTCGTACCTCGGTTAGTAGACTTTTACTGCCACAACTGAATGTTACCGCTAGTTGACGACCTGAAGCGATCCGTGTGGCAACAAATTGTAACAGCCGGAAGGAGATATACAGATACATCTCTTCAGCGAAAAAAGGTGTAAAAAGCCTTAATACAGGCTGAAAAAGCCCTGCAATTGTCAGAAATCTTGGCTGCTCGGCCATATTCGGGTTGATTCAGATACTACAAAACGTTACCCTTACGGGACTAAGGGTTTTAACGGTGGGAAACTTGAGGGGAAAATGAGTTTGTTGATGAGAGTGCCGCCTAATCTTGTGCAGTCGATCCGGGCTTATCGCGCCACGGAACTGCAGAAGGAAGCAGGCCGCCTTGGCCATCACTTCCTCTATGCTCATTGCGCCAACGCCCTCACCAAACAGCAAGTCTGCGCCCGCATCGGGGAGCAATTCACCTTCCCCCGCCAGTGCAGCAAGAATTTCGATGCGTTGCGTAATTGCATCACCAATGTGATTGCCGAGGCCGGACCGCAGCCGGGCTTCATCGCCGTGCTCGATCAATTGCCGAATACGCAAAAATTCGACAAGGAAGCCCGCGAAACCCTGCTCGACGTCTTCCGCGACGCGGCCGAATTCTGGGCCGAGAAAAAAGTCCCGTTCCGCGTGTTTTATTCGTTCGAAGAACCGCAATCGCCGCAGTCGGTGGGGTGGGTCGGGGCAAGGCCGTTCGAGCAATAAAGCCCGCAACACCTAAACGTCGCCGCCGCGACTCGACGTCGTCCCCGCGAACGCGGGGACCCAAGTTTGCAAGCGCTTTGTTAACTTAAGCAGAAATTGGGTTCCCGCCTGCGCGGGAACGACGGTTCTTACCATTCCTTTCCATTGGCCCACCCCCAGCCTCGGGTTACAATGCTCGCTTATGAAAAATATCGTGATCCTTATTTCTGGCCGAGGCAGCAATATGGAGGCCATCGTGCGTGCGCGGGAAGCGCAGCAGTGGCCGGCCAGGATTGCCGCCGTGATCAGCAATAAGCCCGACGCAAAGGGGCTCGCATTCGCGCAGGCGCACGGCATCCCGACCGCCGTGGTCGACCACAAGGCCTTCGCTTCGCGCGAAGCCTTCGACGCCGCCCTGCAGGAAACCATCGACGGCTTCCAGCCCGACCTGGTGGTGCTTGCCGGCTTCATGCGCATCCTCACCGCAGGCTTCGTCGAGCACTATGCCGGCCGCATGCTGAACATCCATCCCTCGCTGCTGCCGCTGTTCCCCGGACTGCACACGCACCGGCAGGCGCTGGCGGCAGGGGTGGCCGAGCATGGCGCCACCGTCCACTTCGTCACCGCCGAGCTGGACCATGGTCCGACCGTCCTGCAGGCGCGCATTCCCGTGCGGCCGGGCGATACCGAGGACGATCTCGCGCAGCGCCTGCTGGCCGAGGAACACGTCATTTATCCGCAAGCGGTGCGCCTGTTCGTCGAAGACAGGCTGCGCATCGCCGACGGCGAAGTCCGCATCGCCGAGACCACCAGTATTTAAACCAAGGAAACACATGAGATTGCCACCCGCGATTCTCGGCAATGCTGAAGAAGTATTGCGCGAGATCCTGCGCTTCACGTCGCCCGCCGACGTCACCCTGTCGCGCTACTTCAAGGACCATCCCCGCCTCGGCGGCCGCGAGCGCGGCGCCATCGCCGAATGCGTCTATTCCATCCTGCGCAACAAGAACTTCTTCACGGAATTCGGTGGCTTCGGCACCGGCGCCAGCGCCACCATGCGCCGCCTGGTCCTGCTCGGCATGGCCGAGGCCGTCGGCGCGGAGTCGCTGGGCGGCCTGACCGAGGACGAAAACGCCTTCCTGGCCCGCATCAAGGAAATCGACCGCTCGCTGCTGCCGCCGAAGAAGCGCGCCAACCTGCCCGACTGGCTGTACGACAAGTTCGTCGCCCAGTACGGCGAAGAAGAAACCCTGCAGCTGGCCGCGGTGCTGAACACGCCCGCGCCGCTGGACCTGCGCGTCAACACCCTGAAGACCGACCGCGAGAAGGTGATCGCCGAGCTGGCCACGGCCCCGATCGTGGCCGAGCCGACGCCGTATGCGCCGACCGGCCTGCGCATCATGAAGAAGCCGGCCCTGCAGAACCTGCCGCTGTTCAAGGAAGGCGCGATCGAAGTCCAGGACGAGGGCAGCCAGGTGCTGGCCCAGCTGCTGGGCGCGCGCCGCGGCGAGATGGTGGTCGACTTCTGCGCCGGCGCCGGCGGCAAGACGCTGGCGATCGGCGCGATCATGCGCAGCACCGGCCGTCTGTACGCCTTCGACGTCTCGGAAAAACGCCTGTCGAAGCTGAAGCCGCGTTTGGCGCGCAGCGGCCTGTCGAACGTGCACCCGGTCGTCATCGCCCACGAGCGCGACGCCAAGGTCAAGCGCCTGGCCGGCAAGATCGACCGCGTGCTGGTCGATGCGCCGTGCTCGGGCATGGGCACGCTGCGCCGCAATCCGGACGTGAAATGGCGCCAGCAGCCGGAAGGCATCGCCGAGCTGACCGAAAAGCAGATCTCGATCCTGGACGGCGCCTCGCGCCTGGTGAAGTTCGGCGGCCGCCTGGTCTACGCGACCTGCAGCCTGCTGGATGAGGAAAACGACGGCATCGTCGCGCAATTCCTGGCCAGCCACCCGGACTTCGAACTGGTTCCGATGAACAAGGTGCTGGCCGAGCAGCGCATCCCGCTGGAGATGGGCGATACCCTGAAGATGCTGCCGCACAAGCATGGCACCGACGGCTTCTTCGCCGCCGTGTTCGAGCGCAAGGCCGCTGCCAAGGCCGTCAAGGCGGAAGACGCCGCCGACGCCGAAGAGTAATCCGACCGCGCCGACCGCATGCCGCTGACCAGCCTGATCGACGACCTCCTCGATGACCTGAGCCGCCCCGGCATGCCGTGGCAGGTCGGGTCCATCGCCGCCAGCATCGCGCTGGGCTGGCTGGTGGCGGGGCTGTTGCAGTTCTGGTGGCGCCGGCGCCGCGCCGCGCGGGGCATCACCGCGCCGCACATCGGCATGGAAAGCCTGGCGCGCGTGGTGGCGCCGCTGCTGGTGGTCGGCCTGCTGTACCTGTCCAGCGCGCTGCTGGCCGGGCACCGATTCCACACCAACATCGTGAAGGTGGCGATTCCGGTGTTCTGGTCGCTGGTCGTGATCCGCCTCGCCTTCTACCTGCTGCGGCGCGTGTTCGCGCGCCACGGCCAGCTGGGCGAGGCCTTCGTCACCTTCGAAAAGATCTTCGCCCTCGTGGTGTGGCTGGCGGTGGCGCTGTACATCACCGGCATGTGGCCGGACATCTTCGACCTCCTCGACAGTTACCAGCTGAAATACGGTCCCAAGCGGACCGAGCGGGTATCCCTGTTCGATATCCTGCAAGGCGTCGCCTCGGTAGCGATACTGATGATGCTGGCGCTATGGGCCGGCGCCGCGCTGGAAGAGCGCCTGATGGGCGTGCAGGCCCTGCACAGCTCGCTGCGCGT
Organism: Telluria sp. Soil_C_11; assembly: GCF_057657395.1. Classification (NCBI taxonomy): domain Bacteria; kingdom Pseudomonadati; phylum Pseudomonadota; class Betaproteobacteria; order Burkholderiales; family Oxalobacteraceae; genus Telluria; species Telluria sp. Soil_C_11. The sequence goes on along the minus strand of NZ_JBDGIN010000001.1, from coordinate 200,101 downwards.
GGCGCTGGCGCGGGTCGGCCGCGCGGTCCTGATCGTCGGCTCCGTGCTGCTGAGCCTGAGCCTGGTCGGCATCGACCTCACCGTCCTGTCCGTGTTCGGCGGCGCGCTCGGCGTCGGCCTCGGCCTGGGCATGCAGCGCATCGCCAGCAATTACGTGTCCGGCTTCATCATCCTGATCGAGCGCAGCCTGTCGATCGGCGACATGATCTCGGTCGACAAGTACGCCGGCAAGGTCACCCAGATCAACACCCGCTACACGGTCCTGCAGGGCCTGGATGGCGTCGAAACCGTGCTGCCGAACGAGATGCTGATCTCGGGGCCGGTGCTGAACCAGACGCTCAGCATGCGCGCGGTGCGGGCCTCGACCAAGCTGATGGTGGCCTACGGCTCCGACCTCGACCAGGTGATGCCGCTGCTGGTGGCCCAGGCCGCCGGGACGCCGCGGGTGCTGGAACATCCCGCGCCCGGGGTCTCGCTGAGCCGCTTCGCCCCGGAAGGCTACGAGCTCGACCTGGGCTTCTGGATCGGCGATCCGGAAAACGGGCAGGGCGGCGTAGTGTCCGAAATCAACAAGAAAATCTATGCCCTGGTGCAGTCCGGCGACATCAAACTTGGCATCCCGTCACTTGATACTCGCCTCCTTGATGCGCATATAGCATCGGTTGTGGCACGGATTCACAATTAACCCTGTCCTCATTGCGTCCTGACGTGCCGCAGGGCAGTAGATACGCGTAAAATGCGGTGTGCGTCATGCGATGCGTATGACATTTCGGCGATCGCAAGCCATCCATTCTGGAGTGTTAATGAATTTTCTGAGCAACATCTTCCAAGCCGTCCTGTCCTTCCTGGACGGTGGCTTGGCCGATCTGTCGGGTTGGCAGATGGTCGTGTACACGCTCATCGTGACCCACATCACGATTGCCGGCGTCACCATCTACCTGCACCGTCACCAGGCGCACCGCGCGCTGGACCTGCATCCGATCGTCAGCCATTTCTTCCGTTTCTGGCTGTGGCTGACCACTGGCCAGGTGACCAAGGAATGGGCTGCGGTGCACCGCAAGCACCACGCCAAGTGCGAGACCGCCGAAGATCCGCATAGCCCGGTCACCCGCGGCATCAAGAAAGTCCTGCTGGAAGGCGCCGAGCTGTACCGCGCGGAGACCAAGAACCTGGAAACCCTGGAAAAGTATGGCCACGGTTGCCCGAACGACTGGATCGAGAAGAAGCTGTACACCAAGTACAGCTGGCTCGGCGTGTCGATGCTGCTGCCGTTCAACGTAGCGCTGTTCGGCGTGGCCGGCATCACCATCTGGGCCGTGCAGATGCTGTGGATCCCGATCACCGCGGCCGGCATCATCAACGGCCTGGGCCACTGGACCGGCTACCGCAACTACGACTGCAACGATGCTGCGTGCAACCTGATTCCCTGGGGTATCCTGATCGGCGGCGAAGAGCTGCACAACAACCACCACACCTTCGCCACCTCGGCCAAGCTGTCGAGCAAGTGGTACGAGTTCGACATCGGCTACGCCTACATCCGCATGATGGAAATGGTCGGCCTGGCCAAGGTCAAGAAGACGATTCCGAAGCCGAAGCTGGCCAAGAACAAGCTGGAAGCCGACCTCGATACGCTGCAATCCGTCATCACCAACCGCTACGACGTGATGGCCAAGTACGCCAAGTCGGTGAAGGCCGCCTTCCGCGAAGAAGTCGAGCACCTGAAGCACAAGGCCGAACTGGAATCGCGTTTCCTGAAGACCTCGCGCAAGCTGATGCAGCGCGAGCCGGCCAAGCTGCAGGCCCCGCAACAGGCCCAGCTGAGCGAGTTGTTCGAGCACAGCAAGGTGCTGGAAACCATGCACCAGATGCGCGTGGAACTGGGCGCGATCTGGGAACGTTCGCACTCCACCCGCGACCAGCTGCTGCAACAGCTGCAGGACTGGTGCACCCGCGCCGAAGCCTCGGGCATCAAGGCGCTGCAGGAGTTTTCGATGCGCTTGCGCAGCTATGCGTAAGCATTAGGGCAGCAAATGATAATGGCTCCTTCGGGAGCCATTTTCATTTCCGTCGTTCCCGCGAAGGCGGGAACCCAAGTTTGTTTGCTTTACCGGCACCCCCCCGTTTTCGGAAACCCGCAAGCAATCAGCTCCGCCACGCCCGGATTCGCCAGGTAATCCATATGCGCCGACACCGGGTTTTCGATCAGGCCCAGCCAGGTCGTGTCGATCGACACCAGCGCATCCGCCACCGCCACGTCCGGCGCCGCGTAGCGGGCCGGCAGCAGGCGGTAGGACAGCAGGTCGTTCGGGTCGGTGAAGGCGACCACGGCCAGGCGGGCGACCGGTTCCGCGCGCAATGGCGCCTGGCGGCGGCGCAGTTCGAGGAAGCGTTGCAGCGCATCCGGCGCCGCGGCCGAGCGGCTATCCGGCCGGCGTTCGATGTCCTGTTCGGACAGGCCCAGGATGGGCAGCTGGTTGCCGGCCATGAACACCAGGCCCAGGCGCCGCGCGGCCTGCTGGCCCATTTCCCGGATGCGCGGCTGGCGCGATTCGAGCATGCTGCTCAAGGCGTCGAACAGGATCTTGCTGCCCAGGCTTTCGGCGACCACCGCCAGGGTGTGGTCGCCGTTCGGATTGCTTTCGAGGATGCGCGAGATCGACTCGATCATGGCGTCGCGGATCGCATTCCGGCTGGCGCCCTCGTAGATCACGGCGTCGGACAGGCAGTCGTTCAGCAGCCTGTCCTTGACGTAGCCGTTCAGCCAGGCGCGCGCCGGCTTGCACTCGCCGGCCGGAACGCCCGCGGCGGAACAGTCGCTGCTGGTGCCGGTATTGTCATAGTCGAGCTGGCGCTTGAGCTGCGCCGTCAGGCGCGACCAGACCAGGGCGTGGAAGCGCACCGGCGTGTTGCCGATCTGCTGGGTGCGCTCGATGAGCTGGATGCCGTTGGCGCCGAGCGCCGCCTGTTCCGGAACGTTCGCCGACACCACGCCGGCGATGCGGTCGATGCCGTGGTTGGCCCAGGCGGCATCGTGGGTGCACATGCCGTGCACCAGGATGACATCGAGCGGGCGTCCGCCGCCGGCCTGGACGAGATTCGCGATGCCGGGGAAGGGCGTGCTGTCGCGCACGACGATCGGTGGGCGGTAGGGCGTGGAGCAGGCGGCCAGCAGGCCGGGGATGAGCAGGGTGAGCAGAAACCGGGGTGCGCGCCGCATGGTTTTTCCTCCAGGAGCGCCGGCCGGGGCGGTCGGCAGACGGGCTCGACTATAGCGAGCCTGCCGGCGGGGAGCGGGGCAGTTCGAGGGTGGTCTGATCCGGGTCAACAAACAAAAAAGCCGCGCACTGCGAAGTGGGCGGCTTTTCTGGACCGAAGAAACGAGATTACTTGATCTTGGTTTCTTTGTAGATCACGTGCTTACGTGCTTTCGGGTCGAATTTGGTGATTTCCATCTTCGCCGGCATCGTGCGCTTGTTCTTGGTCGTGGTGTAGAAGTGACCGGTACCTGCGGTCGATTCCAGTTTGATCTTGTCGCGGCCAGTTTTTGCCATGATAGCTCCCTATTTAGATTTTCTCGCCGCGGGCGCGCAGATCGGCCAGCACAGCGTCGATGCCCAGCTTGTCGATGACGCGCAGGCCGGCATTCGAAATACGCAGGGAGACCCAGCGGTTTTCGGATTCTACGAAGATGCGACGGTTCTGCAGGTTCGGCAGAAAACGACGCTTGGTTTTGTTGTTGGCGTGGGAGACGTTGTTGCCAACCATCGGGCCCTTGCCAGTAACTTGGCAAACACGTGCCATAGCGCACTCCTTGAGTAAACTTCCACAATTGGAAAAACGAGAGTATAGCGTGAAAACAGCCGCGTAATCAACAACTTGCGGAAAAAAATTGTTTCTTAAATCATCGCCTGAATTTAACAATCGTAAAATTACGCAAGTATTGCGCTGTAAGCTGCTGTTTTCACACTGTTATCCGGCGGCGCCGGGGGCTTGTGCGGCTGCCCGCAGGCGCCGCGGTTGTCCGCCTGGCGCCACGGTAGGGTAAAGCCGCGGCCGCCATGCCGCACGTTTGTCGCAGTTCAATCCCATGCCGCATGCATGCCTCAATGTGGATACTTCAATCACGAGGATGTCATGCACGACGATTCCCAGGCCGAACTGCAGCGGCCCGCAGGCGCCCATGCCGCGCCGCCGGGTGCGTTATCCGGCACGGACCGCGGTCCGCTGCTGGTGCTGCTCGCCTGGTGCCTGGCCTATCTCGCCATCCGCCTTGCCGAGCACGGCACGCTCGAGCGGGACGAAGCCGAGATCGTCTATCTCACCCAGCAGCTGCGGCTCGGCTACGGCACCCAGCCGCCCCTGTATGCCTGGCTGCAGTGGCTGGGCTTCGAGGCCTTCGGTATCGACCGCTTCGGCCTGCTGATCCTCAAGACCCTGGCGCTGGCGGCGACCGGCATCGCGATGTTCGGGGCGGCCCGGCCCCTGGTCGGCCGCAAGGGTGCCCTGGCCGTGACGGCCTCGCTCGTCCTGTTTCCGCAGCTCGGCTGGGAAGCGCTGCGCATCCAGACCCATTCGGTGCTGATGACCGCCATCGCCTGCGCCACACTGTGCCTGTACTTCGCGTTGCTGCGGCGGCCGACGCTGGCGCGTCATGCCGGGTTCGGCCTGCTGTGCGGCCTGGGCCTGCAGACCAAATACAACTACGGCGTATTCCTGGCCGGCGTGCTCGGGGCCAGCCTGCTGGTGCGCGCGCACCGCGAGGTCTTCTGGAGCCGCAAAGTCTGGGCCGCCGCGCTGCCGGCCCTGCTGCTGGTACTGCCGCATGCCGCCTGGGTGGCCCGGCATCCCGAACTGGCCTTCGGCGGCACGCTGCGCAAGATGCAGGACGGCGCCGTGGCCGCGCCCTGGCTGGAGCGGGTGGCGCAGGGCGGACTCGGGGAAGTCACGGCGCTGGTCACCTTCACGGCACTGCCGGCGCTGGTCTGGGCGGCGGTCTGCTGGCGCCGCCGTGCGCTGTGGCGCGGCCAGGTAGCGTTCGATCGGCGTTCGCCGGCCAGCCTTTTCTTCGCCTGCCTGTACGGCGTCTGCGGGGCGTTGCTGGTCGCGCTGGCGCTGACGGGCGAGGTCGGCACAATCAAGGAGCGCTGGATGATTCCGTTGCTGTTTTCACTGCCGCTGGGGATCTTCGTGATGTTTCCCGAAATAAATAAAGACGCCGTCTGCGCGGATATCCTGCGCGTGGCGGCCGCCGCGGCGCTGTGCCTGCTTGTCCTGCTGCCGGCACGCACCTGGCTGGCGCCGCTGTTCGGCAAGATGATGACGCGGCACCACCCTTATGCGGCGCTGGCGGACGCCATCCGGCGGCATTGTCCGGCGGCGCGCACGGTCGTCACCGAAAGCCTGCTGTCAGCCGGCAATTTGCGCTTCGCCCGGCCTGCCGTGTCCACGCTGCTGCTGGAGGATGCCCGGCGCGCGCATCTTCCGCTGGCAGGGCCGGCGGCGCTGGTGGCGCATACCCGGGATGCGGCGTCCGCGCTGGCGGTCTTTCATGCGGTGTGGCCGGACGCCAGGCTGGAAGGACGCGAAGAGCTGCGCCTGGCGCTGGAGGATGGCAGCGTCAGGCACATGGCTTTCATGCTTGTCTGCGTGGCAAGGGCGCCGCCATCAGCGCGACATGGCTAGAGCTGCCCATGCTCGGCAAACGAATACACCTGCGGCCCGGCCACCACGAAATGGTCGAGTACGCGGATGTCGACCAGCCCCAGGGCCTGGCCCAGCGTATGGGTCAGGCGCAGGTCGGCTTCGCTCGGGTCGGGCGAGCCGGACGGGTGGTTGTGCGCCAGCAGGACGTTGGCGGCGTTGTAGGCCAGCGCTTCCTTGACCACTTCGCGCGGGTGGACGCTGGCATGCGTCAGCGTGCCGCGGAACAGTTCCTTGTCGGCGATCAGGCGGTTCTTGACGTCTACAAACAACACCACGAAGGATTCGTAGGGGCGGCCGCCGAGCTTGATGCGCAGGTAGCGCTTGACCGCCTCGGGCGAGGACAGCAGGTCGCCGGCCTGCAGCTGCTCGGCGATCGCGCGCCGCGCCAGTTCCATCACGGCCTGCATCTGCGCATACTTGGCCATGCCGAGCCCGTGCACTTCCGAAAAATCGGACAGCGTGGCCCCGAACAGGCCGTGCAGGGAGCCGAAGTGCTGCAGGATGTCGCGGCCCAGCTCGACCGCGCTCTTGCCGCGCACGCCCACCCGCAGCAGCAGGGCCAGCAGCTCGGAATTGGACAGCGCATGCGGGCCTTCGCGCACCAGGCGTTCGCGCGGCCTTTCCTGTTCGGACCAGTCGTTGATTCCCATTCTTCCCCCGTCTAAAAGTGGGCTTGGGCGGACGGGACCGGCGGCTCTGGCTTACAATAGCGGTTTGCACGTTACGCACACGCACAATCCGCAATGTCCACCACCAACGCTCCCATCGTCACCGAATCGGCTTACCTGACTCTGCATTATCGTCTGGCCACTGCCGACGGTACTGATATCGTCACAACCTTCGGCAGTACGCCGGCCACTTTGTTGCTGGGCCAGGGCCAGCTTGCGCCCTTCCTCGAGCAGCGCCTGCTGGGCATGGCGGAAGGCACGCACGCGACCTTCGATCTGAGCCCGGCGGAAGGCTTTGGCGAGCGCAACCCCGAACTGATCCAGGCCGTGTCGAAGAAGACGCTGGAAGACAATTCGGTGCCGGACGCCGATTACCAGGTCGGCGACCTGGTCGATTTCGCGGCGCCGGGCGGCGGCCGTTTCGCCGGCGTGCTGCTGCAGATGCGCGAGAACGACGCCCTGTTCGACTTCAACCATCCGCTGGCAGGCCAGTCCCTGAAGTTCGAAGTGCAACTGATTTCCGTCCTTTAAAAAGATTATGGAAAACGAAATCCTGTTAGCCCAGCCGCGCGGCTTCTGCGCCGGCGTCGACCGCGCGATCGAGATCGTCGAACGCGCCCTGCAGCAGTTTGGCGCGCCGATCTACGTGCGCCACGAGATCGTGCACAACGCCTATGTCGTCAACGACCTGCGCAACAAGGGCGCGATCTTCATCGAAGAGCTGGACGACGTCCCGCCGGGCAACACCCTGGTGTTCTCGGCCCACGGCGTGTCGAAGGCCGTCCGTGAGGAAGCCGAAGGGCGCGGCCTGAAAGTGTTCGACGCGACCTGCCCGCTGGTCACCAAGGTCCACGTCGAAGTCGCCAAGATGCGCAAGCAGGGCGCCGAGATCATCATGATCGGCCACGCCGGCCACCCGGAAGTCGAGGGCACCATGGGCCAGGCGGAAGAGGGCATGCACCTGGTCGAGACGGTCGAGGACGTCGAGAAGCTGCAGGTCGCCAATCCGGACCTGCTGGCCTATGTGTCGCAGACCACGCTGTCGGTGGACGACACCGCCGAGATCATCGCCGCCCTGAAGCGCCGCTTCCCGAACATCATCGAGCCGAAGAAGGGCGACATCTGCTACGCCACCACCAACCGCCAGGAAGCCGTGAAGTTCCTGGCGCCGCAGGTCGAGGTCGTGGTCGTGGTGGGCAGCCCGAACAGCTCGAACTCGAACCGCCTGCGCGAAGTGGCAGAGAAGAAAGGCACGCCGGCCTATATGGTCGACAACGCCGACGCCATCGACCCAAGCTGGATCGCCGGCAAGAAGCGCATCGGCGTGACCGCCGGCGCCTCGGCTCCGGAAGTGCTGGTGCAGGCCGTGATCGACCGCCTGAAGGAACTCGGCGCGGCCAGCGTGCGCGCCCTCGAAGGCGTGGAAGAGCACGTCACCTTCCCGCTGCCGAAGGGCCTGGCCTGATCCATGGGTTTCCAATCGATCCCGCTGGAGTTTTTCAAGGACTATCCTGAACCTGGCGTCAACTTCATCGACGTCGGCTGCGTCTTCGACAACCCGGTCCACTGGCAGGTCGCCATCGACACGCTGTACGAGCGCACCGCCGACCTGCATTTCGACTTCATCCTGGCAATGGATGCGCGCGGCTTCATGATCGCCGGCGCGCTCGCCTACAAGCGCGCGATCGGCTTTGCCATGGCGCGCAAGCCAGGCAAGCTGCCGGGCGAAGCGATCAGCATCGACTACCAGCGCGAGTACGGCAGCGCGACCATCGAGATCCAGCCGGCGCGCATCAAGGGCGAGCGCGTCCTGATCGTCGACGACGTGCTGGCTACCGGCGGCACCATCGAGGCGGCGGCAGCCCTGCTGCGCCAGGTCGGCAAGGAAGTGGTGGGCGCGGCGGCGCTGTTCGACATCGCCTTCTTCCAAGACAAGCGCACACTCACGATGCCAGTCATCACGCTCCGGGACGTTTGAGCGGGGCCGGCATGCCCGGCGCATCAATTTCCGATGTCAGTTTTTCAAAAACATCGCTATGATGATGACGCTCGGAAATCGTGTATGCAACAGCAAAGCGGCACTTCGGCAACCCGGGTGCCGTTTTTTATATGAGACAGTAAAAACGATGGAAACTTTCGTCCAACAGATCCTGAACGGACTGGTGCTGGGTAGCATGTACGCGCTGATCGCGCTCGGCTACACCATGGTCTACGGGGTGCTGAACCTGATTAACTTCGCCCACGGCGACGTGCTGATGATCGGCGCGATGGTTGGCCTCTCCATCCTGAAAGGCCTCGATGCCGCCTTTCCGGGCATGTCCGGCGGCCTGCAGCTGGCGATCGCCATCATCGGCGCGATGCCGGTGACGATGCTGGTCAACGTGCTGATCGAGCGCATCGCCTACCGCCGCCTGCGCAATGCGCCGCGCCTGGCGCCCCTGATCACGGCGATCGGCGTCTCGATCCTGCTGCAGACCTTTGCGATGATGATCTGGGGCCGCAGCCCGCTGCCGTTCCCGCAACTGCTGTCCTCGGATCCGATCATGGTCGGCGGCGCCGTGATTTCGCAGACCCAGGTGCTGCTGCTGGTGCTGGCCGCGCTCAGCATGGTCGGGCTGGTGTTCCTGGTCGAGAAGACGAAGATGGGCCGCGCGATGCGCGCCGTCGCCGAGAACCCGCGCGTGGCCGGCCTGATGGGCGTGGACGCGAACCGCGTGGTGGTGACCACCTTCGCGATCGGCGCCGCGCTGGCCGCCGTCGCCGGCGTGATGTGGGGCGCCAACTATGCGTCGATCCAGTTCGCGATGGGCACGGTGCCGGGCATGAAGGCCTTCTCGGCCGCGGTGCTGGGCGGTATCGGCAACATCTACGGCGCAATGATCGGCGGGATCGTCCTCGGCATCATCGAAAGCCTGGGCGCCGGCTACATCGGCGACCTGACCGGCGGATTCCTCGGCAGCCACTACCAGGACATCTTCGCCTTCATCGTGCTGATCCTGGTGCTGACCGTGCGTCCGTCCGGCATCATGGGCGAGCGCGTGGCGGACCGCGCATAAGGAAAGGAATACAGACCATGGCTCTCCTGACCTTCGACCTCGAGCGCAAACCGCGCCAAGCCTGGGCCAGCATCGGCGTGCTGCTGGCCGTGATGCTGATCTTTCCCTTCGTTGCCAGCCAGTTCGGCAATTCCTGGGTGCGCATCCTCGACATGGCCCTGCTGTACATCATGCTGGCGCTGGGCCTGAACATCGTGGTCGGCTTCGCCGGCCTGCTCGACCTCGGCTACATCGCCTTCTTCGCGGTGGGCGCCTACCTGACCGGCCTGCTGGCTTCGCCGCAGTTCGCGACCCTGCTGGAATCCGTCGTCAATTATTCGCCGGCGCTGGGCGACTCGCTCGTCGCGCTGTTCGGCGAAGACATCCGCAGCAACGGCATCCACCTGTCGGTGTGGGCGATCGTGCCGCTGGCGGCGATCGTGGCCGGCCTGTTCGGCGCGCTGCTGGGCGCCCCGACCCTGAAGCTGCGCGGCGACTACCTCGCCATCGTGACCCTGGGCTTCGGCGAGATCATCCGGATCTTCATGAACAACCTGAACGATCCGATCAACTTCACCAACGGCCCGCAGGGCATCAACCTGATCGATCCGATCCGCATCTTCGGCGTCTCGCTGGCGGGGGAGGCCGGATCGAAGGCGACGGTCTACATCGCCGGCTTCGGCATCCCTTCGGTGAACGCCTATTACTTCCTGTTCCTGCTGCTGTGCATCGCGACCATCTTCATGACCAGCCGCCTGCAGCATTCGCGCCTGGGCCGCGCCTGGGTCGCGATCCGCGAAGACGAAATCGCGGCCAAGGCGATGGGCATCAACACCCGCAACGTCAAGCTGCTGGCGTTCTCGATGGGCGCCTGCTTCGGCGGCGTGGCCGGCGCGATGTTCGCGGCCTTCCAGGGCTTCGTCTCGCCGGAATCCTTCTCGCTGACCGAATCGATCGCCGTGCTGGCGATGGTGGTGCTGGGCGGCATCGGCCACATCCCCGGCGTGGTGATGGGTGGCGTGCTGCTGGCGGCGCTGCCGGAAGTGCTGCGCCACGTGGTGGAGCCGGCCCAGCAGACGCTGTTCGGCAAGGTGCTGATCGAGGCCGAAGTGCTGCGCCAGCTGCTGTACGGCCTGGCCATGGTCGCCGTCATGCTGTACCGCCCGGCCGGCCTGTGGCCCTCGCCGCGCAAGGAAGACCGCCCGGCCGCGGCCATCGCAAAAGAAGAACACGAAGAGAACAAGGCATCATGAACGACGTCCTCTTGAACATCTCCGGCGTGAACAAGCGCTTCGGCGGCCTGCAGGCCCTGACCGACGTCGGCATCCGCATCGAGAAGGGCCAGATCTATGGCCTGATCGGGCCGAACGGCGCCGGCAAGACCACTTTCTTCAACGTGATCACCGGCCTGTACCAGCCGGATACCGGCACCTTCGAACTGGCCGGCAAGCCGTATTCGCCGTCCGCACCGCACGAGGTGGCGAAGGCCGGCATCGCCCGCACCTTCCAGAACATCCGCCTGTTCGGCGAGATGACGGCGCTGGAAAACGTGATGGTCGGACGCCACGTGCGCACGCGCCAGGGCGTGATCGGCGCGATCCTGCGCCACAGGGCGGCGCGTCTCGAAGAAGCGGCGATCCGTGCGCGGGCCCAGGAACTGCTGGACTTCGTCGGCATCGGCCAGTTTGCCGACCGCACCGCGCGCTACCTGTCCTACGGCGACCAGCGCCGCCTCGAGATCGCGCGCGCGCTCGCGACCGAACCGCGCCTGCTGGCGCTGGACGAACCGGCGGCCGGCATGAACGCGACCGAGAAGCTGGCGCTGCGCGAGCTGCTGGTGAAGATCCAGGGCGCCGGCGTCACCATCCTGCTGATCGAGCACGACGTGAAGCTGATGATGGGCCTGTGCGACCGTATCTCGGTGCTGGAGTACGGCAAATTGATCGCGGAAGGGCTGCCGGCCGAGATCCAGAAGAACAAGGCGGTGATCGAGGCTTACCTCGGCACCGGCGCATCGACTTGATGAGCGCATTGATGAGCGAGAACATTCTTAAAATCGCTGGCCTGAAGGTGGCCTACGGCGGCATCAAGGCCGTCAAGGGCATCGGCCTGGAGGTTAACCGTGGCGAACTGGTTACCCTGATCGGCGCCAACGGCGCGGGCAAGACCACGACCCTGAAGGCCATCACCGGCACGCTGCCGGCGTGCAAGGTGGAGGGCAGCGTCGCTTACATGGGCCAGCCGCTGGGCAATGCGAAGTCGTTCAGGCTGGTGCAGGACAAGCTGGCGATGGTGCCGGAAGGGCGGGGCGTGTTCACCCGCATGACCATCCACGAAAACCTGCTGATGGGCGCCTACACGCGCAACGACAAGGCCGGCATCGATGCCGACATCGAGAAGTGGTACACGGTCTTCCCGCGCCTGAAGGAGCGCGCCAGGCAGTTGGCCGGCACGCTGTCCGGCGGCGAGCAGCAGATGCTGGCGATGGCGCGCGCCCTGATGTGCCATCCGACCCTGCTGCTGCTGGACGAGCCGTCGATGGGCCTGTCGCCGATCATGGTCGAGAAGATCTTCGAGGTGATCCGCGATGTGTCGGCCCAGGGCATCACCATGCTGCTGGTGGAGCAGAATGCCAAGCTGGCGCTGCAGGCGGCGCACCGGGCCTACGTGATGGAATCGGGTTCGATCACCATGACGGGGGATGCGCGGCAGATGCTGGATGATCCGCGGGTGCAGGCGGCCTACCTGGGCGAATAAGACACGTCGTCCCCGCGGAGGCGGGAACCCAAGTTTGCGTGACTATCGCAGGCGTTAGCACTTGGCCACGAACTTGGATTCCCGCCTTCGCGGGAACGACGGAAAAACAACGGCCCGGACTGCTTGCGCGGTCCGGGCCGTTTTGCTTGCCCAGAAGGGCAGCGTTATTTAGGCAGCGTTGGCAGCGCCGTTGGCGGCCTTGCCGGCAGCCTGGGTGAACTGCGACACGGCGGCGTTCATGTTCGACTCGATCGCTTCGGCGGCCTGCTTGGTGGTCTTGGTGAACTGCTCGTAGCCGGCGTTGGCGTTGCTGATCGCGGTCTTCAGGGCCGACACATAGGTCTCGGAACCGGCCGGGGCGTTCTTGGTCACTTCGTCGACCAGCGAGATCACCTTGCGGTTGACTTCGGCGATCTGGCTTTCGGCGGCGCGCGAGAACTCGGCGCCGGTGTCGGCGGCGATCGAGGCAACCTGACGGCCGTAGGCCAGGGCTTTTTCAGCGTTCGGCTGGGCCTGGGCGGTGGTCACGGCGAAGAATTCTTGCGGATCCTTGACTGCCAGCAGCTGACGTGCCGTTGCCGACGAGTTTTCCAACGTGGCCTTGGCAGTGTTGATATTCAGTTCCACCAGCTTTTCCACGCCTTCGAAAGTCTTGGAGGTCAGGGCCGACAGCAGGGCGAATTGGGATTCCAGATTGGCTTTGGTCGCGTTCGAAAACTGCTCGGGGAATGCAAACATGTAGTTCTCCAGTAATGGACAAAATTGAACTTGGGTACGGATGTTGCTGAAACCTGTGCAGCGGGCTTATTCAAACGGGCTTTTGTGCGCCGCAACATGAACAGATTTTACCGGGTTTCGATTATGCGTCAAGCACTTTTGATGCGGCGCACAAGAGAAAAACCATGTCTTGAGTTCTATCAAGGCATGCAATCGTTTGCGCCGTCGTTTGTTTGTGCGAATACAACACCCGAGAAAAAAATCTTGGGTCGGCGAGGACCCAGGCAGCATGCTAGACTGGCAATCCGATGACCCCCGATAATCCCGACTCTTCTGCCACGCCATCCGCCATCGAGCCATCCGCGGCCCCGTCCGCTCCGCCGGCACGCGCCGGCTGGCTGTCGCCGGTGCCGCTGTTCTTCGTCTTCCTCTGGAGCACCGGTTTCATTGCCGCCAAGTATGGCTTGCCCTACGCGCCGCCCCTGAGTTTCCTGATCGTGCGTTGCCTCGGCGCGGTGCTGGTCCTGCTGCCGATGGTGCTGGTAAGCGGTGCACCATGGCCGCGCGGACGCATCCTGCACGTGGCCGTGGCCGGTCTGTTGCTGCAGGCCGGCTACCTGGGCGGGGTCTGGAGCGCCATCAAGATCGGCATGCCGGCCGGGCTGTCTGCGCTGATCGTCGGCCTGCAGCCGATCCTGACCGCCTTCGCCGCGCCGCTGGTCGGCGAGCGGGTCACGCCGCGCCAGTGGCTGGGGCTGCTGCTCGGACTGGGCGGGGTCGGCCTGGTGGTCTACGCCAAGATCAGCCTGAACGGCCTGGCCCCTGGCGCCATCGGTTTATGCCTGCTGGCGCTGCTGTCGATTACTTGCGGCACGCTGTACCAGAAACGCTTCTGCCCGCGGTTCGACCTGCGCACCGGCACCCTGATCCAGTTCGTGGCCTCGGCGCTGCTCCTGCTGCCATTCGCGGTCGCGCTGGAAGGCTTCGGACCGAGGCTGTCGAACGTGCACTGGACTCCGCAATTCGTCGGCGCGCTGCTGTGGTCCATCCTCGCGCTGTCGATCGGCGCCATCTTTCTTTTATTTAGACTCATCAGCCGCAACGACGCCACCCGGGTCACCAGCCTGCTGTACCTGACGCCGCCGACCACGGCCGTGATGGCCTGGCTGATGTTCGGCGAAGCACTGAGCCTGCTTGGACTGGTCGGTATGGTGGTGGCGGTGGCGGGTGTCGCTTTTGTGGTGAAAAAATAACGTATCAGGAGACTTCATGATCACCAGCCAGCAGCAACAGGCCGTGGACGCGGCCATCACTTCACGCCGCTCGATCCGCGCCTACCTGCCGACCCCGGTCGCGCGCGAGGACATCGAAGCCATCCTCGAAGTGGCGGCGCGCGCGCCGTCCGGCACGAACACCCAGCCGTGGAAGGTCTACGTGCTGACGGGCGAGGCCAAGGAGCGCCTGAGCGCGGCCATCCTGGCGGCCTATGGCGATCCGCAGCAGTCCAAGGAACACACCGAGGAGTACGCCTACTACCCGCGCGAATGGGTCTCGCCCTTCATCGACCGGCGCCGCAAGGTGGGCTGGGACCTGTATTCCCTGCTGGGCCTGACGCGCGACAACAAGGCCGGGATGGCGGCCCAGCACGGCCGCAACTATCGCTTCTTCGACGCCCCGGTCGGCATGATCTTCACGATCGACCGCGTGATGGAGCAGGGCTCCTGGCTCGACTACGGCATGTTCCTGCAAAACATCATGGTCGCGGCGCGCGGTCGCGGGCTCGACACCTGCCCGCAAGCGGCCTTCACGCAATTCCACCGGATCATCCGCGAACATCTGGGATTGCCGCCCAACGAGATGGTGGTCTGCGGCATGGCGCTGGGCTGGGCCGATCCGGACAAGATCGAGAACAGATTAGTTACGGAACGCGAACCGGTTTCAAGCTTCGTGCGCTTCGCCGAGTAGCTTGTTCGATATACTTGACGTGCCAAGCTGTTGAAATATCAAGAGATTTCTACAACGTTAGAAACATTGCGTTGTGGCAAAACGAGAGCGCAGATGTTACATTCTCTTGCGCTCCACCCGTCTTTCGCTACACTGCAATAGTGCTCATCAGTTCGCGTTCAAGGATTTCCAGATGCTCAAGCTCGCGTTGGCCGCCGCCATGTCCATGTTGTTCCTGCTTGAACCCGCCCACGCCGCAACGGGCAGCAAACACAAGGGACGCACGGCCACTGTCAAGAAAGTGAAGGCCAAGCGCACCGATCTCGCCAAGGTCATCGCCGACGACAACCGCCAGCGCATGGTGCGCCGGATCGAGATGGTGCACGGCAAGCGCAAGGTGGTCTACCAGCGCGTGCGCCGCGCCGCGCCCGCGCTCGCCATGCTCACCGCCGGCGACATTGCCGGGCTGAACAAGACCCATGACCCGCTCGACCTGCGTTCCTCGGTTGCCTACGTGATGGACCAGACCAGCTCGGAAGTGCTGTTCGAAAAGAATTCCACCGTCGCCCTGCCGATCGCCTCGATCACCAAGCTGATGACCGGCCTGCTGGTGGTGCAGGCCCAGCAGAACCTGGACGAGGTGCTGACCATCACCGACGCCGACGTCGACCGCCAGAAATACTCGAGTTCGCGCCTGCCGGTTGGCACCCGCATGACGCGCGGCAACCTGCTGCACATCGCCCTGATGAGCTCGGAGAACCGCGCCGCCTCCGCACTGGGTCGCAACTATCCGGGCGGTATCACGGCCTTCGTCGAGGCGATGAATGCCAAGGCCAAGGAACTCGGCATGAACGATACGCATTATGTGGATTCGAGCGGCCTGTCGAGCCAGAACGTGTCGAGCGCGCGCGACCTGGCCAAGCTGGTGATGACGGCCCACCAGGAACCGCTGCTGCGCCAGTACACGACCGACCCGAACTACGTGGTCGAAGCCAGCGGCCGCCGCATGCAGTATCACAACACCAACTACCTGGTGGCCATGCCCGACTGGAATATCGGCCTGCAGAAGACCGGCTTCATCAACGAAGCAGGGCGCTGCCTGGTGATGCAGGCCATGATCCAGGGCCGCAACGTGGTCATGGTGTTCCTGGATTCGAAGGGCAAGCAGTCGCGGACCGCGGACGCGGGCCGGATGCGCAAATGGCTGGAGGCCCTGAAGCCGGCGGCGATTCCGGCGGCGGCCGCGGCCGGGGTACCGGTGACGGTGTCGGCGGTGGCGCCGGGGACCAGCGCGCAATAAAAGATAACGCGGGAACGACGGTTTTTGAGCTAGCGGTGCTTTAAACGCCGGCGCCAACCCGGTGCCCCAGCGTCGCCGAAATCTGCGCCGCCGTGTTCACCAGGTCTTCCAGCCACTCATCCTGCAGCCGGTCGGCCGGCGCCGAGATCGACAGGCCCGCGACCAGCTTGCCGCTGTCGTCGTGGATCCCGGCCGCCATGCAGCGCACGCCCAGTTCCAGTTCCTCGTTGTCGCGCGCGTAGCCGCGCGAGCGCACCAGCGCCAGCTCGCGCTCCAGGCGGGCCAGGTCGGTGATCGAATTCTTGTTGTGGCCGGCCAGCCCGGTGCGGGTGGCGTAGGCGCGGATCGCCTTCGGCTCGTCCACGGACAGGAACAGCTTGCCGGTCGAGGTCAGGTGCAGCGGACCGCGGCCGCCGATCGCGCGCACCACCTGCATGCCGGAACGCTCGGAGAAGGCGCGGTCGATGTAGACGATCTCGTCGCCCTGGCGCACCGACAGGTTGACCGTCTGCCGGGTCTTGTTGTGCAGGGCCCGCATCAGGTCGACCGCCGCTTCGCGTACCGACAGCCGGCTCTTCACCACATTGCCCAGTTCCAGCAGGCGCATGCCGAGGCGGTAGGTGCCGGGTTCGACACGGTCGACGAAGCGCGTCACCACCATGTCGTTCAGGATCCGGTGCGCGGTCGACGGATGCAGACCGGAAACCTTCGACAATTCCTTCAGGCTGACGGGGTCCGAATAGCTGGCCAGCACGTCGAGCAGGGCGACCATGCGCTCGATCACCTGGATGGAAGTTTTCGCCGGTTCGAGGGTTTCCATTTTCATGATGTGGTTGGTGCAGTGCGGTATATTTCTCTACTTTATACCATAATGTGAAAATTGTGGTAACGCCTCCTTTCAGTGTGCGGCATAATGCAAATCCTGCAAGCAGCCACGACACGTATGGATCAACCAAGCAGCGAGTTCAAAAGCAAGGGAGGCCTGCGGCGCGTCATCGCCGCTTTCGGCTATTCGATCGAGGGTTTCAAGACCGCCTGGAAGCATGAGCACGCGTTTCGCCAGGAGTTGATGGTGGCGGTGCCGGCGACGATCGTGGCGCTGGCGCTGAAGATTTCCGCCTTCCAGAAGCTGGCGTTGATCGCGGTGCTCGGGCTGGTGCTGCTGGTGGAATTGATCAATGCCGCCATCGAGGCGGTGGTCGACCGCGTCTCGCTGGAGCGCCATCCCTTGTCCAAGGCCGCCAAGGACCTCGGCAGCGCGGCGGTAGCGATGGCGATCGCGATCGCCGGGGCGACATGGGCCGTGGTGCTCTACAACCGATTTTTCTGACCGCATTGTTTGATGCGCTAACCTCAAGGAGAACAGCATGACTTTACGCCTGGGCGACACCGCTCCCGATTTCGAGCAGGATTCCACCATCGGCCGCATCCGTTTCCATGACTGGGCGGGCGATTCCTGGGTGGTGCTGTTCTCCCATCCGGCCGACTTCACGCCGGTGTGCACGACCGAACTGGGCCTGACCGCCAAGCTCAAGCCAGAGTTCGACAAGCGCAACGTCAAGGCGATCGCCCTGTCGGTCGACCCGGCCGAGCAGCACAAGGCCTGGATCAAGGACATCGAGGAAACCCAGCAGACCGTGGTCGGTTTCCCGATCATCGCCGACGCCGACAAGTCGGTCTCGACCCTGTACGACATGATCCACCCGAACGCCTCGGCCACCGCGACCGTGCGCTCGCTGTTCGTGATCGACCCGGCCAAGAAAGTGCGCCTGATGATCACCTACCCGATGAGCACCGGCCGCAACTTCGACGAAGTCCTGCGCGTGATCGACGCCCTGCAGCTGACCGACGGCTACACCGTCGCGACCCCGGGCAACTGGAAGGATGGCGACGACGTCATCATCCCGCTGACCGTTCAGGATCCGGAGCAGCTGAAGCAGAAGTATCCGAAGGGTTACACGGCGCCGCGGCCTTACCTGCGTTTGACGCCGCAGCCGAACAAGTGATCACGTCGCCCCCGCGCAGGCTGGGATCCAGGTTTTGTATGAGCAGTCGAAATGCAAACAAACTTGGGTCCTCGCCTTCGCGGGGACGACGTGTATTGGTCGCATAAGCAAATAAGGAAGCTGTCGTTTGCTGAACGGCTGAGGCCATTTACCCTTGGAGCCAATCTGGGGGTAAAGCATGTCCATAACGTATATCCTGTCGGGATTCGCCGTCGGCCTGCTGGTCGGCATGACGGGCGTCGGCGGCGGTTCGCTGATGACGCCGCTGTTGACGCTGCTGTTCGGCGTCACGCCGTCGGTGGCGGTCGGCACCGACCTCGCCTTCGCCTCGCTCACCAAGAGCGCCGGCACCATCACCCATCGGAAGCGCGGCAATGTCCAGTGGGACATCGTTGGCCGCCTGTGCATGGGCGCGCTGCCTGCGGCGCTGCTGTCCACGCTTGCCCTGCACTATGTCGGTCCCCTGAATGCCGCCATCGGCCAGGTGATCCGCTATTCGATCGCCGTCTCGGTGCTGCTGACCGTGGTCGCGATCCTGTTCCGCTCGAAGATGCTGGCCTGGGTCAACGCCAGACCCGGGCGGCAGCTGCAGGGGAGAAAGCTGGCCGGCGCCACCATCCTGTCCGGCGCCATCCTCGGCACCCTCGTCACCGTGTCCTCGATCGGCGCGGGGGCGATCGGCGCCACCCTGCTGGTGATGCTGTATCCGAAGCTGAGCGCGGCCGAAGTGGCGGGCACCGACATCGCCTACGCCGTGCCGCTGACCGCGATCGCCGCCGTCGGCCACTGGTGGCTGGGCTCGATCAACTGGGTGCTGCTGGTGACCCTGCTGGTCGGCTCGGTGCCGGGCATCACGCTCGGTTCCTGGGCGGCGAAGGCCGTGCCGGAACGTTTCCTGCGCGGCCTACTGGCGATGACCCTGGCCGGTGTGGCGCTGAAGCTGGTCTACTGAAGCGAGGCCGAAGCAAGCCTTTAATAGCGGAATCTTCTATACAAATAAGGATTGCTTCGTTTGTAATATGTAATTCGCGTGCGATTATGGCGCCCTATTAGAAGAAATTGTAATAAGGCTCTCCCATGAATACGCTAGTGACCAGCCGCAGCAGCGCCAACCGGGTGATTCCCGGTTTCGGGCTCTCGCTCGGCTTCACGATCTTCTACCTGGCGCTGATCGTGCTGATCCCGCTGTCGGCGATCTTCCTGAAGACCTTCACCATGAGCTGGGACGCGTTCTGGAGCGCCGTCACTTCCGAACGCGTGATGGCGTCCTATCGCCTGAGCTTCGGCGCGGCCCTGATCGGCGCCGCCATCAACGTCGTGTTCGGCGGCATCGTCGCCTGGGTACTGGTGCGCTACCAGTTTCCCGGCAAGCGTTTCGTCGACGCCCTGGTCGACCTGCCGTTCGCGCTGCCGACGGCGGTGGCCGGCATCACGCTGACCGCGCTGTACTCGAGCAATGGCTGGATCGGCAAATACCTGGACCCGCTGGGCATCAAGGTCGCCTTCACCCCGCTGGGCGTGGTGGTGGCGCTGACCTTCATCGGATTGCCGTTCGTGGTGCGGACCGTGCAGCCGGTGCTGGAAGATGCCGAGCGCGAGCTCGAGGAAGCCGCCGCCAGCCTCGGCGCCAGCCCCTGGCAGACCTTTACGCGCGTGATCCTGCCGGGCATCGTCCCGGCGCTGCTGACCGGCTTCGCGCTGGCCTTCGCGCGCGCCACCGGTGAATACGGCTCGGTGGTCTTCATCGCCGGCAACATGCCGATGGTGTCCGAGATCACGCCGCTGTTCATCATCACCAAGCTGGAGCAGTACGACTACACGGGCGCCACCGCGATCGCCGTGGTCATGCTGGTCGCCTCCTTCATCCTGCTGCTGGCCATCAACCTGCTGCAGGCCTGGACACGCAAACGGGCGGGCAAATAAATGAGCGCAGTTCTCGATAAAGTCGAACCCGCGAAAGCGGCCGTGCCCCAGGCGCCGCGCAAGACCACCAATACCCTGGAGCCGGCCTGGGTGCGCTACGGCCTGATCGCCGTGGCGCTGCTGTTCCTGACGCTGTTCCTGTTCGTGCCGCTGGTTGCCGTGTTCGCCGAGGCGCTGAAGAATGGCTGGGATACCTACAAGGAAGCCATCGTCGATCCGGACGCGCTGTCCGCCATCAGGCTGACCTTCGTCGCGGCCGGCATCTCGGTGCCCCTGAACCTGGTGTTCGGCGTGGCGGCAAGCTGGGCCATCGCCAAGTTCGACTTCCGCGGCAAGAGCCTGCTGCTGACGCTGATCGACCTGCCGTTCTCGGTCTCGCCCGTGATCGCCGGCCTGATGTACGTGCTGATGTTCGGTTCGCAGGGCTGGTTCGGCCAATGGCTGATGGACCACGACGTCAAGATCCTGTTCGCGGTGCCGGGCATCGTGCTGGCGACCGTCTTCATTACCTTCCCCTTCGTCGCGCGCGAGCTGATCCCGCTGATGCAGGCCCAGGGCAGCGAAGAGGAAGAGGCGGCGCTGGTGCTGGGCGCGTCCGGCTGGCAGACCTTCCGCCGCGTGACCCTCCCCAACATCAAGTGGGGCCTGCTGTACGGCGTGATCCTGTGTAACGCCCGCGCGATGGGCGAGTTCGGCGCCGTTTCGGTGGTATCGGGCCATATCCGCGGCGAGACCAACACCATGCCGCTGCAGGTCGAGATCCTCTACAACGAGTACAACTTCACGGCGGCGTTCGCGATCGCTTCGCTGCTGGCCCTGCTGGCGCTGGTCACGCTGGCGGTGAAAACCTTTATCGAATGGCGGTTGCACCAAAGCAGGAAAGCAAACCCAGCCAACATCACGGAGTAATCAGCATGACGATCGAAGTCCAACACATCCGCAAGCAGTTCGGCCAGTTCACGGCCCTGGATGACGTCTCGCTGCAGTTCGCCGACGGCGAGCTGACCGCGCTGCTCGGTCCTTCCGGCTGCGGCAAGACCACGCTGCTGCGCATCATCGCCGGCCTGGAATTCCCGGACGCCGGCCGCGTGCTGCTGGATGGCGCCGATGCCTCCGCCAGTCATGTGCGCGAGCGCCAGGTCGGCTTCGTGTTCCAGCACTACGCGCTGTTCAAGCACATGACCGTGTTCGAGAACGTCGCGTTCGGCCTGCGCGTCAAGCCGCGCAAGGAGCGCCCGTCCGAAGCGCAGATCCGCGAGAAAGTGAAGAAGCTGCTCGAGCTGGTGCAGCTGGACTGGATCGCCGACCGCTACCCGCCGCAGCTGTCCGGTGGCCAGCGCCAGCGCATCGCCCTGGCGCGCGCCCTTGCCGTGGAGCCGCGCGTGCTGCTGCTCGACGAGCCCTTCGGCGCGCTGGACGCCAAGGTGCGCAAGGAACTGCGCCGCTGGCTGCGCCAGCTGCACGACGAGCTGCACGTGACCTCGATCTTCGTCACCCACGACCAGGAAGAAGCGCTGGAAGTGGCCGACCAGGTGGTCCTGATGAACAAGGGCCGCGTCGAACAGCTCGGCACCCCGGACGCCGTCTACAACCAGCCGGCCTCGCCCTTCGTGTACGGCTTCCTGGGCAACGTCAACCTGTTCCACGGCCGCGTCAACGACGGCGTGCTGGCCAGCGGCGAAGCGAAATTCCATGCGCCGCAGTACGCCGGGGTGCAGAACGGCGAGGGCATCGCCTACGTCCGTCCGCACGACCTCGACGTCGAACGCTATGTGCCGGGCGGCGAGGGCGTGGCGGTCAAGCTGCGCCGCGCGCACGCGATCGGCCCGCTGGCCCAGCTCGACCTGGAGCGCGCCGACAATGCGCAATTGATCGAAGCGGTGATCCCGAATGAGCGCTTCCGCGAGCTCGGCCTGCGCGACGGCGAGACCCTGCTGGTGAAGCCGCGCCGCATGCATGTGTTCGTCGACCAGGGTGATGGCATATGAACTTCCAGCAGCTGCGTTCGGTGCGCGAAGCCGCGCGCCGCAATTTCAACCTGACCGACGTGGCGAACGCCCTGTTCACCTCGCAGCCGGGGGTGTCGCGCCAGATCCGCGAGCTCGAGGATGAGCTGGGCGTCGTCATCTTCGAACGCAACGGCAAGCGCCTGACCGGCATGACCGAGCCGGGCAAGGGCATCCTGAAGATCATCGAGCGCCTGCTGGTCGAGGCCGAGAACCTGCAGCAGGCCAGCAGCGAATACGCGGCCCAGGACAGCGGCACGCTCACGGTCGCCGTCACCCACACCCAGGCCCGCTATGCGCTGCCGCAGGTGGTGCAGGCCTTCCGCGCCTCTTTCCCGGGCGTGCGCATCGCCCTGCAGCAGAGCGCGCCGGACCACATCGCCGAATGGGTGCTGTCGGGCCGCGCCGACATCGGCATCGCCACCGAAGGCCTGTCGACCTTCCCCGACCTGGTGTCTTTCCCGTGCTACCGCTGGAGCCACCTGGTGGTGGTGCCGGACGGCCACCCGCTGCTGGGCCGCAGCCCGATCAAGCTGGCCGACCTGGCCGAGTTCCCCTTGATCACCTACGACGTCGGCTTCACCGGCCGCAGCCACATCGACGCGGCATTCGCCGCCGCCGGCGTGCATCCGGACATCGTGCTGACCGCGATGGATTCGGACGTGATCAAGCAGTATGTGTCGCTGGGGATGGGCGTCGGGATCGTGGCCTCGATGGCCTTCGACCATGGGCGCGACCGCGGTTTGCGGGCGATCGAGTCGTCGCACCTGTTCGCGCCGAACGTGACCCGGCTGGCGGTGCGGAAGGGAGCGTACCTGCGCGCGTATGCCTATGATTTCATTGAGCGTTTTGCGCAGGGGTTCACGCGGGCGGATATCGAGCGGGCGTTGCATCCGGTGGCGGCGGAATGATCACCCGTCGTTCCCGCGAAGGCGGGAACCCAAGTTCGTAGCGAAGCACAAAAACTTGGATTCCCGCCTGCGCGGGAACGACGTTTACAGGGCGCGGGTCATGTTCTTACGGCGCAGGCTTACTGACCTGGATTGGTGTACCGCGCCTGAATCGCATCGATCGCCGCGATCACCTCATCCGACAGCACGACGCTTTCCGCATCGATGTTCTCCTCCAGCTGCGCCAGCGTGGTCGCCCCAATGATGGTCGACCCCACGAACCAGCGCGAATAGCACCACGCCAGCGCCATCTGCGCAGGCGACATGCCGTGTGCGCGCGCCAGTTCCGCGTATTCCTTGACCGCCGCCAGCACCGATGGACGCAGGTAGCGCGGGCTCCAGGTCGGCGGGAAGATGGTCAGGCGGCCGTGCGCTTTCGGATCGTCGAGGTACTTGGCGCTCAGCTGGCCGAAGGCGAGGGGGCTGTAGGCCAGCAGGCTCACCTGTTCGCGGTAGCAGACTTCGTCCAGCAGCGTGGTCTCGAAGGCGCGCGCGGTCAGGTTGTACAGGTTCTGGATGGTGGCGATGCGCGGCAGGCCCTTCATCTCCGCCTGCTTGATGTACTCGCACACGCCCCACGGGCTTTCGTTCGACACCCCGATATGGCGGATCTTGCCCTCCGCGATCAGCTCGCCCAGCACGGCCAGCGTCTCCTCGATGGCGACGCTGGTACGTTCCCTGGCCGGATCGAAGCTGTTGGCGCCGAAGATCGGCACGTTGCGGCTCGGCCAGTGCAACTGGTAGAGGTCGACGTAGTCGGTCTGCAGGCGGCGCAGGCTGTCGTCGAGGGCGGCGCGGATACTGGCTGCGTCCAGGTTCTGGCGGCCGCCGCGGATCCAGTGCATGGCCGGGTTCGGGCCGGCTGCCTTGGTGGCCAGGACGACCTGGTCGCGCTTGCCGGATTTCTTCAGCCAGCTGCCGATGAAGCGCTCGGTCGATCCCTGGGTGCGGGCGCTGGGCATGACCGGGTACATCTCGGCGGTGTCGACGAAGTTGATGCCGCGTTCCAATGCATAGTCGAGCTGGCTGTGCGCGTCGGCTTCCGTATTCTGCTCGCCGAAGGTCATGGTGCCGAGGCAGACGCGGGAGACGGTGAGGTCGGTTTTGCCGAGTTGGTGTTTCTTCATTGTGGAATCCTTTCAGTCTGCTGCGCAGAGAATTGGGCCGCAGGCAGAGAACCGGGGTCAGAGCCCACCCGCGTGAACCGGGCTCTGACCCCTACGCCGGGCTCTGACCCCTGAGCGCGTCCGCACACTCCCGGATCAGCCGCGGCCCGCGATAGATCAGTCCGCTATACAGCTGCACCAGCTGGGCGCCGGCCTGGATCTTGGCCTTGGCGTCGCGGCCGCTCAGGATGCCGCCCACGCCGATGATCGGCACGGCGTCGCCGACTTCCTGCTTGAGCGCGCGGATCACGATGTTCGACAGGTCGAATACCGGCGCGCCGGACAGGCCGCCCTGCTGGTTGCCGTGGCGGAGGTTTTCGACGTCGCGGCGGGTGAGGGTGGTGTTGGTGGCGATCACGCCGTCGATCTTGTGGCGCAGCAGGGCGGCGCCGATGTCGCGGATCTGGTCGCCGTCGACGTCGGGGGCGATCTTCAGGGCCAGCGGCACGTAGCGGCCATGCTCATCCGCCAGGCGCGATTGCTCGCCCTTCAGCTGGGACAGCAGGGCGTCGAGTTCCGATGCGCCCTGCAGCTGGCGCAAATTCTTGGTGTTCGGCGAGGAGATGTTCACCGTCACGTAGCTGGCATAGGGATAGACCTTGCGCAGGCAGTGCAGGTAATCCTCGGCGGCGCGTTCGATCGGGGTGTCGGCATTCTTGCCGATGTTCAGGCCGAGCACGCCCTGCTGCTCCAGGTAGAAGCGCGAGGCGCGCACGTTGGCGACGAAGGCGTCGACACCGCCGTTGTTGAAGCCCATGCGGTTGATGATGCCGCGCGCGGCCGGCAGGCGGAAGATGCGCGGCTTCGGGTTGCCGGCCTGCGGGCGCGGCGTGACCGTGCCGACCTCGATCGAGCCGAAGCCCAGCGCCGCCAGGCCGTCGATGTAGGCGCCGTCCTTGTCGAGGCCGGCGGCCAGGCCGACCGGATTCGGGAAGGTGATGCCCATCACGGTGCGCGGATCGGGCGCCGGCTTCTTGACCAGTCCGGTCAGGCCGAGCGCGTTCGCACGACGCAGTGCCGGGAGGGTCAGGTTGTGAGCCGTTTCGGGATCGAGGGAAAACAGCAGCGGGCGGGCGAGTGAGTACAGGAAATTGTCGGACATGATTACCTAACGTGAATTGCCGACATTTTACCTGTAACTACCGCTCCAAAACTCCCCATACGCCGTCGATCCGCGCCTCCAGCGGCCGGAAATTGATCTTGTAGGCCATCTTCGGGCTCTGCTCGATCCAGTAGCCGAGGTAGACGTAGGGCAGGCCCAGGTCGCGCGCCTGCTCGATCTGCCACAGCACGTTGTAGGTGCCGAAGGAGGCGCCCTCGACGTCCGGATCGAAGAAGGTGTAGACCGAGGACAGGCCGTCCGACAGCACGTCGATGATCGACACCATGCGCAGCGTGCCGTCCGGTTCGCGGAATTCGACCAGGCGCGTGTTCACGCGGCTTTGCAGCAGGAACTGGGCGTACTGGTCGCGGCTGTCCTGGTCCATGCCGCCGCCGACGTGGCGCGTGGTCTGGTAGCGCAGGTAGAGCGCATAGTGCTCGTCCGAGAACGACAGGTTGGCCACCACCGCGGACAGGTCGGCGTGGCGCTTCCAGGCGCGGCGCTGGCTGCGGTTGGGGGCGAAGTCGTTCACCGCCACCCGCACCGGGATGCAGGCGCGGCAGCCGTCGCAATACGGACGGTAGGTAAAGATCCCGCTGCGGCGGAAACCGTTGCGCACCAGTTCGGAATACACGTCCGCATTGATCAGGTGCGAAGGCGTGGCGACCTGCGAGCGCGCCTGGCGCGCATCCAGGTAGCTGCACGGATAGGGCGCCGTGGTATAGAACTGCAGCGTAGAAAAGGGCAAGTCATTTAAGTGCGTCATGCAATGCTCTCGAGACGACGTTTGACCCATTGTAGCCAAAGACGGCGCGATGCACCGTTAGGTGGTCAACGGTGACGCGACTTCCCAGCGTTCGATGGCGGGCTCGGCGATGGCCTGGCGCAGGTGCTCGAGGAAGGCCTTGCGCGGGATCGGGTAGGCGCCCAGCGAGGCCAGGTGGCCGGTCTCCTGCTGGCAGTCGAGCATGCGTACCCCCTGGCTGCGCAGGAAGGCCACCAGGTAGGCCAGCGCCACCTTGGAGGCGTCGGTGACGCGCGCGAACATCGATTCGCCGTAGAACATGCGGCCGATGCAGACGCCATAGGCGCCGCCGACCAGTTCGCCATCCAGCCACACTTCCGCCGAGTGGGCATAGCCCATCCGGTGCAGGCCGGTGTAGCCGGCGATGATGTCTTCCGAGATCCAGGTGCCGGGGCCGTCCTTGCGCGGTGCGGCGCAGGCGCGCATCACCTGTTCGAACGCGGTATCGAAGCGCACCACCCAGGGGCCGTCTGCATGGCGCGAACGTTCGATTTTCTTCAGGGTTTTCTTGAGGCTGTCACTGATCTTGAAGCGGTCGGTGTACAGCACCATGCGCGGATCGGTGCTCCACCACAGGATCGGCTGGCCTTCCGAGAACCACGGGAAGATGCCGTTGCGGTAGGCTTGCAGCAGGCGCTGGGGCGAGAGGTCGGCGCCGGCCGCGAGCAGGCCGGGGGCGTCGGTGGTCAGCGCTTCGGATACGTCGGGGAACGGCGTATTCGCTTCGAGCCAGGGAATCATCGTCTCTCTATGGTCAATCGGGTTCGACGGGGGCGCGCATTGGCTTGGTGATGTCGCGGCTGTGGAAACCGTAGCTGCCGCCCTCGAGCACCTTGCGGCGGTCGGCGAAGAACAGCTCCAGGGTCGTGCGGATCGTCGGGAAGGCCAGGTCGTCCCAGGGAATCTCGTGTTCCGCGAACAGCTGCACCTCCAGGCTCTCGATGCCGGGCGCGAAATCCAGGTCGAGCAGGCGCGCCAGGTAGAACAGGTGGACCTGGTGCACGTGGGCGACGTTGAGCAGGGTGAACAGGTTGCCCAGTTCGACGTTGGCGCCCGCTTCCTCCTCGGTCTCGCGCACCGCGGCCTGGCCGGTGGTCTCCTCGTTTTCCATGAAGCCGGCCGGCAGGGTCCAGTAGCCGTAGCGCGGTTCGATCGCGCGCTTGCACAACAGTACCCGCAGCTCGCCGTCCTGTTCCCAGACGGGGATCGAGCCGATCACCATTTTCGGGTTCTGGTAGTGGATGGTGCCGCATTGGGTGCACACGTAGCGCGGACGGTTGTCGCCTTCGGGGATGGCCACCGTCACCGGATGGGCGCACTCGGAGCAGAATTTCATGGAAAAAGGATGTAATGATGTTGCCCTTACTTTACCACCGTATCGTGACAACTGTGCCGCAATCCGTACGCGTCACCAGGCCTCCACGCGGGCAGCTTATGCTGCAAGAGGCGGGGTAAATGGGATCGGCATTGCCTAAACCGGGGAAGGTGCGTATAATGCAAAGCATCAGACGCGGGGTGGAGCAGTCTGGCAGCTCGTCGGGCTCATAACCCGAAGGTCACAGGTTCAAATCCTGTCCCCGCAACCAGATTCCAAGGCCGTTGATCCTGTTCAGGATCAGCGGCCTTTTCATTTGTGCCTGCCGGTCCGGCCCGCCACTGAAGCGCCTCAATCCCCATCTCCTTCCCCGCAACGCCCGCGGTCCAGCCCGGTCGAAGACATGTCGGCTGAATGCGGAGGGATTCATGATCAGTGTTGACGAGATTAACGAGGCCTGGGGCTGGGTTGGCCTCAAGGCGGTGGAAGTGCTGGGGGAGAATGCCTTCGGCAACCTGATCATCCGGGACGACGAGGGCCGCTACTGGCGCCTGGCGCCGCAGGACCTGCGCTGCGAACCGGTGGCCGAAGACCGCGCCGCCCTCGATGCGCTGTCCTATAACCAGGAATTCCTGAACGACTGGTACATGCCCGAGGAGGTGCGCCTGGCCGAGTCCACCCTGGGGCCGCTGAGCGCGGGCCGCAAGTACTGCCTGAAGATCCCGAGCGCGCTGGGCGGCCACTACGGGCGCGACAACCTGGCCACCGTGCCCTTGTCCGAACTGATCCGCTTTGCGGGCGAGGGCGCGCAGCAGTTCGACGGCCTGCCGCGCTGGTAGCGGCTGTCAGAAGTCCGTCAGCAGGCCCAGCTGGAACAGGTCGCGGTCGTCGGTCTGGCGGAAGGTTTTTACGCGGTTGAAGTTCAGGAACGCGCGCGCATGCCGCGACAGGGCCTGTTCGGCCTGGAAGGTGACCAGCAGGTTGCCGTGGGTGATGTTGTCTTGCCGCCGGTTCCTGGCGACGTAGGGGCCGAGGCCGGCGCTCATCGCGAAGCGCGGCGTGACCGTCTGCACGTACCAGAGCTGGGCCGCGGCGCCGCGCCGGTCGACCCGGGCGCCGTCGTCGCCCTCGAACAGGAATTTCCCGGATACCGCCCAGTGCTCGAGCCGTTCGCCCAGGTAGCGCCGCACTTCCAGCACGGAGGCGCGCGCGCCGTCGGTGCCGGCCATGTTCGTGATCGAGTTGCCGATCGAGGCGCCGAACCAGGTGCGGCCATTGGCGGGGTCCGTCTCCGGATCGGGCTCGGCGCGGCCGAACTGGCGTCCGATGCCGACCATCAGCGCATCGGAGCGGTGCACGGTGCGCATCTGCACGTGGTTGTAGCCGATGCGCAGGTGGGTCCCGGCCGGCAGGTCGCCCAGCGGCAGCCGTAGGCCCAAGCTGAACAGGGCGCCGACGTTGGCGTCGTCGATCTGGCGGCCGTCGATGACGGTGGTGTTCATGCTCAGGTAAGGGCCGATGCCCAGCTCGACGGCGCTGCGCGCGCCCAAGCGGCGCACCGCCAGCCATTGCACTGCGAAGCCGTCGCGGTGGTTGTTGTCCGGATGGCCTTCGTTGTAGTGGACGAAGTCGATCCGTTCGCTGAGGCTGTCCGGCAGGGGCGAACCGAACAGGGTGCGCTGCTGGCGTCCCGCCCTGATCTCGAAGGTCCGGCCGCGCATCCAGCGGTTGCCTTCGGCATTGCCGCCATGGATGCGGCCGTTGCCGAACACCAGCGACAGGTAAGCGCCGTGGTCGTCCGGGGCGTCGGTCACGTCGGTGGGAGCGTCCTGGGCCTGGGCTGTACTTGCGCAGGCCAGCAGCAGGAGGGCAAGGAGGGAGGTGGTGCCTGGTGCGATTTTCATTGCGAGAGTGTAAATGATCCGCTGAAAATCGGCTGTGGGCCCTCAGAACCCCTGGCGAATACCGATCAGGAACAGGTCCCGGTCATCCATCCGCAGGAAGGTCTTCACGCGCCCGAAGTCGAAGAAGATCCGGGTGCGGGGCGACAGGGCGCGCTCCGCCTCCAGGCTGACCAGCACATTGCGGCGCACCGGTCCGCGCGTGCCGGCGACATCGGCCCCTGCTTCGCGCCGGTTCCGCGTGAAGTAGGGGCCGATGCCGGCGCTCATCGAGAAGCCCGGCGTGACTTCCTGCACGTACCAGAGCTGGCCGGTCACGCCGCGCCGGTCGACACGCTTGCCGTCGTCGCCTTCGAACAGGTAGCGGGCCGACCAGGCCCAGTGCGCGGCGCCATGGCTGATGTCGCTGCCGGCGTCGAGGATGGCGGAGCGGGCCGTATTACTGTTGGGCATGGTGGTGAGCGCGGTGCCGGCCGACACGCCCAGCCAGAGCGGATGGGAGGACCCGGTGGCGGGACCCTGCGCGACGGGACCGAACTGGCGCGCAAGGCCCAGCATCAGGGCATTCGAGCGGTGCACGCCCGGCATCTGCGCATGGTTGAAGCCGAGCCGCAGCGCGGTGCCGTCGGGCGCGGCGGACAGCGGTACGCGCACCGCCGCGCTGAGCAGCAGGCCCCAGCGGGTGTCGTCCAGCTGGCGGCCGTCGAGGAAAGTGGTGTTCATGCTGAAGTAGGGACCGATGCCGAACTCGCCGCCGAGCCGCTCCGTCGCCCGCCAGACGCCCGTCCACTGCAGCGCGAAGCCATCGCGGTGGTTGTTGTCGGGATGGCCTTCGTTGTAATAGACGATGTCGACGCGGCTGCCGGTTCCGCCGGCCAGCGGGCGGCCGATGCGCAGCTCTCCGGCGCGGCTGCGCATCCAGCGGTTGCCGCTGGCATTGCCGCCATCGATGCGCCCGCCGCCGAGCTGCGCCGACAGCCAGGTGCCGCGATCGATCGCCGTGTCCTCGGCGTGAACGCTGCCGTTGCAAGCCAGCAGCAGTGCGCAGATCCATGCTTGTGCTTTCATTCCCACCTCGCGTAGCTGACGATCCCGTCAGTCTCGCCAAGCGGGATGGCGCTGCCTTGCGTTGGATCAGTCCGTCTGCACCTGGCTCAGGCTTGCCCACAGGTGAGCCGCCGCCATGGTCCGGTGCGGACGGTAGGCCTGCAGGAAGGCGGCGGCTTCCGGCAGGTTGGGGCGTTCGGCGCCGAGCAGGCGTCCGATGGCGGTGCGCACCGCCACGTCGCCTTCCAGCGAACAATCCGGAAAACCATAGCCGCGCAGCAGGGCGTAGTTCACGGTCCAGGGGCCGATCCCCTTCACCGCCAGCAGGCGCTCGCTGACGTCGTGCGGATCGGCATCGCGCCGCAGGTCGAGCGTGCCGTCCGCCGCCAGGCGCGCCAGCCGCAGCAGGGTCTCGGCCTTGGCGCGCGAGAACTTGCGGCTGGTGAGCTGGTCGAGGTCGAGGCGCGCCGCGTCCTCGGCGTCCGGATAGCACCACAGGCCGCCGGGGTGGGCGCGTCCGGCCAGCGCAATGAAGGTGCGGCGCAGGGCGATCGCAAAACCCAGGTTGATCTGCTGGCCGATGATGGCCCAGCTCAGGGCTTCGAAGATGGTGGCGGACTGGATCACGCGCAGGCCGCGCTCGCGCGCCACCAGCGGCGCGAACAGCGAGTCGTCCGCGACCGCGGCTTCGAAGGGTGAGGGATCGATGCGCAGGCCCAGCACGTTGAGCAGCATGCCAGGCACCTGGGCCGGCAGCGTGGCGGCATCGACGTCGACCGTGCACAGGGCCCGGTCCGGCTGCGCGCCGAGGTCGATCTCGAGCACGGCCGGCACGCCATCGACCATCACGCCCTTGCGGATGCGCCGGTCTTCGATACGCTCGGCCAGGCCCTCGGCGTCGCGGCCATGGAAGGCGAACACGTCCTGCCGGCGGTAGTCCGGCGGCAGGTCGATGGACAGTGCGAAGCGGCTCACTGGATCATTTTCCCTGCGTCGCCGCCGCCGCGGCCGCCGCGTTGCGCTTGATGCGCGGTACGAAGCCCGTCACCAGCGCGGTGCCGACCAGGGTGATCGCGGAGCCGGCGATGGTGTACCAGCCGATGGTCTCGCCGAGGAACAGCGCGCCCCACAGGATGCCGAACACCGGATTCAGGAAGGTGACCGTCAGGGCCGAGGTGGTGCCGACTTCCTCGATCAGGCGGAAGTACAGGATGTAGGCGATGCCGCTGCACAGTACACCCAGCGCGACCACCGCGCCGACGATGCCGGCGGTCGGCGCGCCCGTCATCGGGAAGAAGGGCAGCACCGGCAGCACCATGATGGCTGAGGTCCACATCGTGCCGTGGGCGTTGGCGAAGGGCTCGACGCTTTTCGCCGAGCGCGCGTACTGGCTGGCGACCCCGTAGCTCAGGGCCGCGGCCAGCGCGGCGACCACGGCGAGGCCGGCGCCGGGCTTGCTCGAGACGTGGTCGAAGCCGACCAGCAGGGCCACGCCAGCGGTCCCCAGCAGCAGGCCGAGCGCGGTGCGCAGGCCGATCGCATGGCGGGTCCAGACCGCGCCGACCAGCGCGCCCCACATCGGCGCGGTCGCGTTCAGCACCGACAGCACCGAGGCCGACAGGGTGCGCGCGCCGAATGCGAACAGCAGGAAGGGCAGGGCGGAGTTGAAGAAGCCGAGGATGAAGAAGTGCTTCCAGTTGGCGCGCAGGTCGAGGCGCTTCTTCAGCACGAAGCCGACGATCGCCAGGAACAGCGCGGCGAACAGCACCCGAAATTCGATCAGCACCGCCGGCCCGAGCACGGGCGCGCTGATCCGCATGAAGAGGAAGGAGCCGCCCCAGATGGCGGCAAGGGAAACGAGGCGCAGCAGGTTGGCGGTGTTCATTGCGTTCTTCTTTGTCGAGGCGTCAGGCATTGTGGCCTGGCGCGGCGCCGGGATGCTTCCTGATTCTTGCTGCTGAATTCGGAGGGCGTGGCGGGGAACTGGCAATGATACAAAAAATTGAGACCACCCGTCGTCCCCGCGTAGGCGGGGACCCAAGTTTGGGTGCGTATTCGTAGCAATGGCTAATGGCCCGCGACGAACTTGGGTCCCCGCCTGCGCGGGGACGACATAGGTCAAGTGCGCGGGAACGGCGTGAGCTGAGGGCTTACGGCACCAGCGCCTTCTTCGCCGCCTTCTTCGCCTTGATCTCGGCCTGCGCCTTCTCGATCGCCGCCAGGCGCGCCGCGATGGCCGGGTGGTTGGCGTTGTAGCCGTTCAGGACCGTGGACGGAGTGGTTTCGTTCAGGCGCTTCCAGAAATTGTCGGCGTTGTCGATCTCGTAGCCGGCGCGCGCGGCCAGGTAGAGGCTGAGGCGGTCGGCGGCGGCGTCCATTTCCGGCGGCATCGCCTTGATGCCGCCGCTGCCGATCAGCATCGAGTTGTCCGGCGTGACGCTCTTGAGGTTGTCGATGATGCTGCCGATGGTGGAGACGTTGCGCTGGGCGGCGGCGTGGCCGAGCATGTTGTGGGCCATGGTCTTGGCCAGCACGAAGGCCAGTTCGTCGTCGTTGCGGGTGGCGTTGATCATGCCGCGCGTGACCAGCACGCGCGAGCCGTCGGCGTAGGCGTTGACGTTGTCGGCGTTGCCCAGCTCGATCGCGAAGGCGCAGGCGCGCGTGACCGGGATCGACAGGTGACGCTCGCTGTCGTGGCGTTCGACCGTCATCGGCAGCGTGGCCTGGGACGCGACGATCTTGCCGAAGATGGCGCCGGCCTGGCTCAGGGCATGGGGACCGGTCGGCAGCGGCTTGTTGCCGGCCGCCAGCAGCACGTCGCCGGTCTGCAGGCCGGCCTTGGCGGCGCCGCTGCCGGCCAGCACGCTGGTGACCTGCAGGCGTTCGTCCATGCCGAAGGCGACGTGGGCCGCTTCGTTGTAGTCGCCCGGGTAGGACCAGCGGTTCTTGGCGGTGAAGCCGAGCAGGTTGCGCGCCTGGTTCTTGCACAATTCTGCGTTGTGGATGAGGAGCGGGGCCGCGACCTTGTACAGGCGGTTCTGCAGGTCGGCCATTTTGGTGAGCGTGTCGGCCGCGGCCGCCATCTGCGGGCTCAGGCCCGGCGCTTCGGGTGCGCGTTCGACGACCCGCGGCGAAGGCGCGGGCTGCTGTGGTCCCTGGGTGGCGCAGCCGGACAGCAGCAGGGCAGTGGCGGCGGCCAGTACGGGAAGTGCCTGGATGGCAGGGCGGCGAATGGCGCTCATGTGCTCCTCATTCGGTTTTTATTGTTTGCCGGTGCTGCCGAATCCTCCGGCGCCCCGGTCGCTCGATGCAAACTCCTCCACGACATTGAAACCGACCTGAACGACGGGCACCACGACCAGCTGCGCAAGCCTGTCCATCGGCTGCAGCGTGAACGCGGACTGGCCCCGGTTCCAGGTCGAGACCATCAGCTGGCCCTGGTAATCGGAGTCGATCAAGCCTACCAGATTGCCGAGAACGATGCCGTTCTTATGGCCGAGTCCACTGCGCGGCAGGATCATCGCCGCGTAGCCGGGGTCGCCGAGGTGGATGGCCAGGCCGGTCGGCACCAGGACCGTCTGGCCCGGTTCGATGGTGAGCGGCGCGTCGATGCAGGCGCGC
Organism: Telluria sp. Soil_C_11; assembly: GCF_057657395.1. Lineage (NCBI taxonomy): Bacteria > Pseudomonadati > Pseudomonadota > Betaproteobacteria > Burkholderiales > Oxalobacteraceae > Telluria > Telluria sp. Soil_C_11. The sequence goes on along the minus strand of NZ_JBDGIN010000001.1, from coordinate 166,135 downwards.
AGGTCGAGTCCCGCGCTGCCGCCGGTGGCGTAGGCGGGCAGGAAGTCCTTCATGCGCGGGTCGAGAATCTTGAGGTCGATCTGTTTCATGGAGAGTGATGCGTTGAGGCGTTGGTGGGTATTCAGGTCAGCAGCGACCGCTGCTCGAGGCGCTTGGCGATTTCGGAGACCAGCTGGCGCGCCAGTTGCAGCTTGCCCGCCTGCGGCAGCACGGTGTGGCCGCTGTCGTCGAACAGCACGATCGAATTCTCATCCTGCCCGAAGGTATGGTGGCCGATATTGCCGACCAACAAAGGGATGCCTTTCTTTTCGCGCTTGGCGGCGCCGTATTCGATCAGGTTTTCCGACTCGGCGGCAAAGCCCACGCAGTACGGCCAGCCGCTGAGGGACGTGGTGGCGGCCACGGTGGCAAGGATGTCCGGGTTCTGCGCGAACTCGAGCTTTGGCGTACCGCTGCCGTCCTTCTTGATCTTCTGCGCGCTGGCATTCTCGACGCGCCAGTCGGCCACCGCGGCCACGCCGATGAAGATGTGCTGGTGCTCGACGCCGGCCATCACGGCATCCAGCATCTGCCGGGCGCTCTTGACGTCGATGCGGCGCACGCCGTGCGGCGTCTCCAGCGCGGTCGGGCCGGAGACCAGCGTGACCTCGGCGCCGGCCTCGCGCGCGGCGCGCGCGACCGCATAGCCCATCTTGCCGGACGAGAGATTGGTGATGCCGCGCACCGGGTCGATCGCCTCGTAGGTCGGACCGGCCGTGATCAGCACGCGCTTGCCCGCCAGGACCTTGGGCTGGAACGATGCCACCAGTTCTTCGAGCAGCTCGTTCGGCTCCAGCATACGGCCCATGCCGGTCTCGCCGCAGGCCTGGGAGCCGGCGGCCGGGCCGAAGATCCTGACGCCGTCCGCGCGCAGCTGCGCGACGTTGCGCTGGGTGGCCGGCTTTTCCCACATCTCGACGTTCATGGCCGGCGCCACCAGCAGCGGCACCTGGTGCGGGCGCGCCAGGCACAGGGTCGACAGCAGGTCGTCGGTGGCGCCGTGGGCCAGCTTGAACAGGAAGTCGGCCGAGCAGGGCGCCACCAGGATCGCATCGGCATCGCGCGTCAGGTCGATGTGGGCCATGTTGTTGGGGATGCGGCCATCCCACTGGTCGGTGTAGACGGTGCGGCCGGACAGCGCCTGCATCGTCACCGGCCCGATGAAATGGGTGGCGGCTTCGGTCATCACGACCTGCACGCTCGCCCCCTCCCTGGCGAGGGCGCGGCACAGCTCCGCGGCCTTGTAGCAGGCCACGCCGCCGGACAGGCCGAGGACGATCTTCTTTCCCTTCAGGTCCATGCTCATGGAATGCCTCCGATGCTCAGTGCTCAGTGCTTGTTCACCCGGCGCAGTTCGTCGAAGATGAACAGGATCGCGCCGATGGTGATCGCGGTGTCGGCGATGTTAAAGGCCGGGAAGTGGCCGACGCCGGACAGGTAGAAATCGAGGAAGTCGATCACGTGGCCGTAGGCCAGGCGGTCGATCAGGTTGCCCAGCGCGCCGCCCATGATCAGGGCCAGGGCCCAGCAGAACATGCGCTGGCCGGCGTGCTTGCGCAGCAGGTAAATGATGAAGGCGACCGCGCCGATCGCGATGGCGGCGAAGAAGTAGCGCTGCCAGCCGCCCTGGTTGGACAGGAAGCTGAACGCGGCGCCCGGGTTATACGCCAGCACCAGGTTGAAGAAGCTGGTGATCGGCTTCTCTTCGCCGTGCATGAAGGTGCGGGTGATGGTGATCTTGCTGATCTGGTCGAGCAGGATCACGATGAAGGCGATGCCGAGCCAGGGCGTCAGGCTGGAGCTGGCGCGGGACGGAACGGCAGTGAACGATTTCTTTTTAGTGGCCATGGCTTGGACGATGAGGAGGGGGAAGCCGCCCATCCCCGCTTGACGGGACGGGCGGCCGGCACGTTTTACGAATTACGCGAAACGGCGCTGCTCGCCGCTGCCGAACAGGTTGCTCGTGCAGCGTGCGCACAGGCCCGGGTGGGCCGGATCATGGCCGACGTCGCGGCGGTAGTGCCAGCAGCGCTCGCACTTTTCCGCCGTCGACGGGGTCACGGCCACCGCTTCCTGGGCCGCGTCCTCGACCTTCTCGACCGCCGCCTGGGAGGTGATGAAGACGAACTTCAGGTCGTCGTCCAGGCTGGCCAGCGCGTCGAACTTCCCGCCCGCGGCCTTCAAGGCCAGTTCCGCCTGCAGCGAGGAGCCGATCGCGCCCGATGCGCGGACTTCTTCGAGCTGCTTGGTGACGTCGGCACGCACGGCGCGCAGCAGGGCGTACTTGTCCAGCAGCGCGGCGCTGTCCGCGACCTCCGGGAAGGTCCACAGGGTCTGGGTGAAGATCGTGTCGTCGGAATCGCGGTAAGCCTTCTCGCCCGCGAACACGGCCCAGGCTTCCTCGGCGGTGAAGGACAGGATCGGCGCCATGATGCGCAGCAGGCTGTGCGCGATGTGCCACAGCGCGGTCTGCGCCGAACGGCGGGCGATCGAGTCGACGCCGGTGGTGTACAGGCGGTCCTTCAGGATGTCGAGGTAGAAGCCGCCCAGGTCTTCCGAACAGAAGTTCTGCAGGCGCGCGACCACCGGGTGGAACTCGTAGCGCTCGAAGTGGGCGGCAATGTCAGCCTGCAGGCGCGCGGTTTCGGCCAGTGCGTAGCGGTCGATCTCGAACATCTCGGCGACCGGCACGGCGTTCTTGCCCGGGTCGAAGTCCGAGGTGTTCGCCAGCAGGAAGCGCAGGGTGTTGCGGATGCGGCGGTAGGATTCCGTCACGCGCTTCAGGATCTCTTCGCCGATCGACAGCTCGCCGGTGTAGTCGGTCGAGGCCACCCACAGGCGCAGGATGTCGGCGCCGAGCGTGTCCGAGATCTTCTGCGGCGCCAGCGTGTTACCAAGCGACTTCGACATCTTCTTGCCGTTCTCGTCGACCGTGAAGCCGTGGGTCAGCAGCGCCTTGTACGGCGGACGGCCGTTCAGCATCGAGGAAGTCAGCAGCGACGAGTGGAACCAGCCGCGGTGCTGGTCCGAGCCTTCCAGGTAGAGGTCGGCCGGGAATGCCGACTGCTCCTTGTGCGAGCCGCGCAGCACGGTCTGGTGGGTGGTGCCGGAGTCGAACCAGACGTCCAGCGTGTCGCGGTTCTTTTCGTAGATCTCGGCTTCATCGCCCAGCAGTTCGCGCGGGTCGAGCCGGTGCCAGGCGTCGATGCCGTTCGCTTCGATCAGCTTGGCCACCTGCTCCAGCAGTTCCGGGGTGCGCGGGTGCAGCTCGCCGGTCTCCTTGTGGATGAAGAAGGCCATCGGCACGCCCCACTGGCGTTGGCGCGACAGGGTCCAGTCTGGACGGTTGGCGATCATGCCGTGCAGGCGCGCCTGGCCCCAGTCCGGGAAGAATTTGGTGTCGTCGATGCCGGCCAGCGCGGTCTCGCGCAGGGTCGGGCCGCCATCCTTCGGGGTGACGTCCATGCCGGCGAACCACTGGCTGGTGGCGCGATAGACGATCGGGGTCTTGTGGCGCCAGCAGTGCATGTAGCTGTGGTCGAACATCTTCAGTTCGAACAGGGCGCCGGCTTCGGTCAGGGCGTTGCAGATCGGCTTCGAAGCTTCCCAGATCGTCATGCCGCCGAACAGCGGCAGGGTCGAGGCGAAGCGGCCGTCGCCCATCACCGGCTTCAGGATCTCGTCGTCCTTCATGCCGTGTGCCTTGCAGGACTGGAAGTCTTCCAGGCCGTAGGCCGGCGCCGAGTGGACCACGCCGGTGCCGCTGTCGGTGGTGACGTAATCGGCCAGGTAGACCGGGGAGGTGCGGTCGTAGAACGGGTCAAGCGCGTGCAGCGGGTGCTTGAAGCGGATGCCGCCCAGCTTTTCACCGAGGGTGGTGGCGACGACTTCGCCTTCCAGCTTGTAGCGCTGCAGGACGGATTCGGCCAGGTCTTTCGCCACGACCAGCAGGACCGGCTTGCCGTTCTTTTCGGTCCGGACCAGCGCGTAGGTGACTTCCGGGTGCACGTTCAGGGCCTGGTTCGACGGGATGGTCCACGGGGTGGTGGTCCAGATCACGATGAAGCCATCGCCGGCCGGCAGCTCGGCCAGGCCGAAGGCATCGGCCAGTTTCGCCGGTTCGGCAAACGGGAAGCCGACGTCGATCGCCGGGTCGCGCTTGTCCTGGTATTCCACTTCCGCTTCGGCCAGGGCCGAGCCGCAGTCGAAGCACCAGTTCACCGGCTTCAGGCCGCGGTACACATAACCCTTCTCGAGCAGGGTGCCGAGGGCGCGCAGCTCGTCGGCCTCGTTACCGTAGGCCATGGTCATGTAGGGGTTGTCCCATTCGCCCAGCACGCCCAGGCGGATGAAGCCGGCGCGCTGGCGGTCGATCTGCTCGAGGGCGTAGGCGCGGGCTTTCTGCAGGACCTCGGCGGTCGGCAGGTTCTTGCCGAACTGTTTTTCGATCTGGATCTCGATCGGCATGCCGTGGCAATCCCAGCCCGGCACATAGGGCGCGTCGAAGCCGGCCATGGTGCGCGACTTGACGACCATGTCCTTCAGGATCTTGTTGACGGCGTGGCCCAGGTGGATGTCGCCGTTGGCGTAGGGCGGACCGTCGTGCAGGATGAACTTCGGACGGCCGGCGGCGGCCTTGCGGACGCGCTCATAAATCTTCTTGTCCTGCCATTGCTTGACCCAGCCCGGCTCGCGCTTGGCGAGGTCGCCGCGCATCGGGAAGCTGGTGTCGGTCATGTTGACCGGGTATTTGCTGTCGGGCTTGTTGCCCCCTTGTTTGGCCCCTTTCGGACCGTTCTTCGTATCGGACATAGGATTTTTCTAAAGTGGACTGCTGTTGTGCGTGAAGTGTGACCAGCCGCATCGGGCGGCGTGGCCGGGCGGTTCACGTTCAAATTCGGTCGGTGGCGGTAAGGGCGGACCTGCGCTGGGCGAACCAGGCCCGCGCCTGCTGGGCATCGCGCTCGATGGCCGCCGTGAGGGTGGGCAGGTCGATGTATTTTTCTTCGTCGCGCAGCTTGGTCAGGAATTCGACGCGCACCAGCTTGCCGTAGCAGGGCTGGTTCCAGTCGAACACGTGCACTTCGAGCAGCATGCGGCCCGCGTCCTCGACGGTCGGGCGCACGCCCAGGCTGGCGACGGCCGGCAGCGGCTGCTCCGCCAGGCCATGCACCTGCACCACGAAGACGCCGGCCAGGGCCGGGCGGTGGGCGACGCGCAGGTTCAGGGTCGGGAAACCCAGCGTGCGGCCGAGCTTGGCGCCATGGATCACGTGGCCGGACATCGAATAGGGATGGCCGAGCAGGGCGCGGGTGGCGTCGAAATCGCCGGCCGCCAGCGCCGCGCGCACGGCCGAGGACGAGATCCGGGTCGAATCGTGCAGCACGGCCGGCAGGCTGTGGACTTCGAAGCCGTATTCCTTGCCCGCTTCGGCCAGCAGGGCGACATTGCCGGCGCGCCTGGCGCCATAGCAGAAATCGTCGCCGACCATCAGCCATTTCACGTGCAGGCCGTCGACCAGCACTTTCTTCGTGAACTCCTGCGGCGACATCGAGGCGAAATGCTCGTTGAAGTGCTCGACGATGACGCGGTCGACGCCGGCGTCGGACAGCGACTCCAGCTTGTCGCGCAGGTTGGCGATGCGGGCCGGCGCCTTCGACATATCGCTTGCCCGGCGGGCGAAGTATTCGCGCGGATGCGGTTCGAAGGTCATCACGGCGGACTCGAGCCCGAGACGCTGCGCGGCCGCGGTCACGTGCGCCAACAACGCCTGGTGTCCGCGGTGGACACCGTCGAAGTTGCCGATCGTGAGTGCGCAAGGAGCGCGCGCCCTGTCGTTGGGAAGTCCGCGAAATACCTTCATTGGATGATTCGTGCTCCAAGGCGAAATACCAGATTATACGGCAACTCGCATGTTGCACAGCGCAATGGTCGGAATGACCAGGGGAAAGAAAAAAGCGCCGCCTGCAGGGCAGGGCGGCGCTTTTCAGCGATGTCAGCGCGAAGTCGGGGCTCAGGCCGCCGGCTTGTTGATCGCCATGATGAAGTAACGGGCCAGTTCGGCGGTGCCTTCCTTGCCGCCCACCGACTTCAGCGTGTTGATGGCCTGCTGCTTCTTGCCGGCCACGGCATACGCTTCACCCAGGTGCAGCTTGGCGTCTTCCGGATACTTCAGGCCGCCGGCCTTGATGGCCGCTTCCATCATCTTCAGGCCCTTGTCAGTCTGACCCGACTGGACCAGCGCGTAGCCGAGGGCGGCCAGGCCATCCTGGTCGTTTGCCTTGACCATTTCGGCTTCGTCGGCGGCGAAGGTCTTGTTCTGCTCGGCGAGGTTCTTCGCCGCCAGGTCCTTCAGGCGCTGGTGACGGGCGGCATCCGGACCGGTGCCCAGGGCGCCGGCCTTGTAGCCCTTGTCGATGACCTTGATCGCTTCAGCCGGGGCCTTCGCCTGCAGCACGAGCTGGCCCATTTCCATGAACTCGCTCGGCTTCTTCATCAGGTTGTTGGCCAGCTTCAGGCGCCAGACGTCGACCGACAGGCGGCTTGAGAAGCCCGGCTTGCCTTGCACGCGGTTCAGCAGGTCGGTCCAGTACTGGGCCTTCGGATAGCTGGCGGCCAGCTTCTCGATGGTGTTGACGTAGCCGGCCTTGTCGTTCTTCTTCAGCTGGACGTTGGCCAGCATGCCGAGCTGGTCTTCGGTGAGCTGGCCGCGCTTGTCGGCGGCGCGCAGTTCGTTCTCAAGCGCGGCAACATTGCCCTGCTTGTAATAGTTCTGCATCAGGTAGGCGCGCAGTTTCGGATCGTCGCGCTCTTTCAGCTGACGCTCGATGGCGGCGTTCGCCTTGCCCAGGTCGCCTGCACGCATGTAGATACCGATCAGGCCTTCCGAGAACTGGGATTTTTCCTGGGCCGACAGCTTGCCGGAACCGATCAGGTATTCGAAGGCCTTGGCGGCGGTGTCGTAGTCGCCTGCGGCCGACGCGGCGCCGGCACGGGTGCGCTCGATCAGGTAGGTCTCGTTCGCGGATTTGCCGCTGACGCTGTCGAGCTGGCGCAGTTTGGCCAGGGCTTCCTTGTTCTTGCCCGATTTCATCAGTTGCTGCGCTTCCTGCAGCGGCTTGCCGATCTCGGGGCGGAGGGTCTCAGCGGCGTAGGCAGGGGCCAGGCCAACCACCGGAGCGGCGGCGGTGAAACCGAGTGCGGCCAGTGCGAGGCCGAGGTGTGCGAGGCGGAACTTGATCATTATCGGAATTCTTTCATTCAAAATAGACACGGCAGGGAATCCCTGCCGTGTTCATTATAGCCAAAGCTAATTACTGGAACTGTTCGTTACCGACCATACCGATCTTGGTCACGCCCAGACGCTGGGCCGAAGCCATCACGCCAGCCACGACCTTGTATTCGACCAGCTTGTTCGGACGCAGGTGCACTTCCGGCTGATCAGCCTGGGCGGCCACGTCGGCCAGCTTCGCTTCCAGAGTGGCGCGATCGGGGATCGGGACGTTATCCCACAGGATAGTGCCGTCGAAGTCCACGTCGATCGTGATCACTACGGGTTCCTTGGTCGGCGGCGGTGGGTTGCCAACCGGCATGTTCAAGTTAACCGAGTGATTTTGCTTCGGAATGGTGATGATCATCATGATGATCAGCACCAGCATGACGTCGATCAGCGGCGTCATGTTCATTTCCATCATCGGTTCCGGATCTGCTCCTTTAGCTCCGGATGAACCAACGTTCATAGACATGGTGTTTCCTTTCAAATCTTGGGACGCCCGATACAGGACGAACCGGTATCGGGCGGAAGGGTTGGGCCTTTGTCAGGTTTAACCCTTGTCAGGCGGTTCGGTGATGAAGCCGACCTTCTGAACCCCGGCACGCTGGGCCGTGTAGAGAACCTTGCCGATGAACTCGTAGCGGGTAGCTTGGTCGCCACGGATCTTCACTTCCGGTTGCGGCACTTTCACCGATTCCTTGCTCAGGAAATCGAACAGTTCGTCGGTGTTAGCCAGGCGCTTCTGGTTCCAGTACATGTCGCCGTCTTTGTTGACAACGATGTTCACGTCTTCCGGCGTGGTCTTGGCAACCTGGTTGATCTCGAGCGGCAGGTTGATCTTCTGCAGCTTGAGAACCACCGGGCTGGTGATCAGGAAGATGATCAGGAGAACCAACATGATGTCCACGAGGGGCGTCGTGTTGATCTCCGACATCACGGTATCTTCATCTCCGCTATCGGAGCCGACACTCATCGACATGGTTTAGCCAACCTTTTTAGCACCAGCGGCGGCACGCGCAGCTTCCGAGGTGTGCATGGCGCCCGAGATCAGGACCGAGTGCACGTCGGCGCTGAAGGAACGGACGTCTTCCATCGCGGTTTTGTTGCGGCGAACCAGCCAGTTGTAACCCAGAACGGCCGGGACTGCGACGAACAGACCGAAGGCGGTCATGATCAGTGCTTCACCCACCGGACCTGCGACCTTGTCGATCGACGCGTTACCGGACATACCGATACCGATCAGTGCGTTGTAGATACCCCAGACGGTACCGAACAGACCGATGAACGGTGCGGTCGAGCCGACGGTTGCCAGGAACGACAGGCCATCCTGCAGACGCGACTGGACTTTGTCCACGGCGCGCTGGATCTGCATGGTGGTCCAGGTCGACAGGTCGATCTGCTCGAGCAGGGCGCCGTCGTGGTGCTGGGTTGCCTTGGTGCCGGTTTCAGCGATGAAGCGGAACGGCGAGCCATTGCTCAGTTGTGCCGAACCGGCAGCGATCGACGGAGCTTTCCAGAACTTCTGGTTGGTTTCCTTCGACTGCTTGAAGATCTTCATCTGGTCCAGCAGCTTGGTGATGATGATGTACCACGAACCCATCGACATCAGGGCCAGGATGATCAGGGTGCCGCGCGACACGACGCCGCCAGCCCACACGGCTTCGAAGCCGTACGGGTTCTCGACTTCTTCCTGTTTCGCGCCGGATGCGGCCGGAGCTGCTGCGGCCGGAGCTGCAGCGTCGGCTGCCGGAGCTGCTGCAGGTGCAGCTGCGTCAGCCGCCGGGGCGCTTGCCGCTGCCGATGCCGGAGCGTCGGCGAAAGCCGGTGCGGACACCAGCGCCGAAGCTGCCGTAACCGAGAACAGGACAGCCGCCAGCAGAGCGGACAAACGGGTATTCTTAAACATGCTTCCTCCAAAAATTTAAAATGAACAGTTCGCTGAACTAGTACAACGAAACTCAATTTGAGGCGACGTAGCCGCCCCTATTATTCAAGCGTCCAGACGTACTGCACCGGCTGCCACGATTGCACGGGCGCGCCATTTTCCGTTGCCGGCTTGAAGCGGCATTTACCCAGAGCTGCCTGAGCTGCCTTGTCCAGGTCACGGAAGCCGCTCGACTTCGTGATCTTGGAATCATTCACCCGACCGTCAGTGCCGATCAGGAACGAAATCGTCGAAATACCAGTTTCTTCGTTACGCAGCGACGATTTCGGATACTCCGGCTTCGCACAGCTGTTCAGATCGACGACCGCAGCAGTCTTGGCCGGACCTGCCGGAGCTGCCGGTGCCGGGGGAGCTGCCGGCGCCGGAGGCTGACGGTTGATTTCCGTCGTTGCCGGCTTGGTCTGGGTCGCGTTGGCGATCACATTCTGTTGCGGCGGCGGCTGCTGCACCTGCACTTCGACCGGCGGGATGAACGGAGGCGGCGGGGCCTTCATTTCCGGCGGCGGAGGCGGGGGCGGCGTTTCCGGCGGTGGCGGCGGTTTCACGTCTTCGACAATCTTGGTTTCCACTGCCTCGGCCATCTTGGTGACCATCCGCTTGCCGAGACCAGTAACGATCCCGTAAGCAACGATCAAGTGCAAGACGATGACAATGGCGATACCAGTGACGTTTTTCCCGGGGTTCTTCTCATGCGAAAAATTCATCCTGCTTTCTCCAATACCAACCTTTTTTGTTGCTACCAAACCCACTAAACACGACAAAAGCTACGGGCCGCATCCGGGACATCGGCGAATTATACCTACGAATTCTTTTTTGCACATACATTTTTATACCTCCAAAGAGGGGCTAACTGCCTGTAAAAACAAGCAAACAAGCTCATCAGTAATGAGGACGCGTAGGGTGCATGATGGGGAATATAGTTAGTTAATTTGCAATATTGACGCTTGGCCTTTCATGATGTGTAGAAGATGAGGCAACTGGACTGTTTTCGCCAAATTTTCCATGCCGATTTTGCCGGTTGGCAAATATCATATGATCCATTCATGGCGTTTCTGCAAACTATAGCCAGATTCATTAACAGGGGGCGTACTGTTGAAACGGCCTCGCCCTTGTGGTAAGGGCAAAAGCCATAAGACGCACTTATGTGCACACGTCTCTTTGATATGGCTCAGCTGCCACGCGGGCAGGAATTTGCGTTGACACAGAAAAAAGGCCTACCCCAAACGGGTAGGCCTGACGGCGCCGGGCGGCGCGGTGTCATTAATAACGTGCGCGCTTTTCGCGGCGGCACTCCAGGCTGCTGATCACGCGGCCGGACGGGTCCACGGTTTCCAGCCGGACGTCGAAGCCCCACAGCCGCGCCACATGCTTGAGCACTTCGTGCGCCTGCTGGTTCAGCGGACGGCGCTGGAACTGGGTATGGCGCAGGGTAAGGGCGCGGTCGTCCCGTGTATTGACTTGCCAGACCTGGATGTTCGGCTCGCGATTGCCCAGGTTGTACTGCTCGGCCAGCTGCTGGCGCACATAGCGGTAGCCGGCTTCGTCGTGGATGGCCGAAATCGTGAGCTTGTCGCTGCGGTCGTCGTCCAGCACCGCGAAGAAGTGGAAGTCGCGGATCAGCTTGGGCGACAGGTATTGGGCGATGAAGCTCTCGTCCTTGAAATTGCGCATCGCGAAATCGAGCGTCTTGATCCAGTCGCTGCCGGCGATGTCCGGGAACCAGGCGCGGTCCTCGTCGGTCGGGTCCTCGCAGATGCGCTTGATGTCCGTCATCATCGCGAAGCCGAGCGCATAGGGATTGATCCCATTGTAATAAGGACTGGTCGCGGGCGGCTGGTAGACCACGTTGGTATGGCTCTGCAGGAACTCGAGCATGAAGCCGTCGCCGACGATCCCCTCTTTATATAGTTCATGCAGGATCGTGTAGTGCCAGAAGGTGGCCCAGCCCTCGTTCATCACCTGGGTCTGGCGCTGCGGGTAGAAGTATTGCGAGATCTTGCGCGTGATGCGCACCAGTTCGCGCTGCCAGGGTTCGAGCAGCGGGGCGTACTTCTCTATGAAGTAGAGCAGGTTTTCCTCGGGCTCGGCCGGGAAGCGCGGCGGGGGCGCATCGCGGTGCGCTTCTTCGCGCCGCGGCAGGGTGCGCCAGATTTCGTTGATCTGCGACTGCGCGTATTCCTCGCGCTCCTTCTGGCGGTTCTGTTCCTGGGCCACCGACAGCTTGGCCGGACGCTTGTAGCGGTCGACGCCGTAATTCTGGATCGCATGGCAGGAATCGAGCAGTTCCTCGACCGCGTCGATGCCGTGCCGCTGTTCGCACTCGGCGATATAGTTCTTGGCGAAGACCATGTAGTCGACGATGGCGTCGGCGTCGGTCCAGGTGCGGAACAGGTAATTCCCCTTGAAGAAGGAATTGTGGCCATAGGCCGCGTGGGCGATCACCAGGGCCTGCATCGTCAGGCTGTTTTCCTCCATCAGGTAGGCGATGCAGGGATTCGAGTTGATGACGATCTCGTAGGCCAGTCCCATCTGGCCGCGGCGGTAGCTCTTTTCCGTGGTCAGGAAGTGCTTGCCGAACGACCAGTGGTTGTACGAAACAGGCATGCCCACCGAGGTGTAGGCATCCATCATCTGCTCGGCGGTGATGATTTCGAGCTGGTTGGGGTAGGTGTCCAGCCCGAACTTCCTGGCCACCCGGCGGATTTCCTCGTGGGCCTGCTCGATCAGGTCGAAGGTCCACTCCGACTGGTCGGGCAGGGCGCGCGGGTTTTTCGGATCTCTTGGCATGAGCGGGCCTCGTCTACTTGGGCTGCTTCTTGAACAATTCGCGGAACACCGGATAGATGTCGGCCGGGGTCACGATCTTCTGCATCGCGAAGTTCGCATGCGTCGTCGCGACCTCGGAATACTGCTCCCACAGGTTCTGCGGTGGGCCATCCGTGATCTCGACATAGGTGTAGTACTGGACCCGGGGCATGATGGCATTGGTCAGGATCTGCTTGCACAGGACCGAGTCGTTGTCCCAGTTGTCGCCGTCCGAGGCCTGGGCCACGTAGCTGTTCCAGTCGCCGCTGCTGTAGCGCTCGCTGATGATCTTGTGCAGCAGGTGCAGGGCCGACGACACCACGGTGCCGCCCGATTCGCGCGAGTGGAAGAAGTCGTTCTCGTCGACTTCGGCCGCTGCCGTGTGGTGGCGGATGAAGACCACGTCGATCTTCTCGTACACGCGCTTGAGGAACAGGTAGAGCAGGATGAAGAAGCGCTTGGCGGTGTCCTTGCGGCTCTCGTCCATCGAGCCGGACACGTCCATGATGCAGAACATCACGGCCGAGGTGGACGGCTTCGGCACCTTGATCCGGTTGCTGTAGCGAAGGTCGATCGGATCGATGAAGGGAATCGCCAGCAGCCGCGTGTGCAGCGCATGGATCTTGTGCTTCAGTTCGATGACGCGCGGATCGTCATCCCCGGCGCCAAGGGCCTGGATCTCTTCGAGTTCCTGCTCGAGCCTGGCCAGGGTCTTGCGGCTCGGGCCGCCGACGGCGATGCGCCGGCCGAGCGCGCCGCGCAGCGAGCGCAGCACGTGGATGTTGGACGGGGTGCCGGAGATGTTGTAGCCGGCGCGCTGGTTCTTGAATTCGACGACCTGGGTCAACTGCGTCTTGATCATGTTCGGCAGCTCGAGATCCTCGAAGAAGTAATTCATGAATTCTTCGCGGCTCAGCTCGAAGATGAAGTCATCCTCGGTGGTCTGTTCGCTGTTGCCGGCACGGCCGCGGCCGCTGCCGCTGCCGCCGCTGCGCGGGCGGTTGATCTGGTCGCCTTTCTGGTATTCGGTGTTGCCGGGGTTGACGACTTCCCAGACACCCCCATGGGCGTGTCCGAAATGAGGCTCGCTCACGTCCTTGACGGGAATCGAGACCTTTTCGCCGTTTTCGATGTCGGTGATCGAGCGACCCTTGATCGCCCGGCCGACCGCATCCTTGATCTGCGCCTTATAGCGGCGCAAGAAGCGTTCGCGGTTGACCGCAGACTTGTTCTTGCCCTGCAAGCGTCGGTCGATGAGGTAAGTCAAAACAGGCCTCCTGCTCAAATTCGCGGCGGGCCAGATACCACCGTGCCCCTATATTAACGCGCCGCGCATTAACGTGGTTGGCGTCCCGGATTTTGGTGGGACAAAGCCTACGGGCGAACCAGAAATTTGGTCCGCCCAACCACGCACCTGGTGTGGCAATGGCCTTCTTACGAGGACTTACGCACCCGCAGGTACCATTCGCACAACAGCCTGACCTGTTTCGGCGTATATCCCTTCTCGACCATGCGGGCGACGAAGTCCGCATGCTTGGTGGCGTCTTCCGTGCTGGCCTTGGCATTGAACGAGATGACGGGCAAGAGTTCCTCGGTATTCGAGAACATCTTCTTCTCGATCACGGTGCGGAACTTTTCATAACTCGTCCAGGCAGGGTTCTTGCCGCCATTGGTCGCACGGGCACGCAGGGCGAAGTTGACGATTTCGTTTCGGAAATCCTTCGGGTTCGAGATGCCGGCCGGCTTCTCGATCTTCTCCAGCTCGGCGTTCAGGGATTCGCGGTCGAAGCTCTCGCCGGTGTCCGGGTCGCGGAACTCCTGGTCCTGGATCCAGAAGTCGGCGAAGGTCACGTAGCGGTCGAAGATGTTCTGGCCGTACTCGGAATAGCTTTCCAGGTAGGCGGTCTGGATCTCCTTGCCGATGAAGTCGACGTAGCGTTGCGCCAGGTGTTCCTTGATATAGGACATGTAGCGCTGCTCGGTCTCGCCCGGGAACTGCTCGCGCTCGATCTGCTGCTCGAGCACGTACAGCAGGTGGACCGGATTGGCCGCGACCTCGGTGTTATCGAAGTTGAAGACCTTCGACAGGATCTTGAAGGCGAAGCGCGTCGACAGGCCGTTCATGCCTTCGTCCACGCCGGCGTAGTCGACGTACTCGTGCATCGACTTGGCCTTCGGATCGGTGTCCTTCAGGTTTTCGCCGTCGTACACCAGCATCTTCGAATAGATGCTGGAGTTTTCGGGATCCTTCAGGCGCGACAGGATCGCGAACTGCGCCATCATGCGCAGCGTGCCCGGCGCGCAGGGCGCCTTGTCGAGCGAGGAATTGCGCAGCAGCTTGTCGTAGATCTTGATCTCGTCGGACACACGCAGGCAGTAGGGCACCTTGACGATGTAAATACGGTCGAGGAATGCCTCGTTGTTGCGGTTGTTGCGGAAGGTCTTCCACTCCGATTCGTTCGAGTGCGCCAGGATGATGCCTTCGAAGGGAATCGCGCCGAAGCCCTCGGTGCCCTTGTAGTTGCCTTCCTGGGTCGCCGTCAGCAAGGGGTGCAGGACCTTGATCGGCGCCTTGAACATCTCGACGAATTCCATCAGGCCCTGGTTGGCCAGGCACAGGCCGCCGGAGTAGCTGTAGGCGTCCGGATCGTCCTGCGAATAATCCTCGAGCTTGCGGATATCGACCTTGCCGACCAGCGAGGAGATATCCTGGTTGTTCTCGTCGCCCGGCTCGGTCTTGGCGATCGCGATCTGCTTGAGGATGCTGGGATAGCGCTTGACGATGCGGAACTTGTTGATGTCGCCGCCGAACTCGTGCAGGCGCTTGACCGCCCACGGACTCGGCACGTTGCGCAGGTAGCGGCGCGGGATGCCGTAGTCTTCCTCGAGGATGGCGCCGTCTTCCTCTTCGCTGAACAGGCCGAGCGGCGATTCGTTCACCGGCGAGCCCTTGATCGCGTAGAAGGGGATCTGCTCCATCAGGTGCTTGAGCTTTTCGGCGATCGACGACTTGCCGCCGCCCACCGGGCCCAGCAGGTAAAGGATCTGTTTGCGTTCTTCCAGGCCCTGGGCCGCATGGCGGAAGTAGGAGACGACCTGCTCGATCACTTCCTCCATGCCGTAGAACTCACGGAAGGCGGGATAAATCTTGATGACCTTGTTGGCGAAGATGCGCGACAGGCGCGGGTCGAGGCGGGTATCGACCAGGGTGGGGTCGCCGATGGCGGCCAGCATGCGCTCGGGAGCGCTGGCGTAAGTCAGGGGATCCTTCTTGCACAGTTGCAGGTACTCCGACAGGGAATACTCCTCTTCCCGGGTACGCTCATAGCGGGCTGCGTAGTTATCAAAAATGGTCATGTGAATGTCCTCTAATGTGCTAACACTGATCACTGTCGTGGCAGCCGATGAAAGACGGCTGTCCAAGCCCCGGTTTTGGCATATACCTGTCGTGGGGTCGCCGTCTGCGTTCGAGAGGTCAGGCCAGGCGGCCTGACATGGAAACGGAGGGCGATATTCTTGTTCTCATCCGGCCATGCAGCCGGTTTGTTAGCGCCCGCTGAGAGCGTCTTCTTACGCTTATGAAATTTATTATGTGCCTATTAGTTCCCGAAGTCAAAACAGTGTGGCGCAGTTTTTGGTAATTGTTGTAAGTATTTGAAAACAAAGAAAAAACAAGCAATTTTGATGAGTCTGTCGACCTGATCCCGACACCGCTTTAACGGGTCATGGCGAGCTTGTGTTGACAGGGCTTTTGACCCTGATGGACAACGTCATGTTTATCAAAAGGTAACTGGATATTGCACTAACTTGCTAAGCAGTGGCGCACGCGTATCGTGCCGGGCTTCTACAAAATTCCAGAGCGAAATGAGGCTCGCGAGCGCATGCGCTACACTTTCCCCTGAAGGCGAACATCGCCGGTCCACCCTGGAGATCCCTCATGCTGAATGAAGAGCTGCGCCGCATCCTGCAGGCGATGCCGAAGGCAGAATTGCACATCCATATCGAAGGCTCCCTGGAACCGGAGCTGATTTTTGAGCTAGCGCAAAGGAACGGCGTTTCGCTCGCCTACCCCACCGTGGAAGCGTTGCGGCAAGCGTACGCCTTCACCGATCTGCAATCCTTCCTCGATATCTATTACGCAGGCGCCAGTGTGCTGCTGACCGAGCAGGATTTCTACGACATGACCGCCGCCTACCTGAAGCGCGCGCATGCCGACAATGTGCGCCACGCCGAGATCTTCTTCGACCCGCAAACCCATACCGCGCGCGGCGTCGCCATCGAGGCCGTGATCAACGGCATCTGGCGCGCCTGCCAGGACAGCAAGGTAGACGCCACCCTGATCATGTGCTTCCTGCGCCATTTGTCGGAAGAAGAAGCGATCGCCACGCTGGAGGAAGCGATACCGTACCGCGACAAGTTCATCGGCGTGGGCCTGGACTCGTCCGAGGTCGGGCACCCGCCGGAGAAGTTCGCGCGCGTGTTCGAGCGCGCCCGCAACCTCGGCCTGCACCTGGTCGCGCACGCGGGCGAGGAGGGACCGCCCGCGTATATCGAGAGCGCGCTGGACGTGCTGAACGTGGAGCGCATCGACCACGGCGTGCGCTGCCTCGACGATCCCGAACTGGTGCAACGGCTGGTGCGCGAACAGATGGCGCTGACGGTGTGCCCGCTGTCGAACATCAAGCTGCGCGTGTTCGACGTGATGGGCGAACACAATCTGCGCCGCCTGCTCGATGCCGGACTGGCCGTCACCGTCAACTCCGACGATCCGGCCTATTTCGGCGGCTACGTCAACGACAATTACCTGGCCGCGTTCGACGCGCTGCCGCTGGACGTCGCGCACGCGCGCCAGCTCGCGCGCAACAGCTTTGCCGCCGCCTTCCTGGAGCCGGAGCAGAAGCGCGCCTATCTTGCCGAAGTCGACCGGTTTTTCGCAGCGACATAATCAAACGAGACGAGCATGCTGATCCAATCTCTGAGGATGACCGCGCGCGACTGGCGCGCCGGCGAACTGCGCTTCCTGCTGGTGGCCCTGGTGGTCGCGGTGTCGGCCCTGAGCGCGGTCGGCTTCTTCGTCGACCGCATGCGCGCGGGCCTCAACCGCGACGCCCACCAGCTGCTCGGTGCCGACCTCCTGATCAACGCCGACCAGCCGCTGCGCCAGGACTGGCGCGACGAAGCTGTCAGGCGCGGCCTGCTGCTGGCCGATACCGTCACCTTTCCCAGCATGGCGCAGGCGGGCGAGGGCGATGCGTCGCAGGCCCTGCTGGCGTCGGTGAAGGCGGTCTCGCCCGGCTATCCGCTGCGCGGCCAGCTGAAGGTCACCACCAGCCCCGATGACGCCAGCGAAGCGCTGGGCGACGCGACCCGCGAGACGCCGGCCCCGGGCACGGTCTGGGTCGACGTCAACCTGCTGCCGCCGCTGAAAGTGAAGGTGGGCAGCGTCATCCAGCTGGGCGAGAAAAGCTTCCGGATCGCCCGCCTGATCGCCACCGAACCGGACCGCGGCGCCTCGTTCTCGAACTTCGCGCCGCGCGTGATGCTGGCGCTGTCCGACCTGAAGGCCACCGGCCTGGTCGACAACTATGCGCGCATCACCTACCGCATGCAGGTGGCCGCGCGTTCGCCGAACGACCAGGCGGCGGTGGCCGGCTACGAGCGCTGGGTGCGCGAGCGGATCGCGCTGGATAACGTCAAAGGCGTGCGCATCGAGACGCTGGAAAACGGCCGCCCCGAAATGCGCTCGACCCTCGATCGTGCGGAACGCTTCCTGGCCCTGGTCGGCCTGCTGTCGGCGATGCTGGCGGCGGTGGCGGTGGCGATGGCGGCGCGCCGCTTCATGCAGCGCCACCTGGATGCGGTGGCGATGCTGCGCTGCCTCGGCATGACCCAGAACGAGGTCGGGCTGCTGTTCCTGATCGAGTTCGCGCTGGTCGGCCTGCTAGGGAGCGTGCTGGGCGTGCTGGTCGGCTTCGGTGCGCATTACGTGCTGCTCGAACTGATCGGCAAGCTGATCCCCACCGAGCTGCCGCCGGTGTCGCTGCTGCCGGCGCTGCAGGGCGTCGCCACCGGCTTGCTGCTGCTGGTCGGCTTCGCGCTGCCGCCGGTCTTGCAACTACGCAATGTGCCGCACAACCGCGTGATCCGCCGCGAACAGGCGGCGCCGCAGCCGATGGCGCTCGCCACCTACGGCCTGGGCACGGCGGTCTTCCTCGGCCTGCTGCTGTGGCAGGCCGGCGACCTCAAGCTGGCGCTGCTGACCGCCGGCGGCTTCCTCGGCGGCCTGGCCGTGTTCGCGCTGGTCGGCTGGCTGGCCCTGCTGGGCTTGCGCAGCCTGCGCGGCGTCTCCGGGAACCAGGGCTGGCGCTTCGCCATCACCTCGCTGCAGCGCCGGCCCGGCGCCACCGTGGTGCAGATCGTCTCGCTGTCGCTGGGCCTGATGGCGCTGCTGGTGCTGACCGTGGTGCGCGGCGACCTGATGGACGCCTGGCGCCTGGCCACCCCGGTTGATGCGCCGAACCGCTTCATTATCAACATCCAGCCCGACCAGAAGGAGGGCGTGGAAAAGAGCATCCGCGCGGCCGGCGTCGACCATTTGACTCTGTACCCGATGATCCGCGGCCGCCTGGTGGCGGTGAACGGCAACGCGATCACGGCCAGCACCTACACCAGCGAACGCGCGAAGGCGCTGTCGGACCGCGAATTCAACCTGTCCAGCGTGAACGCGCTGCCGGAAGCGAACGACATCGTGGCCGGCCAGTGGTACCGCGATGGACCCGGCGTGGCCGAAGCCTCGGTCGAGCAGGGGATCGCGCAAACACTGGGTTTGAAACTCGGCGACACGATGCGCTTCGACATGGGCGGCCTGCTGGTCGACGCGAAGATCACCAGCCTGCGCAAGCTGGAATGGGGCTCGATGCGCGCCAACTTCTTCGTCATCATCAACCCCGCCGCGATGCGCGACGCTCCCACCACCTACATGACGGCCTTCCACCTGCCGGCGCGCGGCGTCGGGCTGGCCAACGCGCTCACGCGCCAATTCCCTAACCTGACCGTGATCGACGTCAGCGGCATCATCCGCCAGCTGCAGGAAGTGCTGGACCAGGTCGTGACCGCGGTCGAGTTCCTGTTCCTGTTCACCCTCGCCTCGGGCGTGCTGGTGCTGTACGCGGCCCTGATGGGATCGACGGCCGAGCGCACCCGCGAAGCCGGCCTGCTGCGCGCGCTGGGCGCCACCCGCGCCCAGCTGGCGACCGCGCAGCGCATCGAGTTCGCGCTGGTGGGAGGATTGTCCGGCCTGCTGGCGGCGAGCGGCGCGGCGGGCCTGGGCTGGGCGTTGGCGGAATACCAGTTCAAGTTCCCCTGGCATGTCGAGCCGCAGGTGTGGGTGGCTGGATTGGTGGTCGGCGCGGCCTGCGCGCTCGTCGGCGGCTGGCTGGGGCTGCGGAATGTGTTGCGGCAGCCACCGCTGCAGACGCTGCGGGAAGCCTGAGATAAAATGGGCGGATGCAAGAATCTCAGAATCCCCAACAGGACCAGGACGCCGCCGACGAGCGCACCGCGTATGAGCTGATCGGCGGCGAAAGCCGCCTGCGCGAACTGGTCGACCGCTTCTACGACATCATGCAGCTGGAGCCGGATTTCGCCGGCATCCACGCCATGCACCCGAATCCCAACGACAGCTCGCGCGAGAAGCTGTTCATGTTCCTGTCCGGCTGGCTGGGCGGGCCGAACCTCTTTATCGAGCGTTACGGCCACCCGATGCTGCGCGCACGTCACCTGCCGTTCGCGATCGGCACCACCGAACGTGACCAGTGGCTGCGCTGCATGGCGATGGCGCTGGAAGACCTGGGCTACGACTACGACCTGCGCCTGCGCCTGATGGGCGCGTTCTACCAGACCGCGGACTGGATGCGGAATCGGCCACACTAAGGGCCCGCACTGATCACCATGTCGACCATCGAATTCATCGTTCTCGCGGCCGGCCTGCTGGCCGTGCTCGGCCTGCAGGTCGTCCTGTTTTCACGTGGCCGCGGCAGCGGCAAAGACAGCGATGGCTCAGCCCACGCCTTCGAGCGACTGGAGCGCGAGCTGCGCCACGAACTGCAAACCAGCGCCCAGGCCACGCGCCAGGAACTGGCCGCCCACCTGGCCCAGAACCAGGCCGCCATCGCCCAGCAGCTGGAAGCGATGCGCCAGCAGATCCAGTTGCACGCCGCCGGCGGCCGCGAGGAACAGGCGCGCGTGCTCAAGCGGTTCGCGGACAGCATGAACACGGCGATCGCCACGCTGACCGAATCGAACGCCCAGCGCATGCTGGAAGTGCGCGGCACGCTGGAAACCAAGATCCGCGACCTGCAGGCCGACAATGCGCGCCGCCTCGAAGAGATGCGCCAGACCGTCGACGAGAAGCTGCACGCGACCCTGGAAACGCGCCTGACCGAATCCTTCCGCCAGGTCTCGGACCGTCTCGAACGCGTGCACCAGGGCCTGGGCGAGATGCAGCAGCTGGCCATCGGCGTGGGCGACCTGAAGCGCGTGCTGACCAACGTGAAGACGCGCGGCACCTGGGGCGAAGTGCAGCTCGAGATGCTGCTCGAGCAGGTGCTGACGGTCGACCAGTACGCCAAGAACGTCGAAACGGTCAGTGGCTCGAACGCGCGCGTCGAGTTCGCGATCAAGCTGCCGGGCGTGGTCGACGGCGGCCCGCCGCTGTGGCTGCCGATCGACGCCAAGTTTCCGAAGGAGCAGTACGAGCGCCTGGTCGAAGCGGCGGACAGCGCCGATGCCGACGGCGTCCTGCGCTTCGGCGCAGAGCTGGAGCGGGCCGTGCGCAACGAGGCGAAAACCATCTGCGAAAAATACGTGTCGCCGCCGCAGACCACCGACTTCGCGATCCTGTTCCTGCCCACCGAAGGCCTGTACGCCGAAGTGATGCGCCGCCCCGGCCTGGCCGACGACCTGCAGCGCAGCTTGCGCGTGACGATCGCCGGCCCGTCGACGCTGACGGCGCTGCTCAACAGCCTGCAGATGGGCTTCCGCACGCTGGCGCTGGAAAAGCGCTCGTCCGAAGTGTGGCAGGTGCTGGGCGCGGTGAAGACCGAGTTCGGCAAGTTCGGCGACGTGCTGGCCGCCACCAAGACCACGCTGGAGCGCGCCGCCAAGAACATCGAGAACGCCGAGGTGCGCAGCCGGCAGATGGCGCGCAAGCTGAAGTCGGTGGAGGCTTTGCCGAGCGAGGCGGCGCAGTTGATGCTGGGGGCTGGCGCGGTTGACGGCGAGGAGTGAACGCTATTCGCCGCCGAAATTCCCTATGGTCGGAATCAGCGCGGCCCCGCATGTCGTTTTATGCCCTTCGTAGGCGACCGCAATGCCGTCGATGACGTGGTGAGGATCGCCTTCGGCAATCGTGCACTTGTCATGTCCCTTGATCGGACAACTGCAAACATCGCCGACACGGGCCACCGCGATGCCGCCTACCGTGACGTGGGTGGCGCTGACGCTTTCGACCTTGCCGCCATGTGAGGTGGGGTCGCCGAGACGGATCACGTTGCGCATGGCTCAGCCTTTCCTGTCTGTTGGCGTGCGCGCCGCCAGGTCGGTCTGCGCGGGCGGATCGTCATAGCCGACCAGTTGCCAGACGGTCGCCGTGCGATAAGAAGGCCGTTCTCCCTTGAGTTTTTGCCACAGTGTTGGTTCGCCGAGCGATACCACATGCGGCATCCGTTCGCCGGCCTTGATGTGCTGGCGCTGCCCGCCTTCGATATTTTCAAGTTCGCTAGACGCCCACCAGCCGGTCTGGGGGCAGGTGCGTCCGGTTGCTGCAAGCTCTCCCAAGGGCATCCGTGGGCCGTCGTCGGCGGACTTGACCGGCGTGCTGCTTGTCGGGCGCACGCGGATGGTGCTGGTGATCCTGTCCCAGACTGCGATGGCTTCTTCGTCGGTCAGGCTGGCTTTGGTGGCGCCGGCGGCGTTGTCGGCCACGCCGGTCTGGAGTTGGATGTCCACATAGGGCTTAAGCGGATCGTGTGGAACACCTGTGAATCTGACCTCGAAGTCATGATAAGAATGCACGTTTTCCTCATCGGGGTTACGCACGAGGACCTCGTAGCCAGTGTCCCAGTTACGAATCTGGCGCGTGCTTTCGCGGAAATATTTGATCTTGGCTAGTGCCTGTTTCTCTTCGGGTGTTGCCGGGTCTTCTTTGATGCGTTTCCACTGTCTCTTAAGTGATGTGCTTTCCGGGTCGTGTGGATTTGATGGGTGGGTTTGGATCGAAAGATGTGTGTCCGGAAATTCTTTCAGGCGGAAGCCGATGCTAATCAGTTCGCCAGGATGGTTCTTTTCGTCATCCGGCGAATCTGGCAGGAAGGCATTCTCGACGCAGTTACCGGGCTCGGTAGGGACTTCATTTTCGGCACGTTGCCGTAGACGGCGAGCCATACTTTTTATGTCTGCTATAGTCCCATCCTTATCTTCTTTTAGCGGCCGTGCATCTATGACGACACCGTCGTTGTTCAATCTGAAGTAGCCGTTGATTTTTAGCTCGCGCATCGCTTCAAAACCTTCGAAACCAGTTACGATTTTTCCCTCGGGCTGGCGCAGATCATCAACTGAAATCAGCAAAGGGATGTTGTTCAGATATATAGCTTTTTCGCTTTTTAGCTCATCAATAAACTTCTGCGCTAATGTCTTCACTTCGTCGGCGCCGTTAGTGTAGATGCTGACACCCAGCGGAACATCGACCTCACCCCAGACGACGATGGCCGATGCCGGTATATCGATCATGAAGCGTCCGAAGCAAACAGTCTTGGTTTTCTCGAATAAGGGTTCCAGGCGGGGCGTGATTGCGGTCATGTTCGGTGTCTTCCATTCTTTCGGGTTGTGGTCGCAGGCGGTGATCAGCAGGGGCACAGCTGCGATCGGCGCAAGGAGCAGGCGTTTAATGGCGGTCATTTGCATGAGTGTCTCTTCCAGCATTATTTCCAGATTGCCTTCTGGGCGATGCGCACGATGCTGTACAAGGTCGAGGCGATGGCTCGAGGGTCCTTGTAGCTGGACTGGTGTTCGTAGCCCGTCTGGCGGAACACGCCCTTGAACAGGCCGCTGTTGAGCTGATGGTCGGCGGATTTGGCGGGCACGGTCTGATCGCCTGGTGCCGAAGGTGGGAGTATCGTTGCATGTACTGGGCCTGCCACCGCATCATTGAACGGCAGGGGTGCGATATTGTCTACCCCATCGGGGTCCCAAGAAGTGAATTCCAGTCTGCCTTGCCTGGTATCGCTGACAATGGACCAGTTCTGCCAGCCGGTAGGATCATTGCAGTTCCTGATTTCCCATACGACTTCGCCAAAGCTCTGCCGATTCTTGTCGGCCCCATAATGCGCGTAACTGTTGGGGTGATAGGTGCCCGCAATCGTTTGATGAAAACTCTGCGCTCTGTCGAGATATGCGCAAGTCCGTTCGAACGTTCCACCCCCTTTCTTTTGGGTATAACCGGAAGGGTTGATCCAGTCTTCCCGGAACAACGCATACCACTTGTCCCGCACCTTGTAGATCTCATTGTATGGATCTCCTTGTTTCGGCCATGAATCCAGGTCGTGGGCGTTGTGCCGCACCCGCAACCAGCCATTGCCATACGTCTCGCTAGGCAGTAGTTGCAATCCACCGGGTGCGTTCGCCAGCACTGCGGTGACTTCGTCGCCATAATTACCGGCAACCTTGGCAGCCAGACTTTCCGTCGGAGCGCTCATCATGCCTGGATCCTCGAATCCGGCCCGCATGCGCTTGTAGGCTGCCGGGGCGCCGATAGCAGGCATCACGCCGTGGACGATGCCCAGAACCTTGTCCCCCAGATTGCCATAAGCCGGATGAACCAGCGCCCGCCCGACCAATCCACCCATGGAGTGGGTCACGACGATCACCTGGGTGCACTCGTATCCAGTCCCGTTCAGGTCGTCGATAACCTTGTTAATGCGCTTCGCGATGATTTTTGCGCTGTCGCCGTTCGATTGCAGCCAGTTGTAGCCAAACGCATAGACCGCAAACCAGCAGCCCATAGCAACTTTCTTAAGTTCATCCTCGGTCAGTATCTGCAGCGGCAGCTTTGGATCGAGATTCCATGCCTTTGGATCGACACCGATCACATCACGCCACTCGGGCCGTACCTTGCCCTCGGAGAAAGTACTGTTGAGGCGCGATTCAAGATGTTGCAGCAGCTCGCCATAGCTCTTGAAGAAGACTTCGCCCCACCCCCTCTCCCGCGCTTTTTGTACAGCCGTTCGCCCGTTTTTGGCCGTCGGCGGATCGTCCACCAGCAATGGCGAGTTGAAGCTCTTAGCGAGTCCGACGTTGGCATGTCGTCCGTCAGCGCTGACCTCCGACGGTCCGGAGGGGTCGTAAATATCGACGGTGGTTTGCAACGGGTCCAGGCGCAGTTGACGTTCATCGGGCGGACTTTTCGCGTTTTTATGAATATTTGTAGCGCCAAGGATATCCGGCCGCCAGGCGATATTGTCCTTCTGGCGCAACTCCTTCTGTCGCTGCGCGCTCATCCGCAAGTTCGACCCCATAATCCCTGGCAAAAAAATAACCGGCAAAACCCGCTTTGGAAGCATTCGCGCGCACTGCGGTTTTTTGTCCTGCTTCGGTGTCGTAAAGCCTTCCGCCTTACGGGTGGCACCGTCATGCCGTTGCGCGGGTAGCGGGTGTTCGGCAGTCGTCATTGCGTTCCCCTATGAGATCAGTCGTCCAGTGCCTCGATGGTGTAGCGCCCGAAAGGAATCGCGCTGGTAAATCGCTCGGTCAACCCAGCCGCATCGGTCCGCCCCTCGAATATGCGTCCATCCTCTGTAGTGATGCGATATCGCTGGTTCTTCATCGGCTCGTCGGTCCCAATCCATCGCAGGACCGTTTGCTGGTCATGCGCCGACTCGCTGGCGATCGAAGGCGCAGCGCCCGGGCTGCCGCCACCCGGCCCGACATGCGCGAATTTCGATGATTTGACGGTGTGCTCGCCACTGCTCTGCTGGGTGATGGCGCCGCCGCCAATACCCACCTGCGCACCCTGTGCCACGAAGCGGATCCTGGGCGCCTGCAGCACGATCTCGTCGGTGGCTGTCAGCACGATACGCTTGGAAGAAGTGACTTCGATGTCATCGGCATGGGTCTGCAGTTCGAGCTTGCCGCTGGCGGCGACGAGCTTGATGCCGAGCCGGTGCGCGAACAGGCTGATGCTTTCCGACACACGGGCCAGCAATTTCCGGCCGACCGACAGCTGGGTATTCCCGATACTGACCATGTCGACATGCGTTTGCGCGCCAATCGCCATATTGGCCTGGCTGGTCACTGCCACGCCGGCAGGCGCCGATAGCGCGACCACGGGCTGGCCGCCGTCACCGGAACCGTTCTTTTCGGTATTGCTGCCAGCTTCCCACTGCTGCAGGTACCCGATCAGCTGCTTGAGCTCCTTGTCGTCGGTGTCATCGGCATGATGCGTCGCCGACAGCGCGGAAAGCTGCTGCTGCACGCCCTGCAGCGCCTCGACCAGTCCCGTCAGCTCGGAGCGGTCCAGTTGTCGACCGCTGGCTTTCTGGCGTGCTGCTGCGCTGATGAGCACGCCTTGCGCACCGCGAACCGCAACCGCAAGGTCACTGCGCAGCTCTGCTCCTTCACCGCGCGCCTCGCCTTTGCCGTCGCTGCGTGGATGGGTGAGCCATCCCAGGTTCAGTTCGCTGTGACCATGCTCGGAGGACAGCTGCGCATTGATCTGTCCCGGCGTGTCGTCCAACCGTAGCTGGTTGCAGCGGGTGCCTTGGACTTCCTTGCTCTTGATGCCGGCCAGGTACCTGTTGCCGGGCAGCGTTCCGGTATGGCTGAAGGAGGGCGGCGGGGCGCCGCCGCCATAGACCTGCGCTACGATGATCGGCTTGTCCGGGTCTCCGCCCAGGAAGTCGACGATGACTTCATCGCCCACACGCGGCAGCGTAATCGCTCCCCAACGATTGCCGGCCCAGTTGCTGGCAACCCGTACCCAGGCGGAGTCCCGGTCGCTGTCGCTGGCGCCAGCGCCTTGCGCATGGCTGTGGTCTTCCACTCTCGTGCCGGGAAAACGCACCTTGACGCGGCCGTGCTCGTCGCAGTGCACTTCTGTGCCTGGCGGCCCGACGACGACTGCGCTTTGCAGCTGGGGATGCGGCAGATCGGTGCGCGGGTCGAAAGCGGGCACGATGGGAATGCCGCGGCGCACGCAAGCAAAGCGGTTCGTATAGCGCATGCCGCGCTCTTCGCTGGCTTGCCGCAGCGCGCCGCGCGATGGCCTGTCATCCCATCGATTGAGAGCGAACAGGCGCTGTACGCGATCGTCGACGGTCTTCGGCAGGTTGTTTTCTGCATCGACGTCCAGGCAGGTAATGATGAATTCCCGTTCCTTTTCCGGATGCGTGTCGATTTCGGGATGGCCGCTCAAGCCGATCCATTCGCCGATACACAGCGCCCGCACACTCCCTTCTCCGTAAAAACATTTGGATTCGTATTCGTGGCGCTTCATGCGCAGTTCGCCAAGATTCCGGAAATCTTCGCCGTCGTTACCCGCATGCGGCATGTCGATCAGGTAGTCGTCGAGGCTGGCAGCGAACCGATTGCCCGTCGTCCCCTGGTCGATGCGAGAAGGCTTATTGGTGGTCGTTGGCCGGCCTTGCAGGTAATCCCAGCTCAGGCGGTTGAGATTGCCCGGTTTGAGCTTGCGTACAGGGCTCCACGCGATAACGGTGTCCCTTTGTTCGGTACCGTCATCCCGGTGATATCGGACAATGCCGGCTGCATTCCGTGGCAGCGTAAAAGCATCGTCGAACAGCACAAGGGAATGTCCCGGTATGTCCTGGCTTGGCGATCGGCTGGCTTGCCCGGGCTGTATGAACCACGCGATACCGCGCCGTTTCCATAAACGGCGCAGAAAGTCGGCATCAGACTCGTTATGCTGCATCGTGAATGCCCGCGCGGGATAGGTGCGCGTTACATGCGACCAGTTCACGCTGAAGGCATTGGCCAACACTGGATTATTCTGACGCCACTCATCCAGGATAACCTGGGTGATCTCCAGTTCGTTCAGGTCGCGGAAGACGCGGGTATTGATGCGCTGCTCCATCAACGCAAGCGCGTCGCGCAGCACCAGTTCGTACGTCGCCAAACCGCCATCGCACTGGCCAGCGGCTGCCTGCGCAACGACGCCGCAGACGGAGCGCAAGTTGCCGCCGTCCGTCACGAACTGCAGCTCGACCGGCAAAGCGATGAATTCCTTCAGGGGCAAATCGGCGCGGGTCGATACGCACAAGAGGCGGTATTCCAGTCCGCCACACAAGGCCTCGCTTCCGGTGACGCGCTTGACCAGCAAAACGTCTTCGAGCACGCGCTGTCCTTTCGACAGTCGCGCACGGATCGGGCGATTTGCTTCAGATAATCCGGCTAATCCTTCAACGATATCCTTGACGTACATTCAGGATTCCCAAGTCATATGAGCAGAACTGCTCAATGGTAGGAACCTGGAATTTCATCACATTGATATCAATAAAGTCTTTGCCTGATACCAATCAGGCATATCAAATAGGTAGGATGTGCGGCATCAAGCCTAGACCAGCCCCTCGAACATCAGCACATCCACCATCTCCCCAGCCTGCACGCCACCCTGCTCATCGTGCAGCACCACCATGCAGTTCGCCTCCGACATCGAACGCAGGATGCCCGAGCCCTGCGAGCCGGTAATCTTCACTTCGGGCAGCCCATCCGTCCCGCGCGACAGCACGCCGCGCTGGTATTCGGTACGCCCCGGCTTCTTGCGGATCGGCGCCGCGGAGCGCGCGCGAACCAGTTCGAGAGGCGCTTCCGCCCCCATCATGCGCAGCAGCGCCTCGCGCGCGAAGAAGTAGAACGAGACCATCACCGCCACCGGATTGCCCGGCAGTCCGAACAGGAAGGCGCTGTGACCATTGGAAGAGATGCGCCCGAAGGCCAGCGGGCGGCCCGGACGCATGCCGATCTTCCAGAAGGTCACGTCGCCCAGTCTCGCCATGATCTGCTTGGTGTAGTCGGCCGCGCCGACCGAGACGCCGCCCGAGGTGATGATGGCGTCGGCGTTCTCGCAGGCTTCGCGCAGCGCCGCTTCCAGCGCCTGCGGGTCGTCGCGCACCACGCCCATGTCGATGATGTCGCAGCCCAGCCGCTGGAGCATGCCGTAGATCGTGTAGCGGTTGCTGTCGTAGACGCAGCCTTCGTCGAGCGGCTGGCCGATCGAACGCAGCTCGTCGCCGGTCGAGAAGAACGCGACGCGCAGGCGCCGCTGCACCGGCACTTCGGCCACGCCGAGCGAGGCCAGCAGGCCCAGGTCGGCCGGGCGTATCACTTTCCCCTTGCGCAGCGCGGCGCTGCCGGCCTTCAGGTCTTCGCCGGCAAAGCGGCGGTTGTCGCCAGCGCGGATGGTGCCGGGGGCGATGACGACCATGCCCTCGGCTTCGGTGACGAATTCCTGCGGCACCACGCTGTCGCAGCCGGCCGGCATCACGCCGCCGGTCATGATGCGCACGCATTCGCCGGGGCCCGGCACCGCGCCGGAGCTGCGGCCGGCATACACGGTATCGATCACGCGCAGGCGCAGCGGGGTGTCGGCGGACAGGTCATCGCCGCGCAGCGCATAGCCGTCCATCGCCGAGTTGTCGTGGGCCGGCACGTTGATCGGCGAGACGACATCGAGCGCCAGCACGCGGCCCAGCGCGGCGCGCAGCGCCACCTGCTCGGTCGCGCGCACCGGGGCCACGAAGTCGCGGATGATCTTCTGGGCGTCGCGCACGGGCAGGGCGTCGGGATCATACGCCGAGAGGCAGCTGACCACGTCGGCCAGGCGCGGCGGACGCGAAGGGTCGAGCCCGCGCAATTCGTCCAGGGTATTGATGTTGCGGAAGGCGCTGGCATCCTCGAACAGCACCTCGGCCACCTTGATCTGCGGGTACCAGCCATCCATGCGGCGACCGCCGGCGGCCAGGTATGTCGACAGCACTTCGGCCTTGTCGGCCTTCACCAGGCAGAACACCGGATGCGGCTGGCGCAGGCCGTTCTCTTCGGTGACGGCCTGCGCGAGGTCGGCGCCCGCTTCCTCCAGGCCCGCCAGAAGGCGCTCGGCCAGATCTAGGGGCAGGAAGGGCGAATCGCAGGGCGCGGTGAGCAGGTAGTGCGTGGCGCAGCGGCGCAGGCCCGCTTCCAGTCCGGCCAGCGGACCGGCGAAGCCCGGCGTGTCGTCCGGCCACACCGGCACGCCAAAGGCGGCGTAGGCATCCAGGTTCTGGTTGGCGTTGATGGCGATGCTGGCCACTTGCGGCTGCAGGCGGGCCAGGACGTGCGCCACCATGGTCGAGCCGCCGAAGGGCTGCAGGCCCTTGTCGACGCTGCCCATGCGCGTGCCGCGTCCACCGGCCAGGACCAGGCCGCTGATCGATGCTGTGTTCATTTTATTTATCCACCAATGTAGGACATTTCGATTTTCTTTGCGCCGCGCGACAGGCCTTCGGTATGGATGGTGCGGGTCTCGGAATAGCGGTCCGCGCGCCGGCTCCACAGCTGGGCGATGGCGGAAAGGATCTCGGGATCGCTGCGGCCATCGCGCAGCAGGGCGCGCAGGTCGTGGCCGCGGGTCGCGAACAGGCAGGTGTAGAGCTTGCCCTCGGTCGACAGGCGGATGCGCGAGCAATCGCGGCAGAAGGCCTGGGTCACGCTCGAGATCACGCCGACTTCGCCGGCGCCGTCCACATAGCGCCAGCGCGCCGCGGTCTCGCCCGCGTAGTTGGCGCCGATGGGTTCGAGCGGCATCTCGGCCGAGATGCGGCGCACCACTTCGCTGGACGGAATGACTTCGTCCATGTTCCAGCCGTTCGAGGCGCCCACGTCCATGTATTCGATGAAGCGCAGGATCGTCGGCGTGCCCTTGAAGTGGCGCGCCATCGGCAGGATCTGGGCGTCGTTCATGCCGCCCTTGACCACCATGTTGACCTTCACCGGACCCAGGCCGACGGCGTGCGCGGCGTCGATGCCGTCCAGGACGTCCGCCACCTTGAAGTCGACGTCGTTCATGCGCTTGAACACGGCGTCGTCGATGGCGTCGAGCGAGACCGTCACGCGGTCCAGGCCGGCGTCCTTCAGGCTCCTTGCCTTGCGCGCCAGCAGCGAGCCGTTGGTGGTGAGCGTGAGGTCGAGCGGGCGGCCGGACGGCGTGCGCAGTGCGCGCAGTTGCGCGACAAGGCGCTCGAGGTCCTTGCGCAGCAGCGGTTCGCCGCCGGTCAGGCGGATCTTTTCGACGCCGTGGGCGACGAACAGCCGCGCCACCCGCGTGATCTCCTCGAAACTCAGCAGCGAGGAATGGGGCAGGTAGGCGTAGTTCTTGTCGAAGACTTCCTTCGGCATGCAGTAGACGCAGCGGAAGTTGCAGCGGTCGGTGACCGAGATACGCAGGTCGTGCAGCGGGCGGCCGAGCGCGTCCGCCAGCAGTCCGGACGGCTCGACCAGCGCCTCGGGAATCGGCATCGCCGGCGACCGGGCATCGCCCAGCAGGATGATTTTTTCAGACATGCCAATACGATAGCACGAGGCCCGCCACCGCACAGGCGAGGATGAGGGGGATGGTCCCGGCCTTGTAGCGCAGCACGGCGATGCCGGCGCCCACTCCGATCACGATCGCCGGCCACTGCGGCCGTCCGCCGGCCAGGAACACGTGCCCGCCGAAGAACACGGCCAGGCTGGCGATCACGCCGACCACCGCCGCCGAGATCGCCGTGAGCGGCGCCGTCATGCGCACGTTGCCGCGCGTGGACTCGACCAGCGGCCCGCCGGCCAGGATGAACACGAAGGACGGCAGGAAGGTGAAGAAGGTCGCTACCGTCGCTCCCGCCGCGCCGGCGGCGAACGGCGTCTCCGGCCCGAACAGGGCATGGGTCCAGCCGCCGACGAAGCCCACGAAAGCGACGATCATGATCAGCGGCCCGGGCGTGGTCTCGCCCAGCGCCAGGCCGTCGATCATCTGGCTGGCGCTGAGCCAGCCGTAGTGCTCGACCGCGCCCTGCACGACATACGGCAGGACCGCGTAGGCGCCGCCGAAGGTCAACATCGCGCACTTGGTGAAGAACCAGCCCATCCGGGCCAGCGCACCGGACGGGCCGTACAGCGCGGCCAGCAGCAGCCAGGCCGCCAGGCCGAGGCCGCAGCCGATCAGTGTCACGCGCGCCAGCCCGGCCCAGGAAAAGCGCGCGTGCGGCGGCGTCGGTGTGTCGTCGTCGATCAGCGCCGGGCCGTAGGAAGTGTGCGCGGCCGCGTGCGTGCCGCCGAGGTCGAACAGGGCGGGGCGCTGCCTTCCGCCCGCCAGCCCGGCCAGCGCAGCGGCCAGCACGATCAGAGGGAAGGGCAGTTCGAGCACGGCGATCGCGACGAAGGCGCAGGCGGCGATCGCGGCCAGCAGCCAGTTCCGGATCGTGCGGCTGCCGATGCGCCAGGCCGCGCCCAGCACGATCGCGACCACGGCCGGCTTGATGCCGTTCATGATGCCGGCGATGGCGGGCAGGTGGCCCCAGGCCATGTAGACCCAGGACAGTCCGATCAGGATTAACAGCGACGGCAGCACGAACAGGACGCCGGCGGCGATTCCGCCGGCCGTGCGATGCAGCAGCCAGCCGATGTAGACGGCGAGCTGGGTCGCTTCCGGGCCGGGCAGCAGCATGCAGTAGTTGAGCGCGTGGAGGAAGCGCCGCTCCGAGATCCAGCGCCGGCGCTCGACCAGCTCGGCGTGCATCATGGCGATCTGCCCGGCGGGGCCGCCGAAGCTGATGAAGCCGAGTTTCAGCCAGTAGCGCAGGGCGGTGCGGAAGGTGAGGGTGGGCGGCACTTCAATAAGGGTGGACGTGGGAATTGCTTATCTTACATTAGCTGGCTTCAGGCTGAAAAAAAGGGAAGCACGAATGCTTCCCTTCTTCAATGGGCCGCGCAAACGCGGCTCACGCTCTGCTTACTGGCGCGTATCGACCTGGATCAGCGGTTCCTGGACCGGCGGCGGGGCAAGCTTGCGGGTGCGGCCGAGACGGACCGGCTGCTGGGCCTGAGCGGCCGCTTCCTGGGCGGCGCGCAGCTTTTCCGGATCGGTCGAGGCCAGTTGCAGGCCGGCCTGGGCCAGCACTTCACCCAGATCGGCCTGGGCGGCAGCCGGAGCCGGGGCGGACGTCTGGACCGGCGCCGACGGAACCGGCGCGACCGGCGCCGGCATCACGACCGGCTGCGGCGCAGGAACAGCGGCTTCGACCGGAGCCGGGGCCGGCGCCGGTGCGGCTGGAGCAGCCGGAGCAGCCGGCGCCTGGGCGGCAGCGCTGCGGGCAGCCGCTTCGGCGACCGATTGCGCGGTCGGGAAGGGCCATGCACCCTGGCTCGACGCCTTCGCGGTCTCGGCAGCGGCTTGGGCAGCGGCGGCTTGCAGCGCGGAGGCGGCGGCCTGCTCGGCACGCGCCTGGGCGGCGGCTTGCTCGGCGGCAGCTTGCTCAGCTGCAGCCCTGTCGGCAGCGGCTTTCACCGAAGCAGCGGTCGGGAAGGGCCACGGACCCGGGGCGGCAGCTTTGGCCGGCTTGGCGCCTTTCGATTTCGCAACCTTCGACTCGGCCTGGAACTTGGCGGCTTCCTCGTCGGCGACCGGCGCGAAGGCCGGTGCGCCTTCTTCTGCGCCTTCGTTCTCGGCCATCTCGGCCTGGTCACGGTCGCGGCGGTTACGGTTGCGGCCGCCACGACGGCGACGGCGGCGCGGCTCGTCGCCACCTTCGGTCTCGGCTTCCTCGCCGTTCGGGCCGATCGCGGTGACCGTCTTCACGACTTGTTCCTGGATGATTTCCTGTTCGCCATTCGGGCCGGCCGTCGCGATCGTCACGCTGGTCGCGGCGGTGGCCTGGACCACGTTCAGTTCATCGGACTTCGCTTCCACGACCTGGGTACGCTCGGTACGCTCAGTACGCTCACGCGGCTGGCGCGGCTGGCGTTCCGCACGCTCGGCACGGTCCGGGCGCTCGCCACGTTCGGCGCGCGCGGCCGGCTGGCCTTGCGCCTCGACCGTCTCGCGGGTCTCGCGGCCTTCGCGCGGCTCGCGCTGTTCACGCGGCTTGCGCGGCGGGCGTGCCGGTTTGCCCTCGGCATCCGCCGGCTTGGCGGTGTCGTCCAGCGATGCGCCTTTCGCGACCTGTTCGCGGTCCTCGCGCTCGCGGCCCTTGCCGGCGCCAGTGCCGTTGCGTCCGCCACGGCCATTGCGCTGCTGGCCGCGACCGGCACGCTCGCCGCGTTCGGCAGCTGCCGGTGCCGGTTCAGCCGGCTTGACGGGCGCTGCCGCCGGAGCGGGTGCCGGGGTCACGGCGACCGGACGGCCGAAGAAGAAATTGCGCAGCTTGGCGAAGAAACCTTCTTCCGCCGGCGCAGGAGCCGGAGCGGCAGCAGCGGCAGGCGCGGCGGCCGGAGCAGCCTCGGCCTTGACCGGTTCGCGGCGGTCGACCATCGGCGCCGGCTGGGCCGGGGTGATGGTCTTGACCACGGCTTCCTGGCGCGGCTTGGCTTCTTCCTTCTGGCGCTTGGCGTAGGCCATGTCGGTTTCGGCCGACTCGGCCAGCGTGTAGCTGGAGGCGGCGTCTTCCAGGCGCGGATCGTCGTGCTTGATGCGCTCGAGTTTGTAGTGCGGGGTCTCGAGGTGCTTGTTCGGGATCAGGATGACCGTGATGCGGTGGCGGTTCTCGATCTTCAGCACTTCGCCGCGCTTTTCGTTCAACAGGAACGCGGCGACGTCGACCGGAACCTGGACGTGGATCGCGGCCGAGTTTTCCTTCATCGCCTCTTCCTGGATGATGCGCAGCACCTGCAGGGCGGACGATTCGGTATCGCGGATGTGGCCGGTGCCCGAGCAGCGCGGGCAGGTCACGTGCGAGCCTTCCGACAGCGACGGACGCAGGCGCTGGCGCGAAAGCTCCATTAAGCCGAACCGCGAAATCTTGCCCATCTGGACGCGTGCACGGTCATGGTGCAGGGCATCCTTCAGGCGCTGCTCGACTTCGCGCTGGTTCTTGGCGACTTCCATGTCGATGAAGTCGATCACGATCAGGCCGCCCAGGTCGCGCAGGCGCAGCTGGCGGGCCACTTCGTCGGCCGCTTCGCAGTTGGTGTTGAAGGCGGTGGTCTCGATGTCCGAACCGCGGGTGGCGCGGGCCGAGTTGACGTCGATGGAGACCAGGGCTTCGGTGTGGTCGATCACGATCGCGCCGCCCGACGGCAGCGGGACGGTACGCGAATACGCGGTCTCGATCTGGTGTTCGATCTGGAAGCGCGAGAACAGGGGAACGTCGTCGGTGTAGCGTTTCACGCGGTGCGCCATGTCGGGCATCACGTGGCTCATGAACTGCTGGGCCTGGTCGAAGATCTCGTCGGTGTCGATCAGGACTTCGCCGATGTCAGGCTGGAAATAATCGCGGATGGCGCGGATGACGAGGGAGGATTCCTGGTAGATCAGGAAGGGGCCGGGGGCCGACTTGCCGGCGCCTTCGATCGCGCGCCAGAGTTGCATCAGGTAATTCAGGTCCCACTGGAGCTCTTCGACCGTGCGGCCGATACCGGCGGTACGGGCAATCACCGACATGCCTTGCGGCAGGTCCAGCTTGTCCATGGTCTCGCGCAGTTCCTGGCGTTCTTCGCCTTCGACCCGGCGCGAGACGCCGCCGCCACGCGGATTATTCGGCATCAGGACCAGGTAGCGGCCAGCCAGCGAAATGAAGGAGGTCAGCGCCGCGCCCTTGTTGCCGCGTTCCTCTTTCTCGACCTGGACCATGATTTCCTGGCCTTCGCGCAGCGCTTCCTTGATGGTGCAATTGCGGACGTCGACGCCATCGCGGAAATAGGAACGGGCGACTTCTTTGAAGGGGAGGAAACCATGGCGGTCTTCGCCGTAGCTGACGAAGCAAGCTTCGAGGGAGGGTTCGATGCGGGTGATGACACCTTTGTAGATATTCGATTTGCGCTGTTCGCGACCAGCGGTTTCGATATCGATGTCGATCAGTTTTTGGCCGTCGACAATCGCTACGCGCAGCTCCTCTTGCTGCGTAGCGTTAAACAACATACGTTTCATTTTTATTAACTCCGCGACCCTGAGGCCGTAGTAGATACAGGGATGTACGCGGGGAGGGGAGTGTTGGCGGTGGTATGCCCGGGGCGTGGCACGGCATTGCCGGCCACAGGGCGCAAATGGCATCGAACGTCATTGTCGCGCGCACGCCGCAACCTTGTTTGGCCAGCGCGGCCCGGTCAGGGCGGCGCAGGGGCCTTCGGGCGGGTGCAAAAAGCGACCACAGCCAAACCAGGGCGGCCGTATCGGGATCCTGGACCAGGCGATCTATCAGCCTTGGCCTGCAAGTTCTCGCGACAAAGCCTGCCGGAACCATGGACAACCTGCGATCGGCACGATTTCCAGGTTCCTTACATCGGGTCGGGCGAAAACGACAAGCGTTATCGACGCCATCACCCGGCGAGCCAAGCCTGAAGCCGGCTTGCCGGTACTTATCCTTACGATTCCAAACAATCCAATCCTGCAGTCCTGTGCGCTACCCGATTACAACTGCGGTGCAACCCTGATATCCGCGCAAGACTGTGCGTACACGTTTTGTCATCTCACCAAACCTGCTGCGCGTCGCATTGCCGGCCTGCGATGCTCGCCGTACCGTCGTACAGCTGCGCTTCTCGACCGACACTGCTTCCGCTCGCTACGGTTTTGTAAGATTCCTTCTTTTCTTCATCGAATTCGCATTTTTGCGGGGCCGATGAAGACGCCCCTGTGTAAAATATCGTTTTAATTCTTACACCAGCAGAGGTTTGACCGCCGCCTGTCGATTATATATTCAAAATGAAGGACTTAGAGAGAAATTCTGTCCAGCTTGTAACAATCGTCGAAGAAGAGGCTGGACAGCGCATCGACAATTACCTGCTGCGTGTCTGTAAAGGTGTCCCAAAAAGCCATATTTACCGCATTCTCCGCTCCGGCGAAGTGCGTGTGAACAAGGGGCGTATCGATCAGTTGTACCGACTGGAAGCCGGCGACGTGGTGCGGATCCCGCCGATCCGCACCGCCGAAAAGGCTGCCGGCAGCGCGCCGGTGCCGGGCGCCGAGTTCGCGATCGTCCATGAGGACAGCCACCTGCTCGTGATCGACAAGCCGGCCGGCGTTGCCGTGCATGGCGGCTCGGGCGTGTCCTATGGCGTCATCGAACAGCTGCGCGCGGCGCGGCCGGATGCCAAGTTCCTGGAACTGGTGCATCGCCTGGACCGGGAAACCTCGGGCTTGCTGTTGTTGGCGAAGAAACGTTCTGCCCTGACCAATTTGCACGAGCAAATGCGCGACGGTAAGACTGACAAGCGCTACCTGACCCTGGTCAGCGGCGACTGGAAGAACCCGCGCCAGCACGTCAAATTGCCCTTGCATAAATTCACGACGCCCGACGGCGAGCGCCGCGTGGTGGTGCAGGCCGGCGGCCAGGAGGCGCACACCGTGTTCAATCTGCGGCGCAAGTGGGAAGGCTTTGCCCTGCTCGAAGCCGAGCTCAAGACCGGGCGCACGCACCAGATCCGCGTGCACCTGGCCTCGAGCGGCTTCCCCATTGCCGGTGACGAGAAATACGGCGATTTTGCATTGAACAAGCAGCTTCAGAAGGCAACCGACACGCGTGGTGCCCTCAAGCGCATGTTCCTGCACGCCTGGCGGATCACCTTCCAGCACCCCGATACCGGCCAGCCGATGACCCTGACGGCGCCGCTGCCGCCGGAGTGCGAGCGTTTCTTGGTAAGCTTGGGGCAACCCGTGAGCAAACACACATAACGAAAGAATGTCCCTTCTGGGGCGAAAAACATGGCACGAAAGCAATTCGATCTGATCGTCTTTGACTGGGACGGCACGCTGATGGACAGCACCGCCACCATTGTCAAATGTATACAGTCGGCCGCCAAGGACCTCGGCCTGAGTGTCCCCAGCGACGCGGCGGCCGCGCACGTGATCGGGCTCGGACTGTCGGAGGCCATGCAGGCAGTCATGCCGGACATCGATCCGGCACTGTATCCGCGCATGGTGGAGCGATATCGCTACCATTTCCTGACAAAAGACCACGAACTGGTGCTGTTCAAGGGCGTTCCCGCCATGCTGGAAGAGCTCTCGCAGCTCGGCTATTTCCTGGCGGTCGCCACTGGCAAGAGCCGGGTTGGCCTGAACCGTGCGCTGAACGCCTGCCGCCTGCTGTCGACCTTCGATGCGACCCGTTGCGCGGACGAGACATTTTCCAAACCCCACCCTGCAATGTTGCAAGAATTGACAAGGGAGCTGGGGCAGGACATGCGCCGTACCGTTATGATCGGCGACACAACACATGACTTGCTTATGGCCAACAATGCGGGTGCTTCGGGGATTGCGGTCGAGTACGGCGCGCATCCTGTGCAGCAACTGCAGGCATGTCACCCGATCTTCACCGCAAAGAACGTGCCTGAGCTCCACCAGTGGCTGATCGAGAACGCATGAGCGACGCCGGAGAAGTTTTCATCTGCGGCGCCGATGCGCTGGTCGACGGCGGCACCGGCGTGCGCTTTCCCGTGCTGGCCTTCGGCGAGGAAGCAACCGGCTTCGTGGTGCGCCATGGCGGCAAGGTCTACGGCTATCTGAACCGCTGCGCCCATGTTCCCATCGAACTGGACTGGTTCCAGGGTGAATTCTTCGAGTCGAGCAAGCTGTACCTGATGTGTTCGACGCACGGCGCGATCTATGTGCCCGAAACCGGCCTCTGCGCCGGCGGCCCTTGCCGGGGCGGCAGGCTGCGCCCGATCGCCGTGCGTGAATCCGGGGATGGCGTCTACTGGCAGCCGGACCAGCATTTCCAGCCGCCGAAGTAAATCAAGCAAATATTTATGAGCG
Organism: Telluria sp. Soil_C_11; assembly: GCF_057657395.1. Classification (NCBI taxonomy): domain Bacteria; kingdom Pseudomonadati; phylum Pseudomonadota; class Betaproteobacteria; order Burkholderiales; family Oxalobacteraceae; genus Telluria; species Telluria sp. Soil_C_11. Next base: position 128,086 of record NZ_JBDGIN010000001.1, on the reverse strand, counting down.
AAAACTACAGGAACGAGAATCAGAACGCGAACGACGCTAGCGGCGGGCCACTGCGCAACTGGGAACGCGACACCCTGGAGCGGCTCGTGTTCGCCACGGTGCGCGAACAGCGGGCCGCGCGGCGCTGGGGAATCTTCTTCAAACTATCCTTCTTGTTGCTGGCATTTTTCGCGATCTGGGCGTATTTTGACTTTAACTTCAACGGATCGGATATCGAATCGCTGGGCCGCCACACCGCCCTGATCGAAATCGACGGCACCATCGACGACGAAGGCAGCGGCGCTGCCGATACCGTGATCCCGTCGCTGAACAAGGCGTTCTCGGACGCCGGCTCGGCCGCGGTAGTGCTGCGCATCAATAGCCCAGGCGGCAGTCCAGTGCAGGCCGGGATCATCGTCGACGAGATCCAGCGCCTCAAGAAGGGCTACCCGAACAAGCCGCTGTACGTGGTCGTGGACGAGATCTGCGCCTCGGGCGGTTATTACATCGCGGCGGTGGCCGACAAGATCTATGTCAACAAGGCCAGCATCGTCGGCTCGGTCGGCGTGCTGATGGACGGCTTCGGCTTCACCGGCCTGATGGACAAGCTGGGGGTCGAGCGCCGCCTGCTGACGGCGGGCGAGAACAAGGGCTTCCTCGATCCCTTCAGCCCGCAGTCGGACAAGCAGAAACAGCACGCGCTGGCCATGCTCAACGAAATCCACGAGCAATTCATCGCCGTGGTGCGCGCCGGCCGCGGCAAGCGCCTGAAGGAAAACCCGGAAATCTTCTCCGGTCTCTACTGGACCGGCGCCAAGGCCGTCGAGATGGGCCTGGCAGATGGTTTCGGCACCGTCGATACCGTTGCCCGCGACGTGGTGAAGGCCGAGGACATCATCGACTACACCGCCCATGAAGGCTTGCCGGAGCGTGTGCTGAAGAAATTTGGTGCCTCGGTGGGGTCAGGTGCCGTGCATTCGATCTATCGCGGAGCGGTTCCCAGCCTCCGCTGATTTGTATCAATGTACCTTGAAAATTCTGGAAGGTCGGCTATAGTTGTTTTGTAGCTTTCAACTACAGACCCGCATCCGTGCGGTTTAGAGTGAACTCCATTCCTCAGGTTGGACCCCGCAATGGGAGAAAACGACGGCGCAAGCCGTCGTTTTCATTTTGCGGTCAGGCTTTCCTGGCGGTGAAAGCCGCCATCTTCGAGCCAAGCCTGGAAATGGCGTTGGGCTTGGGCATACCAGGCGGCGCGCAGGGGGACATCATGCGTGGAGGAAAAGACATGCGGAATGTCGCCGCCGCGCGTCCAGCGTGCCAGCGCCAGGGCGGTTGGAAACGCCGCGAGATGGTCGGCAGCAACATGACATGCTCCGTTATGTTCTTGTTGGATATGCACTTTTACCTCATTTCTTGGGTTGGGGTTCGATGAACGTTCGTCCTAAGAGCTAGTGAATCGTAGTCTTGCGCTCATCAGTTGTAGGTCGATTCCTAACGCGGTTTCAGTTTAACAACGGGAATCGTTTCCCATTTGACTTGTGTCAAATGTGTTCTTGGCTTGGATTCACACTAGGGAACCAGCTGAGCTTTGCCATACACATCGGTTCTGTTAAAGTCGCGCCCCATGAGCAAACTTTCCCTTGACCGCGTGCTGCAATCCCAGGGCTTCGGCACGCGCAAATACTGCCGCGCCCTGATCGAGGACGGCGACGTCGCGATCGGTGGCGAAGTCCAGACCAGCTACAAAACCACGGTCGAGACCGACAGCCTGGTATTGAGCGTGTTCGACGAGGAATGGGTCTACCGCGAACGCGTCTATATCGCCCTCTACAAGCCGGCCAATTTCGAATGCTCGCGCAAGCCCAGCCACCATCCCGGTGTGCTGACCCTGTTGCCTGAGCAATTTACCTGGCGCGAAGTACAGCCGGTCGGCCGCCTCGACCATGACACCACCGGGCTGCTGCTGATGTCGGACGATGGTCCCTTCATCCACGCCCAATCCTCGCCCAAGCGCCACGTCCCCAAGGTCTACCAGGCGACTACCCAGGAGCCGGTGACCCAGGCCCTGGTCGACCAGTTGCTGGCCGGTGTGCAGCTGCATGACGAACCGGCCCCGCTGGCGGCCCAGACCTGCATCCAGCGCGGCGACCACCAGCTCGAGATCGTGCTGGAGCAGGGCAAGTACCACCAGGTCAAGCGCATGCTGGCGGCGGCGGGCAACCATTGCGTGGCCCTGCACCGGTCGCAGATCGGCGGGCTCACGCTCGACGCGCTCGGCCTCAAGGAAGGGGAGTGGTGTTACCTGGAGCAGGCACAGCTGGATTTGCTGGCGCAAACCTGATCGTTGTCCAGGCGAACGCGGCAGCGACGGACTAGCTGCCGTGCGACGCAAAAGATGCTTTTCCGCGACACTCGCTATCCAGAAGCTTGTCAACAAGATAGCGACACATGCCAACGAATCCTTGCCGAATCCTCCCGCTTTTATCCTTCTTCCTCATCACCCCGGCCCTGGCCCAGCAGGGCGTTCCTGACCTTTCCGGCTGCGCCAGGATCGCGGATGCGAGCCAGCGCCTGGCCTGCTATGACCGCCTCGCCGGCGTTGGCCAGCCTGCCCAGTCCATGCCGGCCGCCGGGGCCGCCCCTTCGGTTGTGCAAGCCGATCCCGAGGTCGAGGCATCGCTCGACCTCTCGCCGGAAAAGACCCGCGGCTTCAGCCTGGCCGATCATTGGGAGCTGGACCAGGCGCACCGGCGCGGCGTCTTCAATTTCCGCCCGCACCATGCGAACTACATGATGGTGACGCGCACCGCGCATCCGAACGACGAGCCCTACCGCCCATTCCGCGATATCGCCGACCTGACCACCGACCTCTCGCATGCGGAGCTGGTATTCCAGCTTGGCTTCAAGACCAAGCTGGTCGAAACCGCTTTCGACAAACCGGTCGACCTGTGGTTCGGCTATACCCAGAACAGTTTCTGGCAGGCCGGCAACCGCCAGGCTTCCAGTCCCTTCCGCGAGACCAATTACCAGCCCGAACTAATGGCGGTGACGCCGTTGAACTTCAATGTGCTGGGCATGCATGCGAGTTTCCTCAACCTGGGCGTGGTACACCAGTCGAATGGCCAGGCGTCGACGCTGTCGCGCAGCTGGAACCGGGTCTATGCGCAGGTCGGCCTGGAACGTGCCGGCTTCACCGTCCTTGGGCGGGTGTGGAAACGCATCAACGAAGCGGCCATCGACGACAATAACCCGGACATCGTCGACTACATGGGCCGCGGCGACCTCGCCGTCACCTACCGCAGCAACGGGTACGACTACTCGGCCCTGCTGCGCCGCAATTTCTCGACCAATCGCGGCGCGGTCCAGCTCAGCTGGGCGTTCCCGCTGGCCGGCCACTTCAAGGGCTATGCGCAATACTTTTCCGGCTACGGCCAGAGCCTGATCGACTACAACTACTACCAGAACGTGCTCGGGCTGGGGCTGCTCGGCACCTTCTAATACAATGTCGGCCAAACTCACTTTGCGCCGCTATGAAACTTGCCACCCTCAATGACGGATCGCGCGACGGCCAGCTGGCCGTCGTCTCGCGTGACCTGAAAACCGCCCACGTCGCCGACGGTATCGCGCCCACACTGCAGGCCGCGCTGGACGACTGGGCCTTCATCGCGCCCCAGCTGGCGGAACTCTACGACCAGCTCAACGCCGGCCGCGCCCGCCGTCCCTTCGACTTCGATCCGGCGCGCTGCATGGCGCCGCTGCCGCGCGCCTACCAGTGGGCGGACGGCTCGGCCTACGTCAACCACGTCGAACTGGTGCGCAAGGCGCGCGGCGCCGAGATGCCCGAATCGTTCTGGGAAGATCCATTGATGTACCAGGGCGGCAGCGACGACTTCCTCGGTCCGATGGACGACATCGTGCTGGCGCGCGAGGAATGGGGCATCGATTTCGAGGCCGAAGTGGCCGTGATCACGGGCGACGTGAAGATGGGCGCGACGCCGGACGACGCCATCGCGCAGATTCGCCTGCTCATGCTGGCCAACGACGTCTCGCTGCGCAACCTGATCCCGCCCGAACTGGCGAAGGGCTTCGGCTTCTTCCAGTCGAAACCGGCAACCGGCTTTTCGCCGGTGGCGGTGACGCCGGACGAGCTGGGCGACAGCTGGCGCGGCGGCAAGGTCCACCTGCCGCTGCGCTCGACCTGGAACGGCCGCCTGATCGGCCAGCCGGAGGCCGGCGTCGACATGGTCTTCAACTTCCCGCAGCTGATCGCCCATCTCTGCAAGACCCGCAACGCGCGCGCCGGCAGCATCGTCGGCTCGGGGACGGTGTCGAACAAGGATGCGTCGAAAGGCTATTCCTGCATCGCCGAGCAGCGCTGCCTGGAGACGATCGAATTCGGCCAGCCGGTCACGCAGTTCATGCGCTTCGGCGACACGATCCGGATCGAGATGCTGGATGAGAAGGGCAAGTCGATTTTCGGGGCGATCGAGCAGAAGGTGGTGCGGCTGGACAGCTAATCGTACCGTTAGCGCGCTAACGTCGTTCCCGCGCTTATTCACTGTCATTCCCGCGCCTATTCACTGTCATTCCCGCGCAGGCGGGAATCCAAGTTCCTTACCGGAGCCGAAGAAGTCTCCGTCCACGCCATCGCCTCTTAAGTCCACCTCGACCGGCCGCGAAATCCTGCGCACCGCATCCGCGAAACGCAGCGTCCCATCCGGCTCATGCACCCGGTACCAGAGAAACGCCACCCCCGACAGGCGCAGCTTCTGGCCCGTGAACAAGGCATCCTTCACGATCGTCATCCCTTCCAGGCGCAGGTCGAAATCCAGCACCAGCATGCCCTCGGTGCGCGCCGCATAGCCCAGGTAGCGCGCGGCGTTGAACAGCGGGCTGCGGTCGCCCGTTTCGCCGGCCCTGAGCGAGTCGATGAAAGCGTCGACGGTCTTCAGCAGTGCTCCGGCGCCCGAAACCAGCGCCGCCAGGCCGCGCTTCTCTTCGCCCTTGGCGGCATCCGCGAGCTTGTCCAGGGCGGCGATCCGCTGCGCCAGCTCGCCGCGCTGCGCCGCCAGCGCGCGCGCGCGCGCGAGCAGGATGGCGTACTGCCTGCCGTCCAGCTCGCCGAGGTAGCCGGAGCCGAGCCCCGCCAGCTTGTCCGGGCAGCGCTGCGACAGCAGCGTCGCAAACAGGCTCCTGGCGCCGTCGCCGTAGGCGATCCCCTGCGCCGAGACGTCGGTCTTGAACAGCGCGGCCAGGTCGGCGCCGGCCTTCATGGTCGCCGGCACCGCCGTGAGCAGGGCAAGGCCGATGGCGGCGGCGCTGCCCTGCGGCGTGTGCGCTTCGATGACTTGCTGCAGTTCCTTGTTCTGCCGGACCAGGTCATCCTTCAGGCGCTCGATGGCGTCGACCACCTGGCGCGCGGCCAGCACGCCCTGGGCGGCCGCCGGCTCGTAGATGACGGCCTTGCGGTCGGCCGGAAGGGCGGCGCAGACTTCGGAGGCCAGCTCGCGCGCGAGGTCGAAAGCCCTGACCAGGCCGGCGGCGCCGAACTGCCGGGTGTCGATGCTGCCCTGGAGCGGCTTGATGGAGGAGGGCGGCAGGCGGGCGAGGAGTTCGGCGCGCTCGGCTTCGGCGATGGCGGCGCGGGCCTCGGCTTCGCGTTGCGCTGTGGCGAGGTCGGCAGTGTCCAGGCCGGCGCCGGCGGAGCAGGGCGCCGCGAGGTTTGAAGCCAGGAACAGGACGAGTGCCACGCAGTGGCCGGCTGCACGGTTTCTTATCATCATCGTCTTACTATCCCGAAATCGAAGCCGCAAGGTTTAGTATTGATCAATGCAGCTTCCGATATTGATAAAATCCACGCTTGAGCTGAGCGCATAGAGGGCATGCTGGATGATTCTGATAACTGGTGGTGCCGGCTTTATCGGTAGTAATTTCGTGTTGGACTGGTTCGAGGGAAGCGATGAGCCGGTGCTCAACCTCGACAAGCTGACCTATGCCGGCAACCCCGACAACCTGGCCAGCCTGCAGGGGCATCCCGGGCATCTGTTCGTCAAAGGCGACATCGGCGATGCCGCGCTGCTCGACCGCCTGCTGAAAGCGCACCGGCCCCGCGCCGTCCTCAACTTTGCAGCGGAAAGCCATGTCGATCGCAGCATCCACGGTCCCGAGGACTTCATCCAGACGAATATCGTCGGGACCTTCCATCTGCTGGAGGCGGTGCGCGGCTACTGGAGCGCCCTGCCGGAACAGGAAAGGGGCAGCTTCCGCTTCCTGCACGTATCGACCGACGAAGTGTATGGCTCGCTGGGCGAGCGTGAACCGCCGTTCCGGGAAACGAACCGTTACGAGCCCAACAGTCCTTATTCGGCAAGCAAGGCGGCCAGCGACCACCTGGTGCGCGCCTACCACCACACCTATGGCTTGCCGGTGCTGACGACCAATTGCTCGAACAATTACGGACCGTATCACTTCCCGGAAAAGCTGATCCCTTTGTGCATCCATCATGCGCTGGCCGGCAAGCCACTGCCGATTTATGGCGACGGCCAGCAGATCCGGGACTGGCTGTACGTGAAGGATCATTGCGCGGCGATCCGGCGCGTGCTGGAAGCGGGCAAGACCGGCGAGGTGTACAACGTCGGCGGCTGGAACGAAAAGACCAACCTGGAGGTCGTGCGGACCCTGTGCGATGTCCTCGATGAGCTCAGCCCGCGCACCGATGGCCAGTCCTACCGGCAGCAGATCGCCTTTGTCGCCGAACGCCCGGGCCACGACCGCCGTTATGCGATCGACGCGAGCAGGCTGGAGCGGGAGCTGGGCTGGCGGCCGCTGGAAACCTTCGACACCGGGATCCGCAAGACGGTGCGCTGGTACCTCGACCACCAGGAATGGGTCAGGAAGGTCACCAGCGGTGCGTATCGCGACTGGGTCGACAGGCAATACGGAGCCTGAAGTGAAGATTCTTCTTACCGGAAAAAACGGCCAGCTCGGCTTCGAACTGCGACGCGCCCTGGCCCCGCTGGGGGAGGTCGCAGCGGTCGGCCATGCGGAGTGCGACCTGGCCGATGCCGGGGCGCTGCGGGCACTGGTGCGCCGTGTCGCTCCGGACGTCATCGTCAACCCGGCCGCCTACACGGCCGTCGACAGGGCCGAGTCCGATGCTGACGCCGCGTTCGCGGTGAACGGGCTGGCGCCCGGCATCCTCGGCGAAGAAGCCGCGCGCCTGGGGGCGCTGGTCGTGCACTATTCGACCGATTATGTTTTCGACGGCGCCAAGGACGGTCCTTATGACGAAGCGGACAGGCCCGCGCCGTGCAGCGTCTACGGCAAGACCAAGCATGCCGGGGAGCAGGCGCTGGCCGCGGCGCACGCGCGTCACCTGATCCTGCGCAGCAGCTGGATACTTGGCGCGCACGGCGGCAATTTTGCCAAGTCGATGCTGCGCCTGGCCGCGGAGCGCGACAGCCTGGGCGTGGTGGCGGACCAGGTCGGTGCACCCACCCCGGCGGCACTGCTGGCCGACGTGAGTGCGCACCTGATCCGGCAATACCGGCGCGAAGGCGCCGATGTTTTTCCCTATGGCACCTATCATGTTGCTGCCTCGGGCGCCACCAGCTGGTACGATTACGCCCGCTTCGTCATCGGCGCGGCGCAGGCGGCCGGCAAGACACTCAGGGTAGGGCCGGAGGCGATCGTGCCGCTGGCGTCCGCGCAATACCCGACCGCGGCCAGGCGACCGGCCAATTCACGGCTCGATACCAGCCTTTTCCGCCGCACCTTCGGCCTGAGGCTGCCGCCATGGCAGGAAGGCGTCGAACAAGTACTTGAGCAAATATTCTAGAGAAGCAAAGAGACGCATGTCCGACTTCACACGAAAAGGCATCATCCTTGCCGGCGGCACCGGTACCCGCCTGTATCCGGTTACCAAAGCCGCCAGCAAGCAATTGATGCCTGTGTATGACAAGCCGATGGTCTACTATCCGCTCAGCACCCTTATGCTGAGCGGCATTCGTGACGTGCTGCTGATCAGCACACCTCATGACGTCTCGCGCTTTGCCGAATTGCTGGGAGACGGCAGCCAGTGGGGAATGCACATCCAGTACGCGGTCCAGCCGTCTCCGGACGGGATTGCACAGGCCTTCATCGTCGGCCGCGATTTCGTGGGGAAGCACCCGAGTGCGCTGGTGCTGGGGGATAACATCTTCTACGGCCACGACCTGGCAAGGCAGCTGCACAACGCTAGCGGGCGTGCCGATGGCGCGACCGTCTTCGCCTACCACGTCAACGATCCGGAGCGCTACGGCGTGGTCGAATTCGACGCCGGCCGACGCGCCATCAGCATCGAAGAAAAGCCAGCGGTGCCGAAATCCCACTATGCGGTGACCGGCCTGTATTTCTACGATCACCAGGTGTGCGATATGGCCGCCCAGCTCAAGCCGTCCGCGCGTGGCGAGCTGGAAATCACGGATGTCAACCGCTGCTATCTCGAGCGCGGTACCCTGGACGTCGAGATCATGGGCCGCGGTTTCGCGTGGCTCGATACCGGCACCCACGACAGCCTGCTGGAAGCGGCCAGCTTCATCGCGACGCTGCAGAAGCGCCAGGGCTTGCAGGTGTCGTGTCCGGAAGAGATCGCTTTTCGCCAGGGCTGGATCAGTGCCGCCGATCTTGAAAAACTGGCAACGCCATTGACAGCCAGCGGTTACGGCCGTTACCTGCTGAACCTGCTGACATAATCCGAGCATGGCTTATACCGTCACGCCAACGGCCATCCCCGACGTACTGGTGCTGGCACCGGCCGTCTTCAGCGATAGCCGCGGTTTCTTTTTCGAAAGCTTCAACGCACGCGATTTCCGCAGTGCTACCGGCCTGCAGGTCGACTTCGTGCAGGACAACCACAGCAGGTCGACAAAAGACGTGCTGCGCGGCCTGCATTACCAGATCCGCCATCCGCAAGGGAAACTGGTGCGCACGGTGCAGGGCGCCGTGTTCGACGTCGCCGTCGACCTGCGCAGATCGTCGCCGACCTTCGGCCAGTGGGCAGGGGAGATCCTCACCGCCGACAACCGCAAGCAGATGTGGGTGCCGCCCGGCTTCGCCCATGGTTTCGTGGTGCTGGGCGAATCGGCGGACATTCTCTACAAGACCACCGATTACTGGCATCCGGAGCACGAACGCAGCCTGTTGTGGAACGATCCGGCCATCGGCATCGCATGGCCGATCGATTTCGTGCCCCAGTTGGCGGCCAAGGATGCCTTGGCCTGCGTGCTGGAGCAGGCTGAGCTGTTCGACTGAAAAAAAGCGGATTTGCCCGGCTTTTCCGCCTATCCATACCCGCCACATCCGGGAATAATTTCCTATTGGATTCCATCCTGCGCGAGCATTGCTCATCGGCATTAAATATGGAAAAAGCGACATGATGAAAGTATATGGAACAAGCGTGGTATTCCATGTTTTTCCACATGTCGTATACGGATACCAATACTTATTGCATATTTGGCGTCACATTCCTGCGACAGAAACCAGCCATTGTTTGTCGAGCAGGAGCTTTGGCCCAAACATGACACAAGATAAAGCCAGCAGTCGCCATGTATTTACAAGTGTTAATAAATGCCGATGCAAGTGCAGAAAAAAATGGCTGGGGTGGCAATTTCTTTGTGTTTTTTATCAAGAATTTTTCCGGCCGAAGTTTCGCCGAGGACCGCGTTTTGACTAAATCTCACAAATTGTTTCATGTAATTACATGATTTTGAACGTTTTTTTTGACGGGTGGTGATCAAAAACTCTGAGGATGGGTGGTACTAAATGTGGCTGTGAAGTAAAATTGCCGATGACCTGCAGCGCAATGTCCGCGAAGGTCTCCGATAGTGACCGAGTGTCACATCGGTGGGCAGTGAAGTGAAGCGATTGACAGCGCCGTATGTGCGTCCCTTCAGTAAGAATAATCCCTGCAAGGCACTCTATCGAACCCAGCGTCGGTGAATGACGCTGCACTTTATTTCTTGTCCCGGATTTCCCAGAATCCTTCATGCCATCGCTGTTTTCAGCAAATTTGCTGACCGGTGCGGGGTGATTTATTACTCGATTTATGTAATTCATTGATATGGCGCGCCAGATCCGTTCATCGGTACAAATTACTTTCGCAACCTGGAAAGCATTATTCCTGCGCGAAGCCGTGACCAGGCTGGCCGCCGGCCGTGCCGCCTGGGTATGGCTGCTGTTCGAGCCGCTGGCGTATCTCATTTTCCTTATGACCCTGTTCGGTTTTGTTTATCACAAAAAAGTGGGGGGAGTCGATGGCGCCATGTTTGTTGTCACCGGCTTGCTGGGTATCTATTTTGCGCGCAATACGTTTTTGAGGAGCATGGAAGCGATTCATGCGAACGGTGCATTGTTCACCTATCGCCAAGTCAAACCCATCGACACGGTGTTGGTGCGCGCTACCCTGGAAGGGTTTTTGACCCTGCTGAGTGCCATCCTGATTTTGGCCGGTGCAAGCCTGTTTGGTTACGATGTCTTGCCTAGCGATCCACTATTGGTCATGGCAACGGTGCTCGGCATGTGGCTGTGCGGTCTCGGCATCGGCCTGATCCTGTCCGCGGGGACGAAACTCGTTTCCGAACTCGGCAAGGTGGTCCATATCCTGGTCCTGCCACTGTATTTCATTTCGGGCGTCATGATCCCTGCAAGCACGATTCCGCAGCCTTATCGCGACTACCTGTTGTGGAATCCTTTCTTGCACGGTCTTGAAACCTTGCGCGGCGCGTATTTCTCGCATTTCCATCCAGTACCTGAAGCAAGCCTCGCTTATGTATATGGATTCGCACTGGTGGCGGTGTTTTTGGGGCTCACGATGCACCTGCGTTTTTCACGACGGTTGATTGCAGAATGATTATTGTCGAGGATGTGCACAAGCGCTATATGACGGACCATGGCGCCGGGCGCTGGATCCTGAAAGGGCTGAATTTCACGATCCCGCCGAAAGTCAACGTTGGCCTGGTGGGGCGTAACGGGGCGGGCAAATCGACCCTGCTGCGCCTGATCGGCGGGATCGATACGCCGACCAAGGGACGGATCGAACGCTATTCCCGCGTGTCCTGGCCGATGGGCTATGGCGGTGGCCTGCAAGGGTCGCTGTCCGGTAGGCAGAACGCTAAATTTGTCTGCCGTATCCATGGGCACGACCATGATATGCAGGACCGTCTGGACTATATCCAGGACTTTGCAGGCATCGGGCATTATTTCGATCAGCCGGTAAAAACCTATTCGTCGGGCATGCGTTCGCGACTGCAGTTCGCCATGTCGATGGCCTTCGACTTCGACGTGTATATCTCGGACGAAGTCACCGCCGCAGGCGACATGGCATTTACCAACAAGGCGGCGGCGGCGTTCAAGCGCGTCGCCGACCATGCCGGGCTGATCATGGTGTCGCACAGCGAAGAAACGCTGCGCCAGTTCTGCCAGGCGGGTATCTGGCTGCACGAAGGATCGGCCCACTGGTTCGATGACATTGAAGACGCATTGGCAAACTACAAGGAAAGCATTGGCGCATGAGGGATGGCACTAAAGAGGCGGTACGCGCACGCAGCCCGAAAGCGGGTTTGGCGGCCGTTACGCGATTCGTAACGAATCAAAAGAACATATGGCGTGCCGCTACCGCACTGTGCGTCGGCGCGACCGTGTACTGGGGAGCCATCGCTTCCGACCGCTACGTGTCGGAAGCGGATGTCGTGATCGAACACACCCAGCTCGGCGCTTCGAAAAGTGTCGATCTCGGCTCCCTTCTGGGTGGCGGCGCTGGCGGCAATAACAGGCCCGACCAGCTCCTGCTGCGCAGCTACCTGCTGTCGGCGGACATGATGAAGAAGCTGGACGCCAGGTTGCACCTGAAGGCCCATTTCAGCGATCGCGCACGCGATCCGCTGTCGCGCCTGTCGGGTTCCGCGACGCAGGAGGCGTTCTACCGTTATTACCTGTCGCGCATCAGCGTCGAGTTCGACGACTACTCCGGCGTGCTGGTGATCAAGGCGCAGGCCTTCGATCCGAAAACGGCCCAGGCCATTACCCAGGCCCTGCTGTCCGAGGGCGAGGCCTACATGAACGAGATCGGACACCACCTCGCCGAGTCGCAGGTCACTTTCCTGGAAAAGCAGGTGCAGGAAATGGCGGCGCGCTTCCAGCAGGCCCGTCTCGCCGTGCTCGACTTCCAGAACAAGCATGACATGGTGTCGCCCGAAAACACGGCGGAAACCGACGTCGGCAGCCTCAACAAGCTGCGCGCCACCCGTGTCGAACTGGAAACCCGGCGCTCGGCGCTGCTGGCCTACCTGACGCCGGAGGCGCCGGGTGTGGTCGACCTGAACGTCCAGATCGCCGCGGTCGACAAGCAGATCGCCGAGCAGCAAAACCGTCTGACCGGCGGCAAGGGTACACCGCTGAATCGCACGCTGGAGGAATACCAGCGCCTGCAGTTGGCGGCCGGGTTTGCCGAGGACGTCTACAAGACGGCGCTGACCGGTCTCGAAAAGGGCCGCGTCGAGGTCACCCGCATGCTGAAGAAGGTTTCGGTGTTGCAGGCCCCGACGCTGGCGGAGGAGTCGCTCGAGCCGCGCCGCCTGTACAACATCATCACTTTCGTTCTCGTCACGATGCTCATCGCCGGCATTCTCACCCTGCTGGCAGCCATCATCCGTGACCACAAGGATTAACGCATGCGATTTTCTTTAGTTATGAGCCTGGTATTCGCAGTGGCCATGTCGAGCGCCGCTGTCGCCCAGGATGCCGATGCGACCAATGCCAAGTCGAAGCAGGCCGCCGCCGCCGACATCAAGACCCACGCCGGTGGCGAGGGTGGTCCGATGTCGCTGTCCCCGGCGGCCGCGATGACCCAGTACGGAGCGGGTGCGCAGCTGGAAGCGATGAGTACCGCCGAGGCGGGACCCGCGGCGCCGGAAAAGTTCGACTATTCCGTGAACCTGAAGAGCGATGTGTTCGGCGCAAGGCTGTTCAGCGGCAGCTTCGTGCAGAAGGGCGCGATGCAGTTCAACCCGGATTACCTGATCGCGGTCGGCGACAAGCTGATGATGCGCTTCTGGGGCGGCTTCAATTTCGAGGGCGTGTTCACGGTCGACCCGAAAGGGAACGTCTTCGTTCCGCAGGTCGGCCCGGTGTCGGTGCTGGGCGTGCGCAACAAGGACCTGCAACAGGTCGTCGAGGCGGCGGTCCGCAAGGTATTCCGCGCCAACGTGTCGATCTATGCCAGCCTGGCCATGGCGCAGCCGGTACGCGTCTTCGTGGGCGGCAACGTGCGTCGTCCGGGCCTGTACAACGGCACCAGCATGGACAGCCTGCTGCATTATCTCGACAGTGCCGGCGGTATCGACACCGAGCGCGGCAGTTTCCTGAACGTGGTGGTCAAGCGCGGCCAGCAGGTCCGCACCGCGGTCAATCTCTACGACTTCCTGCTGAACGGCGTCATGCCCATGATCCAGCTGGGCGACGGCGACGTCATCTTCGTGGAGCCGCGCCACCATACCGTCAAGGTTGCCGGCCTGGCGGAGAATGCCAAGCGTTTCGAATTCATCGACAACACCATCACCCTGGCCGACGTGATGGCGCTGGCCAAGCCGACCTCGCAGGCGACCAATGTGCGCGTGGTGCGTAATTCCGGCACGGTCCGCAACATCGACTATTACGCGCTCTCCGCCGCGGCCGGCGTGCGCATCGGCGACGGCGACGAAGTCGAATTCACCGCCGACACCAAGCCGGGCACGATCACGGTCCGCGTGGAAGGCGAACACCAGAGCATGCAGGAATACGTGCTGCCGCACGGTGCATCGATGGGGATGCTGCTTACCCAGATCAAGCCGTCGGCGCAGTCGGACATGGCGAACATCCAACTGTTCCGCGTGAGCGTCCAGGCGCGCCAGAAAGAGCTGCTCGACACCTCGCTGACGAACCTGCAGCAGGCGGTACTGACCGCCCGCAGCGGCACCGCCGAGGAAGCGCAGCTGCGCAAGGAGGAAGCCGGCCTGATGCTGCAATGGGTCGATCGCGCGCGCAAGGTGACGCCGCGCGGCCAGGTGGTGATTTCCCGTGCCGCCAACCGCAACGACATGGTGCTGGAAAACGGCGATGTGCTGCGCATTCCGCCGAAAGGCAGCCTGGTCCTGGTCAGCGGGGAGGTGCTGTTCCCGAACGCGGTGGCCTACGACCCGAAATGGGACGTGGAGGATTACGTGCGCGTGACCGGCGGCCTGACCCAGCATGCGGATACCTCGCGCATCATCATCGCTCACCCGGACGGCAGTTTCGACGACAGCAGCAATCTGTCCGCGCTCAAGGCCGGCGACGAAATCATGGTGCTGCCGAAGGTGGACGTGAAGTCGCGCCAGATCTGGAAAGAAGTCACCCAAGTTATCTATCAAATCGCCATCTCGGCAAAAGTCGCACTCGGATTATGAAAATACTGACTGTATTCGGGACCCGTCCCGAGGCCATCAAGATGGCCCCCCTGGTAAAGCTGCTGGCCCGGCAGGAAGACCTGGACGCGCGCGTCTGCGTCACGGCGCAACACCGGCAGATGCTGGACCAGGTCCTTGACCTGTTCGAGATCACGCCGGACTACGACCTCGACATCATGAAGCCGGGCCAGACCCTGTCCGGCATCACGACCGAGATCCTGGCCCGCATCGAGCCGGTGCTGGCCGAATTCCGCCCCGACCTGGTGCTGGTCCATGGCGACACCTCGACCACCTTCTGCACCACGCTGGCCTGCTTCTACCAGCGCATCCCGGTGGGCCACGTGGAAGCCGGCCTGCGCACCGGCAACCTGCTGTCGCCTTGGCCGGAAGAGGCCAACCGCAAGCTCACCGGCGCCCTGGCCGCCCTGCATTTCGCGCCGACTGCCCAGTCGCAAGACAATCTGCTGCGCGAGAACACCGACCCGCTGCAGGTCCACGTCACCGGCAACACCGTGATCGACGCCCTGCTGTGGGTGAAGGAAAAGCTCGACCGCGATGAAGCGCTCGCGCATTCGCTGCGCACGCTGTTCCCGTTCCTGCGCGACGGCGCGCGCATGGTGCTGATCACCGGCCACCGCCGCGAGAACTTCGGCGACGGCTTCGAGCGCATCTGCGCCTCGATCCGCGACCTGGCGCGCGACTTCCCGGACGCCGATTTCGTCTATCCGGTGCACCTCAACCCGAACGTTCGCGAACCGGTCGGCCGCATCCTGAAAGGCCTCACCAACGTGCACCTGATCGAACCGCAGGATTACCTGCCGTTCGTGTACCTGATGACGCGTTCCCACATCATCCTGACCGACTCGGGCGGTATCCAGGAAGAGGCGCCGTCGCTCGGCAAGCCGGTGCTGGTGATGCGCGAAACCACGGAGCGCCCGGAGGCGGTGGCCGCCGGCACGGTGCGCCTGGTCGGCACCGACCCGGCGTCGATCAAGTCTGGCGTCGCGGCCCTGCTGACCGACCGCCAGGAATACGACCGCATGAGCTTTGCCCATAACCCTTACGGCGACGGCACCGCGTGCCAGCGCATCGTCAACATCATCAAGAAAACGAAGAATCAACATGCTGCAGCATAAAGTCAAATCGGTATCCGTCATCGGCCTGGGCTACATCGGCCTGCCGACCGCCGCCATGTTCGCCTCCCGCAAGGTGCAGGTCATCGGCGTCGACATCAACCAGGACGCGGTCGACATCATCAACCAGGGTCGCATCCACATCGTCGAGCCGGACCTTGACATCATCGTGCACGCCGCGGTAACCGAAGGCTACCTGCGCGCCACCACGAAGCCCGAGCCGGCAGACGCTTTCCTGATCGCCGTGCCGACCCCGTTCAAGGACGACCTCACGCCCGACCTGGCCTACGTCAAGGCCGCCGCCGAGTCGATCGCACCGGTGCTCGCCAAGGGCAACACCGTGATCCTGGAGTCGACCTCGCCGGTGGGCACCACCGAATCGATGATCGAATGGCTCGCAGCGGCCCGTCCGGACCTGCGTTTCCCGGTCGCCGGCGCGGCTGCCGACGCGATCGACATCCACGTGGCCTACTGCCCCGAGCGCGTGCTGCCGGGCCGTGTCGTCACCGAACTGATCGAGAATGACCGCATCATCGGCGGCATCACGCCCGCCTGCTCGCAGCGCGCGGCCGAGATCTATCGCGTGTTCGTGCTGGGCGAGCTCCTGTTCAGCAATGCGCGCACCGCCGAAATGGCGAAACTGACCGAGAACGCTTTCCGGGACGTTAACATCGCGTTCGCGAACGAACTGTCCCTGATCAGCGACAAGATCGGCATCGACGTCTGGGAACTGATCCGCCTGGCGAATCACCACCCGCGCGTCAACATCCTGCAGCCCGGCTGCGGCGTCGGCGGACACTGCATCGCCGTCGATCCGTGGTTCATCGTCGACAAGACGCCCGAGCAGGCACGCCTGATCCGCACTGCGCGCGAAGTCAACGACAGCAAGCCGGAATGGGTGCGCGAGCGCATCCGCACCGAAGTCGCCGCACTGGTCGCCGCCGGCAAGGCGGAGCAGGACATCAAGGTGGCCGTCCTCGGCCTGGCTTTCAAACCGGACATCGACGACCTGCGCGAAAGCCCGGCGCTGCACATCGCCGAGAAGATCGCCGCCGACTCGCGCACCCAATTGATGCTGAGCGAGCCTAACGTCGAGGCCCTGCCGGCTTCGCTGTCCGCGCTGCCGCTGGTCAGCCCGGCCGAGGCCATCGCAAGCGCCGACGTCATCGCGGTGCTGGTCAAGCACCGTCCGTTCGTCGAGCTGGCGCAGCAGCTGCGCGAGCATCCGCACGTGATCGATGCCGTGGGCATCCTCCACGCGCGCTGATCCGACGGGCAGGGGCGGCCTTCCGGGCCGCCCCTGCCGACATTCCGTACCCTACAATAGACACCCCGCACCTCCGGCGTGCCTGTGCAACCACCCATGAAAACGTCCACCCTACAAAGCGTTCCCTCCCCAATGCCAGAGAATATTTTTGAGCTGTCGGCCGACGGTGTTTCGTATCGTATGCTGCTGCCGAATGCCGACCTCGACTATATCCAGCGCAAGCTGGCGACCGAGCACATTCCTTACGAGCTGCCGATGCTCGAGGACATGCGCACGCGCCTGTCGGCGGACGACCTGGTGGTGGACGCCGGCGCGAACATCGGCAACCATACGATGTACCTTGCCGCCGTGGTCGGCTGCAAGGTGGTGGCTTTCGAACCGAATTCGGAACTTGCCACCGCCCTGCGCGGCAGCCTGGCGCTGAATGCCCTGGACGGCAAGGTGCAGGTGCGCGAGCTCGGTCTCGGCAAGGATACCGGTCGGGGGCACTTCGCCAAGGAAATTCCTGACAATCTCGGCGCCCAGAGCATTGCCAGCGGCGACGGCCCGCTCCAGATCGTTCCACTCGACAGCATCGATTTCCCGCAGCAGGTGAAGGCGATCAAGATCGACGTCGAAGGCATGGAAATCGACGTGCTGGACGGTGCGACTGGCCTAATCCAGCGCGACCGGCCTGTCCTGTACGTCGAATGTGCGGATCAGGTCAGCTTCCGCCAGATTCATCAATGGATGACCGCAAAGAACTATGGGTATTGGGATACGTTCAATGCAACGCCGACCCATTTGTTCCTGCCGAATGAACAAATGACGGTCGACCAGCGTCTGTCGCGCTTGCAGCTGAAGGGTGCTCAAGACACTTATCAGCTTCAACAGCAGATCGGCAAAACCCGCGAAATGCTGGACAGCGCGAACCTGAAATACCGTACGGCGACCGAACAGGTTGCTAGCCTGAAAGTGCAGTTGGCCCAGCAGGAGTCGGCGCGTCAGAAAGCAGAGCAGGCCGCTAACGACGCACAGGGCCAGCTGGCGCAAACGCGCGATCGCCTCGAAGGCGAACGTACTGGCCTGCAACAGGAAGTGCAGCGCCTGAGCACGCTTGCGGAGACGCACCGTGAAGCGGCGCATGATGCCGAAAAACAGCTCATCCGTATCGAAGCGGCGCTTGAGAT
This sequence comes from Telluria sp. Soil_C_11, assembly GCF_057657395.1. Classification (NCBI taxonomy): domain Bacteria; kingdom Pseudomonadati; phylum Pseudomonadota; class Betaproteobacteria; order Burkholderiales; family Oxalobacteraceae; genus Telluria; species Telluria sp. Soil_C_11. Next base: position 110,076 of record NZ_JBDGIN010000001.1, on the reverse strand, counting down.
CGCACGCGCCCAAGCTGCCGAGGCAACGGCCGGCCGCAACCGCGCGGTGGCCGAGGCCGAGCAGCAAACCGTCCAGGTACGCGAGCTGTCGAACAAACTGACGACGGCGAACGATCAACTGGCTTCCACGCGGGACAACCTGAATGAGGCCAACCGCAAATACCGTGTTACCACTGAGCAGGTGCACGAAATCCGGCGCAAGGCCGAGCACGACGATTCGCTCGCTAAGCAGGCTGCCGAGGCGGCAGCGAAAGCCAATGCGCAGCTCATCGAGACGCAATCCCGTCTGCTGGAAGAGCGCGATACGCTGCTTGGTCAGATCGAGCAGCTGCGCCAGGACTGGCATCAGGCCAGCAAGGGTGCGCACGAGATCGAAAAGCAGCTGGTCCGTATCCAGGCGCAGTTGCAGGCCGAGAAGGACGCGCTCGCCGCTGCGAACGACAGGTATCGTGAGGCAGTGAGCCAGGTCGCGGCGCTCGAGAAGCGCGTGGTCCAGGAAGAGCAGGCGGCACGCGGCGCCGAAAAGCAGCTGGGTGAAGCGCAGGCCGACATGCATCAGCTGAAAGCCGAGCTCGGCAAGGTCACGGCCAACTACCAGGCGGCGACCGAGCAGATTCGTGAGCTGAACGCAAAGATCGAGACCGAACAACAAGCGCTGGCGACTGCGAACGCGAAGGTCAGCGAAGTGGCTGCCGAGGTCGAGGCGCTCAAGCAACGCGTGGCCGAGGAAGAGCAGGCGGCGCGCGGGGCGGAACACGAGGTCGAAGCGCTCAAGCAACGCGTGGCCGAGGAAGAGGAGGCGGCGCGCGGGGCGGAACACGAGGTCGAGGCGCTCAAGCAACGCGTGGCCGAGGAAGCACAGGCGGCGCGCGGGGCGGAACACGAGGTCGAGGCGCTTAAGCAACGCGTAGCCGAGGAAGCACAGGCGACGCGTGGGGCGGAACACGAGGTCGAGGCACTCAAGCAGCGTGTGGCCGCGGAAGAGAAGGCGGCACGCGGCGCCGAAAAATTGTGGGGCGAAGCGCAGGCAGACCTGGCACGGACCAGGGCCGACCTGAACAGCAAGACCCAAGGCTACAAGGTCGCCCAGGATCGCATCGCCGACCTGGGACAGCAGCTCAATGACGCCAACGTGAAATACCGTCGCCTTACTGGCGAAGAGATACCGCAACTGAAGGCGAAGGTCCAGACCAGCCAGGCACAGGCACGCGAACAGCAGCGCAACCTGGAGCAATTAAAACTCGAACTGGCAACCCACAAGAAGAACCTGAGGGAAACGAATCAGCAACTCGAGCGTGCACGCCAGCAGAAGATGCAGGCCGAGCAGCAGGTCATCAAGACCCGCGCCAGCCTGTCGTTCCAGCTGGGTTATATCCTGATCAACGGTTTCAAATCGGTACGCGGTTTTATCGGCATACCGTCGGCCATGCTTGCATGGCGCAAGGAAGTGATCAAACGCCGCAAGCAGAAAACACAACAACTGGAGAAACTCCAGCCTGTCGTCGCCCCGGCCGCACCAGTGCAGGTTGCGCCCGCGGCACCGGTCGCCAAGGTAGCGCCGAAACCGGTGGAAAAGGCAGTGCCGGCTGCTCCAGTTGCGGCAATGCCGGTAGCCGCGGAGCTGCAGCAACCCATCCAGCGTGCTGTTGCACCGTATGACCTGTCGCGTGATCTGCGTCAGCTCAAGGTCGCTTGCATTATGGACGAGTTCACTTTTGGCTCATATCGAGCCGAGTGCGATCTGTTCCAGTTGACCCCGGCAAACTGGCAGGCCGAACTCGAAGGCTTCAAGCCGGAACTGCTCTTCATCGAATCGGCATGGCGCGGCAAGGACGAGCTCTGGGGCAGTAAAGTCGGGCATAACAGCCAGGAAGTACAAGGCATCGTCGCGTGGTGTCGCCAGCATGGCGTGCCGACGGTATTCTGGAACAAGGAAGACCCTGTCCATTTCGAAACCTTCCTGAGCACCGCAATGATGTTCGATTGCGTGTTCACGACCGACATCGACTGCATCCACCGCTACAAGGCGGCGCTGAAGCACGACAACGTGTTCCTGCTGCCGTTTGCGTGTCAGCCGAAGAACAATCACCCGATCGAAACCTACGAGCGCAAGGACGCGTTCTGCTTCGCCGGCGCGTATTACGTACGCTACCCCGACCGTACCCGCGACCTGGGTAATTTCATCAGCGAGCTGCCCAGCTTCCGCCCGGTGGAAATCTACGACCGCAACTACGGCAAGAACGACCCCAACTATCAGTTCCCGCCGGAGTACCTGCCGTACATCGTGGGTACCCTGCCGTTCGACCAGATCGACAAGGCCTACAAGGGCTACCGCTATGCGATTAACCTGAATTCGATCAAGCAGTCGCAGACCATGTTTGCGCGCCGCGTGTTCGAACTGATGGCGTCCAACACGATCACGGTCAGCAACTTCTCGCGCGGCATCCGTCTGATGTTCGGCGACCTGGTGATCACGACCGACAGCGGCCATGAGATGGTGCGCCACCTCGAATCGGTCGCGGGCGACGACGTACGCAGCGCCAAGCTGCGCCTTGCCGCACTGCGCAAGGTGCTGCAGGAACACACCTACGAGCAGCGGCTGGCGTATGTCTTCTCCAAGGTCTCGCAGCAGCCTGCGGTGGTTCGACAGCCGAAGATCGCCGTGCTGGTCACTGCGGCAAACCAAGCCGAACTGAACCTGCTGCTTGAAAACGCGGCACGGCAGACCTACGCGCATTACCAGATGCACGTGCTCCTGGCAAAGAACTTTGCACCTGCGCGTTCGACGGACGAGCGGGTACGGTTCCTGACGGCGGACGCCGCCGAAGGGCTGAGCATCGCGGCAATTGTCCAGGACGCGGAATTCGTTGCCGGCATGGTGGCGCAGGATTACTACGGCCCGAATTACCTGCTCGACATCGCACTAACAACTACCTACTCGGGGGCGGACGTCATCGGTAAAAATGCACATTACCTCTGGCAAGAAGGTGCTGTCGCCCTACAGGCGGGCGGGACGGCATATCATCCGGCGCAGAGCTTCGCGCTGCGCTGCACCGCCGTGCGCCTGGCACGCCTCGCCGAAGCGAATGCGGCGTCGTGGGTCGCCGCACTGGCCTCGTCAAAGCTGGATACGGACAACGGCCTGGCCATCGATGAGTTCAACTACTGCCGTAACGGCCAGGACAGCGCCGACCGCGCCCTGATGCTTGCCATGGTCGATGACCTGCAAGGGCTGGACAAGGGCGTGTCGATCGACGAACTGTTGAGCCTGGCGGAACACATCCCGCCTGCTGCCGAAGGCGCCGAAAAAGGCAAAATGATCAGCGGAAAGCAGTTTTCCGAAGCTTTCACCAAGGCGCCGAGCGCCGCGGTACAAACCGAGTTCGACGGTGATAACTGGTGCTTCCAGTCGTCTCTTGCGGACGGCAAACATGAATACTTGTACGCTACCACCGAATACCCGCTCGACAGCCTGGGTTGGAGCGACAAAGCGGAATTCTATTTCGATACGACTCCTGGCCTGAATCTGCAATTGGTGCTCGTGTTCCTCGATGCGCAAAAGCAGAAGATCGCACACGTGATCAAACACGCCAATCGTAATCAGGAAGCCGACATTCCACTCGGTACGGTCTACGTGCGCCCGGGCCTGCGCTTCTATGCCGGCGGCAGCTGCGACGTCAAGGGTCTGGTACTGGCGCATCGCGACCTGCAGCCGGCCGAGATCATCGGCAAGGCGGACAAGCTGATCCTGACCAACCATTATCCGTCCTACGATGACCTGTACCGGAATGGTTTCGTCCACAGCCGCGTGATGGCCTACCGGGAGCGAGGCGTCCGCTGCGACGTATTTCGGATGCGCCCCTCGGAGCCGGTCTCGTATCACGAGTTCGAAGACATCGACGTAACGACCGGCTCGCAGGAAGTGCTGCACCACATGTTATCCAGCGGCCGCTACAAGACGGTGCTGGTGCATTTCCTGGATACGACCATGTGGGAGGTGCTGAAGCACCACATCGATCGCATCAAGGTCATCGTCTGGGTGCATGGCGCCGAAATCCAGCCGTGGCACCGTCGTGACTTCAACTATTCGACGGACGATGAACGTACTGTCGCCAAAATGAAGAGCGACGCCAGGATGGAATTCTGGCGCAGCCTGCTGCGCCCGATGCCTGCCAACCTGAAGCTCGTGTTCGTGTCACATTACTTCGCAGAGGAAGTAATGGAAGACATCGGCTTCCGTATTCCCGAAGAACACTACGCGATCATCCATAATCCGATTGATACGGATGTGTTCAGTTATCATCCCAAAGCGTCCGAGCAGCGCAAGAAAATCCTGTCGATCCGCCCGTATTCGTCGGCTACCTATGCCAACGATCTGAGTGTGAAAGCGATCCAGTCCCTGGCCGAGGAGCCTTGGTTCAATGAAGTGGAATTCCGCTTGATCGGCGATGGGCCATTGTTCGACAATACACTTGCGCCATTGCGTCAGTTCAGTAACGTGTTTATTGAAAAGCGTTTCCTGAAGCGTTCGGAAATCGCAGCGTTGCATAAGGAATATGGCATTTTCCTGTGCCCGACGCGTATGGACACGCAAGGGGTCTCTCGTGACGAGGCCATGGCATCCGGTCTGGTGCCGGTGACCAACGCCGTTGCAGCAGTGCCCGAGTTCGTCGACGAAAACTGCGGTATCCTAGCGCCCGGAAATGATGCGGCCACGCTGGCACGCGGCATTGCCAAGCTTTATCACGAGCCTGCGCTGTTCCTGGCGATGTCGAAGGCGGCCAGCGAGAACGTCAACCGGCAACGCGGCAAAGAAGAGGTGATCTTGTCTGAAATTGGAATCATGTCATGACGTTTTATAAGCCATCGTTTCGCCTTGTCCATGTGATTCCGGTGCTGGCACTGGCCTGGTCCGCTGGTGCCAAGGCAGACGGAAGCGGCAATCTGCCGGCCGTCTTTACCTTTGCCGCGGGTTACCGTGTTGATTTGCCGAGCCCACGCAATTTCGTTGAGTACGGCGTCATCAGGAAATGCGGCGATGCCTGGTGCATGAATGTCGAGCGCTACGACAGCGCCAAGCTTTTGCCGCGTGTGCCGACGAAGTACATCCACGAGATGAATGCGCCTTACGGCGGGACCACGTGCATGAATGGCCCGATATCGCGTATACGCATGGACGTGGTTGAGGAGGAAAAGCCCAGAATCCGGCGGGAGCCCGATGGGATCTCCGTCGAAACCCGGAAGTTCCGATATCGCTGGGCAGCCGATGCGACTGCCCCCGACGGCTACAAGCTGGTCGAGATCACCCAGAGTGCCGGTGGAGCGCAGCTGGAGCAAGTCGTCGGTTTTGCCTTTGCAGCCGACCGTCCCATTTTGGGAGACATATCGCCCGCGCAAATTGGCTGGAAATACAAGGGCGAGATCTATGTAAAGACTGCGTTCACGGGCGTATCGGGGCAGTGGGACTTCAAGCCCTCGATCATCGATTTCCGGCGTTTCCAGTCCACTGCAGACGGGGCGGTGCTTACCTTGACAGAGCCGGGTCAGCCAGCTGTCGTCAAGAAATACGGCGGACCCATGTGGGTACAAAATTCCGTTATCCTCGCGCGTAACACCAGTCCAATCGCGCCGGTGTTGGAAGAATATGGCCACGATTTCAATCGCAACGGCTGCTTCGACGAGCCTGGACACAACAAGATGCTGCTGCCGGCTGCCGGCGACAATTCGAGCGTCAGTGCTTTCGTCTACATCGAATATGCAGCCGATTTGTTGCGCGGATTCCCCATGATGTCGGTGGGAAGATATTATCGATGATCGAAAATCCGCAATGAGATCCGATCCGCAGACCGTTCGTTCATAGCATCGAACGCCTGCCGCACCTATTCCTTACCGAGTTCCTTGTGCGCCTCTGCCAGAAACCTGGTGGATCGTTTTCCTTTGCATCGGTTGAATGATTTAACAAAAAAGATTTTCATATAAATGAACAAGGAACTGAAAGACGTGTCTGCCGAGGTGGTAGGCCAGAACCTGGTATGCCGTGCTTCCTTGTCCGTGCCTGTGGAGCCCGCGCCGAATTACGCGTTTTATGTCTACCGCAACGACGAGCGCGTTCATATGCGTTGGTATTCGAAAGAGGATACGTTTGAGTACGATACGGCTGGCCTTCCCGGTTACTACAGAGTAACTGCATTCGTCAAATACGAGGACGGCTCGATGGAAAACATGAAATCCGCGCCGATTTTCATGAATGCGCTGGCCGTAACTGCCGAAGAGTTCCCGAAAGCCGACCCGAACGCAGTGGCCTACCTGCTGAAGGGCGAGACCTGGAATTTTCCCTGCCTGTTTTACCCCGGTTCGGATGACGCGTTGTTCGTCATGATGCCGTCTGCGGTGGACCGTTCCAAGATCGTTCTCCCTTCCTTCAGCCGCTGGACTTGGGCGAAGAAAGGGGCGTTCCCTGGGCATACGCTTTGCATCGCCGACCCGACCCTGGAACTCAGTAAGGATATGGGACTTGGGTGGTGCCTCGGCAAAAAAAACGACCACGCACTCGATCAGCTGGTCGCATTCATAACGCGATTTGCCGAAGCCAAGGGCATACCAAACCAAAAAATCACGATCTGGGGGTCGTCCGCCGGCGGCTTCGCGGCATTGGCACTGGCATCGCGTATCCCGGGATCGACGGCAGTAGCCATCAATGCCCAGACCGATGCCTTGTCGTATCAAATAGCAAGGCAGGTCGCCCTGGTGCGGAAATTCTGCTTCGATGATGACTCGGAAGAGCAAATCCGTGCACAATACGCGTCTCGCATCGATATGCAGGTCCAGTGGGCCCAATTCGGACAGTCGCGGGCAATCCTGATTCAAAACGAACTGGATGCTCACCATTTCGACGTGCACTTCAAGCCTTTCTGGACATCGCTGGGCGGTACGGTACAGCCTGGCATCTCGTCCACGGGCATTCACAAGGCCTGGGTATACAAGAATGAGGACGGGCACGTTCCCGAGACTCCCGAGATGGCCCAGAAAATTATTGCCATGCTCTGACCTGGCCTGGCCCCATCGGCTTCACGACCGACTACGGATGAATGTATCCTGATGACAGGATATTTTAGTTGCGATACCAAATCTTATAATGCAAATACGATCTCTGGCGATCACCAAGCGACCTGTATGGATTGATATTCGGCAGGGGCAGCTCCAGGAAATTACTGTCAAGGCAAAAGCGCGTTTCTGGCTCGGCCAGGCAAAAGGTGCGGCCCTGTTCGTTTTCGAATTCGCAGAATGTCCGGCCTTGGAGACGCTGGCGGAACATGGGATCGGCATATCCGTGGTCGGTCCGTATATGTATCTGAGGCCACCATCGGAGGCTGGTGAATTCGAGCAAACCATTTCCTTCCCGAGCGCTACGTTGAAACGCATCGGGATTCGTTTGTGGAACGCACAGGCGCCTGTCGTCCTCGACGACATCACGATCGACGCACGCGGAGCCGAGCTGTATTCCGAGTATGAAATGGAAACGGCCCGCGCCGTGAACGATCTCCGGCGATATGCGGCATTGCCGGACCACTCCAAAGTACTCGGCCTCAACCTCGAGACGAGCAGGGAGGGCTGCACTGCGCGTTGCCACGGGATCTGCCGGCATTGGTATGGCACTATGGACGAAGTGGCCCGGCGTCATCCCGCCAATGACGTCGGCAGGACCAATGGGCTTTTCAATGTCGGTGACGGCGTGCAGGTGCCGGTGACGCTATACCATGGCCAGCCTGCCATGCTCCGCATTCCCGAAACGCTGGCAGCCTATATGAGCGTCATCGGAGACAAGGGCCGGAACATGATCCGCAAGGCCCAGAGGCAGGGGTACGCATACAGGAAAGTCGACCCCGACCAGTATCTGGACGATGTCCTTGCCATCCGCACGTCCGACCCTGAGCGGCAAGGAAAATCCATACCGGACTACTTCAAGGTTCGCCCGACGCAAATGATCGATGATGCTTTCCGCAACGATTGCGAACTGCATCGTGAAGAATTTTTCGGAGTCTTCAAGGACGACAGGCTCGTCGCTTACACAACGATTTTCTTTTATGGCGAACTGGGGCAGGTAGACCATATCCTGGGGCATGCGGATCACCTGCAGGAAGGGATCATGAACCTATTGCTCAGCGAAATGGTCCGTGAGGTCATCGAAAACAAGCCGTGGGTTCGTGCGATTAACTACTTGTATCCCCATACAAGCAGGATGAACGGCGGGATGGGGCTGTTCAAGAAAAGCATCGGCTTTTTCCCCGAATCTGTCATGGTCACGCAAAGCGGTTTTGACCTGCGCTCGTACTTTTCCTCACTGCCCGACAAAGCTGAAGCCAGGCAGGAAGAACAGCCGTCAACCCCAAAGAAGCCAAGGCTGGCGGTGGGCAAGGCGGTCAAACAGGCCGCGCTTTCCGGCGACCTCGACCTCATTGTTCTGGAAAGCGAGGTCGACCGGACACAGGCCGTCGAGGCAGGCTTACAGCGGCTGCACGATGGCGATGCAGGGTTGAAGACCATTCGTCATCGGATCGACAGGCAGGAGTCTTTCGGCCAGGCTTTTGCCGAAGGCCAGATCCATGCCATCGTCTTCGATAACCTGCGTGTCAGTCGGCTTGAAGATTTTTTATCGGCAAAGCTGAAGGGCTTCCGTTCCTCGATCCCCAAAAATTCCTTTTTGTTATTCGATTTCAAGCGCAGGCTGAATCGAGAGCCGGACGGGAAATTAATCGTCATATTCCAGTCCCTGACTTCGCTATTACTGCCGCGAGGCTGGAGCATCAACGAGCGACTGGTTGAATATTTTCTCAAGCGTTTCAAATCGGTCGACCTGTCGATCGACGACGTGAAGCGCGGATTCAAGGGGAGCGATTACGTCGTAGCGGGGCTGATTGATTACACGAGCAATGGCTCTCATCGGAGTTTCGACAGCCTCCTAATCTTGCGCAAGATACGTTGAGCGCAATCTGGCGATATGCGGACTGCCGCCGCACGCCGCAGCAACAAAGGAACAGTTAAGATGATGAGGCTGTTAAAGCAGCTGAATAAGGTGCGGCGTGGGGATGCAAACGGCCCACGCATCGCCCTGGTATCGGACGCCTTGACCCAGTCCAGCCTGGATGCGGAATGTGACGTCATCACGATTACGCCGCGCAACTACAAGTTCGCCCTGAAATACGGGCGGCCGGACCTGCTGCTGGTCGAATCGGCCTGGCAGGGCTATGCGGAAACATGGAAGTTCAAGATCGCCGCCTATCCGGATCATCCGAAGCGCAGCAATGCGGCCCTGGCCGCGCTGGTCGCGCATGCGCGCGATGCCGGTATTCCGACGGTATTCTGGAACAAGGAAGACGGCGTGCATTTCGAGCGCTTCATCGACAGCGCGCGCCTGTTCGACCATATCTTCACGGTCGACGAAAACTGCCTTCCGCGCTACCGCGCCGTGGTCGGGCCCGAGGTCACCGTGAACACGCTGCTGTTCGCGGTCCAGCCGGTGACGCACAGCTTTTCGGGCTTCCATTTCAAGCACATGCGCAGCAATTTCGTGGGCAGCTACAGCCGCCACATCCACGACCGCCGCCGCACCTGGCAGGACATGTTTTTCGACGCGGCCCTGGAAACCGGGCTGGGTGTGACCGCCGTGGACCGCAATTCCGCCCGCAAGGCGGCGCATTACCGTTATCCGGACCGGAGCAATCTCGAGGTGCTGCCCGCGGTCACGCATGCGCAGACCTCGCAGATCTACAAGGATTACCTGGTGTCGTTGAACGTCAACACCATCGAAGATTCGGCAACGATGTTTTCGCGCCGGCTGGTCGAAATCCTGGCCTGCGGCGGCATCGCCGTGACCAATCCGAGTCCGGCGGTGGCGCGTTACTTCGAAGATTTTTGCCATGTGGTCCGGACTCCCGACGAGGCGCGTGAACTGTTCGCCCGGCTCAAGCATGGCCCGGACGCGCAGGATCTCGAGCGCGCCCACGCCGGCGCCGAGTACGTCCTGCGCGAGCACACCTGGGCGCACCGTGTCGAAGAAATCCTGGCCGTGGCAGGACGATGATGGCCGTTTCCGCTGTTCGCATTCCGGTCTGGAATTACGGTTTGTGGCGCCAGCCTTACCTGGCGCAGTTCCTCGGCCGGCCGGTCAAGGTGTCGTTGTTGCCCTCGCGGTCGAGCCAGAAAAGCGCCTGGCTGTGCTGGGGCGCCAAGCCGAGCGCGCGCCGCACCGCCTGGTACGCCGCCCGATCGGAGGAACCCTTGCTGCGCCTGGAAGATGGGTTCCTGCGCTCGTGCGGCCTGGGCGTCGACGGCCACCGGCCCTTGTCGCTGGTCGTGGACGACCTCGGCATCTATTACGATGCGACCCGGCCGTCGCGCCTGGAAGCCATGATCGCCGCGCTCGAGCCGGATCCGGAAGCGCAGGCGCAGGCAAGCAGGGCGATCGCACTGATCCGCCGCCATCGCCTGTCGAAATACAACCACGCTCCCGAGCGCAGCCTGCCGCCGCGGGCGGACGGCTGCCGCGCGCGGGTGCTGGTCATCGACCAGACCATGGGCGACGTCTCGGTGCGCCTGGGCGGAGCCGACGCAGATGTGTTCGCCGGCATGCTGCGCTCCGCGCTGGAGGAAAATCCGGATGCGGAAATCTGGATCAAGACCCATCCGGACGTCGTCAGCGGCAAGAAGCAGGGCTACCTGAACGCGCCCTCCCTGGCCGGCACCGATCCGCGCATCCGCCTGCTGGCCGAGGACATCTCGCCGCTGATGCTGCTGGAGCAGGTCGACAAGGTCTACGTGGTGACCTCCCAGATGGGTTTCGAGGCGCTCATGCTGGGCAAGCCGGTGGCCTGCTTCGGCTTGCCGTGGTACGCGGGCTGGGGCCTGACCGACGACCGCAACCGCGGCATGGAGACCCTGCGCCCACGGCGTACGGTCGAGCGCACGGTCGAGCAGTTGTTCGAAGCCGCCTACCTGCGGTATTCGCGCTACGTCAACCCGTTGACGGGCGGGCCGGGCGCGATCTTCGACGTGATCGACTGGCTGGCCCGCAACAAGGCCGTGAACGACCAGACCCGCGGGACGCTGTACTGCGTCGGCATGAGCATGTGGAAGCGCGCCATCGTGCGTCCCTTCCTGACCAGCGCTTCGGCGAAGCTGCGCTTCGTCCGCTCGGCCGCGGCGCTGGACCGGCGTCCACTGGAGCCGGACAGCCGCGTAGTCCTGTGGGGCATCAAGAATGAAGCCAGCGTCACCGCGGTGGCCGAGCGGCGCGGCCTGCCCGTATGGCGGATGGAAGACGGTTTCCTGCGCTCGGTCGGGCTCGGGTCCGACCTGTTCCGGCCAGTGTCGCTGGTGCTGGACCAGTCCGGCATGTACTACGACCCGGCGTCGGGCAGCGCGCTCGAGCGCATGCTCGCGACCCAGCAGCTGGACGCCGACGACCTGGCGCGCGCCGCGCGGCTTCGCCGCGACTACGTCAAGCTCAAGCTGAGCAAGTACAACCTGAGCCGTTCGGCCCTGGACGTCGACAGCCGCGGCCGCAAGGTCCTGCTGGTGCCGGGGCAGGTCGAGGACGATGCCTCGATCCGGCGCGGCTCGCCGGCGGTCCGCAGCAACCTGGAACTGCTGCGCGCGGTGCGCGCGGCCAATCCGGACGCCTGCATTCTCTACAAGGCGCACCCGGACGTGGTGGCCGGCAATCGCCAGGGAGCGGTGCCGCCCGAGGAGCTGGCGGTCCTGGCCGACCAGTGCGTGAACGATGCCAACATCATCGACTGCATCCTGGCCGCCGACGAAGTGCATACGATGACCTCCTTGTCCGGCTTCGAAGCGCTGCTGCACGGGCGCACCGTGCATTGCTATGGCGGTCCGTTCTATGCGGGCTGGGGCTTGACCGTCGATCATTTCCCATTGCCCGTGCGGCAGCGCAAGGTCGACCTGGACGCCCTGGTGTTTGCCGTCATGCTGGCCTATCCGCGCTACGTGCTGCCGGGTGCGCCCGGCTTCGCCTCGGCAGAGCAGGTGATGCATTTTTTGGTCGAACAGGCGGCTGGCGCCGCTTCCTCCCACGGCACCGGCTGGGTTGCGCGCAAGCTGCGCAAGACCAAGGCGCTCATCGAATTAATGAGTGGAAAGTAGCCGCCGCGCCTTCGTCAATTCTGGAACTTCTTTTGATAAAATGTTGTATTGCAACATTCATCTCGTATTTACTTTATTTCTAGAAAGTTATTGAGCTGGAAACAAGAGGAGACAAGGGGTAAATACGTCTCTCGACCAAGTGTTGCGCCGCAGCGGTTTTTTTTCAAGATTGTGACAATGTGCAATTTTTCGTAGGGTAACAGTTGCTTATAATCATGCCTGGTTATCCCGGCACTGTTCACCTACGAATCTGGCATGAATGCACGTCTCGACGCCAGCCAACTGGCGCGCTACCGGAACGGCGACTACACCGTCCCTGGCTATTACAATCTCCTGCAGTGCACGCGGGTCCTGATGTTGCAGGGCCCGATGGGGACGTTCTTCAATCGGGTGGCTGCCTGGCTGAACGAGCAGGGCGTGGCCGTCAAGAAGATCAACTTCAGCGGCGGCGACTGGCTGTTCCACCGCAAGCTCGATGCTGTCGACTACAAGGGCGAGCTAGCCGACTTCCCGTCCTTCCTGCGCGATTTCCTGCTCGAGAACGATATCGACGGCGTGGTCTGCTTCGGCGATTGCCGCCATTACCATGTGGCCGCCAAGCCGGTGGCGGACGCCCTCGGCATACCCTTCTTCGTGTTCGAAGAAGGGTATGTACGCCCGGATTACATCACGCTGGAATGCGGCGGCGTAAACGCCCATTCGTCGATGCCGCGCAGCGCGGCGTTCTACCATGCCTTGCCGGACGTCGACATCCAGCCGCCGCAGCCCGCCCATCCGCGCTTCGGCCGGGCGGCATGGGCAGCGATGTTCTACTATGCCGGCAGCCGGGCGCTCAAGCCGCTGTATCCGAATTATGAGCACCACAAGATCCTGTCGGTACGCTACGAGGCGCGCAACTGGTGCCGCTCGTGGGTACGCAAGCATCTGAACCGCCGGCGCGACAAGCCGGTGATGGAAAAGCTCCTGCGCGAACACGACGGCAAGTATTTCGCGGTGGCGCTGCAGGTGTACAACGATAGCCAGATCAGGTCGCACAGCCAGTACGCCGACGTGCGCGACTTCATTCGCGAAGTGGTCGCATCGTTCGCTGCCAGTGCGCACGACGACCATCACCTGGTGTTGAAGCACCATCCGATGGACCGCGGCCAACGCGACTACCGCAAGCTGGTGGACAAGCTGTGTGACGACCTTGGCGTCACCGGGCGCGTGCATTATGTGCACGACGTGCACCTGCCGACGCTGCTGCGCCGTGCGCGCGGCGTGATCACCATCAACAGCACCGTCGGCCTATCCGCCCTGTACCACTACAAGCCGCTGAAGGTGATGGGCCGTGCAATGTACGACATGGAAGGCCTGACTTTCCAGGGTGAGCTGGGACAGTTCTGGACCGCCGCGCCGACATTCGATCGCGAGCTGTGGCGCCGTTTCCGCGCTTATATGATCAGCCAGACCCAGCTGAACGGGGCATTCTATGGCCGCGATTTCCAGACCCTGCTGGGCGCCGACGCGCCGGGCGCCAAGGAAAAGCTGTCGACTCCGCTGGAACTGAAGCTCGTGCCGTCTCCAAAAGTCGACTTACGCAAGCGGAAGCTGAACCAGGCTGCGATCTGAGCGGCTGTTCACATCGAAATCTTCAGCATTAGCGAGAGGATATTTCCTTTTTTCTTGCGCGCCGACAGGTGCGGCACGTAGGTGGCGACCAGCTGGGCCGCGCGGTTGCCGATCGACGCGATCGGCAGCACTGCGGGGAAGGGCCGGCCGTCATACCAGTCGTGGCGGCGGATGACCAGCGCAGTCAGCCCGGCGCCCACTTCCACGCCCGCGTGCGACTTCAGGGGAAACATCCACTTGTACTGGTAGCCAGCCATCCATTGCGGGCGGTTGTTCGAATCGCGGATGCCCATCAGGTACACCCCTTCTTCATTGCCGCGCTCGTTGCGGAAACTTCTTCCGAGGCCGCCGCCCCAGGTCAGTTCGTTCATCTTGCGCAGCTGCGCCTTCGAGTACGTGTCGCGGTCGTGGTAGGCGTAGCCGGACAGGTAGACATCCCAGTACGAGGATTTCGGCGCGTCCTCATCCAGTTTCAATGACCGTGTGAACGTATCGCCCTCCGGCGCGGCGCTGGCGGCAGCGGCGTTGTCGTCGGCCCAGGATGAGGCGGCCGGCAGCGTAAACAAGAGCAATGTTGCAGTGCGGCAAAAACGTGCTGTCGTAGACGTGCACATGGGTATCTCCCGAATTCAAGGTCAGTCATCGGCAAGCAAAACGAACGGTCGAACGAACATTTCTTCAGGAGTCCCACGAGCAATGTTTCCCTCTTGAATTATCCAGCACGGGTTTCATTGCGGGTGTATTTATTGTAGACCTAGTATGAAAAATGCGTAACACGATTGCTAGAAAATTTCGCAACTCTATTGATTTTGCATCGCAGCATTTCCGGGGCACTCTGTCCGGCGACAAGTTAAAGCCTTGGGCATGCCGCATATATGAGGTGTTTTTTCTCCCCTGTTCCATGTATGGCCGTGGGGCAACTCCAGTGATAATGTGGGCTCGCCTCGATGGGCGATGATTACGGGAGCTCGGGATGGCGGAAAGCAGCAACGCAGAAAAGACAGAACCGGCGTCAGCCAAACGGCTGAGGCAGGCGCGCGAGAACGGCGACATCCCCCGTTCGCGCGAAGTCGCGACGTTCACCGTCCTGATGACGGCCGGCGCCGGCCTGTGGATGCTGGGCGGCGGCGTCATCAACAAGCTCTCCAGCACCCTGGAACGCGGCCTGTCGCTCGACCGCGAACAGATCGCCAACCCGAACGTCCTGCTCGAGCGCATCGCCGCTGATATTGCCGGCGTGATGCTGGCCTGCCTGCCGCTGGCGATCGCGATCATGCTGGTCGCCGTGGTCTCGCCGCTACTGATCGGCGGCTGGAACTTCAGCGCCAAATCCTTCATGCCGAATTTCGGCAAGCTCAACCCGCTGAACGGACTGGGCAACATGGTCTCGACCAATGCCCTGATCGAACTGCTGAAAGCGGTTGCCAAGACCCTGCTGGTCGGCGCCGTCGCCTGGTATGTGGTGCTGAGCGAGAAGGATGCCGTGATTGGCCTGGCGGTCGAGCCGCTGGGCGCCGCCACCTCGCACCTGGCCGGCCTGGTCGCCAAGGCCTTCCTGGTCATGGTCGGCTCGCTCGGCGCGATCGCCGTGCTGGACGGGCCATACCAGAAATGGCACTACGCCAACAAGCTCAAGATGACGCGCCAGGAAGTGATCCAGGAATCCAAGGAATCGGACGGCAATCCGCAGATCAAGGGCAAGATCCGCCAGCTGCAGCGCGAGATGGCGCGCAAGCGCATGATGAGCAACGTCCCGACCGCCGACGTGGTCGTGACCAACCCGACCCACTTCGCGGTGGCGCTGAAGTACGCCGACGGGAAGCAGGGCGCGCCGCGCGTGGTGGCCAAGGGTACCGACGAAGTCGCGGCCAGGATCCGCGAGATCGCAAAGGAAAACAAGGTCGCGCTGCTGGAAGCGCCGGCCCTGGCCCGTGCGCTGTACAAGCACACCGACATCGACGACGAGATCCCGGAAGCCCTGTACTCGGCGGTGGCCGAAGTGCTGGCCTACGTCTACCAGCTGCGCGCCTACACCAAGGGCGCCAGCGACCATTATCCGGACCGCCCGGGCAAGCTGCCGGTGCCGCCGGAGATGGACCCTTTCAACAATAAAGGTACGACGCAATGAACGGTTTCAAACTGCCGGCCTGGGCGCAGGCGATCGCGGGACGCGGCAACGCGCTGGCGGCGCCGATCCTCATCATCATGCTGCTGGCGATGATGATCCTGCCGCTGCCGGCGTTCGCACTGGACCTGTTCTTCAGTTTTAACATCGCGATGTCGGTCATCGTGCTGCTGACCGCGCTGTACACGGTCAAGCCGCTCGACTTCATGGCCTTCCCGGCCGTGCTGCTGGTGACCACCATGCTGCGCCTGGCGCTGAACGTGGCCTCGACCCGCGTGGTGCTGACCGAGGGCCATACCGGCGGCGCGGCGGCCGGCAAGGTGATCGAAGCCTTCGGCCACTTCCTCATCGGCGGCAACTACACCGTCGGCCTGGTGGTGTTCATCATCCTGACCATCATTAACTTCATGGTCGTGACCAAGGGCGCCGGACGTATCGCCGAAGTGGGAGCGCGTTTCGCCCTGGATGCGATGCCGGGCAAGCAGATGGCGATCGACGCCGACCTGAACGCCGGCCTGATCGGCGAGCAGGAAGCCAAGGCGCGCCGTTCGGAAGTGGCGATGGAGGCCGAGTTCTACGGCGCGATGGACGGTGCTTCGAAGTACGTGCACGGCGATGCCGTGGCCGGCATCCTGGTCACCCTGATCAACGTGATCGGCGGCCTGATCGTCGGCATGCTCCAGCACGACATGGCCTTCAGCGACGCGGTCAAGAACTACACGCTGCTGGCCATCGGCGACGGCCTGGTCGCGCAGATCCCCTCGCTGATCATCTCGATCGCGGCCGGCATGGTGGTGTCGCGCGTGGCCAGCGACAAGGACGTCGGCGCCCAGGTCATCGGCCAGCTGTTCGCCCGCCCGATCGTCATGTACATCACCGGCGCCATCATCGGCGGCATGGGCATGATCCCGGGCATGCCGAACCTCGTGTTCCTGCTGCTGGGCAGCGCCCTGTTCGGTACCGGCTGGCTGATCGAGAAACGCAACAAGAATGCGCCGCCGGCGGGCGCGCCGGGAAGCGCGGGCGCGGCAGGCGAGGCCGGCGGGGCAGGGGGCGCCGCGGGGGCCGCCGCCGCCGCCACGCCGGCCGAGCAGGAAGAAGCGACCTGGCAGGATGTCATGCCGGTCGATACCCTGGGCCTGGAAGTGGGCTACCGCCTGATCCCGCTGGTCGACAAGGGCCAGGCCGGCGAGCTGCTCAAGCGCATCAAGGGTATCCGCAAGAAGTTTGCCCAGGAAGTCGGCTTCCTGGCGCCGCCGGTGCACATCCGCGACAACCTCGAGCTGAAGCCCTCGGCTTACCGCATCACGCTGAAAGGCGTGGAGGTGGGGACCGGCGAGGCGATCAACGGCCAGTTCCTGGCGATCAACCCGGGCATGGCCAGCGGCACGCTGCCGGGCCTGGTGACCACCGATCCTGCCTTCGGCCTGCCGGCGATCTGGATCGACGCCGCCCTGAAGGACGAGGCGCAGAGCATGGGCTATACCGTGGTCGATGCCGGCACCGTGATCGCGACCCACCTGAACCACCTGATCACCACCCACGCCTCGGAACTGCTGGGCCGCATGGAAGTGCAGGCGCTGCTGGACCACCTGGCGAAGGATGCGCCGAAGCTGGTCGAAGACCTGGTGCCGAAAGTCGTGTCGCTGTCGACCTTGCAGAAAGTGCTGCAGAACCTGCTGCAGGAAGGCGTGCACATCCGCGACATGCGCACCATCATCGAGACCCTGTCCGAGCATGGCGCGACGACCCAGGATCCGAACGACCTGACGGCGCTGGTGCGCATCGCGCTGGGCCGCGCCATCGTGCAGCAGCTGTTCCCGGGCACGAACGAGCTGTCCGTGATGACCCTGGACAACCGCCTCGAGCGCCTGCTGGTGCAGGCCCTGAACGCCGGCGGCGACGGCACCGGCATCGAGCCGGGCCTGGCCGACACCATCGTCCAGCAGGCCGCCAACGCGGCCCAGCAGCAGGAGGCGATGGGCCTGACGCCGGTGCTGCTGGTGCCGGGGCCGCTGCGCACGCTGCTGTCGCGCTTCCTGCGCCGCGCGCTGCCGCAGCTGAAGGTGCTGTCGCACTCCGAAATCCCGGAAACCAAGACGATCCGCGTGACCAGCCTGGTGGGCACGGCCTGATCGCGCGCCGTGGACCGGATATGCCTGTGGTGACGGCATACGCGGTCCAAATATCCTGCCTCGGGGAAATAAGCAGGTTTCCCCGTCCTGTTCCTCCGATGGTTTCCCTGCGGCATCGTCAATAATCCTATCCGTGAATGGGCCAATATGCCCGCCGTACCGATAGCGACCGATTGACGTAACACCTGCCTGCAAGAGCGGAGACCAACGATGAACGTGAAGAAATTTACAGCCCCGACTTCCCGTGAGGCCCTGCGCAAGGTGCGCGATGCCCTGGGCCCGGACGCGGTCATCCTGTCGAACCGCCCGGTGGATGGCGTGGTCGAGATCCTGGCGCTGGACAACGACGACGTCGCGTCGCTGGCCTCGCCCTCGCCCGAGTCCGACATGGCGGCGCCGCGTCCGAACCTGCAGCACATGGACGAGATGCCGGCCCCGGCCGCGCCGGCCGCCCGTGCGCTGCACGCTGCCGGTGCGCCGCGCCCCTACGACGCCCCGGCGGCGCGCCCGTCCATGCCGTCCTTTCCCGACCTCGACGAGCCGCAGGCGTTCTCCGGTTCGCACACCTACGCCAACCGCCGCGCCCAGCCGGAAACGCCATCTTTCGACGTGGCCGCGATGACCGCCATGATGTCGGCCGCGATCGCCCAGGCGAAGGAATCCGCCGCCGCCGAGATGCAGGGCATGATGAGCGAGCTGCGCGCGATGCGCGGCATGATGGAATCGCAGCTGGCCGAGCTGTCCTGGGGCAGCACCCAGCAGCGCGAACCGCAGAAGGCCGCCGTGCTGCGCGAGATGCTGGCGGCCGGCTTTTCGGCCAGCCTGTCGCGCTACCTCGTCGACAAGCTCCCGGCCGGCAAGGATGCCGCCGAGGCTATGCGTTGGATCAAGACCGTGCTGGCGCGGAATATCACCACCATGTCCGACGAAGACGCCATCCTCGACCGCGGCGGCGTGTTCGCCCTGGTCGGCCCGACCGGCGTCGGCAAGACCACCACCACCGCCAAGCTGGCCGCGCGTTGCGTGATGCGCCACGGCCCGGAAAAGCTGGCCCTGATCACCACCGACGCCTACCGTATCGGCGGCCACGAGCAGCTGCGCATCTACGGCAAGATCCTCGGCGTGATGGTGCACTCGGTGAAGGACGAAGCCGACCTGCGCATCGCCCTGAAGGAACTGCGCAACAAGCATACCGTGCTGATCGACACCATCGGCATGTCGCAGCGCGACCAGATGGTGACGGAGCAGGTGGCCATGCTGACGGACAGCGGCGCCAACGTGCAGCGCCTGCTGTGCCTGAACGCGACCTCGACCAACGAGACCCTGAACGAAGTGGTGCGCGCCTACCAGGGCACCGGCCTGGCCGGCTGCATCATGACCAAGCTGGACGAAGCGGCATCGATCGGCAACGTGCTGGACGTGCTGGTGCGCCAGAAGCTGAACCTGTATTACATCTCGAACGGCCAGCGCGTGCCGGAAGACCTGCACCTGGCCGACCGCGCCATGCTGGTCGACCGCGCCTTCCGCAACAAGAAGGATGCCGCTTCCCAGTTGAGCGACGCCGACCTGCCGCTGATGATGGCCGGCCTCGGCAACCTGAACAACGACCGTTCGCTGCGCGAGGTGTACGTTGGCTAGTTTCGACTTCGACCAGGCCGAAGGCCTGCGCCGGATGCTGGCCGGCCCCAAACCGCGTATCGTGACCTTCCTCTCGGCGACCGCGCAGGACGACAAGGGCGCCATGCTGGTGAACCTCGGCGCTTCGCTGGCGCAGTCCGGCAACGACGTGCTGATCGTCGACGCCTGCGAGCGCGACTACGGCGTGGCCCAGCGCCTCGGCGTGGACCGCGGCCCGGGCCTGCTGCAGGTGGCGCGCCAGGAGTGCGCACTGAACCAGGTGATCCATCCGGCGCCGCAGGGCTTTTCGGTGGTGAAGATGCGCCCCGGCTGCACGGCCGAAGAAACGCGCCGCCTGGCCAAGGCCTTCGACGTGCTGGTCAAGCAGTCGGCCGGCAGCATCGTCATCGTCGACGGCGAGTTTCCCGATGCCGGCAGCTTCCCGGTGCCGGTCATGGCCTCGTCCGAGATCGTGGTGCAGGTCTCGACCGGCGCCGCCTCGATCACCAATGCCTATGCATTGATCAAGCGCCTGTCCCAGCATCTGGGCCGGCGTCCCTTCGGTGTCCTTGTCACGGGCGCTACCGAAGCCGAGGCAAAGGTGGTATACGATAATATGTCATCCGCGGCAACACGTTACCTTGCAGTAACGCTGAGCTCCATGGGCTCGGTGCCGGCCGACGAGTACCTGCACCGCGCCGCGCGTCTTGGCCGCGCCGTGGTCGATGCGTTCCCGCTGGCGGGCGCCTCGGTGGCATTCCGTCGCCTGGCCGGACGTTTCGCGGCGGGCATGAGCCGGGCCGCATAATCAGGCTGCAATAAGCACGAATAACGAAAAAATGTACACGGTCAAAGGGAAAGCGGACAAGAATCATTTGCTGACGGAGCACATGCCGTTGGTGAAGCGTCTCGCCCACCAGATGAAGGCGAAGCTGCCGCCGTCCGTCGAAGTCGATGACCTGGTACAGGCAGGCATGATCGGCCTGCTCGATGCGATCAGCCGTTACGAGGAAAACCACGGCGCCCAGTTCGAGACCTATGCGGTGCTGCGGATCCGCGGCGCCATGCTCGACGAGCTGCGCAGCAGCGACTGGATGCCGCGCTCGACCCGCCAGAACATGCGCAAGGTGGAGCAGGCGATGGCCACGCTGCAGCAGCAGCTCGGCCGTCCGCCCAGCGAATCCGAGGTCGCGAAATCGCTCAAGCTCTCGCTGGCCGATTACCAGGACCTGCTGGGAGAGTCGGGCGGGCACCAGCTGGTCTACTACGAAGACTTCCATCACGATGGCGATGGCGACGGCAGCGACAGCTTCCTCGACCGCTACGCCGTCGACGACGACGACCCGCTGCGCGCGCTCATGGAGACCGACTTCCGCCAGGCCGTGATCGATGCCATCGACGCCTTGCCGCCGCGCGAAAAACTGCTGATGGGCCTGTATTACGAGGAAGAGCTGAACCTGAAGGAGATCGGCGCGGTGATGGGCGTGTCCGAATCGCGCGTCTCGCAGCTGCACAGCCAGGCCGTGGCACGCCTGCGCACCTTCTTGCGGGAGCGCGCGTGGACATAGCCAGCCTGCTCGGGCTGCTGCTGGCGATCGCCGGCATCCTGGTCGGCCACACCCTCGACGGCGGCAAATTCTCGTCGCTGGTGCAGCCGGCCGCGTTCGCGATCGTGGTGGTCGGCACCTTCGGCGCGGTGCTGCTGCAGACGAAAAAATCCACCTTCATCCGCGGCCTGCGCATGCTGCGCTGGGTGTTCGCGCCGCCGCCCGACCGCCGCCAGCAGCTGGCGCGCGAGATCCACTTGTGGAGCCTGTCGGCGCGCCGCGACGGCCTGCTCTCGCTGGAACAGTACATGACGAAAGCCGATCCCTTCATCCAGAAGGGCTTGCGGCTGGTGGTCGACGGCATCCATCCCGACAAGCTGCGCAGCCTGCTCGACACCGAGATCAACGCCTACGAGCTGCGCGAGCGCCAGGCCGCCCGCATCTGGGAAGCGGCGGCCGGCTATGCGCCGACGGTCGGCATCCTCGGCGCCGTGCTGGGCCTGATCCACGTGATGGAAAACCTGAGCGACCCGTCGCGCCTGGGCGCCGGCATCGCGGTCGCCTTCGTCTCGACGGTGTATGGCGTGGGCCTGGCCAACCTGCTGTTCCATCCGGTCGGGAACAAGCTGAAGGGCATCGTCGCCGAGCGCGTGCTGCAGTACGAGATCCTGACCGACGTGTTCCACGACATCGCGACCGGCGACCATACCCGGGTGCTCGAGGAGCGCATCGCCTGCCTGGCGGCGCCTCACTGAACCGGCATTCCCATGGCGCGCCGCAAACGCTTCGACGACGACTCCCACGAGAACCACGAGCGCTGGCTGATCTCCTACGCCGACTTCATCACCCTGCTGTTCGCCTTCTTCGTCGTCATGTACGCGGTCTCGGTGGTCAACACCGGCAAGTACAAGGTGCTGTCCGATGCCCTCGGCGACGCCTTCGGCGGCCGCGGCGCCGCCCGCCGGATCGACGCCCCGGTGGAGGTCGAGGCGCTGCCGCTGTCGAACATCATCGCGCACAGGCGCGCCGAGGCTGCGAAGCGCGACCGCGAACGCCTGGACCTGCTGGCCCGCAAGCTCAATAGCGTGCTGGCGCCGCTCATCAACGCTGGCCGCGTGCGCGTCACCCAGACCGCGCGCGGCATCACCGTCGAGATCAACGCCAGCGTGCTGTTCGACGAGGGCGACGCCGCCCTGGTCGGCAATGCGCGCGAGACCCTGCGCACGGTGGCCGGCCTGCTGAAGGACGATCCGCACGCGATCGAGGTCGAGGGCCATACCGACACCACGCCGATCCGCAACGCGGCCTTCCCCTCGAACTGGGAACTGTCGGCGGTGCGCGCCAGCACCGTGGTGCGGCTGTTCGTCGAGAACGGCGTGGCTGAACCGCGCCTGGCCGCGGTGGGTCGCGGCGCCAACCAGCCGGTCGCCTCGAACGGCGATCCGGCCGGACGCGCGCGCAACCGGCGCGTCGCCGTCACCATCCTGTCGGGCACAGGCAGCGACTGATCCGTTCCCCCTGACCGTAGTGGACGAGCTGTGCGCCGGATGCCGCGCCGCTTGCGTTAATGTCTCGGCATGGACATCGACAAACCGCCCAGCCGGGTGCCGTTTCCGGTGGTCGGCATCGGCGCCTCGGCCGGCGGCTACCCGGCCCTGATGACGCTGCTGCAGAACATGCCGCCCCATCCCGGCATGGCGCTGGTGGTCATCCTGCACCTGGCCGCGGACGAACCGAGCGGCGCCGACCGGCTGCTGCAAAGCGCGACCGACATGCCGGTGGTGCAGGTCACCCACACCATGCCGGTCCTGCCCGACAACGTCTACGTGATTCCCCCCGACCGCAGCCTGGCCATGCGCAATGGCGAACTGGTGCTCGACCGCCTGGACCGCAGCGCCGGCCGTCCGGTCGCGATCGACATCTTCCTGCGCACCCTGGCCGAGGCGCATCGGGAATACGCGATCGGCGTGGTGCTGTCCGGGATGGGGTCGGACGGCACCGCCGGCCTTGCCTGCATCAAGGAGATGGGCGGCGTGGCCATCGCGCAGTTGCCGACCGATGCGGAACACGGCGGCATGCCGCGCTCGGCGATCGAATCCGGCATGGCCGACTTCGTGCTCCCGGCCGGCGAGATACCGCGCAAGCTGGTCGAGCTGCGCGACGTCCTGTGCGCGATCAGGCGCAAGGCCAGCGCCGGCCACCGGCTCGACGAGGTCCCGCTCGACATGGGGCCGCGCCCGGAGGTCGCCCTGCGCGACGTGCTGGAGGTCCTGCACGAGCGCACCGGGCACGACTTCACGCATTACCGGCGCCCGACCTTGCTGCGCCGCCTGGAGCGGCGCGTGCAGGTGCGCGGAATGCCCGACCTGGCCAGTTATTACCGGGTGCTGCAGAAGGATTCCGCCGAGGCGCATGCGCTGCTGAAGGATCTCCTCATCGGCGTGACCAGCTTCTACCGCGACCGCGAAGCCTTCGAGGCGCTCGAGCGCATGGTGTTGCCGGGGCTGTTCCGCTCGGGCGACGGCCCGCTGCGCGCCTGGGTGGCCGCCTGTTCCACCGGCGAGGAGGCCTATACGGTGGCCATGCTGCTGGCCGGCCAGGCCGCGCGCCACGCGGAGGGCGGTGGCGCGGGCCGCGACTGGCAGGTGTTCGCCTCGGACATCGACGAACATGCGATCGAGGTCGCGCGGGCAGGCCTGTATCCGGACACGATCGCCGATTCCGTTCCCGAGGCCCAGCTGCAGCGCTGGTTCATCCGCGACGGTGACCACTTCAAAGTGCGCAAGCCCCTGCGCGACCGGGTCCTGTTTGCCCGCCACAACCTGCTGCACGAGCCGGCGTTTTCGCGGCTCGACCTGATCTGCTGCCGTAACTTCCTGATCTACCTGAACCGCGAGATGCACCGGCACCTGCTGCAGCAGTTCCACTTCGGGCTCAACCCGGGCGGCTACCTGATGCTGGGCAGCGCCGAGTCGGTCGAGGCAGCCACCGACCTGTTCGTGCCGGTCGATGCGGCGCAGAAGATCTACCAGGCCAGGCGGGTCGCGCGGCCGGTCCATGCGCCGGCCGCGCCGGCGAGCGTCCATGTCGCGCTCGCGGCGCCCGCGACGGCGGCCGCGCGCGAGGCTGGCGCCGATCCTGCTTCGTCCTCCATGCGGCGCGGGCGGCTGTTCTCGTTCGCCGATATCCACCTGCACAAGGCGGCCGAGCTGGCCCCGCCCAGCATCCTGCTGAATGCGGACGGCGACATCCTGCACATCTCGGAACAGGCGGCGGGCTTCCTGCGCCAGGCCGGCGGCGAGCCGACCCGGGAACTGGTCAGGCTGGTGCCGCCGGAATTGCAGCTGGCCTTGCGGGTGGCCTTGTTCCAGGCCCGCAAGAGCGGACGCCAGGCCGGCACCGGGCCGCTGCGCTACGAGCGGGCGGGACATGTCCACGCGCTCGACCTGCAGGTGCTGCCGTTCCAGGATCCGCACGCCGAAGACGGACTGATGCTGGTCCGCTTCGTCGCACTGCCGGACGCCGGACCGCAGGCGGCGCAGGCGCCGGCCGCGCCGCGGGAGCAGGCCTTGCTGGGCCAGCTCGACGAAGAATTGCACCGTACCCGCAGGCAGCTGCGCGAGACCGTCGAGCAGGCCGAAACGGCCAGCAACGAGATGCGGCTGTACAGCGAAGAGATGCAGGCCACGGTCGAGGAGCTGCGCGCTTCCGTGTCCGGGCTGGAACGCAGCCGCGCGGATTTGCTGTCGGCGAACCAGGAGCTGGCCGCCGCCAACCTGGAACTGCAGCGGCGGGCCAGCGACACCGCCAAGGCGCACGACGACCTGGTCAACCTGGTCGTCTCGAGCGACGTCGCCACCATCTTCCTCGACCGCGACATGCGGATCCTGCGCTACACCCCGCGCATCGCCGAATTCTTCAACGTGATCCCGGCGGATCTCGGCCGCCCGCTGCTGCACATCACCACCCGGCTGGACTATCCGCGCCTGGCCGAGGACGCGGCCGAGGTCTTCGCCACGCTGCAGGCGCTGGAGCGGGAAGTGCGCAGCAAGGATGGGCGTGATTACATCGTGCGCATGCACCCCTACCGCACCACGGAACACCGCATCGACGGCGTGGTGCTGACGTTCTTCGACATCACCCAGCGCAAGCGCGACGAAGAGCTGATCCGCGAGAGTGCGGCCCGGCTGCATACGATGTTCGAGAGCCTGCCGGTCGGCGTCGGCGTGTACGCGAGCGGCGGCGCGGTGCTGATGGCGAACCGCATCATGCACCGTTACCTGCCGACCGGCCTGATGCCTTCGCGCGACCAGGGCCGGTCGATGCGCTGGCGCGCCTGGCATGCCGATGGGAGCCCGGTCGGCCACGATGACTTCCCCGGCTCCCGCGCGCTGCGCGGCGAGCGGGTGGTGCCCGGCATCGAAATGCTGTACCGGCAGGACGACGGGTGCGAGATCTGGACCCAGGTCGCCGCGGCCGCGATCATCGACGACCAGGGCCGCGCCACCGGCGAGGTGGCGGTGGTCATCAACGACATCGATGCCCTGAAGCGCACCGAAGAGGCGCTGCGCGAGAACGAGGCCCTGCTGCGCGACCTGCTCGGCGGTGTGGTCCTGGCAGTGTGGGAGACCGATCCCGGAGGCCGGGTCGTGACAGACTCGCCGAGCTGGCGCGCCTGCACCGGCCAGCGGGTCGAGGAGTGGATGGGCGAAGGCTGGATCGATGCCCTCCATCCGGACGACCGCGACAGGGTATTACGGGAATGGCGTGGCGCGGTGGCAAGGCGCGGTACGATCGAGATCGCCTACCGCCTGCATATTCCCGCCGGCGGGTGGCGCCGCTGCCGGGTGCGCGCCCTGCCGCTGTTTAATCTCGACGGCACGGTGCGCAAGTGGATCGGCGTGAACGTGGCGGAGGACGCCAATGAATAGACGAACGACGATATGTGCGATGCTGCTGGCAGGGGGCGCCGCCGGCGCCGCCGGCACCGATAAAGGAGAAGCGATGAATGTGCATGCGAGCCTGAGCGTCGACGCCAGGCATGACAAGGTGCTGGTGACTTTCAGGATCGAGAACCGCGGCGAGCGCCGGATCGGGCTGCCGCGGGAGATCGCTTCCGATACCGGGCTCACGCGCCGCCTGTTCGACCTGCGCGGGCATCCCGGCGATGCCGAAGTGCCGTACACCGGGCGCATGGTCAAGCGCGGGCCCCTGGAGCTGGACGATTACGTCGAGCTGGCGCCGCACTCCGCGCACACGCACACCATCGACATCACGCACGCCTACGCCTTCAGGCCGGGCATGCACACCTATGTGATCCGCTACGAAGGCGAGGCGCTGGCGGATGTGCGCCAGCTCGGGTCGGCGGCCGGTATCCGGACGGATCCGGTCATGTTCAGCCACACGGAACGGTGATCTTCCGCCGTTCCCGCGCGGGCGGGAAGCCAGGTTCTGCGAGTTGCGACGACCCTGGGCCCCCGCCTGCGCGGGGGCGACGGGAGCTTACTGCAGCGCCGGCGTATTCTCGCCAAAATATTCGTGCGAGTCGGCGTTGTCGATGGCCTTGTTCGGATCGCTGATCGCCAGGCTGGCCGCGCCCGACTGGCCGTAGACCCAGTCGTCGGTGCTGGCCACCACGTTGAAGTGGCTCATCTCGTGCACGAGGGTGCCGCCCTTGGAGTCGGTGCCCGTCATCGGCGCGCTCCAGAAGGCCTTGCAGACGTAGATCGTGTAGGGCTGGGTCGGATAGACGTAGGCGTAGTAAGTCTTCTTGCAGCCGCAGTCCACCGTGATCGGCTTGGTCGCGAAGGCGTCCTTGAGCGCCGCGAAATGCGATTTGATGGTGGCGACCCGGCCGGTGTCGACCACGCCGAACCACTTCGTGTAGCGCGTGCCCATCGTTCCCCTGGCCATGTAGGCGTCGCCGTCGCTTGCCATCGACAGCGCGGCCGACACGGCCGAGGTGATGTCGGCCTGCTGGGAGGTCGTGCACCTGTTGAAGGAGAGAGCACCGCCGGCAGCCGGCACCGGATTGGCCTGGGCCTTCATCTCGGCCAGGGTCTTGGTTTCATCGCTCGAGCCGCGCGGGCGCAGTCCGTCGATCCAGACCGTGGCGGCCTGCGACTTCAGCTCGCCCACCTCATGGCCGTTGGCGAACAGCTGGGGCGAGACGGCGTGGTAGCGGATCGCATAGTCGCCGGTGGTGGCCATGTCGTACAGGGACGACAGCTCGACCCTGACGCTGTAGGAAGCGCCGGGCTTGAGCAGGAAATAGTCGGACGCGGTGGGCGCCGGACGCTTGGCGATCGCGCCCAGGTAGCGCACCGGCTTGCCGTCACGCGTGATTTCGAACAGCGGGGCCTCGACCTCCTCGAACGGCGTGTGCGATTTCAGCACGTACTGCGGGCTGCCCGAGGTGTTGGTGAAGGTGACCTTGACCACTACGTCGTCCTTCTTGCCCAGCGATGCTTTCTCGGGCGCGACCGAGACGGCGACGCCGTTGTTGCCCGCCTGGGCGGCGAAGGACATGGCCAGCACGGCGGCGCCGACGGCCCATTTCAACATATTCCTGCTCATATGTTTCTCCGTAAGGTTCGTTATCCGCTGCATGGCAGCGTTTGTCGTGACGGGCAGAGCCCGCTACTCATCCTCGCGGAATTTATGAGCACACGCAAACGAATTCCAGCAGTGTTGTATATACGATTGATGACCCTCAAACGATTCAATCGTGCGCTGGAAAATTTAACAAGCTCATGTTAGGCAGGGTCAACGAAGGTCGAGGTGAGGCGTGTTTTCACCGAAATATTCGTGCGAATCGGCATTGTCGAGCGCCCTGGCCGGATCGCTTGCCGCCAGCTGCCCGGCCGCCGATTGCCCATAGGCCCAGTCGTCGGTGCCGGCCACCACGGTGAAATGGCTCATCTCGTGCACCAGCGTGCCGCCCTTGGAGTCGGTGCCGGTCAGCGGCGCGCTCCAGAAGGCCTTGCACACATGGATCTTGTACGGCTGGTCCGGATAGACGTAGGCGTAGTACGACGCGTTGCAGCCGCAGTCGACCGTCACCGGCTTGTTCGCGAAAGCGTCCCTGATCGCCTGGAAGTGGCGTAGCGCGGCGACCGGGCGCTCGGCGTCGATGGCGCCGAACCAGCTGGTGTAGCGCGCGCCCAGGGCCGTGCGCTGCAGGTAGAGATCGGCGTCCTGCGCGATCCCCTGCGCGGCCTGCACGGCGCCGGCAATCGTCTCTTGCTGGGCGTTCGAGCAGCGGCTGAAGGACAGGCCCGCGCCCTCCGGCGCCGGGGTGCCGGTGTCCAGCGCGCCGCGCGGCAGGCGGCCGTCGATCCAGACCGCGGCCGGGACCGGATCGGGCAGGGCGGTGGCGCGCGCCGGCAGCGCGGATGCATCGGCCACGGTGTGGGCCATGCCGGGACGGCTGAACAGCTGCGTCGCGCCATCGCGCCAGCGCACGCTGTAGGCGCCGGTGACGGCCATGTCGTACAGCGCGGACAGCTCGATCCGCACGCTGCGCGAGGCGCCCGGCCTGAGAATGAGGTAGTCGGCGGCGGAAGGGGCAGGGCGCTTGACCTGCACGCCCAGGTAGCGCACCGGCAGGCCGTCGCGCGTGATCTCGAACAGCGGCGCCTCGATGGCGCCGAACGGCGTCTGCCACTTCAACAGGTATTGGGTGGCCGCGGTCGCATTCGTGACGGTGACGTTCACCACCACGTTATCGCTTTTCGCCAGGCTCTGGCGTTCCGGCGTGACCTTGACCGTGACCGCGCCCGCGGCGGCGGCCATGACGGTATCCGGAGCGGCCAGTGCGCCCGCGGCGAACGCCGCTCCCATGATCGGTTTCCAGTCCATGTCTTCCTCCCATGCTTGTACAAGGCTCCGGTTGTAGCAAGGCTTGGAGGGAAGGGTATTGCCGTGTCGCAAGGGCCACACGGCTGCTTCCAGTCACCGACGCGCCGAAGACGGCCGTCGAGGGCGTCCGGGGAAACTTGGGTTCCCGCCTGCGCGGGAACGACGAGGGAAGTGCGCGGGAACGACGAGGGAAGTGCGCGGGAACGACGAGGGAAGTGCGCGGGACGACGAGGGAAGTGCGCGGGACGACGAGGGGAGTGCGCCCGAACGAGGGAAGTGCGCCGGAACGACGCGGAAAGATATCGCGGGAAGGAAAGTCAGCCGACCAGGAAACGCCGCGAAGGCCCGCTCGGCATCGCCTGGCCGCCCGGCCCGTACACGCCGGCGCCGGCCGCTGCGGGGCGCAGCGCGTTCAGCATGCCCTGGGTGTGCGCCAGCTGTTTGTTGACCAGCATGCCGTTCACGCGGTTGAGTTCCTTGGCTTCGCGCGACAGTTCCAGCAGGCGGTTCCACAGGCTGCGCAGCTCGTCGTTGCCGCCGACCGCCAGCCAGGGCTCCATCCCGCTTTCCGCAGCGGGGAAGCCGGCGGCGCCGAGGGCCCTGTGGCGCAGGCGCGACAGTTCGGCCGCTTTCTGGGCCAGTTGCAGTTTCTTCGGGGAGATGGTGGAGAGACCATCGGCATCCGCACTGACCAGGAACTGCTGTTCCGTTTTCATCAGCTCCACGATGGAGCCGATCAGTTGCTGTTCGTCGCGCAGGGTTGCGCCGGGGGATGCAATGGCCATGTGTTATCTATCGTTTGCGGGAGTGCAGCAGGTCGCGTACCGTTTCCAGCAGGCCGTCCGCCACTTTCTCCGAATTTACCTGGAACTGGCCATCCGCGATGGCCGCCTTGATGCGCTCGACTTTCTTGGTGTCGAACACCTGATTCGTACTGCCGGCAGCCATTGCCTTGCCCTGCTGGGACAGGCGCACGGTGTCGGTGGCGGCAGGCGAGGTCGCGTTCGCGGCCGCCGCGGCCGCGTTGTCGGCGCTCTTCGCAGTCGCTGGCGGCGTGGTGTTCGCCTGAACGCCTGCGTTGTTCTTGAGGGTATCGTTGATTTTCACAGCATCATCCTTTGCAGGTCGGAACAGAAAGCCCGGGATCTGCCAGGGTTATCGGCGACCTTGCCGAAAACTTTAGCATGTGTGAATCAAAAAGCCACCTCGACCATGCCGCCGGCCTTCGCCGTGCCGCTGACGACCGTGCCGGACGGGGTGCGCACTTGCACCACCTGGCCTTCGCCGGCGGTGCCGATCGCGCGACCCTCGGCCGACACGGAAAAACCGTTGCCGTTCAACACCAGCCGCACCGCCTGGTTCTGCTGCACCACGGGTTTGCTTTTCAGCGTGTCCAGGCGCAGCGGCGTGCCCGCCGCCAGCGAGACGGTCGGGGTGCGCCCGATCGCCTGCGCCATGTCCGTGATGATCCCGTTCGGCATCGCCGCGATGTCGCCTTTTACCAACATCAGCTGGCCCTGCTCGACCGGCTGGCCCTGGGCCAGCGGCACCGCCGCCGCCACGTAATCGGCCTTCACGTTCACCTGGGCCTGGATGAAGATCGTCCAGCTTGATGGCGCCGTGCAGCGCACGCCGACCGTGGTCTTGCCCCAGGCGCGCGCGCCCGGCTGCAGGAAGGCTTCCGGCGCCGGGCAGTGCGCCAGCGCGGTGCGCGGATCGACCGCCCCGACCTTTACCGACACCTCGCCCGGCAGGCCGGCGGCCTGGGTCTTCAGGAATTGCTCGACAACGGCGCGCAGCGCGTTCGCGTTCTGGATCGAGGGCGCGGCCTGGACGGCGCCGCACAGGGCGAACAGCGAAGCGGCCGACAGGAGGGAAAACAGGGTGCGGATCATTGCGATAAGCCCGGAACAAGCGGCCGGTGTGGTAATCGATGCTGCCA
Source organism: Telluria sp. Soil_C_11 (assembly GCF_057657395.1). NCBI lineage: Bacteria > Pseudomonadati > Pseudomonadota > Betaproteobacteria > Burkholderiales > Oxalobacteraceae > Telluria > Telluria sp. Soil_C_11. The sequence goes on along the minus strand of NZ_JBDGIN010000001.1, from coordinate 79,080 downwards.
TCTTAGGCGTCTTGATTCTCTACTGAAACTTGGAATAGCCCCCTTTTGGCTGTCTTTATTGCCCGATTGGAAGACTCGACAGGCCCGTATGATCGATGCTGTCCAATAAGTTATTGCCCCGGAGGCGGCATGATCGGCAAACTCGACGATTACCTGCGATTCAACGAAACCGCGCTGAGCCTGCGCTCGCAGCGCCAGGAACTGCTCGCCTCGAACATCGCGAACGCGGACACGCCCAACTACAAGGCGCGCGACATCGATTTCTCGAACGCGCTGCAGGGCGCGCTGTCGCGGGCCGCGCAGCCGCAGGGAAGCCTCGCCACGACCGCCCAGGGCCACATCGGCAACGGTCCGCTCGATGGCAAGACCCTGCCGGACGGCACCCCGGTGCTGTACCGCACCGTGTCGCAGGGCGCGGTCGACGGTAACACGGTCGACATGGATACCGAACGCACCCAGTTCGCCGACAACGCGCTGCGCTACGAAGCCGGCATCACCATGATCAACCACCAGATCCACAACCTGCTCGCCGCCATCCAGGGAGGTCAGTAATGTCGCTCTTCAATGTCTTCAACGTCGCCGGTTCGGCGATGAGCGCGCAGTCGCAGCGCCTGAACACCACCGCCAGCAACCTGGCCAATGCCGACAGCGCCACCAGCGCCAGCGGCGAAGCCTACCGCGCCAAGCAGGTCGTGTTCGAAGCCGTGCCGATGGCCGGCGGCTCCACCGCCGTCAAGGTGCGCGAAGTGGTCGAGGACCCGTCGCCGATGAAGCAGGTGTACGACCCCAAGAATCCGCTGGCCGACGACAAGGGCTATGTGACGATGCCGAACGTGAACGTGGTCGACGAGATGGTCAACATGCTGTCGGCCTCGCGTTCCTACCAGACCAACGTCGAAACCATGAATGCGGCCAAGACCATGCTGCTCAAAACGCTGACCCTCGGCCAGTAATCCATAAAGGCATTCCATGTCCACCATTAACACAAACACCGGTTCGGCCACCAACATCAGCGACCTGATGGCGACCATGAACGCCAAGACCGCGACCACCGGCGGCGACAGCGTGCAGGCCGACACCGACAAGTTCATGACCCTGCTGGTCACCCAGCTGAAGAACCAGGATCCGCTGAACCCGCTCGACAACGCGCAGGTCACCAGCCAGCTGGCGCAGCTGCAGACCGTGACCGGCGTGAACAAGCTGAACGAGACCCTGAACACGCTGAAGGCCAGCTACCAGAGCTCGGAAGCGATGCAGGCGACCAACCTGATCGGCCACGGCGTGCTGGTCGAGGGCGGCAACGTCACCCTGTCGGGCAGCAAGGCGATCCTGGGCGTGGAGCTGGGCAGCGACGTCGACAACCTGAAGGTCGTCATCAGCGACAAGAGCGGCAAGGAAGTGCAGACCATGGACCTGGGCGCGCAGAAAGCCGGCGTGATCCCGCTGGCCTGGGACGGCATCCCCGACCCGACCAAGCTCGACGCCAACGGCAAGCCGGTCACCCTGGCCGACGGCAATTACACCTTCCAGATCGTCGCCACCAAGGGCGGCGACAAGGTGAGCGACGCCAAGACGCTGGCCTTCGACAGCGTGGCCTCGGTCACCACCAACAGCACCGACGGCGTCAAGCTGAACCTGCCCGGCAAGGGCGTGGTCACGCTGGCCGACATCAAGCAAGTCTTGTAATCGCATCTTTAGGAGTCAAGCATGTCTTTCCAACAGGGCCTGAGCGGCTTGAACGGCGCCGCGAAATCGCTGGACGTCATCGGTAACAACATCGCCAACGCGAGCACGGTCGGCTTCAAGGGCTCGACCACCCAGTTCTCCGACGTCTACGCGCGTTCGCTGAACGGCGCGGGCGGCAACCAGGCCGGCATCGGCGTGGCCGTGGCCGGCATCGCCCAGCAGTTCACGCAGGGGAATATCGAGACCTCGAACAACCCGCTCGACATCGCCATCAACGGCGCGGGCTTCTTCCGCACCGAGACCTCGGGCCTGGTCCAGTACACCCGCAACGGCCAGTTCTCGCTCGACAAGAACGGCTTCCTGGTGACCCCGCAGGGCGCCAACCTGACCGGCTACAGCGTCGGCCCGAGCGGCCAGATCCTGGCGGGTTCGCCGATCCCGCTGCAGATCAATACCTCCGACCTGAAGCCGGTGCCGACGTCGAAGGTCGACACCGCGCTGAACCTGGATTCGCGCGTCGATCCGCCGTCGAACTACCCGTTCAACGCCAACGACCCGACCACCTACAACAAGCAGACGCCGGTCGACGTCTACGACACCCTGGGCAACGCGCACGTGATGTCGCTGTACTACGTGAAGACGGGCGCCGGCACCTGGGACGTGTACGCCGGCAGCGACGGCACCGAACTGACCAACGTGAACGTGGCAGCGGCAGGGCAGAAGGACGCCACCGTGACCGCCGCGCGCGACGCCTGGCTGACCGCCACCAAGGCCGTGCCGCCGGACGCGACCGACATCGCGGCCAAGCTGAAGGATTACGGCGACAAGGCGTCCGCCGCCGTGGTGGCCGCCGCCACCGCCGCCGGCGCCAGCGCCGCGACCATCAGCGCGATCCAGGCCGCGGCCACCAGCGCCGGCGGCACCGCCGGCTACAGCCCGGACCAGATCGACAAGGACATCGCCGCCGCCGTCTCCGTGCCCTCGGTCCCGGTCGGCCACCTGAATTTCGACTCGAACGGCGCGCTGTCGGCCACCCTGATGAGCCCGCAGACCCTGCCGCTGACGGTCAACCTGCCGGTGTACCCGCCGACCGGCGCCAAGGACAGCCTGGCGATCAAGCTGAACTTCGCCGGCACCACCCAGTACGGCGCCGACACCAGCGAGAAGAAGACCACCCAGGATGGCTACACCGCCGGCCACCTGCAGCGCTTCTCGGCCGCCGCCGACGGCACCATCCTGGGCCAGTACAGCAACGGCCAGACCAAGCCGCTGGGCCAGGTCGTGCTCGCGAACTTCACCAACCCGAACGGCCTGGAGCCCCTCGGCAACAACGCCTTCGCCGAGACCTCGGCCTCGGGCACCCCGCTGGTCGGCACCCCCGACACCGGCAGCCTGGGCGTGCTGCAATCGTCGGCCACCGAAGCCTCGAACGTCGACCTGACCGCCGAACTGGTGAACATGATCACGGCGCAGCGCGTGTACCAGGCTAACGCCCAGACCATCAAGACCCAGGACTCGGTGCTGCAGACCCTGGTGAACCTGCGCTAACGCAAACCGGGGTCAGACTCCGGTTTTTGGAAATAGCCAAGGGTCAGTTGCCAAATTTGGGAGTCTGACCCCGGTTTGATGGAAGATAAACATTATGGATCGGTTGATTTACACGGCGGCCAGCGGTGCCAAGCACATCCTGGAACAGCAGGCGACCACCTCGAACAACCTGGCGAACGTCAGCACCACCGGTTTTCGCGCGCAGTTCGATACCTTCCGGGCGGTGCCGGTGCAGAGCGAGGGCTTGCCCACGCGCGCTTTCGTGGTCGACAACACGACCGGCGCCGATTTCTCCGCGGGGCCGCTGCAGGTGACCGGGCGCGACCTCGATGTCGCGATCAAGGGCAAGGGCTGGATCGCGGTGCAGAATCCGGACGGTACCGAGTCGTACACGCGCAACGGTTCGCTGCAGCTCAGTCCGAACGGCATCCTGCAGACCTCGAACGGCCTGACCATCGCCGGCGAGGGCGGCCCGATCACGGTCCCGCCCGATGTCACCGTGTCGGTCGGCAGCGATGGCACGATCTCGACGCTGTCCACCACCACCACGCCGGCCGCGCCCACTGTGCTGGGCCGGATCAAGCTGGTGAATCCGAACGAAGCCGACCTGGTGCGTGGCGACGACGGCATGTTCCGCCTGAAGGACGGCAGCAGCGCCCAGGCCGATCCCGCCGTGACGATGGCCGGCGGCGCCCTCGAGGGCAGCAACGTGTCGGCAGTCGACGCCATGGTGAACATGATCTCGCTGGCGCGCTCCTTCGAAACCCAAATGAGCCTCATGAAGAACGCCGAGAATAACGCGGCGAAAGCCACCCAGATCCTCGCTTTGACTTGATTGCCGCTGGGACATAATTTCATGGTGGGCGATGGAGTTCCGTCGCCGTCAGGAGAACTCCACCATGATCCGTTCCTTATTCATCGCCAAGACCGGTCTCGAAGCCCAGCAGACCAACCTCGACGTCATCACCAACAACCTCGCCAACGTCAGTACCAACGGCTTCAAGAAGTCGCGTGCGGTGTTCGAGGACCTGCTGTACCAGAACGTGCGCCAGCCCGGCGCCCAGTCCTCGCAACAGACCCAGCTGCCGTCCGGCCTGCAGATCGGCACCGGCGTGCGCACCGTCGCCACCGAGCGCATCCACACCCAGGGCAATCCCCAGCAGACCGGCAACTCGAAGGACGTGATGGTCAACGGCCCCGGCTACTTCCAGGTGCTGCTGCCGGACGGTACCCAGGCCTACACCCGTGACGGCTCCTTCCAGACCGACGCCAACGGCCAGCTGGTCACTTCCAGCGGCTACGTGCTGCAGCCGCCGATCACGGTTCCGAACAATGCGCTGTCGCTGACCGTCGGCCGCGACGGCACCGTGTCCGTGACCACCCCGGGCCAGACCGCTCCGACCCAGATCGGCTCGATCCAGCTGTCGACCTTCGTGAACCCGGCCGGCCTGGAATCGCGCGGCGAGAACCTGTACGTCGAGACCGGCGCCTCGGGCACCGCGAACACCAACACCCCGGGCACCAACGGCGCCGGCGCCCTGATGCAGGGCTATGTCGAAACCTCGAACGTGAACGTGGTCGAAGAGATGGTCAACATGATCACGACCCAGCGCGCCTATGAGATCAACTCGAAGGCGATCACGACGTCGGATCAGATGCTGCAGAAGCTGGCACAGTTATGAAAAAAGTTGGTAAAGCTTGGATCCCCGCCTTCGCGGGGGCCACGATGAAGAAGGGCGCTGGGGCGACGGTAATGCTCGCGATGCTGGCCCTGGCCGGCTGCGCCGCCACCCCGACCTCGATCGTCAAGGGCCCGACCTCGGTGCGCCCGATGATCGCCGATGCCGGTACGCCGACCGAAGGCGCGATCTACAACGCCAGCACCTTCCGTCCGATGTTCGAAGACCGCCGCGCGCGTCACATCGGCGACATCCTGACCGTCAGCATCGTCGAGAAGACCTCGGCCAACAAGAGCGGCGCCAGCACCGGCAACAAGTCCGGCAGCGCGGGCTTCGGCATCCCCGGCCCGCTGCAGGGCCGGCTGGGCGCGAACGTCAGCGCCAGCAACAGCAGCAAGTACGCCGACGGCGACACCCAGACCGCCTCGAACGCCTTCACCGGCACGATCGGCGTGACGGTCTCGGAGGTGCTCCCGAACGGCAACCTGATCGTGGTCGGCGAAAAGCAGGTCGCGATGAACAAGGGCGTCGAATTCATCCGCTTCTCCGGCATGGTCAACCCTGACACCATCCAGCCGGGCAACGTGGTGTCGTCGACCGTGGTGGCCGACGCCCGCGTCGAGTACCGTACCAACAGCCAGATCGACCGCGCCGAGTTCACCTCGATGATGTCGCGCTTCTTCCAGTCGATGTTGCCTTTTTAAATTTTCGGGGTCGGACCCCGGTTCACACGATTGGGCTCTGCCCCCGACTGACTAAACCATGCGCCTGAATTTCAAACTGATCGCCCTCGCCGCCGCCCTCATCGGCCCGATCCTGTCGACGCCGGCCCAGGCCGAGCGCCTGAAGGACATCGCCAGCTTCGGCGGCGTGCGCCAGAACCAGCTGTCCGGCTACGGCATCGTGGTCGGCCTCGACGGCACCGGCGACCAGACCACCCAGACCCCGTTCACCGTGCAGTCGATCATGGCGATGCTGCAGCAGAAGGGCATCAGCCTGCCGCCCGGCACCCAGCTGCAGCTGAAGAACGTGGCCGCGGTGATGGTCACCACCTCGCTGCCGGCCTTCGCCCAGCCGGGCCAGACCATCGACGTGACCGTGTCCTCGATGGGCAATGCGAAGAGCCTGCGCGGCGGCACGCTGCTGATGACGCCGCTGCAGGGCGCCGACGGCCAGGTCTACGCCATGGCCCAGGGTAACGTGCTGGTCGGCGGGGCCGGCGCTTCCAGCGGCGGCGCCTCGGTGCAGGTGAACCAGCTGGCGGTCGGTCGCATCTCGGCCGGCGCCACCGTCGAACGCGCGGTCGCCTCGAACCTCGGCGCGGACAATCAGGTCAAGCTGGAATTGAACACCACCGACTTCGCCACCGCCAGCCGCGTGGTCGAGGCGGTCAACGACAAGTTCGGCCCGGGCATCGCCACCGCGCTGGATGGCCGCGTGATCCGCGTGCGCGTGCCCTCGTCGAGCGACCAGCGCGTGTCCTTCCTGGGCATGCTGGAAAACATGGAAGTGCGCCCGGCCGAAGCCGCCGCCAAGGTGATCCTGAATGCGCGCACCGGCTCGGTCGTGATGAACCGCGCCGTCACGCTGGATTCCTGCGCGATCTCGCACGGCAACCTGTCGGTGACGGTCGGCGTCGACACGGCCGTCAGCCAGCCGGCGCCGGGTTCGCGCGGCGCCACCGTCGTCGCCCAGAACCCGTCGGTCTCGGTCAAGAAGGACGCCGGCAAGGTCATCATGCTGAACAACGGCGCCTCGCTGGCCGAAGTCGTGAAGGCGATGAACGCGATCGGCGCGACCCCGCAAGACCTGCTGGCGATCCTGCAGGCCCTGAAGGCCGCCGGCTCGCTGCGCGCGGAACTCGAGATCATCTAACGAACAAGACCACGAAGGCCCACCATGCTTGGCTCGACCTCTGACCTGTCCGGAAAATTCGCGCTCGACACCAACAGCCTCGGCGACCTGAAACAGTCCGCCAAGGCCGGTTCGCCGGAAGCCTTGAAAGGCGCGGCGACGCAGTTCGAGTCCATGTTCATCAACATGATGATGAAGAGCATGCGCGACGCCATGCCACAGGACGGCATGCTGGACAGCCAGGAGACCAAAACCTTCACCACCATGCTGGACCAGCAGATGAGCCAGAAGCTGGCCAAGCGCGGCATCGGCCTGGCCGACGTGCTGGTGCGCCAGCTGGGCGCGCAGGCGTCCGGGCAGGCGCTGGCCAAGGAGATGCAGTCGGGGGCCCTGGGGATCGGCTCCAACCCGGGCGCCGAGCCGGGTACGGGCGCCACCCGCCTGCAGCGCGACACCGACACCATGCCGACCGATGGCGCAGCCTCCGCTTCCGGCATCAAGGGCAGCGCGCGCAGCACCACGGACGCCGGCAAGCCGGCCCACGTGCGCGCCTTCCAGGACAAGCTGGCCGACGCCGCCGAGGAAGCCGAGCGCGCCACCGGCGTGCCGGCCAAGTTCATGATGGGCCAGGCGGCGCTGGAAACGGGCTGGGGCAAGCGCGTGATCCGCAACAGCGACGGCAGCTCCAGCAACAACCTGTTCGGCATCAAGGCCGGCCCGGGCTGGAAGGGCAAGGTCGCCACCGCCGTCACCACCGAGTACGTGCACGGCCGCCCGCACACGCGCGTCGAAAAATTCCGCTCCTACGCCTCGCATGCGGAAGCGTTCAAGGATTACGCGAGGATGCTCAGCAATAACCCGCGCTACGAAAAAGTGCTGGCCCACGGCGGCGACGCCGCCACCTTCGCGCACGGCCTGCAGCGCGCCGGCTACGCCACCGACCCGCAATACGCGGCCAAGCTGTCGCGCATCATCAAGCACTCGCTGGCATAAAGTTCTGGCGCGTTTTGCCGAAAACGACACAGTAAACAGGAAGAAGAGCACATGTCCCTCCTTAGCATCGGCAAGTCCGGTCTGTATGCCGCCCAGGCGGCGCTGTCGACGACCGGCCATAACATCACCAACGCCAACGTGGCAGGCTACAGCCGCCAGGGCGTGGTGCAGGAAGCGTCGATTGCGATGGGGGGCAGCAATGGATTCCTCGGCACCGGCACCCAGATCGCCCAGGTCAAGCGGTATTCGGACGAGTTCCTGAACGCCCAGGTGCGCACCGCCCAGGCGGGCAGCAGCGGGCTCGAGGCCTACCAGGCCCAGGTCACCCAGATCGACAACCTGCTGGCCGACACCACCTCCGGCCTGTCGCCGGCGCTGCAGGATTTCTTTTCGGCGGTGCAGAACCTGACCGGCGACCGCGCCGGCGTGCCTTCGCGCGGCGCGCTGCTGACCTCGGCCGACACCCTGGCCGCACGCTTCCAGAGCATGAACGGGCGCCTGGAAGAGATCCGCCAGGGCGTGAATACCCAGATCACGTCCAGCGTCACCCTGGTCAACACCTATGCCTCGCAGATCGCCGAACTGAACGACCAGATCGGCAAGCTGTCCTCGGGCGACAGCCAGAACCTGCCGAACGACCTGGTGGACAAGCGCGACCAGCTGATCATGGACCTGAACAAGCAGGTCAAGGCGAGCGTCATCCAGGGCGATAACAACATGCTGACGGTCTCGATCGGCAACGGCCAGCCGCTGGTGGTCGGGTCGAGCTCCTTCCAGCTGGTGGCCATGCAATCGGCCACCGACCAGACCCGCATCACGGTCGGCTATGAAACCGGCGGCAAGCTCTCGCCGATGCCGGAAAGCGCGCTGACCGGCGGCGCCCTGGGCGGCGTGCTGGAATTCCGCACCAAGTCGCTCGACCTGGCCCAGAACTCGCTGGGCCGCATCGCGCTGGGACTGGCCCAGACCTTCAACGACCAGCACCACCTGGGCCTGGACGCGAACGGCAATCCGGGCGGCGACTTCTTCACCATGGCGCCGGCCGAGGTCACCAAGAACGTCCACAACAACCAGACCAGCACCACCAGGATCAGCGCGACCGTTACCGACGCGACCCAGCTCACCACCAGCGACTACCGGGTCGACTTCGACGGCAGCAACTACAACGTGGTGCGCCTGTCGGACAACAGGAAGACCGTGATCTCGCCGTTCCCGCAGACCACGCCGCAGACCATCGACGGCCTGGCCTTCTCGGTGAGCGGCGCGGCCGCGGAGGGCGACAACTTCCTGGTGCGCCCGACCATCGGCGGCGCCGCCAACCTGAAGCTGGTGCTGACCGACGTGTCCCAGGTCGCGGCCGCGGCGCCGATCGCCACCAGCATCCCGCTGACCAACAAGGGCACCGCCAAGATCAGCGAAGGTTCGGTCGACAAGAACTACATCGGCGCGCCGCTGGGCAGCCCGGTCAACCTGGTCTACGACAGCGCGAGCGGCAGCCTGAGCGGCTTCCCGGCCACCCAGGCGGTGACGATGACGGTGGGCGGCGTCACCACCACCATCCCGGCCGGCGGCAGCGTGCCGTTCAAGGACGGCGCCAGCTACACGGTGGGCGGCATGAATTTTTCGCTGACCGGCGCGCCGCAGCAGGGCGATACCTTCACCATCCAGCACAACAGCGGCGCCGGCGACACCCGCAACGCCAGCCTGCTGGGCGACCTGCAAACCAAGACCATCCTGGACAACGGCAAGGCGACCTACCAGTCGGCCTATGCCCACATCGTCAGCACGATCGGCAACAAGACCCGCGAGGTGCAGGTCAATGCCGAGGCCAGCGCGGCCCAGCTCGACCAGGCCAGCAAGGCGGCGCAGAACGTCTCGGGCGTGAACCTGGACGAGGAAGCGGCCAACCTGCTGAAGTACCAGCAGGCCTACCAGGCGGCCAGCAAGGTGATGCAGGTCGCCGACACGATCTTCAACGCCCTGCTGCAGATTGGCCACTAAGTCGGCCACTAAAGGAATCTGAACCATGTCCCTTCGCATCAGCACCAGCGCCATCTTCGATGCCGGCACCACGCAGCTGAACACGCTGCAGAGCCAGATCGCCAAGACCCAGATGCAGCTGTCGACCAACAAGCGCAACCTGACCGCGGCCGACGATCCGATCGCCACCGCGCGCGCGCTCGAGGTGACGCAGTCGCAGGCGATGAACACCCAGTTCGGCACCAACCGCAGCAATGCGAACGCGTCGCTGTCGCTGGTGGACAAGACGCTGCAGGACGTGACCGGCCAGATCCAGGACATCCAGACCCTGATCGTCACCGCCGGCAACGGCGGCTACGACGCCAGCAACCGCGCAGCCCTGGCGACCGAGCTCGAAGGACGCCTGACCGACCTGATCGGCCTGGCGAACACCGCCGACGGCACCGGCGGCTACCTGTTCTCGGGCTACCAGTCGACCACCCAGCCGTTCTCGAAGACTTCGAGCGGCGCCGCCTACCAGGGCGACCAGGGCCAGCGCATGCTGCAGGTCGGCTCGGCGCGCAAGATGGCGATCAGCGAAACCGGCAGCGCCATCTTCGAAGCCATCCCGACCGGCAACGGCCGCTTCACGACCGCGGCCGCGAACACCAACACCGGCTCCGGCATCGTCTCGCCGGGCGCGGTGGTCGACAGCAGCCAGCTCAACGGCCACAGCTACGAGATCAAGTTCGGCGTCGCCGGCACCCCGGCGGTGACGACCTACACCGTGACCGACAAGTCGGCCTCGCCGCCGGTCGACGTGCTGGCCAACCAGCCCTACACCGCAGGCGCCTCCATCTCCTTCGGCGGCATGTCGATGGACGTCAAGGGCGCACCGGCCGACGGCGACAGCTTCAGCGTCGAGCCGAGCGCCAGGCAGTCGGTGTTCACCACCATCGCCAACCTGATCCAGACCCTGCGCACCCCGGCCGACGGCTCGGACGGCAAGGCGGCCCTGGCCAACGGCCTGAACACCGCGTCGTCGAACATGAAGAACGCGCTGGACAACGTGCTGACGGTGCAGGCCTCGGTGGGCGCGCGCATGAAGGAACTCGACAACCTCGACAGCACCGGGGACGACCTCAACATCCAGTACCAGACCACCCTGAGCAACCTGCAGGATCTCGACATGGTGAAGGCGATCTCGCTGTTCGCGCAGCAGCAGCAGACCCTGCAGGCGGCGCAGATGTCGTTCAAGACCATGTCGGGGCTGTCATTGTTCAACTACATCACTTGATTTTGTGGCAAACTTGCCCGGATTCATGTGCGCCCAAGCCCTGCATCAAGAATAACAAACTCACCATGACCGGCCGCTAGCTTCTGCTCCAGCTTCGGCCCGGTTCGTATGACGGCGCATTTCATTGCTGTTGATGTCGTTTTTTAACGTATCAAAGAATGCGAAATGCACGATCAACTCTACGAGCTCGACCCGGCCCAGGTCCGGGTCAACCAGCCCCTGCAATGGGACGTCTTTTCGGCCCAGGGCAAGCTCCTGCTGCACAAGGGCTCCGTCATCCACAGCGAACTGCAGCGCGACAGGCTGCTCGAACTGGGCGTGTGCGTCAGCAGGGCGGACGTCGCGAAGCAGAAGTTCGAAGCGCCGGCCCGCGTCTACGATCCCTTCTACGAATGGCAGGACCTGTGCGGCCGCCTGGCGCGCATGAACCTCGGCTTGATCGAGGCCGCGCGCGCACCGGCCCCGGCCCCGCGGCTGCTGGCTGACCTGGACCGGATCGCCGAACGCGTCATTGCGCTGGTGGTGAAAGCGCCGGACATCGCCATCTTCGAGATCATGCAGATGGACATGGCCAACTACACGGTCGCCCACCACCTGCAGGCCGCGGCGCTGTCGGTACTCATCGCGCAGAAGCTGGGCTGGAGCGCGGAGGCCGCCCGCAATGCCTGCCGTGCCGCCCTCACGATGAATGTCGCGATGCTCGACCTGCAGGCCGTGCTGTCGGGCCAGCAGCAGCCGATGACACCGGCGCAGCGGGAAGCGATCCGCGACCATGGCGCACGAGGGCGCAGGGTGCTCGAGGCGCTCGGCGTCGCCGACCATGACTGGCTGGAGGCGATCGAGCAGCATCATCCGGAGCGCCTGCCGCCCGGCACCCGGGTGTCGAACCTGGCCAGCCTGCTGCACCACGTCGACATCTACCTGGCCAAGATTTCCCCGCGCGCCTACCGGGCCGCCAAGACTCCGCAGGCGGCGGCGCGCGAACTGCTGCAGGATGCGCAGGCGGACAAGGGCCTGGTGAGCATGCTGATCAAGATCGTCGGCATCTATCCTCCGGGTACTTATGTCAGGCTGGCCTGCGGCGAGATCGCCGTGGTGGTGCGGCGTGGCGCCAGCGCCCACACGCCGCGCGTGTGCAGCCTGATGAGCACGGCAGGCATGCCGCTGGGCGAGCCGGCGCCGCGCGATACCACGCTGCCGAAGTTCGCCATCGACTCGATCGTCGGCAAGCGCAGGGTCATGGTGCTGGTGGATCCCGGCCGCCTGTTCGGGGCCGGGTGAGGGGACATCACGGGAAATCGAACTCGTGCTTTTCCTGGAATTCGATGCGGATGAATGGGCGTGACGCGATCAGGAACCGCAGCTGTCTGGCATACTTCCTGAGGTAATACAGGTAGTTCCGGCCATTCACGATCTTCTTCACCCTGACTCCCATGGCATCGATACTGGAACAGAGACTGGCGGGCGTCAGGCCGATCGGATAGGGCACCAGCGCCTTGACCGGGAAGAACCGTTCCTGGAAATACTCCCACTTGTCCGCCACGACGTAGACCGGGTATAAATTCCGAACCAGGATTTCCGCAGCCGCTTTGGTCACGAAATAGCCATGGGCGCAGACCCCGCGATAGGCGTCGTAGATGCAGCGGCCGTCATCCAGCCGAAGCCCGGACGTGCCATCGTAGCGCTGCACATGATTCAGCAGCACGGCCACCGGTGTGTCGCCCGGATAGCGCTGCGCCAGGTCCGACAGGGTCGCAGGCACGCCGTCGTCGAGGATCCTGGCGTCGTCTTCGAGGATCAGGGCATGGGGGATGTCCTCCGCGACCATCTTTCGATAGATGCTCACGTGGCTGAGCGCGCAGCCGATTTCGCCTTTCGACAGTTCGCGGTTGAAGAGCCTGACGGCCTTCTTGCGATCGTAGGACGCGGCCAGTTCTTCCTCCGACAGTGCGACCCCGTGCACGGCCGTCACGACCGAAAACCGCATCGCCAGTTTCTGCAGCTGTCTTTCGAGATTCTCGCGCCGGTTCTTGTCTTTCGGCAGGCTGATGATGAAGGTGGGTACTTCGTTTTGCGTGGTCACGGGGGCAGGTGCGCTGGTCGACATGTGCATGCATTTTATGCAATGAATTATTGCGGCGCATTATAGGTTTGGCGCCCGCCCGGTGCAACCGGATTTGTTTCTCAATTTGTAAGCGGCCGGAGACACGCGGGCGCGCTGCGCCCGCTTGCAGGAGGAAGTAGCCGGCAGGCCTGGACGGCCCGGCCGGATTACACCAGGTCGGTACGGCGGAGGGTGCCGACGGCCTGTTCGACCGACGAAGCATGTTCGCACATCGTGCCGACCGCGGACGCGCTTTGCTCCGCCAGCAGCACCGTTTGCCGCGTGGTCTGCTCGATCTCCTGGATCGTGCCTTTCATCTGCTCGATGCCGTCGCGCTGGGCCTGGCTGGCGTCGGCGATGGCGGCCATGATGCCGGCCGCCTGCTTGACCGAGGCGACGATCTCGCCCATGGCCTTGCCGGCTTCGTCGACCAGCTTCCCGCCCGCGGTCACGCGCACGACGGAATCGTCGATCAGGTGCCTGACCTCTTTCGCGGCCTGGGCGCTGCGCTGGGCGAGGTTGCGGACTTCCGCCGCGACCACGGCGAAACCGCGGCCATCTTCGCCGGCGCGCGCCGCTTCGACGGCGGCGTTCAGCGCCAGGATATTCGTCTGGAAGGCGATGCCGTCGATGACGCTGATGATGTCTTCGATCTTGCGGGAGCTGGACTGGATCGCATCCATGGTCTGGACCACGTTGGCGACCACCTCGCCGCCCTTGACGGCCATCGTCGAGGCCGACGACACCAGCCGGTTGGCGTGCGCGGCATGGTCGACGTTGCGCTTGACCGTCACCGTCAGCTGTTCGATCGCCAGCGCCGCCTGGCCCAGCCGCGATGCCTGCGCCGTCGCCTTGGCCGACAGGTCCGCGCTGCTGGACGCCACGGCGCCCGAGGTTTCGGTAATCAGGTGCATGTCGCGCGCCACCTCGTCCGCGCTGGTGCGCATGGTCCGCAGGGTGTCCTGCAGCAGGGCCGCGCTCTGCGTCACCGCCGCGGTCTCACGCTGCAGCCTCCAGGCGAGATAGCCGAGGACGGCGGCTTCGACCACCACATACACCGCGTGCAGCAGGACGATGCCGAGGCCGGGGCGGGTGAAGCACAGCGCGGGAAAACCCCATTCCTGCAGATAGTTGAACGTCAGGTGATGGACCGCGGCGGTCAGCGCGGCGGCGATGATCACGCGCCAGTCCTGGTAGCACACCAGGAAAGCCAGCAGGACGAAGATACCGAAATGAAGCTCGGGCCTGCCATGCGCCTGGTGGATATGGAGCGCACAAAACAGCATCAATGCCACGGCGACGGACATCCGTGTGGCCAGCCTGTGCGGCGCGCTCAGGATGAGGACCGTGGGCAGGAGGGCGAGCGGGATGCCGGCAAGCAGCGCCAGCATCATCGTATCGTCGATGACCGACAGTCCGAGCGAGGTGGCGAACAAGGCCCACAGCACGACGAGGAATAACTTGTTGGCGCCTCCTGCCTGGGTACCGTCAGCATGCCGGGAGAGCTTCATCTGCTTTTTATCCTTTGCAATGTAGGTTTAATCCTACGAATGCTACACAGATAGACAAGTTGAAATTCTCACCAAATTTCACAAGGTTGCCGTAAATCGGGGTGCTGCGACAGCCCGGCCGGCCGCGGATTTTACGATGCCGGCACGATGGCGGCCGGCGGCGCCGGCGGCCTGGGCTGCCCCGGCCGCTCGCCGCCGGTGCGCGGGATCCGCCGGCTCGCTTCGATGCCCTGGTTGAACAGGTTCTGCAGCGGCGTGCCCAGGTAGGGAAGCGTCAGGCTGATCACCAGGAAGCCCGCGCCCAGCGTGATCGGGAAGCCGATGCCGAACAGGTTCAGCTGCGGCGCGGCGCGGGTCAGGATCGCCAGCGCGATGTTGGTGACCAGCATGGCGGCGATGATCGGCATGCCGATCTGCAGGCCGGCCGAGAAAATGCGGCCGCCCCAGCGCACCATCTCGAGCGGCGCCGCGAGCGACATCGGGGTGGCGGAGATCGGCAGGGTGAAGAAGCTTTCGACCAGCGCCTGCACCAGCACCAGGTGGGCGTTCATGGCGAGGAAGGCCATGGTCGCGACCAGGGCCAGGAACTGGCTGATGGCCGAGGAGCGGCCGGCCGAGGCCGGGTCGAAGAAGGTGGCGAAACCGAGGCCCATGGTCGAGCTGGCGACCTCGCCGGCGAATTCGACGGCGGCGAACACCAGGCGCATCGCAAAGCCCATCGATACGCCGATCAGCATCTCCTGCGCCAGGATCAGGATGCCGGCCCAGGACGTCGGGTCGACCGCCGGGATGCCGGGAATGGTCGGCGCGACGATCGCCGCCAGCAGCACGCCGAGGCTCAGCTTGACCAGCATCGGCACGCCGGTATTGCCGAACACCGGCGCAGCCGTCACCAGGCCGAGGATACGCGTCAGGGGCCATAGCAGGCCCCCGATCCAGGCGTACAGCTCGGTCGTGGTGAAGCTGATCATCTGGAGGAGATCAACCGATCATTCCGGGAATGCCGGTGAAGATGTTGCGCATGTAGTCCGTCATCACGGTCAGCATCCACGGACCGGCCAGCACCAGCGCGACGAACACGCCGACCAGCTTGGGAATGAAGGACAGGGTCTGTTCGTTGATCTGGGTGGCGGCCTGGAAGATGCTGACCACCAGGCCGATGATCAGGGCCACCAGCAGCAGCGGGGCGGACACCATCAGGGTGACTTCCATGGCCGTGCGGCCCATCGCGATGACGCTTTCCGGAGTCATGCTCGCATCCTTGATTGAAAACTCTCGCTAATTGAAACTTTGAGACAGGGAGCCCAGCAGCAGTTGCCAGCCGTCGACCAGCACGAACAGCATCAGCTTGAACGGCAGCGAGATCACCGCCGGCGACATCATCATCATGCCCATCGACATCAGCACGGAGGCGACCACCATGTCGATGATGAGGAAGGGGATGAAGATCGCGAAGCCGATCTGGAATGCGGTCTTCAGCTCGCTGGTGATGAAGGAGGGGATCAGGACCCGCAGCGGCACGTCTTCCGGCCCCTGCAGCGCCGGCGTGCGCGAGATCTTCACGAACAGCGCCAGGTCGGACTGGCGGGTCTGCTTCAGCATGAAGCCCTTCAGCGGCGCGGCGGCCTTGTCCATCGCCTCGCCCATCTGGATCCGGTTTTCCTGCAGCGGCACATAGGCTTCGGTGTAGATGCGGTCAAAGGTCGGACCCATCACGAACAGGGTCAGGAACAGGGCCAGGCCGACCATCACCTGGTTCGGCGGCGCGGTCTGGGTGCCGAGCGCCTGGCGCAGCAGCGACAGCACGATGATGATGCGGGTGAAGCTGGTCATCATCAGCAGGGCCGCCGGGATGAAGGTCAGCGCCGTCATCAGGAGCAGGGTCTGGACCGGCAGCGAATACGCGGTGCCGCCGCCCGGCGCCGGGCTGGTGGTGAAGGCGGGAATGGCGGGCGCCGCGATCGCGGTGGCAGCTGCAGCCAGCGACAGGCCGGTCAGGCCCGCCGCCAGCAGGAATGTTTGTTTACGCATTTACTTACGTTTGTCGATGGTCTGCTTCAGCCAGTCGGCGAAGTTGTTTGCCGGCTGGCTGTGCGGCGCCAGCGTGGCGCCGGCCGAGGTCATGTCGGCGTTCTCCTGTTTCGGCATCGTCGCCAGGGCATTGATGCGGCCGGGCGAAGCGCCCACCACGATCCACTGGTCGCCGACTTCCACCACCAGCACGCGCTCGCGTCCGCCGAGGTTGAGGGCCCCGACCACGCGCAGGTTGGCGTTGCCGCCGCCGGCCTTCGGGCCGTAGCGCTTCAGGAACCAGGCCAGGGCGCCGAGCACGCCCAGCACCACGATCAGGGCGAGCAGGGTCTGCAGCAGGCTGCCGGTGGCCGAGCTGGCCGGCATGCTCACGGCGCCGGCGGCGGGCGCGGGACGGTTGGCGGCGCCGCCGCCGACCGTGGTCTCGGGTGCGGCCGGGCTGGCCGGGTTCATGGCGGGCGCGTTGGCGGCCGCGGCAGGGACGGCGGCGGCTTCCGCGGCCGGCGCGCTTGGCGCTTGCGCGGGCGCAGCCGCGGCCTGCGCTGCGGGAGCCGAAGCGGGAGCCGCGGCCGCGCAGGCGATCAGCGGCAGGGAGAGGGCGAGGGCGGTCAGCAGGCGCGCAGTCGTCGTCATTTATTCAGTTTGCGGATACGCTCGGACGGCGTGATGATGTCGGTGAGGCGGATACCGAACTTGTCGTTCACGACCACCACCTCGCCCTGGGCGATCAGGCAGCCGTTCACGAGCACGTCCATCGGTTCGCCGGCCAGGCCGTCCAGTTCCACCACCGAGCCCTGCGCAAGCTGCAGCAGGTTCTTGATGGCGATCTTGGTGCGTCCCAGCTCCACCGTCAACTGTACCGGGATATCGAGGATGAAGTCGATATCGTTGGGCGTATCCGGGCGCGGGCCCTTGTTCGAAAAGTCCTTGAACACGGCGGCGCTGGCCGCCTGCTGCTGGCTGGCGAGCGCGGCGGCTTCCGCGGCCGCCTGCTCGGCGATGGCGGCGCCCCAATCGTCGTCGAGGCTGCTCTGGTCGTCTTGGGTGTCGGACATGTGCTTCTCCTGAATTACGCTTGCGCGGCGCCGACGCTAGCAGGCGCGGCCCCGTCTTTATTGAAGGTTTCGCTATTGGCGATGAGGCGTTCGACTTTCAGCGCGTACTGGCCGTTCGACACGCCGTAGGTGCAGTCCATCACGGGCACGCCGTCGACGGTGGCCTGGATGACTTCCGGAACCGAGATCGGGATCACGTCGCCGACCTTCATGTTCAGGATTTCGTCGAAGTTCGCCTTGCCGTGGCCCAGCACGGCCACCAGTTCCACCTCGGCCACCTGGATCTGCTGCGTCAGCAGGCGGATCCAGCGCTTGTCCACTTCCAGGGCCTCGCCCTGGATGCTGGAGGTCAGCGCATCGCGGATCGGTTCGATCATCGAATACGGCATGCAGAAATGGATCTGGCCCGACACCGAACCGAGCTCGATGGTGAAAGTGGACGATACCACGACTTCGTTCGGGGTGGCGATGTTCGCGAACTGCGTGTTCATCTCCGAACGGATGTATTCGAATTCGATCGGGTAGACCGGTTCCCAGGACTTGGCATAGGCCTCGAACACGATGTCGAGGATGCGCATGATGATGCGCTGCTCGGTCTGGGTAAAGTCGCGGCCCTCGACGCGGGTGTGGAAACGGCCGTCGCCGCCGAACAGGTTATCGACCAGCAGGAACACCAGGCCCGGATCGAAGACCATCAGCGCGGTGCCGCGCAGGGGCTTCATGTGGATCAGGTTCAGGTTGGTCGGGACCACCAGGTTGCGGATGAATTCGCTGTACTTCGAGACCCGCACCGAGCCGACCGAGACTTCGGCGCTGCGGCGCAAAAAGTTGAACAGGCCGACCCGCAGATACCTGGCGAAACGCTCGTTGATGATCTCGAGCGTCGGCATGCGGCCGCGGACGATCCGCTCCTGCGTTGCCAGGTTATAGGTGCGGACTCCCGAGGTGTCTTCAGGAGCCGCGACATCGTCCTGATCGCCGTTGACCCCTTTTAAGAGGGCATCGACTTCTTCCTGTGAGAGAAAATTATCGGCCATGCTGCTTTACTGGTAGATAACGCTGGTTGAATTACTGGATGATGAACGAGGTGAACAGGACGTCCGAGACTTCCTGCTCTTCGCCATGTTCGGCGAACGGCAGCTTGACCGCGGCCAGGATCTCGCCGGCCAGCTGCTGCTTGCCTTCCACCGTGTTGATCTCGGACGCTTTCTTGCCGGACAAGAGCAGCAGCACGCGGCTGCGCACCTTGGCCATGTTCTTCTTGATGGCCTCGGCCTGCTCGGCGCCGTCGACCTGCAGCGTGAACGCCACCTGCAGGTACTGGTCGCCATTCTCCGGTTGCAGGTTCACCGTGAAGGGCTCGACCGCCAGGTACTCGGGAGGATGCTCTTCCTTTTTCTTCTTGCTGCCGCCGCCGTGGTCCTTCTTGTCCGGCGCGGACGCCTCCGCGCTGCTGCCGTGCATGAAGTACCAGCTGGCGCCGCCGCCCAGGCCGAGCACGAGCACGGCCGCGCCGATCATCATGAACAACTTGTTCTTGCCGCCTGCCGCCGGCGCCGCTGCCTCCGCTTTCGGATCAGCCTTCATTTTTGGATTCGCTTTCAAGATACCTCGGCCCCACTGTGGATCGTCCCGTCATTATGTCATTATCGGGAAAAAGTGAGCAGGAGCAATGATTGAAAAGAGGGGGGTTCGGGGGCTATCTCGTTGTTTCTTGACGGTTTTGATGGCGATGTGACCACGATGCCCGCGCCGTGGGCATGACGCCCACCCTACGCGAAGGTATCGACCATGCCGCGGTCGCCCAGGATCGCGGTGCGGGTCGCCGGGCGGGCCGCCGGCTCGTCGATCGCATTGCCGTTGTCGCCACGGCCGCGGCCATGGTTGCCGAAACCGCCACCGTTGCGCGCCGCCTGTTCCTGGCCCTGGCGCCCGTCCGGCATGCCGGCGTTGACCGTCGCGTTGCCCAGCGCGATGCCGCTTTCGCTCATCATCTCGCGCAGGCGCGGCAGGGCGTTCTCGAGGGCCTGGCGCACTTCTTCCTGGTTCGCCGAGAAGGTCACGCTGGCCTGGTCGTTGCTCACCGATAGCACGACCTGCAGCGGACCGAGGTCCGGCGGGTTCAGCGTCAGCGAGGCGGTCTGCTCTTCGCTGCCGGCCATGTAGACGATCTTCTGGCCGACCTGGTTTTCCCAGGCATCGGTGCCGACGCGCGCGCCCAGGCGGTCGGCGGCGCCGGCTGCGGCCTGCACGGCTTCCATCACGGCCGGCTGGGGCTGGGCCAGTGCGGCCGCCGCGGCGACCGGCTCGCGCACGGCGGTCTCGCGCGCCTGCTGCAGGCCCGGTTCCGCCGTCTCGATTCGTACTTCGGCCCCGCCCTTGCCGGCGCCGGCGGCGAATGCCGCGCGCAGCTCGGCGCCCGGCGTCGCGCCGGCGCCGGCAGCCTTGTCGTCCGCGCCGAGCGCGGCGCCGGTGGCGGCCAGGGCCGGGTTATTCAGGGCCGCGGTATCGGAGAAGGCCTTGCCGGCGGTGGTGGCGATGCCGGAACCGTCCTTCGACACCGATTTCATTGCCGCCTGCAAGGCCGCCAGCTGGGCGGCCTCGCCGCGCTTGCCCTTGCCGGCAGCGCCGCCCAGGGCATCGAAGGCCTGGGCCGCGGCGCCGGTGGCGGCGCCTTTCGCGTCGCTGGCCGGCTGCTGCAGGCTCGCCATCAGGGCCAGCATGGCGCTGGCCGGATCGCCGGCCTGGCCGGACGGCGCATCGTCCTTGCCGTCTTCGCGGTCGGCGTTGTCGCCGTCCCTGGCTTCGGCGGCCTTGTCGGCATCGGCCGGCTTGCCTCCCTGTTCCGGTTTGGCGGCCTGCTGCGGCGCGCCGGCGCCGTCGGGCTGGGCCGGCTTGTCGGCGGCCTGCGGCTTCGGCGCTTCCGCCTTCGGGGCCGGCGCCGGGGCGGGGGCGAGGGCGGGCGCATGAGCGGGCTGGCGCAGTTCCATTTCGCTGGACAGCATGGCGCTGAATTGCGCGCCGTCGCTGCTCGCGGAGGCGCCATGGCGCTGCGCCTGGGACGGGCCGTTCGTGTTCAGCTGGATCGGGAGGGAAGTGGTCTGCATGATCGTCTCGTTCAGTGCCGCATTCGGCGTCGCATTCAGCGTTGGATTCGCGCGGTCCGGGCCGCGAAATCGTCCATCATCTTCTGGTCGCG
The DNA here is from genome assembly GCF_057657395.1 of Telluria sp. Soil_C_11. Taxonomy (NCBI): domain Bacteria; kingdom Pseudomonadati; phylum Pseudomonadota; class Betaproteobacteria; order Burkholderiales; family Oxalobacteraceae; genus Telluria; species Telluria sp. Soil_C_11. The sequence goes on along the minus strand of NZ_JBDGIN010000001.1, from coordinate 58,164 downwards.
CCTGGTCTCGACCGCCAGCGCCTGGGCCGCCGCGCGTTCGTTCAGGGTGCGGTAGGAAAGGCGCTTGCGCTCGGCCTCCTGCAGGGCCTTGCGCTCGGTGTCGGCCTTGTACTGCGCATGCTTGATGACTTCCTTCTGGCCGTTGACCGCGTTGTCCAGCTTGCCCATGAAGGCCACGAAGTTGGCGTAGGCGAAGGGCGTGATCCCGTTCACCTGGGCCTGGTCCAGGCGGTCCGCATAATCCTGGCGGTAGCCCAGCAGCATCTGCAGCTTCTGCTCCGCTTCCTCGAGCGCCTTCAGCGCCGCGCCCAGGCGCCGGGCGCGGTCGTCGGACTCGCGCTGGGCGAGGTCGATCAGGGTGTCGAGTGCGGATGGATTGGCCATGATGGATCAAGTATACCGGCCGGGCGGCGCAGCCAATCAGCCGAACAGAGAGGTCAATTCCCCCAAGCTCTGCAGCATGTCGGTGTGGTCGTGGATTTCCTGGCACAGGAAGGCTTCGATGCGCTCGTGCAGGGCGATCGCCTTGTCCAGCACCGGGTCGGTGCCCGGCACGTAGGCGCCCACGCTGATCAGGTCGCGCGCCCGCTCGTAGCGCGAATACAGCTGCTTGAGCGTGCGCGCCGCCTGCTGGTGTTCGCGCGAGGTGATGCCGTGCATCGCGCGCGAGATCGACTGCTCGATGTCGATCGCCGGATAGTGGCCGGCTTCGGCCAGCTTGCGGTTCAGGACGATGTGGCCGTCGAGGATACCGCGCGCCGCGTCGGCGATCGGGTCCTGCTGGTCGTCGCCTTCGGACAGCACGGTGTAGAAGGCGGTGATCGAGCCGCCGCCTTCCTGGCCGTTGCCGGCGCGTTCGACCAGCACCGGCAGCTTCGCGAACACCGACGGCGGATAGCCCTTGGTGGCGGGCGGTTCGCCGATCGCGAGGGCGATCTCGCGCTGCGCCTGCGCGTAGCGGGTCAGCGAGTCCATGATCAGCATGACGTTCTTGCCCTCGTCGCGGAAGTGCTCGGCGATCGCGGTGGCATAGGCGGCGCCCTGCATGCGCAGCAGCGGCGGCGAGTCGGCCGGCGCCGCCACCACGACCGAACGGGCCAGGCCTTCCTGGCCCAGGATCTGTTCGATGAATTCCTTCACCTCGCGTCCCCGTTCGCCGATCAGGCCGACCACGATCACGTCGGCCGTGGTGTAGCGGGCGATCATCCCCAGCAGCACCGACTTGCCGACGCCGGTGCCGGCGAACAGGCCGAGGCGCTGGCCGCGGCCGACGGTGAGCATGGCATTGATGGCGCGCACGCCCACGTCCAGCGTCTCCTTGATCGGCGCGCGCTCCAGCGGGTTGATCGGGCGCGCGTTCAGCGGGCCCATGTCGGTCGCGTCGAGCGGGCCCTTGCCGTCCAGCGGGCGACCGGCGCCGTCGACCACGCGGCCCAGCAGGCCCCAGCCGACCGGCAGGTGGCGTGCGCGGTCCATCGGGCGGCGGCGCGGGTGATCCACGCTGCCGGGCTTCGGCACGCTCGGTTCGACCGGGAACACGCGCGAGCCGGGCACCACGCCTTCGACGTCGCTCTGCGGCATCAGGAACAGGCGCTCGCCTTCGAAGCCGACCACTTCGGCCTCGATGCGCGCGCCCGATGCGACCGGGATGGTGCAGGCGCTGCCCACCGCCAGCTTCAGGCCGACGCATTCCATCACCAGTCCGGCCACCCGCGTGACGCGGCCCGAGACCTGCATCGGCTCGACGAAATCGAGCACGTTGCCGCAGTCCTTCAGGTAGGACTTCCAGCGTGCGGTGTGGCGGTCGTTCACCCCAACCACTCCACGTTGCGGCCCAGCGCATGCGACAGGCGCTGCCAGCGCGAGGCGATCTGGGCGTCGATCTGGTTGCTGGCGGTGTCGATGCGGCAGCCGCCGCGCGCGACGTTGCCGTCTTCGACGATGCGCCAGCCGCTCTTGTCGAGTTCATGGCCGATGCTGCCGCGCACGATCAGGGCGTCTTCCGGATGCAGGACCAGGAGGGCCGGCTGCTGCAGGGTCGGCAGGTAGTCGATCGCTTCGCGCACCACCGGCAGGATCAGTTCGGGACGCACGTCGAAGGCGGTGCGCACCATGTTCTTCGCCAGGTGCAGGGCCAGTTCGAGCACGTCGGCGGCGATGGCTTCGTCGGCCCGGGTGACGGCGTCGCCGAATTCGGCGGCGATGCCTTGCAGGTGCGCCAGTTCGGCGGCGGCCTCCTGGCGGCCCATCGCCAGGCCGTCTTCATAACCGCTGGCGTGGCCGGTGGCGAGACCCGCTTCGTGGCCTTCGGCATAGCCCTGCTGGCGCGCCGCTTCGCGGATCGCTTCCAGCTCTTCTTCGCTGATCGCCGGCGCGGCCGGCGCGGGTGGCGGTTCCATTGCGCGCCGGGCAGCCATGGCCTGGGCCGCTGCGGAAGCGGCTTCGGCGGCCTGGCGCTCGGCCGCCGCGCTGGCGCGCTCGTCGCTGAAGGAAGTCATTTCCCAGCGCTTGAACATGGGCTGGAAGTCTTTCGAATTCACCATCAGACGAACGAGTCCTCACCTTTGCCGCCCAGGACGATCTGGCCTTCGTCGGCCAGGCGGCGGACGATCTGCAGGATCTGCTTCTGCTGGGATTCGACTTCGGACAGGCGCACCGGACCCTTCGATTCGAGGTCTTCGCGCATCATCTCGGCCGCACGCTGCGACATGTTCTTGAAGACCTTTTCGCGCAGGTCCTGCGAGGCGCCTTTCAGCGCGATGATCAGCATCTCGGACTGCACTTCGCGCAGCAGCAGCTGGATGCCGCGGTCGTCGATGTCGATGATGTTATCGAACACGAACATCTCGTCCATGATCTTCTGCGCCATGTCGTTGTCGTAGTTCTTGATGTTCTCCATGACCGAGCTTTCCTGGTCGCCGCTCATGAAGTTCAGGATCTCGGCCGCGGCGCGCACGCCGCCCAGCGAGGACTTCTTGATATTCTCGTTGCCCGACAGGAGCTTGGTCAGCACGTCGTTCAGCTCGCGCAGTGCGGCGGGCTGCACGCCGTCCAGGGTGGCGATGCGCAGCACCACGTCGTTGCGCAGGCGGTCCGTGAAGTGGGCCAGGATCTCGCAGGCCTGGTCGCGCTCGAGGTGGACCAGGATGGTGGCGATGATCTGCGGGTGCTCGTTGCGGATCAGTTCCGCGACCGACTGCGAGTCCATCCACTTCAGGCTCTCGATGCCGGAGGCGTCCTTGCCGCCCAGGATGCGGTTCAGCAGCACGGCGGCCTTGTCGTCGCCCAGCGCCTTGGTCAGCACCTGGCGGATGTACTCGTCCGAATCCAGGCCCACGGTCGACTGCAGGTCGACGCGCTCGCGGAAGTCGGTCAGGACCGCCGTCACCTCGTCGTGCTGCACCGCCTTCATCTGCGCCATCGCCGCGCCCAGCTTGAGCACTTCGCGCGGGCCGAGGAAGCGCATCACTTCCGCCGCTTCCGATTCGCCCAGGGCCAGCATCAGGATGGCCGCCTTGTTGATGTTGTCTTTGTCCTTGTCGCTCATGTTATTCCGCGCCCAGCCATTCCTTGATTACGTTTGCCACAATGCGCGGGTCGTTCTGCGCGAGGGTCTTGGCCATCTCCAGGTTGCTCTTGTAGACGATGACCTGCTTCTGTTCTTCCGCTTCGCGGGCGATCCGGGCCAGCTCCTCGTGGTCCGGTTCCGGTTCCGGCTCCGGCTCGACCGGTTCCGGCTCCGGCGGCATCTCGACCGCCTGGTCGAATTTCTTCATCACCGGCTTGAGCAGCGGGCGCAGGATGCGGTACCAGAGGAACAGCAGCACCATCGCGATGAACACCCATTTCGCGACGTCCTTCGCCAGCGGCAGGTTGTTCGGGTCCTTCCACCAGTCCGGGACGGTGTCAAGCGGCTTGTCGATGCCGTCGAACGGGGCGTTGGCCACGTTCAGGGTGTCGCCCCTGGCCTGGTTGTAGCCCATCGCCTGCTTGACCAGTTCATTGATCTGCGCGACTTCGGCGGCGCTCAGCGGCTTGATCGCGACCTTGCCGGTCTTCGGATCGACGCTGCGGCGGTAGTTGACCACCACGCCCACGGTCAGGCGCTTGATGCCGCCCATCGGCTTCTGCTCGAAGCGCAGGGTCTTGTCGACTTCGTAGTTGGTGGTCGCGTTCTTGCTGGTCGGGCCGGCGCTTGCAGCTGCACCTGCCTGCTGGCCGGCCGCGGGGGCGCCTTCGATCGGCGCGGTGGCCACGCCCGGCGGCTGGTTCGACAGCGCGCCCGGGATGCCGGACGGGTTCTGGGTGCCCGGACCGGTCGACTCCGAGGTCTGCTGGCTGCGGATCGCCTGCGGCTCCGGCGGCGAATTCGGCTTGTACATCTCGGCGGCGGTATCGACCTGGGCGAAGTCCACTTCGGCGGTCGCTTCGGCGCGCACGTTGTTCTGGCCGACGATCGGAGCAATGATCGACTCGACCTGCTTGACGATGTTCTGCTGCAGGGCTTCGACGTACTTCAGCTGGTTCGGATCGAGCTGCTTGCCGTTCTTCGCGCTGGTATCGGAGAGCAGGGTGCCGTTCTGGTCGACCACGGTCACGTTGGACGGGGTCAGTTCAGGCACCGAGGACGCGACCAGGTGCACGATGGCGCTGACCTGGGCCTGGTCGAGGGCGCGGCCAGGCTGCAGGTTGAGCAGGACCGAGGCGGTCGGCTTCTGCTGCTCGCGCACGAACACGGACGCTTTCGGCAGCGCCAGGTGCACGCGCGCCGAGGCGACCGCGGACACCGACTGGATCGAGTTGGCCAGCTCGCCTTCCAGCGAGCGCTGGTAGTTGACCTGTTCGACGAACTGCGAGGTGCCCAGCTTCTGGTTCTCGAGCAGCTCGAAGCCGACGTTGCCGGCGCGCGGCAGGCCCTGGGCGGCCAGCTTCAGGCGCACGTTGTGGACCTGCTCGGCCGGGACCAGGATCGCGGTGCCGCCGTCGGAAAACTTGTACTTGACCCCCATCTGGTCGAGCGAAGCGGTGATCGCGCCGCCGTCGCGGTCGCTGAAATTCGAGAACAGGACCTTGTACTCGGGCGCCGAGCTCCACAGCCAGATCGCGGCGATGACGGCCATCGCGGCCGCGATCGCGCCGCCGATGACGACGCGCTTGCCCATTGGAGTTTCCCAATACTTCGGCCTGGATTCGGCCTGGGCGCCGAGGTCATCGTCGAGAAGTGGTTCCGCAGTTGTTGCCATGGTGGGTGGTCGGGGGATTGGGATCAGGGTAGTTGAACGCCATTATGAAGCCGTAGGGCAACATTCAAACCCTCGAAAAGGGGGATGTTTACGGTGCTGCTCGAAGGCAACCATTGCCGGGGCGCTGATATTCTGACAGCCTGAATGAACCTGTTCTCAAGAGGCGGACATGAATATCGGCGGAATCGACAGCAGCCGCATCGAAGCGATGATGGCGCAACTGAAGGCAGCGGCCAGCAAGCCGGCCATGCCATCGGCCGCGTCGGCGCTGAACGCCGGCGGCATCGGCGGGATCGGCGGCCTGGGCAAGCCCGGCGGCGCGGAAGGCGTGGAATCGTCGTCGAAGGTCAGCTTTTCGGATGCCCTGAAAGCCCAGCTGGAAAACGTCAGCAACGCCCAGAACCAGGCCGACGAGATGGGCAAGCGCTTCGCCGCCGGCGACGATTCGGTCAGCCTGTCCGACACCATGATCGCAATGCAGAAAGCCAGCATCACCTTCCAGGCCACCGTGCAGGTGCGCAACAAGCTGGTGTCGGCCTACCACGACATCATGAACATGCAAGTGTAATAAGCTTAATCTTCAAGCCAAATCAAACCGGGGTCAGACTCCGATTTTTGGAAACGGCCTTCGGGCAATTGCCAAAATCGGGAGTCTGACCCCGGTTTGATTTACAACAAGTTTTAGACGAGGCCGGCCAGGCGGGCGTTGCGTTCGCGCTCGAGCTTGGTGATGTAGCGCTGCACGGCGGCCAGGTTGCCGCGCGAGATGTCGATGAACTGGCAGCCGAGGCGGCGGTTGGTCTTGTTGTTCAGCAGCGTCATGTCCAGCGAGTTGCGGATCTGCAGCGAGGTCATCACCGGGCCGATTTCCGGCAGCTCCAGGCGGCAGCCGACGTAGGTCTGGCCGATGGTCGTGCCGAGCACCTGCTTGTTGTCGAGGATGGCGATGCCGCCGCAGCTGATGTCGGCCAGCGGGAAGGTTTCCAGCTTGCCGCCCAGTTCGGCCGGCAGGGGAATGGTCACGCGCACCGGATTGCTGACCGGGGTCGCCATCCGGTAGAACTCGCGCCGCTGCAGGCGGATCAGGCTGGCCGGGATGTTGGCGCGTACGGCGGTGCTGCCGTCGTAGCTGATCTCGCCCAGGCCGTCCGCGCCGAACAGGATGCGGATCTTGTCGAGCGAGGTCTCGCAGCGGACCGTGCCGGCGGCAGCCATGCGCTGGATCTGGTCGCGGCTGACCGGGCGGTCCAGGATCATGGTATTGCTGTCCGGATCGACGTCGAGGATCGAGGTGACGCAGACGTCGGCCTCGCCCCTGATCAGGACACGGACCAGCTGGTTCTTTTCGGAGATCTGGCGCAGCAGCGCGACGATTTCCCTGCGCGACTCGACTTCGTAGTCGTGCCAGGCTTCTAGTTCGGCATCAGTGATTGCTTGCATCTGTTCCAACCGGTGATTCTTCTGGTTGCAGGAGTCGCGTCGTGTCCGGAGGCGGGGGTAGGGCCTGACCGGTGGTTTGCGCTGACTCAATATAATATAGCCATGCTAACAGTTCGGCAATGGCGCGATACAGGGCGGGTGGAATCTGCCGGTCGAGATCGACTTGCATCAGCAGCGCCACCAGCTCCTTCGATTCGTGCACGAACACGCCGGCGCCGCGCGCGCGTTCGATGATCTGTTCGGCCACCAGGCCATGGCCCTTGGCCACGACCTTCGGCGCCGGGTCACCGGCGCCATACGCCAGCGCCACCGCGTGCTGGCGGCGGGTGTCAGTGTCCCGGCTCATCGCTCTGGGCGGCCGCGTGGATGGCCAGGGTGCCGAGGGGCGTGCCGGCGGCGTCCAGCGCATCGGCCAGGCGGCCGCTGCCGGCCTCCAGCAGCGCGCGCGCCGATGTCGGGGCGTCCAGGCGGATGTGCAGCTGGCCGCCGGACAGCACCACCTTCGCCGCCACCTCGCCGAGGCGGCCGAAACGCAGCGTCAGGCTGCTCTGCCAGCTGGCGGCATCTCCTTCGCCCTGGTCAGGACGGCCGTCCGCATCGCGTTCGGGCTCTCTTTCGATCTCCCAGCTCAGTTCCTGGCCCGGCCACAGCTGGCCCTGCCAGGCGACGCGCGCCTGTTCGTGGGCATTCAGCTGCAGGTTGATGAGCTGGGCGGTGGCCGGATCCGACGGCGGCGCCATGCCGCGCGCCTGCGGTTCGGTCGCCAGCTCGGCCTGCGTGCGCGCGCCTTGCGCCCATTCGGCGACGTGGGACTCGTAGAACAAGCCGCTTTTTTCCATGCCCTGCCGGAGCGCCGCGGCGATCTGCGACGTGTCCAGGCTGGGCGCGCCCAGCAGCGGGGTGCGGCCGAGCGCGGCGGTCTGCTGCGCGCCGCCGTTCTGGGCGGCGGCGATCACCTCGCCCAGCGCCTTGCCGGCTTTGCTGAGCGAGGCGCCGGCGCCGCCATCCGCGCCCAGGGCCGGAGAGGGGAGCTGTGTCCCGGCCAGCAGGGCGCTGGCGCGCGCCAGCGCCGCCGCCCCCTTGCCTTCCAGGTAAGCGAGCGGCGCACCCTGCAGACCGGCGCCTTCCGGCAGCGCCGGCCCGGCTTCGGCGAAGGCCTGGCCGCCCTGGGCGGTGGCGACCTGGAAGGTGGGACGCGGATGCAGTGCGACCAGGGTCAGCGGCACCTGGCTGCCGGCCTGCACGCCGTTCGGCAGCGGCATGCGGGCCGCCATGTCGGCCACCCGCACAACGAAGCTGCCGTCGGACAGTTTGCTCAGGACTTCGGCCTGCATCGACTGGCCGAGCCGCGTGGCCATGGCGCGCTGGAAGGCTTGCTGGCGCGGATCGGCGACCGGCAGCACGGCGCCGACGCGTACAACCGGGGTCAGCGACAGCTGGTCGCGCGTCAGCATGGAAGGGCTTAGATACCGTAGGCGCGCGCGAGGCGGCGTTCGGTCGCGTTATTGTTCATCAGGGCCGACAGCTTGGCCATCCACGGCTGGGTCAGGTCGCGGATCTTGCGGTCGCTGGCCAGCATCTTGCGGATCGCATTCGCCTTGCGCACGCGCTCCTGGCCGGCGAGCGGGGCGCCGTCGCCGCTGGCCTTCAGCTGGCGCACGCAGGCGGCGCACTGCTGCTCCAGCTGGACCACGCGGTCCCAGTCGTTGTCGGTGGCGGCGGCCAGCATCTGGTCGGTGATGCCGACCATCGCTTCATAGACCGATACGATGTCTTGTCCGGTCATCATGGCTCAGGCACCCGCGAAGGCAGCGGTCTTCGGCGCGGCCGGGGCGGCGGCCGGCGCCGAAGCGGCCTGCTCGACCTTGTCGCCGATCGCGACCCAGGCTTCGCGCAAGTCCGACAGCAGGCGGTGCACCTCTTCGATCGCCGGCACGTCGTTCTTCAGGTTGGCGTGCAGCAGGCGGCGGCTCATGTAGTCGTACAGCGCGTCCAGGTTGGCCGCGATCTCGCCGCCGGCGTCCTTGTCGAGCGAGGCGCGCAGGCCGTTGTCGATGATCGTGATGGCCTTCGAGATCGCCAGGCCCTTCGCCGCGATGTTGTTCGCGGCGATGTTGGTCTTGGCGCTCAGCAGCGCGACCAGGGCGCCGTCGTACAGCATGACGATCAGCTTGTGCGGCGAGGCCGAGGCGATGCCGGTTTCCAAGCCCACGTTGGCATAGGCGTTGACGCCGCGTTTCATGGTTCCAAACATCTTGGTTCTCCGATAAATCTAGGGTTAGCTGTTGGCCTTGAGGGCCGCGAGCTGCTGGGTCAGGTAGCTCTGGGTGCTCTGCATCGACTGCAGCATCGTGTCCAGGGCGGTGAATTGGGCGCGGTAGCGCTTCTCGATGGCGGTCAGGCGGTCGCTGAATTTGTCACGCTGGCTGGCAACCTGCTTGATGGTGACGTTCAGGCCGTCGGTCTTGCCCTGAAGGATGCTGCCCTTGCCAGTAAAGCTCGCCGACAGGTTGGTCAGCTGGTAGGCATAGCCCTGCGAGAAGGTCACGCTGCCGCGATCGCCCTCGCTGCCGCTTTTGACGGTCAGCTGGATGCCTTCAGCGGGCGATCCGGCCGCCGCGGTCAGGGTCTGGCCGTTGCCGGTGGCGGCCACGCCGCCGATCGTGCCTTCGACGTTGTTGCCCTTGGCTAGGACCGGGGTGCCGAAGATCGATTCGAACTGGACGCCGGACACGCTGGCGATCGAGACGTTTGACTTTTCACCGAACAGGCTCGACGAGATCGTCAGCTTGCCGGCCGTGTCGACCGAGGTCTCGACCGAGTCGCCCGCGCCGGAAAAGGCGGTGTTGCCGTTGATCGCTGCGCGCAGCACGGCCGCGAACTGGGTGCTGTCGTAGGTGCCGGCAGGGATCGTGATGTTCTGGACCTTGCTGCTGGTGACGGGGTCGCTCTGGTTCAGGGTCACCGTCCAGGTGGTGTTCGGATCGATCTTGACCGGGACCGCCAGGCCGGCGGCGCTCGTCACCGAACCTTTGGTCGCCATCTTCGAGATGTAGACGGGATACTCGCCGGCCTTGGTGGCCGCGCTCGACTTGTCGAAGCTGATGCCGCTGTCGCTGGCCGAGCCCATCGCCGCGAACAGGCCGCCGATGTCCGAAAAATTGTTGGCGATCGCGGCGTTCAGCTTGGTCGAATCGACGGCCAGGCTGCCGTCCTTCTGGAACGAGATGCCGACCTGGCTCAGGTTGGTGAGCTTGCCGCCCAAGCCCTCCACCGTGGTGCCGAGCTGGCGCCGAAGCTGCGACTGGATCGAGCGTGCCGATGCGTCGCCCTGCAGCGGACCGCCGGTCTTGGTGTCGGCGTTATAGCCGGTCAGGCCGGAGATGGTCTTGTTGAGGTCGTTGTAGGCCTTGACGAAGGCATTGATCGCGTCCGAGACGGCGCCGGTGTTCTTCGATACCGTCAGCGTACTGCTGCCGAGCGCGCTCACGTCCATGCTCACGCCCTGGATCGCATCGCTGACCGAGGTGCTCTTGCTGGTGACCGTGATCCCGTTCACGGTCAGCTTGGTGTCCTGGGCGCCGGTGGTCTGGGTCAGGCCCTGGACGCCGGCTGGGTCGTAGCCCATCAGGCTGGCAACGGCGGGCTCGGGACCGTTGACGCCGTCGCCGCTGACGCTAATCTTCATGGTCGAACTGGAGCCGGTCTTGTTGTTGGTGAGCACCAGGTGATAGGGGGTATCGCTGCCGTCCGACACGATGGTCGCGGTCACGCCGATGTTGGCCTTGTTGATGGCGTCGCGGATGCCCTGCAGCGACTGGTCCTTGGCGTCCAAGGTGACGATGCCCATGTTCTGCGTGCCGTCCTGGCTGAAACCGGCGCCGAGGTAGCTGCCGGTGCTGCCCGCGGCAAAGCCGGCGGCGGCCGGATTGTTGCCGCCGATGACGATCTGGCTGCCGTCCGCCGAGCTCAGCGTGACGCCAGTCGTCGTGGTCGTGCTGGAGCCGGTGTTGGCAGATTGATAGTCCAGTCCGATGCCGCCGTAGACTTCGTCGCCGGCCGCTTCGCTCACGTTGATGTTCGAGCCGTCCGCAGCCAGGAACTGCAGGTCGTGGCCGGCCGCCGTCCCTTTCACCGTGATGTCGGCCGCCGCTAGCGCATTCAGCGTGGCCGTGCTCTTCAGGGCATCGTCGATCGAGGCCGCGGTGACGCTGCCGCCTGCATCGGCCGAGACGATCTTGACGCCGTTGACCGACAGGCTGTAGCTGCCGCTGACGACGCTGACGTCGCCGAAGCTGCTGAACAGGCCCGCCGGACTGGCGGTGGTGCCGGCCGTGGCGGTGACGCCGGTGCTGTCGCTCTTGTCGTTGATGGCGGCCGCCAGTTCGCGCGCGCTGCGGGTGGTGCCGCTGGTGGCGATCGCGGCGCCGTTGATGGTCAGCGAACCGCCGGGGATGCCGGAACCGGTGACGCCCAGGCCGAGGGCGCTGCCCGCGCTGCCGAAGGTGCCGCCCGTGACGCTGCCGAACTGGAAAGTGAGCGTGGTCTTAGCGCCCTTGCCGAGCAGAGCGCTGGTGCTGGCGCTACCGCTGCTGACCAGGCTCTGGGCCTGTGCGAGCTGGGTGACGTTGACCTTGTAGCTGCCGGCTACCGCGCCGGCGCTGGCGCTGGCCGACAGGATATCCTTGTTGCTGGAAGAAGTGGAGAGCGCGCTGAAGGTGGATGTGGAATTCAGCGAAGTCAGCGCGGCCTGGAAGGTGCCGACCGCGGCGCTCACCTTGCCATAGGCCGCCAGCTTGTTCTGGTAATCGGCCGTTTTCTTGTCGTAGTTATTCAGCGGAGCGGACTCGGCCGCCATCAGCTTGCTGACGAGGCCTTCGACGTCCAGGCCGGAGCCAATACCAGATGAACTGAGTCCCACTTCTTTCTCCTGTGAAAGCGATAATGTAAGTCATTAACGACAGAAGCAATTCGTACTTGAGAGCAGGAAATCCCGTTCAATTCAAATCCGAATGGATGGGTAGGGCCGGAAAGAACAACACCGCTGGCGCCTTCCGGGCGGCAGCGGTGTCAGAGGGGCAAACCAAGTACGGTTCAGGCGGTCTGACGGATCAGCAGGCCGCGCATCTTGTCGAGCGATTTGGCAATCTCGAGCGCTTCTTCCGAGGGAATCTGGCGTACGACTTCCCGGGTAGACTGGTCGATGACCTTGACCACGATGTCCTTGCTATCTTCGTCGATGGAGAATTCCAGGCTTTGCGCGGAAGGCGGCATGGACTCGTTGATTTTCTTGACGGCGGCGCTCAGGGCGTCTCGCGAGGGCTGCGCCCCGGTCGTCGACGTGGTACCGGCCACGACGGAAGCAGGTCCGCCCTGCTCGGTCGCCTGGACCGGACGCTCGTCGAGTTTCGGAGTGATGGGTGAACCAACCGGCGAAATATTCATGGTGAGTTGAGTTCCCTAGCAAAAATTCCTCGGCTGAATTTCTCCAGCCGAGGAACCGATTACTGCACTAAATTGTGGCCGGATTCAGCGATTAGCCACGCAGCAGCGACAGGACGCCGTTCGGCAGCGAGTTCGCCTGGGCCAGCATCGAGGTGCCGGCCTGCTGCAGGATCTGGCCGCGGGTCATGCTTGCGGTTTCCGAAGCGAAGTCGGTGTCGACGATGCGGCTGCGCGATGCCGACAGGTTCTCGGTGGTCGACTGCAGGTTCGAGATGGCCGAGCTGAAGCGCGACTGCAATGCGCCGTATTCGGCACGCTGGCTGTTGACCGTCGACAGGGCGGCATCGGCAATCTTGATGGCCAGCTGCGCGCCGTCGAAAGTCGTTACGTCCAGGTCTGCAACCGCATTCAGCTTCGATGCGCCGCTCAGGCCGAGATTCGAGGCATCGGTGACCGAGAAGCTCTTTTCCGAGTCCAGAGTGATGTTGCCGACTGCGGTACCGGTGGCGTTGCCGCTGGTCGTTCCGATCGCGAAATCGGTGCCTTGTGCCTTGCCGTCCTCGTCGTAGTTATCGAGCGTAACGTCGTCCGCGCCAGCGTTGCCGATCTTGATGTCGTTGCCTTCCGAATTGGTCAGGCGAATGCCCTTGTTGTCGGCATCGTAAGAGGCGACGACACCGGTCTTGGCCGATTGTGCGTTGAACGCGCTGATCGCGGCAGCGTAGCTGTTGGCGCTGTCGTCCGAGCCTACCGAGAACGAAACGGTGACGGGCTTGGTGCTGTCGTTGTTCGATTCGATCGTCAGCTCGTACGACTTGTCAGCAGTTCCCTTCAGCAGCGCGTCGGTCTTGGCAGTCGCGGTCACGCCCGTGTCGGCGGTTTTTGCATTGATGGCGGCCGCAGTGTTCTTTGCGTTGGCGCCGCTTGCTGCGGTCGGGACCGTGGTCGAGCCAAGGTAGCCGTTGATCGTGATGTCTGCGCCGTCGCCTACCGCCGCGGTGTCGGACACCACCACCGAAGCCACCTTCACGCGGTTGTCACCGTAGGTGTTGGTCTGGAAGTTTGCGCCGTTCATCGAGATCAGCTGGCCTGCGTTGGCGCCGACCTGGAAGTTGGCGGTGCCCATCGAGCCGTCCAGCAGCTTGGTGCCGTTGAATTCGGTGGTGCCGGCGATGCGGTTCAGTTCCGAGGTCAGCTGGGTGACTTCGGTCTGCAGGGCCTTGCGGTCGCTCGAGCTGTTCGACGAGTTCGACGACTGCACTGCCAGTTCGCGGATGCGCTGCAGGATGTCGCCCGAGCTCGACAGGGCGCCTTCTGCGGTTTGCGCCATCGACACGCCGTCGTTGGCGTTGCGGGTCGCCTGATTCATGCCGCGGATCTGCGAGCTCATGCGGTCCGAGATTGCGAGGCCGGCAGCGTCGTCCTTGGCGCTGTTGATGCGCAGGCCCGAGGACAGGCGCTGGATCGAGGTGTTCAGGGAGCTTTGCGAAGTCGACAGGTTACGCTGTGCGTTCAGGGATGCAACGTTGGTATTGATTACGGATGCCATGGTGTCTCTCCAGACTTGGTCTTGCATTTGCGTGGCGACGTGCCACTCGATCACTTTGGTGTGCCACGCTGTTCCGTGACATTCACACCGCTGTTGATGCAGGTAACGTACTGCTATGGGAAAACTTTATGGTGGAATTCAAAAAAATTTTCGTACGGCAACCGTTTCGATACAAAAAACGCCGGCTTGCCGGCGTTTTCGTATCATGTTGATAACTGAACTTCAGTTGGCGATGACGACCCGGTTCTTGCCGCTGCTCTTGGCCTGGTACATGGCCTCGTCCGCGCGCGCCATCAGCGATGCCTGGTCCTCGTTCTGGCGGCGCAGCGCCACGCCGCAGGAGAAGGTGATCAGCATCTTCTCGTTTTCGTGCAGGAAAAAGTGTTTGGTTAGCTCGCGCTGCACCCGCACCATCGCCGCGGCGGCGGCTTCCACGTCCGTTTCCGGCAGCAGGATCAGGAATTCCTCGCCGCCGAAGCGGGCGATCACGTCCATCGAGCGCAGCGTGTCCTTGACCACCTTCACCAGGTGGCGCAGGGCCCGGTCGCCGGCCAGGTGGCCGTAGGTGTCGTTGAGCTTCTTGAAATTGTCGAGGTCGAGCAGGGCCACGCACAGCGGCGTGCCGCGGCGGTCGGCGCGCGCGCTTTCGCGCTCGAACACGTCGTCCAGGCCGCGCCGGTTCAGGCTGCCGGTCAGCTGGTCTTCGCGCACCAGTTCGCTCATATGCTGCAGCTTGGCTTCCAGCTCGCGGATGCGGGCTTCCGCTTCCTGCATCTCGCGGTGCGCGGCCAGCATGCGGTCGCGCGAGGCGAGCGCCTCGGCCTGCACCGCGCGGGTCTCGCGCAGCACTTCTTCCAGCACCTGGTTCAGTTCCTCGATATTGGCGGCGCCGCGGATGCGCTCCGAGAAGCCGCCGATCTTTTCCTGGTAGTCGCCGGTCGAAGCGGCCACCGAGCCGAGCCGGTCGATGAAGGTCATCATCATGTTCTTCATGGTCAGCTTGACGTCGGCGATGCCGTGCCGCAGCTGGCCCTGCTTGTAGATGACGTCCTTCAGGCTGCGCGTCGCGTCTTCCAGCGCGCGGTGGTCGAGCGGTCCGGCGATCAGCTCCTGCACCGCGGCGATCTGGCCGCGCATCCAGCTGTCGTCGTCCAGCAGCTCGCTGACGTTTTCCAGCAGCAGCTTGAACAGGCGCAGCAGCAGCTCCTGCTGTTCGGCCGTGTCGCCGCTCTTCAGTTCGATCTGGTAGCACAGCTCCTTCAGGCGCGCGCCGATTTCGTGCAGGGCCGCTTCGCCGTGCGCGGTCCTGACCGCGGTGCCCAGCGATTCGGCCGCGTCCGCCAATGGGGAACTGGCCGGCAGCAGGGCCGCGACCGCGAAGGTGAGGGTGCGGCTGAGCAGGTCGCGCAACTGCCTGGCATCGGCGTCCTCGAGGCCCAGCGCCATCACCGGGTGGGTGTGGCGGCGCAGGTGCTTCTCGGCCAGCTGCGACAGCATGCGCGCATAGCCGTCCCAGTCGCGCTGCTTGACCGCGCGGTTCAGGCGCGCGCCGATTTCGGCCAGTTCGCCCGGCGTGTCGGCAAGACGGTGGGCAAAGCCGGACAGCACGTTCTCCGCGCCCGGACCGGCCTCCGCCGTGGCCGGGGCCAGCGGCGCGATCACGCCGGCGATCTCGTTATAGATGTCGCGGTAGGCGTCGGGCGTGGGAGCGATGCGCCGGGTCGCGAGACGGCGGAACGCTTCCCTGGCGATCTCGGCCGGATTGGGGGTGGGGCTGGACATGGACGTTGCTACTTGGAATATTTATTCCGACATCGTAGCGGTGTTTTTTGATTTCGATCGCTCGAAAAAACGCCGGAATACCGCTCAGTTATGCGGAATGTATTGACGGTCCGGCAATCAATCGAGGAGCTGGTTGCGGATTGCGTAATGGGTCAATTCCGCGCTGGTCTTGAGTTTCATTTTCGACAGCAGGCGCGAACGGTACTCGCTGACGGTCTTGACCGACAGCGAAAGTTCCCTGGCGATTTCGCTGACCGTCTTGCCGGACGCGATCATGGTCAGGGTCTGGTATTCGCGGTCGGACAGGGTGTCGTGGACCGGCCGGTCGTGGTCTTCGCCGAGCTGGGCCGCCAGCACCTGGGCCAGCTGGGCGCTGACGTAGCGCTGGCCGCCGGCCACCTGGCGGATCGCATTGACCAGCTCGCGCGGCGCGCTCTGCTTCGTCAGGTAGCCGGAGGCGCCGGCCTTCAGCGAGCGGATCGCGTACTGGTCTTCCCTGTGCATCGACAGCATCAGCACGGCCAGCTCCGGCTTGTCGTCCTTGATCTGCTTGAGCACCTCGATGCCGTTGCGGTCGGGCAGCGAGATGTCGAGCAGGAGCACGTTGCAGCGCGACTTGCGGAACAGCTTGATGGCGTCCAGGCCCGTCTCGGCCTCGCCGACCACGGAAATGTCGCGCTCCTCGGCGAGGATCTGTTTCAGTCCTGCACGCACGATGGCGTGGTCGTCGGCGATAAAAACGCGGATGCTGGCTTTTTCTGTCATGCTCGGGTGGCTTCGGGTTGCTGGGACGCTGCGGCTTTCGCGGCCGATGCGGTCAGCCTGATCTTGACGACCACCATCGTGCCACCGCCGGGCGCCGCCGACAAGGTCAAGGTGCCGCCCAGCGCGCGGGCGCGCTCGCTCATGCCGCGCAGCCCGAAGGATTGCGGCTTGAGGCGGTCGGCCGGGGTGATGCCGCGGCCATTATCGCAGATGGTGAGCGTCAGGTGCTGGCGCTGGCGGCGCAGGGTGACCGTGACCCGGGTCGCGCCGGCGTGCTTGGCGATATTCGTCAGCGCTTCCTGGAAGATGCGGAACAGGGCGCTGGCATGGTCCGGGTCGATGTCGCCCTCGATGCCGGTGCCGTCGGCGCCGCTGTCGGCACGGAAGATGCAGGCGATCCCCACCTGCTTCTCGAATTCGCGCGCCTGCCATTCCAGCGCGGCGACGATGCCCAGGTCCAGCGTGGACGGCCGCAGGTCGAGCGAGATCCGGTGCACCGCCTCGATGGTGCGGTCGACCAGGCTGTCCAGGTACTCGGCCTTTTCGCGCAGCGGGGCTTCGTCCGGCAGGCGCGCCTCCAGCATCGCCAGCGCCATCTTGATCGCCGTGAGGTTGCCGCCGAGGTCGTCGTGGATCTCGCGTGCGATGCGGGTGCGCTCCTGCTCCTTGACGTGTTCGATGTGCGCGGTCAGCTCGGCCAGGCGGGCGCGCGAACGCCGCACCTCTTCCTGCTCCAGCTTGCTGGCCGTGATGTTGGTCATGATGCCGTCCCACTGCATCCCGGCGCCAATCAGCGGCGAGGGCGTGGCGCGCAGGTTGATCCACTTGACGTCGTTCCAGGTGTCCTCGATGCGGATCCGGCCTTCCCAGTTCCAGGCGCTGGCGTTGGCCTTCGACGCCTGCATCGCGTCCTGGTAGCCCTTGCGGTCTTCCGGCAGGATCAGTTGCAGGAAGCGGCCGGGATCCTGCTGCAGCTCGCTCACCTGCAGGCCGAGCAGGGCGGCGCAGCCTTCGCTGAGGTAAGTGAAGGCCGTGCTGCCGTCCGCGTGCAGCACGAACTGGTAGACCAGGCCCGGCGTATGGTCGACCACCGCGTTGAAGCGCGCCTGGTACTGCTGCAGCGCGGCGCTGGCGGCGTGCGCGAGCGACTGGTCGTCGCCGATCGCCAGGAACAGGGACCGGCCGTCGCGCACGACGCGCAGAAAACACAGCTTGATCGGATAGCGGCTGCCGTCGGCGCGCAGGAAATGGGTGCGCAGGGTGACCTGGGCGCCGACTTCCTGGCCCAGCGACTCCAGCAGCCCGTCCAGCGCGGCCGGATCCAGGTCGGGAGCGAGGTCGAGCGGGGTCATGGTGACGAGCCTGGCCAGGTCGAAGCCGAGGTTCTGGCGCGCCGCCTGGTTGGCGTCGACCAGCAGCAGGGTGTCGGCGTCGATCAGGTAGATCTCGGTGGCGGCGGCCTGCATCTCCGGGGCCAGGGCGGGAACGATAGGTGGAGTCATCGCATTCTTCATGTTGTTGGTCCGTCAGCGGCGCCGCGCGCGCCATTGGACGACGAAGCGGCGCAGCACCCGCGACATGCGGCTGGCGCGGCGGCTGCCGAACGCTACCCCGGCCCGCCTGCCGCGCACGAGCCGCGCGATCCTGAAACGCCACTGGCGCAGCGCGCGCCGCATGGCCCGCAGCAGCTGTCCGGCCTGCAGGAAGGCCCGGCTGGCGCGCAGCCGTCCGATCCAGTGGTTCTTCAGCCGCATGAACCAGCCGTGGCAGCGGGCGAACCAGCCCACCGCCAGCAGGGTCGGCAGGGTCAGCGCGTACAGCCGGGCGACCACCGCCGCGCCGCCCAGCTTGGCGACCACGATGGTGGCGATGCCGGACACCGCATGGCCATGCGCGATCGCGACCACCGCCAGCAGCTTGACCGGCAACAGCAGCAGGCCGGGCAGCACGAACAGGCACAGCGCGCCCCACGGCGGCAGCAGGCGCACGCGGGCTTCCACCGCCGCCAGCAGCGGCCAGCGCGCCAGGCGCGCACCCAGGTACGCACCCAAGCGCGCGCCCACGTCCCAGCACCACTCCTCGAGCAGCAGGAACACGGCGGCGAGGTGCACCAGCGGCGCGAACAGCCGGGTGCGCGCATTCGTCGTGGCTCGTGTCATGTCCGAATGATACGGGAAATGCCGGCGCCTGCCGTCGCCGCCGTGCCGCGTATGCATCACGTTCGTGCGCTTGGAGCTACAATAAGACTTATGAACAAGGCATTCGTAAAAGAGTCCGATAACGACGACGATGATGAAGCCCTTGCGCTGGCCCAGGCGATTCCGGCCGGCTCCAAGAACTACATCACCCCGGCCGGGCACAAGGCCATCAAGGATGAGCTGCTGCAGCTGATCGACGTCGACCGTCCGGAAGTCGTGCGCGTGGTGCACTGGGCGGCCTCGAACGGCGACCGCTCGGAAAACGGCGACTACATCTACGGCAAGCGGCGCCTGCGCGAAATCGACCGCCGCATCCGCTTCCTCACCAAGCGCCTGGACTCGGCCTTCGTGGTCGATCCCTCGGTCCACTACGGCAACGACCAGGTCTTCTTCGGCGCCACCGTCACCTACATGAACAAGGCGGGCGAGGAGCACACCGTCACCATCGTCGGCATCGACGAGCTCGATCCGCTGAAAGGCAGGATCAGCTGGGTCTCGCCGGTGGCGCGCGCGCTGACCAAGGCGCGCGAGGGCGACGTCGTCACCCTGCAGACGCCGCAAGGCACGGACGACCTGGAAATCCTCAGCGTCGAGTATCCCGAACCCATCACCGATTGAATCTCCCATGAACCGCAATATCGAGGCCGGGCCCGGGGCCGATCCTCTGGCCGCGCTGCGTTCGGCCACGGCCAGCCGCCACGAAGAGCTCGACAGCGGACTGCCGATCGGGGCTGCGGACGCCTCGCTCGCCGACTACGCCGCCCACCTGGCGATGCTGCGTGCCTGGCTGGCGCCGCTGCAGGACTGGCTGGCCGGCTTCGATGACGGTCCGCGCTTCGACCAGGCGGCGCGGCTGGCGCTGATCGACCGCGACATGGACGAGCCAGGCATGCCGGCCGCGCCGCCGCCGCAGTCCGCCGCCGATGCCGGCTGGCCGCGCGACGCCAGCCCGGCCTGGCGCTGGGGCGTGTGCTATGTGATCGAAGGCTCGCAGCTGGGCGGCGCCGTCCTCTACCAGCGCCTGCGCGAACGGCTGTCCCCGCATCCGCTGCGTTACCTGAAGGGAAGCGAGGCCGGTCCCGGTCCGCGCTGGCGCGGCTTCATGCTGGCGCTGCGCGAACATGTGCGCAGCCCCCAGGAGATCGCCGAGGCCAGCGCGGGGGCCTGCGCGGCATTCGACAGCATCCTGGCGCTGGGCATGCGCGGCAATAGAATTAATTTCTAATCCTTATTATTTCCAGAATTAAAAATTTCAATAAAAAGATTTGTTCAAATTTTTTAATCCGCTTCATTCCCGGACGGAGACTGTTCGGGATATTTGAGTCGCCTTAATACCATTATCACCCGATAAATCATCATCATTTCCGTTGTGCCAAACAAGGGAAAATGATGAGACAACTCTACGAATACCATCCGGTCGTCGGCTACCGCTATATACCCGACTTGCGGGTCCGCATCCCGCATGAAGGTGGCGGCTACCTGATGCAGGTCAATGCTCAGGGCTTCCGATCTGACAGGCAGTTTGTGCAGGCGCGTACACCAGGCCACCGGCGTGTGCTGGTATTCGGCGATTCCTTCACAGCCGGCGATGCCGTCCCCAACCGTCAGCGATATACCGAATTGCTGGAAGCGCGCTTGTCCGCCGCCGGCGGGTCCCCGGTTGAAATCTATAATTTCGGGCTGTCGTCGACCGGAACCGACCAGCACTATCTGATCTGGCAGGAATTTGCCCAAGGCATCGAACACGATCTGGTCGTGATCGCGGTATTCGTCGAAAACATTCGGCGCGTGAATGCCCGGTTCCGGCCCCATCGCGACGAACACGGCCGCGAGCGCATTTACGCCAAGCCGTATTTTCAGCTCGAAAACGGCGCATTGCGCCTGTGCCAGGTGCCGCCGCGGCGTGAACCCTACGAGGAGGCCGAGCTGAGCCCCGAGCAGAGCGCGGCGGTCGACCAGGGCGGCCGCTTCGTGGCGCTGCGCAAGATGGCCAGTGCCCTCGGCGTGCGCGACGTGGTGCAGAAACTGACGCAGTACCAGCCCTTGCCGCACTACGATTCTCCGTCCAGCCCGGCCTGGCTGTTGATGCGGGCCATCCTCGCGCAGTGGGTCGACGCCCTCGACAAGCCGGTCCTGCTGGTTCCGCTGCCGCTGCCGCAGCACCTCGACCAGACCTGCAGCGCGGCCGGCTACCAGGCCCGCTTCGCCGAGCTGGCGCAGGATCTTGCCTGCGCCCTTCACGATCCCTTGCCCGACCTGCTGCGCATCGCCCCGGCCGAACGCCGCCGCCTGCGCTGGGAAAAGGACATCCATTTCACGCCGGCCGGCCACGACGCGCTGGCGCGCTCGCTCGCGCCCGTGATCGCGCGGATGCTGGCGCAGGCTCCGGATCCCCTGCCGGACGCGCAGCGCGCAGGCGGCCGGGCAGCGGAGCCGGCCCCGATTTGACCGCCACGAGGAGGGCACATGAGCAGAACCATACTGGGCATCGCCGGCTACTACCACGATTCGGCGGCGGCGCTGGTGCGCGACGGCGAGATCGTCGCGGCCGCGCAGGAAGAGCGTTTCACGCGCAGGAAGCACGATCCCTCGTTTCCCGTCAACGCCATCAACTACTGCCTGGAGGAAGGCTTCGTCGATGCGGCCGATCTCGACGCGATCGTGTTCTACGACAATCCGCTGCTGACCTTCGACCGCGTCGTGCAGAACGCCCGCGCCGCCGGTCCGGAGGGGCGCACGGCGTTCGCCCAGGCGGCCGGCAATCTGCTGGGCGACAAGATCTGGGTCAACGAGCACGTGCAGCGCACCCTCGGCACCCTCGGGCGGGAAGAAAGGGTGCTGTTCACCGAGCATCATATGGCGCACGCGGCCAGCGCCTTCTATCCTTCCCCTTTCGACAGCGCCGCGGTGCTGACCATCGACGGCGTCGGCGAATGGGCCACGACCAGTCTCGGCGTGGGGCATGGGCGCGCGCTCGAACTCTTTGCCGAGATCGACTACCCGCACTCGCTGGGCCTGCTGTACAGCGCCTTCACCAGCTTTTGCGGCTTCAAGGTCAATTCCGGGGAATACAAGCTGATGGGGCTGGCGCCATACGGCCGCCCGAAGTACGCCGACCGCATCCGCGACCACCTGATCGATATCCGGCCGGATGGCTCCTACCGGCTCGACATGGCGTATTTCGGCTATATCGACGGCATGGCGATGGCCGGTCCGCGCTTCGCCGAGCTGTTCGACGGACCGGCGCGCGCGCCCGAGTCGCAGATCACGCGGCGCGAGATGGACCTGGCGGCCAGCATCCAGCAGGTGACCGAGGACATCGTCCTGAAGACCGCGCGCCACCTGCGCTGCCTGACCGGGGAAAAGAACCTGGTGCTGGCCGGCGGCGTGGCGCTCAACTGCGTCGCCAACGGCAAGCTGGCCAGGGCCGGGCTGTTCGACGGCATCTGGATCCAGCCGGCGGCGGGCGATGCCGGCGGCGCGCTCGGCGCGGCGCTGCTGGCGCATCACGGCTATTTCGAGGCGCCGCGCACACGCACGGCCGGGGCCGGCGATGCGCAGCGCGGCAGCTACCTGGGGCCGCGCTATTCGAGCGGCGAAATCCTCGCCTTCCTCGAGCGCAAGGGCTATCCCTATCGCCGCATCGCCGACCGCGAGGAGCGGCTGGGGATGGTGGCGCAGGCGCTGGCCGCCGGCAAGATCGTCGGCTGGATGTCCGGGCGGATGGAATTCGGACCGCGCTCGCTGGGCGCGCGCTCGATCCTGGGGGATCCGCGCAACCCGCGCACCCAGGCCACGATGAACCTGAAGATCAAGTACCGCGAATCCTTCCGTCCGTTCGCCCCCGCGGTCCTGCGCGAACAATGCGCGGCGTTCTTCGACTTCGACGGCGACAGTCCCTACATGCTGCTGGTCGCGCCCGTGCTGCAGGAGCGCCGCCAGCCGATGGACCTGGCGGCCTTCGAGGGCGGCGACGACGACATGATGGCGGTCATCAACCAGCCGCGCAGCGACGTGCCGGCCATCACCCACGTCGATTATTCGGCGCGGATCCAGACCGTCGACCGCAAGGATGAAGCGCACGGCGGCCATCCCGAATTCCGTGCCCTGCTCGAGGCCTTCGAGCGCCTGACCGGCTGCCCGCTGCTGGTGAACACCTCGTTCAATGTGCGCGGCGAGCCGATCGTGTGCAGCCCGCAGGATGCCTACCGCTGCTTCATGCGCACCGAGATGGACCTGCTGGTGCTGGAGGACGTGGTGTTGTGGCGCGCGGAACAGCCGCCGCTGCCGGACGACGAAGACTGGAGGAAGACCTATGAGCTCGATTGACGAAGCCGCCGTGGGCGCGGCCACCTCGGCCCTGTTCGATGCCATGACCGCCGGCGCCGCTGCGCTGCCGCCGGGGCAGAAGCCGTTTCCGCTGGGGCCAGACCCGCGCCTGGCCACCTATTACACGCAGCGCAGCCGGCCCGCGATGGCGCATGAGGATTTCCTGGCCGCGTCCTGCCTCGGGGCCGGGGAATTCGGCCAGCGCCTGGCGGCCTGGTGGCGCGCGGCCGGCCATCCGGCGCTGGCGGACCAGGGCCCGCTGGTCGCCGAGGCCGCGGTGGCGCTGCACGCGCTCTATGTGCAGGCGCAGCCTCGGGCCGAGCTATCGCCCTACATCTACCAGATGTTCTAGCAAGGGCATGGGGGCCGGGGATGAACAATACCGATGCGGAAGTCGCCGCCGTCGCCTCCCGCCGCGCCTGTCCGCCAGGTTTCGTCATGGTGCCGGAGACCGTCCTGCCATCCGGCGCCAGGGTGCCGGCCTTCGCCGTCGCGCGCTGGCTGGCTGCGCGCGGACGGCATGGGGCGGTTTTGCTCAGCGCCACCGCGCCGCCGTGGGTGAACGTCAGCTACCACGCGGCGCGGCGCGCCTGCGCCGCATCGGGCATGGGCCTGCTGACCGAACTGCAGGCCCTGGCCATCGCGCATGACCTGGCGCGCCAGGCTGCGAACTGGAGCGGCGGCGCGGTCGGGGCGGGCGAGCTGGTCCGGGGCCTGCGCCTGGACACCTTCGGCGCCGCCCAGCCGGCCTGCGTCAGGTCTCCCGATGCGCGCGAACGGCGCTGGCATGTCCTGTCGAACGGTGAACGGATCGTCGATGCCGCCGGCAATGCCTTCAGCTGGGTCTTCGACGACGTGCAGGGGAACGCGGATGGCGTCGTCGCCCAATGTTTTGCCGCGGATTCTCCGACGGTGTCGGGCATGCCCGGTGCGCGCTGGGAAAGAGGGCTGGGCTGGTGGCCGCGGGCGGGACGCAGCTGGTGGGGAAGGGCGCTGGCGCGCGGCGGCGCCTGGTCGTCGCGGGAGGGAGCGGGGGCCTTCACGGTGATCGACGAAAAGCCGGGGACGGAGCGGCCGTATATCGGCTTTCGCTGCACCTGGCCCCTGTAAGAAAGGGCCGGCACGCCACCCCGGGCGCCCGCCGGGCCGGCTAGAATGCCGTCATGCCCAAGAAAACCCCCATCTTCCCCGGCCCGCGTACGGCGCGCGGCCTCGTCCTCGCGATCCTGCTCTCCAACGCCGACCAGGCCGGCGCCGAACCCCTGCGCGGGCGCGTGACCCTGGCCGCGATCGTCCGCTCCCTGAAACGCAAGTACCACTGGCCGATCGAGACCACGAGTTTTCCGTCGAACGCGGCGGATGGCCGGGCGACCTGGGCGACGGTGTACAGCCTGCCGGCCGAGGTCATCGACAAGGCGCTGGACGGGCGTGGGCGGGACTGGTTGAAGAGCAGCCTCGGATGCAGGGATTCGTCGACTTAGGAAAGTCCCTTCACTGTGCTTCGCACTGCAGGAATCTGTCGAATTCGCGCGGTGGAAGCGGCCTGGCGAACAGGTAGCCCTGGCCGCTGTCGCAGGCGACCAGGCGCAAGGCATCCATGACCTCTTCGGTTTCGATGCCCTCGGCCACGACTGTCAGGCCGAGCGCATGCGCCATGTCGATGATCGCCTTGACGAAGTTGCTGTTGCCGACACTGAAGGACTGTTCATGGAAGAACGAGCGGTCCAGCTTCATCACGTCCACCGGGAAGCGCTTGAGGTAGGAAAGGCTGGAGTAGCCGGTACCGAAATCATCGAGCGACAGCCTGACGCCCAGCTGCTTGAGGCGCCGGAGAATCGTGGCGGACTGCTCGGTATCCTCGATCAGCGCGCTCTCCGTCAGCTCGAGCTCGAGGGCGCCCGGCGGCAGGCCGGATTCCCGCAGCGCCTCCTCCACGTCGGCCACCAGGTCGCCGCACTGCAGTTGGCGGGCCGAGACGTTGACCGAGACGTGCAAGCGCAGGCCGTGCCCGTCGCGGAATCGCCTGGTCTGGAGGCAGGCTTCGCGCAGGACCCATTTTCCGATCGCCATGATGTGGCCGCGCTCCTCGGCGATGGGAATGAACTGCAGGGGCGAGACCTGGCCGAATTCGGGGTGGTTCCAGCGCAGCAGCGCTTCCATGCCGCGCACGCGCATGGTGCGCAGGTCGACGCGCGGCTGGTAGTACAACTCGAACTGGCCGAGGTCGAGCGCACGCCGTAGCGCCACTTCGAGCTGCAGCTTGCGCTTCACTTCCAGGCTCATTTCGGGTTCGAAGAACTGGTAGGCGCTGTCGCCCGCCGCCTTGGCCCGGTACATGGCGGTGTCGGCGTTCTGGAACAGGAGCTCGGGGGTGGCGCTGTCCTGGTCGGCCAGGCTGATGCCGATCGATGCGCCCACGTGGATTTCGAGCCCATGCACGCTGAACGGAAGCGTCAGCGCCGCCAGCAGCCGTTGCGCGATCGCCCCCGCGGCGTCGCGTCCGGCGCAGTTGGCGGCGACGACGAATTCATCGCCGCCAAGCCGTGCCACCACGTCGCCGGGACGCATGCACGATTCCAGCCGCTGGCTGACTTGCTGCAGCAGGTTGTCGCCGGCCGCATGTCCCAGCGAATCGTTCACTTCCTTGAAACGGTTGAGGTCGATGAACAGTACGGTGGTGGACGACGCGTCGCCGGTAGCGCCCATGATGGTCTTCAGGTGCTGGTTGAGCCAGGCGCGGTTCGGCAATCCCGTCAGGACGTCGCGCGTGGCCAGCTGTTCGAGGCGGGATTCGGTCTGCTTGCGTTCCGTGATGTCGGTGATGAATGCGCTGAAGGACAAGGGCGCGCCTTGCTCGTCGCGTTCGCTGGTCTGGTTCACGAGCGCGTGGACCAGGTGCCCCTGGCGGTGCCGGATCACCGTCTCGAACACGTGGGTCTGCTGTCCCGCCGGCCGGGTCCTCGGCGCGGCGTCCTGGTCGATCTGGAACAGCACATCGGCGATGCGTTGTCCGAGCAGCTGTGGGCTGGCGTAGCCGGAAAGCTGGCACAGCGCCGGGTTGGCTTCCCGAATGATTCCGTCGGCATCGGTCAGCACGTAACCGGCCGGCGTGATCTCGATCATCTGGCGCAAGCGCCGTTCGCTGTCGCGGACCAGCTGGTCGCTGTTGACGCGCTCCGAAATGTCCTGGAAAAACACCGAGAGGCCCTCGTCGTGCGCGTAAATGCGCACGCTCATCCATGCGCCGGCGGGTTCGTAGTACATCTCGAACGAGGTGCTTTCGCGCGTTTCCATCGCGCGCCAATAGATCGGGGCGGCAGGGGACTCGGCCAGTCCCAGCGCCACATCCCACAATACCTTGCCGATGGGCGCATCGCGATCGAGACCGACGAAAGCGGCCGCAATCGTATTCGCGTACGTGATTTCCCAATTGCGGTTGACGGAGAAAAAACCGTCATCGATGCTTTCCAAAATCGTGCGCACGTGCGCGTGCGCCTGCTCCAGCGCGAGCCTGGTCTGGTGCTGTTCGGTGATGTCCCTCGCCGTAACATAGATCAGGTTGCTGCCCGACGGGCGGCACAGGCTCCAGTCCAGCAGAAGCGCACGCTGGTCCTTGCACACCCAGGAGACGGTCGAGGACAGAAAACCTTCGCCTTGCGCCAGCGTCTCCAGGTTACGGCTTGCGTCCGCACGTCCCTCGGTGCTGACGTGGTCGGTCACCGCATGGCCGAGGATTTCTTCGGGGCGGTAGCCCGTCGTCTTCTCCAGGGCATTGTTCGCGTGAAGGATCCGTCCTTCGAGGTCCAGCGACATGATGATGTCCGGCGAATGCGCGAGCAATGCGCTGTTCTGCTCCGCCATGCGTTCGATCCGGCCCAGCATCTCCCTCTCGCGCGTAATGTCGCGCGACACCAGTACCGCGCCGACCACCTGTCCGCTGGCCGGGTCGGATACCTTGCGCACCCTGGTGCCCAATGCCACGTATTCCCCATGTCGATGCCGTTTGCGCACTTCGACGGTGTCGGGAATGTCTTCCCCGTTCAACACGCGAACGAGCACGGCGTGCGCATGCGCCCGATCCTCGGGATGCAGGAACGCGAGCACCGATTGCCCGATCATGTCTCCGGCTTCCCATCCGAGCAGCCGGGTGTAGGAAGAGGACACATGGGTATATCTGCCGCCGGAGCCGCAGTGCGCGATCAGGTCCATGCTGTTGTCCACGATCACGCGCAATTCCGCTTCCGTGCCGACGCTGCGCTCGAGATCGGCCTTCTGCTCCGTGAAATCGACGATGGCTCCGCTGAAGCCCTCGAATTCTCCGTTCGCGCCAAAGCGGGGCAGGCCCGTCATCGCAACCCATCGCGTGCGCTTGTCCTTGCACAGGATCCGATGTTCGTGGCGGAACGGGACGCGCCGGCGCATTGCCTGGGCGATCGCCTCCGCGGCCCGGGGGCCGTCGTCGGGATGCACCGAGCGGATCCAGTCACCGATATTCGCCTGCTCCAGGACTGGCAGCAGGCCGGCGGTGCGCTCGGCGGCGAACGTGCAGATGCCGCGGGCATCGGTTGCCCAGATACTGTCAATGGATGGTGCTGTGGGGTGTGCCATAAGGGTCGGGAAACAGGGGCAGGCCGTTCGAAACCGCCCGGCCACTGGATTATGAGCCGCCCGGCCTGCCGAGTGGCAATGGATTGCTGGTAGATGAGAGGCATTCGTTGCTTACTCGCAACGCATATTGGTTCATCGTAAGCATGTTGGCAACGCAAGGTGCGAGCCTGGCAAGGGATGCCCTGCGCGCTCCCGATTCACTCTTCGAGTTTCCCGAACCGGGACATCCGAATTTCCTGATGTTTTTATCAGTCCCGCCGCTATACACTTTGTTGGTCGTTCATAAACAAAACGACCTGCCAACAGAACGCGTGGTCGGCAGAACTTTCCAGAAAGGAAATCGAAATGAGAGGCTTACCGTTGAAGGTTGTGGGCATCGTGGCCCTGCTGATCCTGATGGTGGCGCTGGCGCCGTTCGGCACCGTGCCTGCGGGTCACCGCGGCGTGATGACGACTTTCGGCAGCCCGAGCAGCGAGGTGCTGAGCGAAGGCATCCACTTCCGCATACCGCTGGCGCAAAAGCTCAACCTGGTGAACGTGTCGATCCAGAAGGGCGAGGGCGACGGCGACGCCGCTTCGCGCGACCTGCAAACCGTGCATACCCGCGTGGCGCTGAACTACCATGTCAAGCCGGAGGCGGCGATGACGGTGTTCCGCGACCTGGGCAACGAGCCGGGCGCGCGCATCATCATCCCGTCGGTGCAGGAAGCCGTGAAGGCCGTCACCGCGCGCTTCACCGCCGAAGAGCTGATCGCCAAGCGCACCGACGTGCGCGACCAGATCGTGGCCCAGCTGCGCGAACGCCTGGCGCGCCACGGCATCGTGGTCGACGAGTTCTCGATCGTGAACTTCAACTTCTCGCGCTCCTTCAATGACGCGATCGAAGCCAAGACCACGGCCGAGCAGCTGAAGCTGAAGGCGGAACGCGACCTGCAGCGCATCGAGGTCGAAGCCAAGCAGCGTGTGGCCCAGGCCAGGGCCGAGGCGGAGTCGCTGGCGGTGCAGCGCCAGCAGGTGACGCCGGAACTGATCCGCTTGCGCGAGATGGAGAACCAGCGCCAGGCGATCGAAAAGTGGGACGGCAAGCTGCCCAACGTGGCCGGCGGCGCGATCCCGTTCATCAACGTGAGCAACGCGAAGTAAAGCCAGAACAGGAGACCAGCATGATCAAGGGACTGCGTACCGTGAAATACCCCGTCGCCGACCTGGACAAGGCCAAGGCCTGGTTCAGCGAGGTGTTCGGCACTGCGCCGTATTTCGACCAGCCGTTCTACGTCGGCTTCGCCATCGGCGGCTTCGAACTCGGCCTGGTGCCGGACGGGACGCCGGGCACCGCGGGTTCGGTGGTGTACTGGGGCGTCGACGACATCGAGGCCGAGGTGGCGCGCATCGTCGGCCTTGGCGCGACCGAGCACGAGGCGATCCAGGAAGTGGGGGAGGGCATCAAGGTGGCCGAGCTGAAGGATCCGTTCGGGAATGTGATCGGGCTGATCTACAACCCGGTGTTCGATTTGGCAG
Organism: Telluria sp. Soil_C_11; assembly: GCF_057657395.1. Classification (NCBI taxonomy): domain Bacteria; kingdom Pseudomonadati; phylum Pseudomonadota; class Betaproteobacteria; order Burkholderiales; family Oxalobacteraceae; genus Telluria; species Telluria sp. Soil_C_11. The sequence continues at coordinate 29,287 of NZ_JBDGIN010000001.1, read as the reverse complement.
CGGTCAGGTGAACGCGTGGGCTCGGGGAGCCCACCCTACGGTTCGGTAGGGTGGGCACCAGGTGCCCACGCGTGCCCTTCGATCAGGTCCGCTCGCGCTCGACCCGGTTCACGCCCGCCACGCGCCGCAGGTTGCGGATCAGGTGGGCCAGGTGCACGCGGTCCTTCACCTGGATGGTGAAGCGCAGCTGGGTCATCATGTGTTCGTCGTCCTCGTCCATGCCCACATACGTGATGTTGGCGTCGGACTCGCCGATCTCGGCGGCGACCCGCGCAAGGATGCCCTTTTCGTTGTTGATCAGGAGGCGGATGCGGCAGTCGAAGCGGCGATTCAGTTCGCTGCCCCACTGGACCGGGATCCAGCGGTCCGGTTCCTTGCTGCGCAGGCGCTTGGCCTGCGAGCAGTCGCCGGTGTGCACCACCAGGCCCTGGTCGCGGCGCAGCTGGCCGATGATCTGGTCGCCCGGGATCGGCAGGCAGCAGGGCGCCAGCTGCACCGACACGCCTTCGCTGCCGTAGATCGTGACCGGATCGAGCTCGGGCGAGTTGCTCGGCTCGGTCGGTACGGCGTCGCCCGGATTGTCCATCAGGCCGAAGATGTGGCGCGCCACCAGTGCCGGCATGCGCTTGCCGATGCCGATGTCGGCGTACAGCTCGTCCATCGACTTGGCCGAGGATTCGGCCAGCACCTTCTCGATCGTGCCTTGCGCGATGTCGCCGCGGATGCCGAGCTGGCCCAGCGCCTGCGACAGCAGCTCCTGGCCCAGTTCCACCGATTCGTTCAGGTTGATGGTGCGCAGGTAGTGGCGGATCGCCGAGCGCGCCTTGCCGGTGCGTACAAAAGAAAGCCAGGTCGGGCTGGGCCTGGAGTTCGGGTCGGTCTCGATCTCGACGATGTCGCCGTTGCGCAGTTCGGTGCGCAGCTGGGCCGGTTCGTGGTTGATCTTGACGGAGACCGTGTGGTCGCCGATGCCGGTGTGGATCGAGTACGCGAAGTCGAGCGGCGTCGCGCCGCGCGGCAGGGCGATGATCTTCGACTTCGGCGTGAACACGTACACCGAATCCGGGAACAGGTCGACCTTGACGTGCTCGAGGAATTCGGCCGAGTCGCCGGTCTGCTGCTGGATGTCGAGCAGCGACTGCAGCCAGGCGTGGGTACGCTGCTGCAGGTCCGACATGTTCTGGTCGCCGGTCTTGTACAGCCAGTGCGCCGCCACGCCGCTCTCCGCGGTGCGGTGCATCTCCTGGGTGCGGATCTGGAATTCGACCGGGGTGCCGTAGGGGCCGATCAGGGTGGTATGCAGCGACTGGTAGCCGTTGATCTTGCGGATCGCGATGTAGTCCTTGAACTTGCCGGGCATCGGCTTGTACAGGGCGTGCAGGGTGCCGAGCGCCACGTAACAGTTCGGCACGGTGTCGACCACCACGCGGAAGCCGTACACGTCCAGCACCTGCGAGAACGACAGGTGCTTGTTGCGCATCTTCTTGTAGATGCCGAACAGGGTCTTCTCGCGGCCGTAGACCTCGGCCTGGATGCCGGCCGCGCCGAGCGTGTTCTTGACCGCGTCGAGGATCTTCTTGACCACTTCGCGGCGGTTGCCGCGCGCGGCCTTGATCGCCTTCGCCAGCGTGCGGTAGCGCATCGGGTACAGGTGCGAGAACGACAGGTCCTGCAGTTCGCGGTAGATGTCGTTCAGGCCCAGCCGGTGCGCGATCGGCACGTAGACTTCCATGGTCTCGCCGGCGATGCGGCGCTTCTTGGCGGGCGCCATCACGCCCAGCGTGCGCATGTTGTGCAGGCGGTCGGCCAGCTTGATCAGGATGACGCGCACGTCGGACGCCATGGCCAGCAGCATCTTGCGGAAGTTCTCGGCCTGGGCCTCGACCACGCTCTGGAATTCGATCTTCTCCAGCTTGGACAGGCCGTCGACCAGGTTCGCGACCTGGGGACCGAAGCGCTCGATCAGCTCTTCCTTCTTGACGTCCTGGTCCTCGATCACGTCGTGCAGCAGCGCGGCCATGATGGCCTGGGCGTCGAGCTTCCAGTCGGCGCAGATCTCGGCGACGGCGATCGGGTGGGAGATATAGGGTTCGCCCGACTTGCGCACCTGGCCGAGGTGCATCTCGTCGGAGAAGCGGTAGGCTTCCTTGACCTTCTTGAGTTCGGCGGGCGTGAGGTATTCAGCCAGTTTGCCGGCGAGGTGGGAAATCGACGCGACGCCGGGAGCGGGCGCCGGTTCGGCTTCCTGCGGCTTGGCCGGCCGGTTGGGCCTGCCTTTGGTGGTGCCTGAGTGTATGGAATCCGGTGTTGACAAGGTCATACTCGAAGAAAATCAGCCGCTGTGGGGGACAGCATATCAGAATAAGTCGGGGTCAGAGCCCGGTTCACACGGTTGGGCTCTGACCCCGACTTTATTCCTGCCTCACTGATTCCGACCCCAGTGAATTACATAGGGACCTTCTTCAGCATTTCCAGGCCGACCTTGCCGGCTGCGATTTCGCGCAGGGCGACGACGGTCGGCTTGTCCTTGGCTTCGACCTTCGGGGTGTGGCCCTGCAGCAGCTGGCGGGCGCGGTAGGTGGCGGCCAGGGTCAGCTGGAAACGGTTCGGGACGTTCTTCAGGCAATCTTCGATGGTGATGCGGGCCATGGTTTTCTCCAAATAGATTTGCGTCCTGCCGTAACGGTCAGGATTGCGGTTGGTGCGCGTGGATTCCTAACTGCGCGAACAGCGAAGCATTGCGGGCCGCCTGCTGGGCGAATCGTGCTCGTGTCGCTTTGACAATCGCCTGCAGCTCGGACAGGGCGACGTTGAACTCTTCGTTGATGATAACATACTCGAACTCGGGAGCGTGAGCGATCTCGCCGCCCGCAGCCAGCAAACGCCGCGTGATGATGTGCGGTTCGTCGGTGCCGCGCTTGTGCAGGCGTTCTTCCAGCGCCGCGATCGACGGCGGCAGGATGAAGATGCCGGCCGCATCCGGGAACAGCTTCTTCACCTGGCGCGCGCCCTGCCAGTCGATCTCCAGCAGGATGTCGGTGCCATTCTTCATTTCCTGTTCCACGGTCAGGCGGCTGGTGCCGTAGTAATTGCCGTGCACCTCGGCCCATTCCAGGAACTCGCCGCGGTCGGCGCGGGCGACGAAATCGTCGGCGGTGGTGAACTGGTAATGGACGCCGTCCTGCTCGCCCGGACGCGGCGGACGCGTGGTCGTCGAGATCGACAACTTGATGCCCGGTTCCTGCGCCAGCAGCGCATTGACCAGGGTCGACTTGCCGGCGCCGGAAGGGGCGGCGACAATGAAGAGGCTGCCGGAGAAAGCGTTGGTGTGCATGGTTGTTCCTTTTGCTACGTTTGCGATGTTCTTAAGTATTCGTGGGCACGTGGTGCCCACCCTACGAATGACCGTGTAGGGTGGGCGCCCCGTGCCCACGCGTGTCGTGCAAAAACCTGCCCGACGATTATTCCAGATTCTGTACCTGCTCCCGCATCTGCTCGATCAGCAGCTTGAGCTCCATCGACGCATCCGCCAGTTCCTTGACCGAAGCCTTGGCGCCCAGCGTGTTCGCTTCGCGGTTCAGCTCCTGCATCATGAAGTCGAGGCGCTTGCCGACCTGGCCGCCTTTCTTCAGGATGTGGCGCGTCTCGTTCAGGTGCGCGGTCAGGCGCGACAGCTCTTCGGAGACGTCGATGCGGATGCCATATAAAGTGACTTCCTGGCGAATCCGTTCGAAGACTTCCTGTCGCGTCAGCACCTGCGGGTTGCCGTGGCCGGCCAGGCCCAGCGCGTCCTGCATGCGTTCCACCGCTTTCTGCTGGAACTGCGCGATCACTTGCGGGATCAGCGGCGTGATGCGCTTGACGATGGCTTCCATCGACTCGATGCGCGACAACAGCATCGCTTCCAGCGCCGCGCCTTCGCGCTTGCGGCTGTCGACGAAGCTGGCCACCACTTGTTTGGTGAGCTCGGCGACGTCGGCCTGCAGCGACTCCTGGCCCACCTGCGATTCCTCGACCACGCCCGGCCAGCGCAGCAGCTCGGCCACCGTCATCAGGGGCGCGGACACGAAGTGGCGCGTGACCTCGGCCTGCAGGCGCGCCAGGTCGCCCAGCAGCTCGTGGTTCAGGGCCTGGGAGCCGCTCGCAGCCTTGCGGCCGAACGAGAGGCGGACTTCCACCTTGCCGCGCGTGATCGCAGCCATGATCGCCGAGCGCAGGTCCGGTTCGAGCGCACGCAGCTCGTCGTTGATGCGGAACTGCAGGTCGAGGAAGCGCGAATTGACGCTTTTGATCTCGATCGTGAGGGTTCCCGCAGCGCCTTCGCTGGTGGCGACCGCATAACCTGTCATGCTAGAAATGCTCAATTGAGTCCCCGGATAATCACAGAGCTTACGTAGCCCGTTTATTCTTTACAAAGCGGTGATTTATCCACACAATCGCCGTGTTACGCAAGGAATACTTTCCCAAATGGCTGCACAAAATAACGCTCCCCTGCCCGAAGGGCTGGAAATTGGCGGATATCGCATTGTAAAGAAAATTGCGTCCGGCGGGTTCAGTATTGTTTATCTTGCATATGACGGCGACGGCAATGCGGTCGCGATCAAGGAATACCTGCCCAGCGCCCTGGCACTGCGCCAGCCCGGCGAGCTGGTGCCGGCCATTTCGAAGGCCAACCTGCCGGTGTTCCGCATCGGCCTGAAGTGCTTCTTCGAAGAGGGCAGGGCGCTGGCCAGGATCGTCCACCCGAACGTGGTGCGGGTCCTGAACTTCTTCCGCGCCAACGACACGGTCTACATGGTGATGGCCTACGAGTCCGGCCACTCGCTGCAGGAACAGATCTCGCGCCTGCTGGCCAGGGAACAGCGCGCCAGCGAAGGCTTCATCCGCCAGGCCTTCAACGGGGTCTGCGGCGGCCTGCGCGAGGTCCATGCCAACAAGCTGCTGCACCTCGACCTGAAGCCGGCCAACATCTACCTGCGCGTCGACGGGACCCCGCTGCTGCTGGACTTCGGCGCCGCGCGCCAGACCATCAACACCGATTTGCCGACCCTGGCGCCGATGTACACGCCAGGCTTCGCCGCCCCCGAGCTGTATGCGAAATGCGCCACGCTCGGACCCTGGACCGACATCTACAGCATCGGCGCCGCGATCTACGCCTGCATGGCCGGCGCCCCGCCGCAGCCCGCCGACCAGCGCAGGACCGGGGACGAGATGGCGGCCCGCATCGCCAGGCTCGAAGGGGCCTATTCGGCGGAGCTGATGGCGATGGTGGCGTCCTGCCTGGCGCTCGATCCGCTGGCGCGACCGCAAAGCGTGTTCGCGGTGCAGAAGGTGCTGCAGGCCGGTTATAGTGCTGCTGCCGGCGCGCCGGCGGCGCAGGCCGAAGCGGTGGCGCAGGCGCCGGTATCCGGCTGGCGCAGCCTGGTCAATCGCATCAGCCCATTCGGCCCGGCCCGGCGCTCCGGCAGCGGCCAGTCTTAAAAGGAATTTCATGCAGTTCAGCGTCTACCAGCAAAGCCACATCGGCGGCCGCAAGGTCAACCAGGACCGGATGGGCTACAGCTACACGAGGGAGGCTTTGCTGCTGGTGCTGGCCGACGGCATGGGCGGCCACCAGCGCGGCGAGGTCGCGGCCACCATCGCCCTGCAGACCATGTCGTCGCTGTTCCGCAGCCAGGCCGTCCCGTACGTGAAGAAGCCCGAGCGCTTCCTGGAAGAGGCCTTCCTGCGCGCCCATCAAGAGATCCAGCGCTACGCCCGCGAGCATGGCCTGCCCGACAACCCGCGCACCACCATCGTCGCCTGCCTGGTCCAGCACAACAGCGCCGTGTGGGCGCACTGCGGCGACTCGCGCCTGTACTGGCTGCGGCGCGGCCAGATCCTGGCGCGCACGCGCGACCACTCGCACATCGAACACCTGATCGCCAAGGGCCTGGCCGACCCGAGCGAACGCAACTCGCACCCGGACCGCAACAAGCTGTACAGCTGCCTGGGCGCCTCGACGCCGCCGAAAGTCGAGCTGTCGCGCCAGGCCAGCCTGGAGCCGGGCGACGTGCTGCTGCTTTGCTCGGACGGCCTGTGGGGCATCCTGCCCGACACCGAGATCGTGCACCAGCTCTCGACCCACACCATCGTGCAGGCGGTGCCGGACATGATCGGCATGGCCACCGCGATCGCCGGCAGCCGCGGCGACAACACCACGGCCCTCGCCATCCAGTGGCAGGGCGCCGGCGACGCGGCCGCGGCCGGCGACGACAGCGTGGTCTCGACCATGATGCTGCCGGAAGGCGAGGTCACGACCCGCCTGGCCGAGGAACCTGCCGCCGCGCAGGGCACGGATCCCGCGGCCGACGACTTCGGCGACGAGGAGATCGAAAAGGCGATCGCCGAGATCCGCGACGCGATCGAGAAATCATCCCAGCTACTCAAATAACAAGGACCCTCAATGACCTTCACCTCCCGCCCCAGCAACCGTGCCGTCGACCAGCTGCGCGCCATCCGCCTGACCCGCCAGTACACCAAGCATGCCGAGGGTTCGGTGCTGATCGAATGCGGCGACACCAAGGTGATCTGCACCGCCAGCATCGAAGAGAAGGTGCCGGGCTTCCTGAAGGGGAAGGGGCAGGGCTGGCTGACCGCCGAATACGGCATGCTGCCGCGCTCGACGCACACGCGCATGGACCGCGAGGCGGCGCGCGGCAAGCAGTCCGGCCGCACCCAGGAGATCCAGCGCCTGATCGGCCGCTCGCTGCGCGCCGCGTTCGACCTGGAAGCCTTCGGCGAGCGCACCCTGCACCTCGACTGCGACGTGATCCAGGCCGACGGCGGCACCCGCACGGCCTCCATCACGGGCGCGATGGTGGCGGCCTACGACGCCTTCAACGCCCTGGTCGGGCGCGGCCTGATCGCCGCGGTGCCGGTCAAGCAGTTCGTGGCCGCGGTCTCGGTCGGCGTGTACCAGGGCATGCCGGTGCTCGACCTCGACTACATCGAAGACTCGAGCTGCGACACCGACATGAACGTCGTGATGACCGACCTCGGCCACTTCGTCGAAGTGCAGGGCACGGCCGAAGGCGCGGCGTTCTCGCGCGCCGGCATGAACCGCCTGCTGGACCTGGCCGAGCACGGGATCCGCGAGCTGGTGACCGTGCAGAAGCGGGCGCTGGGGCTGGTGGGCTGAGACATCCGGGGCGCGCATGAAGCTGCGGACAAGGCATCTCATCAAGTATGGTTTGCTGCTGCTGTCGGCAGCCGCCGGCGCGCTCGCGCAGGCCGCCAATCCGATCGTCCCGGGCTGGTACGCCGATCCGGAAATCCGCATCTTCAAGGGCGAGTACTGGATCTATCCGACTTATTCCGACGATGCCGGCAAGCCGGCCCGGCCGTCGTCGTTCACGCCCGAACAGCGGCGCATGCGCGCCCGGCCGGGAATCGTCTTCGACACCTACCTCAAACAGACCTTCCTGGATGCCTTCTCGTCGCCGGACCTGGTGCACTGGACCCGGCACGAGCGCGTGCTCGACGTCGAAAACGTCGCTTGGGCCGCGTACGCGGTATGGGCGCCGTCGGCCATCGAGCACAAGGGCAAGTATTACCTCTTCTTCGGCGCCAACGATATCCAGGACAACGGCCAGCTCGGCGGCATCGGCGTCGCGGTCAGCGACCGTCCGGAAGGCCCGTTCAAGGATGCGCTTGGACGCCCTCTGATCGGGCAGATCCACAACGGCGCCCAGCCGATCGACCAGATGGTGTTCAAGGACGACGACGGCCAGGTCTATATGTACTACGGCGGCTGGAAGCACGCGAACGTCGTGAAGCTGGCGCCGGACCTGCTCGGCGTCGTGCCGTTCCCGGATGGGGAGACTTTCAAGGAAATCACGCCCGACCCGGCCTATGTGGAAGGCTCGTTCATGGCCAAGCGCAAGGGCGTGTATTACCTGATGTGGTCGGAAGGCGGATGGACCGGACCGGATTACCGCGTCGCCTATGCGATGGGGCCGTCACCGTTCGGGCCGTTCAGGCGCATCGGCACGATCCTGGAACAGGACGCCAGGATCGCCCGGGGAGCGGGGCATCATTCGGTGGTGAACGTGCCGGGCACCGACGAGTGGTACATCGCCTACCACCGCCGGCCCCTCAACGAGACCAACGGCCATCACCGCGAGATGGCCATCGACCGCCTGTATTTCAATGACGATGGCACGATCCGGCCGGTCAGGATGACGAATGAGGGCGTGGCGCCGCGCCGTATTGATTCTGCTGCCAAGTAATGGGTGAGGTTGTACGCAATTTAGCAGGATCATTGTGGCAGGGCCGGTTCGACCAATAAGCGATTTCTAATCGGCTGCATCTCACGCTTCAAAAGCGGAAAGCAGGAACGCCAAAGCAGCGCCTGGAATTGCATAGGAACATTATTTCCTTTTGCGATTTCATAGGAGCTCAAATTGCGATGCCAGATCGTTTCCCCTTGCTTGGCACGGAGAACTGAGTGGCGCAATAAATCTTGAAGTGATAACCCCTGGCGGGTAACTCGCTTATCTTTTCCTTTTCGACACATTGAGCTGTTACGTGTCGTCGTCAGATTATCTCATTTACGGTTCAAATAGCTGGGAGGAAAGAACTTAATGGTTCTTGTCGCCGGCGAGGTTGCGTCCACTTATTGTTCAGTGTTAAGGGCAGCCGCTTCTCACGTCGTGTCAGCTTATTAGGGGTCATTTGAAGCTGCTTCGTTTGTAGGGAATTTCACCGTGATTCATTTTTTCTTCTGGCGGAATGACAACGGCGCGGAATAAAGCGATGTAAAAAACCATAACTTTCCCCTCCTTACCCATTCGATTACTGGGTATTCGTGTGTCATCACTTGGGAATTTATGCTCCCCGCATCATTCTGTGCCGAGACCTACTGGGAATAGTTGGTATTGCTAGAAAATTGTCTATTTGATAAGTACAAATGTCTATAACAATTAGGCACTCATCCGATTGTGAGAATTTTTAGTGAGCATTACGCTTGGGTAAGTGCGGTTATATGGGATAGATTAAAGGAATAATCATGACGATGAGATTGCGAGTTTTTCTAGTATTGACGAGTGTTATTTTGAGCGCATGCGGTGGAGGCGGTGGAAGCAATACCGAAAGCTGTGTTAGCGGAATTTCCGGCTTGTGTACAATGTTAGGAACAACTCCTCCCACTCAAGGCACCCCTACATCGCCTTCGCCAGTTCAATCTGCCGCCCCAACGGTCACCTTGGCACTCGTGAATGCTAGTGGCAACTCTTCTAACTCATTGACTGGCGCAACGCCGCTCACGGTCAAGGCAACGGTGTTAGATTCAGACAAGAAGCCTGTGCCGAACGCGGTCGTTAGCTTCGCCACCAACGACGCATTGGCGGTGTTCTCTCCGACAAGTGGTACTGCACTAACTGATGTCAATGGTTTGGCGAGCGTCACCATGCGTGTCGCTAACTTAGCCGCTGGCGGCGCTGGCACCGTTACCGCCAGCAGTACCGTGGGCAATACTACAGTTACAGGCAACGCCACTTACGCGGTGAGCGCCACCACCTTGTCGTTTGGCACCCTTAGCGCTTCTCCGGCCGCCATTCAAGCTTATGGATCAACCGTGCTATCAGTCGATCTGATGAACGGTGCTACCAAATATACTGACCAGCAAGTCAACGTCAACTTCAGCTCGGCCTGCGTTACTGCTGGAAAGGCTACATTAGCTACGATGGCTTCGACAAACAATGGCACCGCACAAGCGGTATATCGCGATAAGGGTTGTGCCAATAACGACACCATCACCGTTTCAGCCGATGGCGTTGCCAAGCCAGCCACTGCTGCGCTTACGATTGCGCCACCTGCAGCGGCATCCGTTCAGTTTGTGCAGGCGCTCCCATCGGACAAGTCTATCGTCATCAAAGGTCAAGGGGGCAACGGCCGCACTGAGACCGCAACCTTGACCTTCAAGGTCGTTGACATTTTCGGTAACCCATTGCCGGGCAAACAGGTGAATTTCACATTAGGGCCGACCGATGCCGACGTAGTGATTAACAAGTCCACGGATACGTCGGATGTTGACGGAACTGTGATCACGACCGTGAATTCCAACAATACCCCAACCTCGTTTCGCGTGCTGGCCACCCTGCCAGGCACGGGTAATGGCGGCGCAAACATCTCGACTTTGTCAGACACGGTCGTGGTTACCACTGGCCTGCCAGTAAAGCGTTCGTTCTCGCTCAGCACCAGTTCCTTCAACGTCGAAGGGTGGAACATGGACAGCTCACCTACCAATCCGGCTGCAAGGATTCAACTGCTGTTGGCTGATGAGTTTAGTAATCCGGTTCCGGATGGTACTCCGGTCGTGTTCCAGACCAACCTCGGGTCCATCGGATCGTCAAACAGGGGTGGCTGCAACACTGTCAATGGCGGTTGCTCGGTTGACTTCCGCGCGCAGGAGCCTCGCAGTGCGATACAAAACATCCCGGTCACGCCTTGCAATACCGGCCATGTGGGCTCCAGTTCAGACATCCTGCGCCCTGGCATGGCGACAATTTGTGCCAGCACGACTGATGGCGCGAGTACCATGTTCGGCAAGATCGCTGTCTTCATGAGCGGCAGCTACGCTGTGAACACGACGATGAACGGCTCCTTGGTGTCCTTCGGCACTCCAAATGACTTAGGTTCGGTCAGCGCCAGCGCTACCAAGTTATTTCAGCTGCAGATCAACGACGTCAACAATAATCCGATGCCGGTGGGAACCAAGGTCGAACTGGTTAGCGTCTTGAACGCCAACGGGGCTGCCGTCTCGCCAGCTACCGTGCCCAACATCGCTCCGCACGGTACCGGCGGCGATGACAACACCGGCAATACGGTCACCGGGCCGCAAGGGTCGATCCACACGTTCGGCGTGGCCAGTACCACCCCAACCGAATGCAAGGGGCCGGTGCAGGCATCGTTTAGCGTCATGATAACTACGCCGGGGGGCGGGGTTACCAATATTCCTTTTAAACTATTATTTACCTGCCCTTAAGCGCATATTTGGAAAGCGATGACTCGGAGCGGCCAAGGATTCTGGCCGCTTCTTTTTGTCTTTGCGGTCGTAAGAATCTGAATCGGAGAATTTCTTTGAAAGGATCGCGCCTGCAACGTGATGCCACCTGTAGTACGGATCGACGTTGAACTTGGCGCTTTCCGAGAAGGTCACAACTCAATGCGAAGCGCCTCGTTGATATACGCTCATGCGCCCGCCAGCGCGCTGTATTGAAGACAGATGCGTTAGGTCAATAATGCCGGCGGGCGGAATGCACCGGCCTAGTGATGCAGTTGCGTCCCCATCGACGCCTGCGCCCCCTGCTCAGGCTGGAAAGCCCGATTCGCCGCCGCCGTATTGCTGTGGGCTTCGAAACGGGCCATTTTGCCGTCACGCATGGTGAACACGTGGACCCATGGCGTGTCCAGTTCGCGTCCGGTCGTTTTGACATGCCAGGTCGCATGTCCCAGCACCACCACCTTGTCGCCTTCCGCAATGAATTCCCGCGGTTCGAAGCGGATGGCCTGGGTGCTAGCGTCGAGCTTGGAGAAGAACTCGGCAATGCCCTGCTTGCCGCGGAAGGTGCCGGCGAAAGGGACATACTCCGATTCCGGGCTGGTCCATTCGGCATCGTCGGTGCAGCGGGCGAGGATGCCGGCGATGTCCCCTTGCATGAACATCCGATACGCTTCCTGCACCAATTGCTTGTTTTGCTGTGCGTCCATGGCGTCTCCTTCAGTGTGTCGGCCGGATGGCCGATGAATCAGCCTAGTACCCGCCATGAATAAGTCAAGGATGCCGGACGAGGACATTGCATGTTCGCGCCTGTGCTCGTCGTTACGACGTATAATGCTGAATGTTAAATTTGTTAGAGAGCATAAAACGATGTCGCTCGTAAAGATTCGCAACAACGTTCATGTCTCTGGCAAAGGCGCGGCGACCATGGTTTTCGCTCACGGGTTCGGTTGCGACCAGACCATGTGGCGCTTCCTCGCACCGGCCTACGAGGAACGTTTCAGGACGATCGCGTTCGACCTGGTCGGCAGCGGCTGCTCGGACCTGTCGGCGTACGACCGCGAAAAATACGGCAGCCTGCACGGCTATGCCGACGACCTGCTGGAAATCATCGACGAGTTCGCTACCGGCCCGGTGGTGTTCGTCGGGCACTCCGTCAGCACGATGATCGGCCTGCTGGCCACGATCAAGGCGCCGCACAAGTTCAGCGCCCAGGTCATGGTCGGCCCATCTCCCTGCTACATCAACGATGGCGACTATATCGGCGGCTTCAGCCGCGAAGACATCGACGAGTTGCTGGAAACGATGGAGGCGAATTACCTCGGCTGGTCGAGCAACCTGGCGCCGGCCATCATGGGCGTTCCCGACCGGCCCGAGCTGCGGCAGGAACTGACCAACAGTTTTTGCCGTAACGAGCCCGACATCGCCAAGCATTTTGCCCGCGTTACTTTCCTGTCCGACCATCGTGAAGACGTGGCACGGTCGACCGTGCCGGCCCTGATCCTGCAATGCAGCGATGACCTCGTGGCTCCCCGCACGGTCGGCGAGTTCCTGCATCGCAAGCTGCCGGCCAGCACCCTGCACGTCATCGACAACGTCGGCCATTGTCCGCACATGAGTGCCCCCACCGAGAGCTCGCAGGCGATCGATCACTTCCTTGCGCAGACCTTGCGCTGATGTCGTGACAGGAGACCCGCCTTCCGATGACAGCCTGTTCGATCACGCGGCATGCGCCTTGCTGGTGACGGCAAGCGACGGGCTGATACTCAAGGTAAACAGTACGGCTTGCGGCTGGCTCGGCTACGAAGCGGAAGACCTGGTCGGCAAGGTGCGCGTGGTGGACCTGCTGCCGGTCGGCGCGCGCCTGTTCTATAACACGCATTGCCAGCCTATCCTCCAGGTGCAGGGGTCCGTGGGCGAGATCCAGGTCGACCTGCGCAACCGCCGCCAGGAGCGCTTGCCGGTGCTGATGAATATCCTGCGGCGGCAGGAAAACGGCCGGACCGTCGATCATTGGGCCATCTTCAAGGCGTCCGACCGCCGCGCTTACGAGCGCGAATTGCTAAGCGCACGTAAAGCCGCGGAAGCAGCCGAAGCCGAGCTGAAGAAGCTGAATGCGCAGTTGTCGCTGGCCGATCGCCGGAAAGACGAATTCCTGGCGACGCTCTCGCACGAACTGCGCAATCCCCTGGCCCCCATGCGCAGCGCGCTCGACGTGTTCAAGCTCAGGTTTGGCCAGGCGGGCGACGACCGCCTGTTCCAGGTCTTCGACCGCCAGCTTCGCCATCTCACGCGGCTTGTCGATGACCTGATGGAAGTCTCGCGCATCACCCAGGGACGCATGCAGCTGCGCCGCGCGCCGGTCGAGCTGTCCGCGCTCGTGCGCAGTGCGGCAAACGATACGGCCGCGATGATGAAGGCGGCAGGGCATACCTTGCGCCTGTCCGTGTGCGAGGCGCCGGCCGTCGTCGACGGCGACGCGACCAGGCTGGCCCAGGTGGTGATCAACCTGCTGACCAATGCCGCCAAATATACGCCGGACGGCGGCCTGATCGAATTGCACCTGGTCTGCGACGCGGAAGTGGCCGAGATACGGGTGTGCGACAACGGGATCGGCATTCCGGCCCCCGCGCTCGCCACCGTCTTCGACATGTTTTCGCAGCTCGAGCCGGCGCTGGAACGGGCCAAGGGCGGTCTCGGCATCGGTCTTGCCCTGGTACGCGGGATCGTCGAACTGCATGGCGGCAGTATCCACGCCGAGAGCGCGGGGCAGCACAAGGGCAGTACCTTCACCGTGCGCCTGCCGCTCGCCGCCGGCGTGTCATGCCCGGTCGCGCAAGCGCCTGCCGAAGTTGCGCTCGCCCAGGCCCGCATCCTGGTGGTCGACGACAACCAGGATGCGGCCGAGACGCTGGCAATGGCGCTCGAGTTGTTCGGTTGCCACGTCATGGTCGCGCACTCGGGAGCGCAGGCGCTGGAGCTGATCGCCATCGCCGACCCCGCGGTCGTCCTGCTCGATATCGGCCTGCCCGACATGAATGGCTACGAACTGGCGCGCCGCCTGCGCCAGTTGCCCGGCGGACCCGCCATGACACTGATCGCCACGACCGGCTGGGGCCAGCAAAAGGACCGCGAGCGCGCCTTCGATGCCGGTTTCGATCATCACCTGACCAAACCGATCGATTTCGAACTGCTCAAACCTTTGTTGCATGGGGACGGCGCAGCCGCACAGCGCTAAAATAGCGCCTTCCCTGCGCTATCCCTACACACCATGACCCAACGCCTCATCCTTGCCTCGAACAACGCGGGCAAGCTCAAGGAATTTGCCCAGCTGCTGGCCCCGATCGGTTTCGAACTGCATCCGCAGGGCGAATTCAACGTCCCCGAAGCCGAGGAGCCCTTCGGCACCTTCGTCGAGAACGCGCTGCAGAAGGCGCGCCATGCATCGCGCCTGACCGGCCTGCCGGCGCTGGCCGACGATTCCGGCGTGTGCGTGAACGCCCTCGGCGGCGCGCCCGGCGTCTATTCCGCGCGCTATGCCGGCGAGCCGAAGTCGGATGCCCGCAACAACGAAAAGCTGGTCGCGGACCTGGCTCCCCACGCCGACAAGTCGGCCTATTACTATTGCGTGCTGGTCTACGTGCGCCATGCCGACGATCCGCAGCCGGTCATCGCCGACGGCATCTGGCGCGGCCAGATCGTCGACACGCCGCGCGGCGCCAACGGCTTCGGCTACGATCCGTACTTCCTGATCCCGGCACTGGGCAAGACCACCGCCGAGCTCGAGCCGGCCGAGAAAAACGCCATCTCTCACCGTGGCCAGGCGATTCGCGCACTGGTCGAGAAGCTGAAATGATCCCGATCAAACCCATCGGCAATGGCATCCCGGCGAACACGGAGCCGCGTTCGCCCGCCACGGCCGCCCTGCAATACCTGCAGCCCGGTTCGCTGAACCTGACCGCGCTGCCGCCGCTGTCCCTGTACATCCACTGGCCCTGGTGCGTGCGCAAGTGCCCGTACTGCGATTTCAACTCGCACGAGTCGAAGGGGCCGATCCCGGAACAGGAATACCTGGACGCGCTGCGCGCCGACCTCGAACAGTCGCTGCCGCTGATCTGGGGCCGCAAGATCCACACCGTCTTCATCGGCGGCGGCACGCCCAGCCTGATGTCGGCGGCTGGCCTGGACCGCCTGCTGTCCGACCTGCGGACCCTCCTTCCGCTGGAGATCAATGCCGAGATCACGATGGAGGCCAACCCCGGCACCTTCGAAGCCGAGAAATTCAAGGCCTACCGCGCCAGCGGCATCAACCGCCTGTCGATCGGCATCCAGAGCTTCAACGGCAGGCACCTGCAGGCGCTGGGCCGCATCCACGACGAGAACGAGGCGCGAAAAGCGGTCGAGATCGCGCAGGCGAACTTCGACAACTTCAACCTCGACCTGATGTACGCGCTGCCCGGGCAAACGCTCGAGGAAGCCCGGCGCGACATCGACACCGCGCTGGCCTTCGCGCCGCCGCACCTGTCGCTGTACCACCTGACGATGGAGCCGAACACGGTGTTCGCGAAGTATCCGCCGCAGCTGCCCAGCGACGACGAGAGCGCCGATATCCAGGACATGATCCTGGAGAAGATGGCCGGGGCAGGGTACGAGCACTACGAAGTGTCGGCCTATGCGAAGCCGGGACACCGGGCGCGCCACAACCTGAACTACTGGACCTTCGGCGACTAC
Organism: Telluria sp. Soil_C_11; assembly: GCF_057657395.1. NCBI lineage: Bacteria > Pseudomonadati > Pseudomonadota > Betaproteobacteria > Burkholderiales > Oxalobacteraceae > Telluria > Telluria sp. Soil_C_11. The sequence continues at coordinate 13,515 of NZ_JBDGIN010000001.1, read as the reverse complement.
CTCGGCATCGGCGCGGGCGCCCATTCCAAGCTGTCGTTCCCGCACCGCGTGCTGCGCCAGGCGCGCTACAAGCAGCCGGCATCCTTCATCGAGGCGGCGCAGAAGGGCAACGCGGTGCACGAGGAGCACGAGATCGCGCGCGGCGAGATGGGCTTCGAGTTCATGCTCAATCTGCTGCGCCTGACCGAAGGCTTCGACCCGAACCTGTTCGGCGAGCGCACCGGCCTGTCCATCACCATGATCGAGAAGGCGTTGAACGAGGCCGAGGCCAAGGGACTGATCTACCGCGACTTCAAGCTGATCAAGCCGACCGGACTGGGGCAACGCTTCCTGAACGACCTGCAGGAGATGTTCCTGGGGGAGTAGGGCGGGACCGGCCCGGCTTACCGAACCGTAATACCGGCGGCGCGCGGGCTCGCCTATACTTCCACCCATGCCACACTGCCTCCTTATCGAAGACGACGCCGAGACCCGCGAGTACCTGCGGGCCGGTCTCGAATCCGCCGGTTTCATCGTGCTCGCGCTCGACAATGGCAGCGACGCCGGCCGCCACTTGCGCGAACGGCGCTGGGACATCGTGGTGCTGGACCGCATGCTGCCCGGCCAGGTCGACGGCGTCGGCATCCTCGAGCAGATGCGGGCGCGCGGCGACATGACGCCGGTGCTGATCCTGAGCGCCCTGAACAACGTGGACGAACGCGTGCGCGGCCTGCGCGCCGGCAGCGACGACTACCTGGCCAAGCCCTTCGTCATGTCCGAGCTGCTGGCGCGGGTCGCCAACCTGACGCGCCGGGCGACCTGGTCGCGCGAGGTGACCCAGCTGCACGTGGCCGACCTGCAGCTCGACCTGCTCACGGTCCGCGTCACGCGCCGCGGCGTCCCGATCAACCTGCAGCCGCGCGAGTTCCGCCTGCTCGAATACCTGATGCGCCATGAGGGCCAGATCGTGACCCGCACCATGCTGCTGGAAGGCGTGTGGGACTATCATTTCGACCCCCAGACCAACGTCATCGACGTACAGATCAGCCGCCTGCGCAGCAAGATCGACAAGGACTTCGACCCGCCGCTGATCCACACCGTGCGCGGCGCCGGTTACGTGCTGAGCGCCTCCGGTTATGGCCCGGCTGCGCCTTAGCCTGCGCGGCTCGATCGTCGCGCGGCTGGCGATCGGCTATGGCCTGCTGGTCGCGCTGTCGGTCGCGGCGCTGTCGACCATCTTCTATATCGGCACCGTGGGCGTGCTCGAGCGTTCGATCGACAACAAGATCAGGGCCAACGCGCTGCGCCTGTCGGATGCCTGGCATGCCGAGGGCGATGCCGGCCTGCGGCGCCAGGTCGACCTGCAGCTGCATGACCGGATCGACAGCGACACCGAACTGATCGGCCTGGTCGACGCCGCCGGCCGCAGCCTGGCCGGCAACCTCGGCGCATGGCAGGGCACGCTGGCGCCGGGCCGGCTGGTGTTCGACACGATGGCGCGCGGCAACGCGACGGTGTCGGTGCGCCTGATGGCCGTGCCGCTCGCGGGCGGCAGGCAGCTGGTGGTCGGGCACGACCTGAGCGAACTCGATGCCATCCGTGACGTCATCGAGCGCGCACTGCTGATCAGTTCCTCGGTCTCGCTGCTGCTGGCCTTTGCCGGCGCCTTGCTGTTCCGGCGCCTGATCGAGGCCCGCATCGGGCATATCCGGCGCACCGCCGCGCGCATCGCGGCCGGCGAACTGTCGAGCCGGATCACGGTGCCGGGCAACGACGAGTTCGCGCGCCTCGGCACCGACATCAACCAGATGCTCGACCGCATCGAGTCGCTGATGGAAGGGGTGCGCCATGTCTCGAATTCGATCGCGCACGACCTGCGCACTCCCCTCGGCCGGGTGCGCAGCCGGCTGGAGCGGGCGCTCGGCGCCACCGCCGATCCGCAGGCGCTGGTCGGCGATGCCCGCCTGGCGATCGAGGAAATCGACAGCCTGATCGGCCTGTTCGACAAGCTGCTGCAGATCGCGGCGGCCGAGAGCGGCGTGCGGACCCGCTCGTTCGGCCTGCTCGACATCGCCGCCATCGCGCGCGACATGGCCGAGCTGTACGAAGCCGCCGCCGACGAGCAGGACATGATGCTGCGCTATACCGGCGCGGAGGCGCTGAACGTGCGCGGCGACCGCGACCTGCTGGCGACCGCACTGGCCAGCCTGATCGACAATGCCATCAAGTATGCAAAAATCGGCAGCTGCGTCGACATCGGCGTGGCCGCCGACCGCGAACACACCGTCGTGTCCGTGCGTGACTACGGCCCGGGCGTGCCGGAGGCCGACATCGGCAGGCTGTGCGAACGCTTCTACCGGGTCGACCAGAGCCGCGGCCTGCCGGGCAATGGCCTCGGGCTGTCGATCGTGGCCGCCATCGTCCAGCTGCACGGCGCCACGCTGCGGCTGCGCAACGCCAGGCCGGGCCTGGAGGTCAGCCTCGTGTTCCGCAGCGAATAGGGCGCGGCGCTCCGGACCGGCAGCGCCGCCGGACGCCTGCCGGGATCAATCGGCGCTGAGGGCCGGGGCCGGGCGCCGTGCGGAAAGGCCGGGCGTGGGCGCGGCGTGCGCCAGGCGGAAGCGGCGCATCAGTTCATCGAGGCGCGCCGACTGTTCCTGCATGCTGGACGCGGCCGCCGCGGCTTCTTCGACCAGGGCCGCGTTCTGCTGGGTGGCCTGGTCCATCTGGGTGATCGCCGCGTTGACCTGGTCGATGCCGGCGCTCTGCTCGCGGCTGGCGGCAGTGATCTCGGCCATGATGTCGGTCACCCGCGCCACGCTGGCGACGACTTCCTCGATCGTGGCGCCGGCCTGCTGCACCAGCGCCGTGCCGGTATTCACCTGGGCCACCGAGTCGCCGATCAGGGCCTTGATCTCCCTGGCCGCCGTCGCCGAGCGCTGCGCCAGGTTGCGCACTTCGGAGGCCACGACGGCGAAGCCGCGGCCCTGTTCGCCGGCGCGCGCCGCTTCCACCGCCGCGTTCAGCGCCAGGATATTGGTCTGGAAGGCGATGCCGTCGATGACGCCGATGATGTCGACGATCTTGCGCGAGGCGCTGTCGATCGCGCCCATCGTATCGACCACCTGGCCGACGATTTCCCCGCCGCGCGCCGCGACCGCCGACGCCGCCTGGGCCATCTGGTTGGCCTGGGTGGCGTTGTCCGCGTTGTGGCGCACGGTCGACGTCAGTTCCTCCATCGATGCCGCGGTTTCTTCCAGCGAGCTGGCCTGCTGTTCGGTGCGCGCCGACAGGTCGAGGTTGCCGCTCGCGATTTCGGTGGAGCCGGCGGCGATCGTGCGCGTGCCTTCCTGCACCTCGGACACCACCTTGGCCAGTCCGTCGTTCATCGACTGCATCGCGCGCAGCAGGTCGCCGATTTCGTCGCGGCGCCCATGGTCGAACGAGCCGGTGAGGTCGCCGGCGGCGACGGTTTCCGCCACCTTCACCGCGCGCGACAGCGGACGGACGATGCTGCGCGTGATCGTCACGGCGCCGAATGCGACCAGCGCGATCATCAGGCCGTTCAGCACGAGCACGAAGCGCGACCGTTCTTCATAGGCGGTGCGGCTGGCGTGGGTGATCCGGTCGATGGTCTGGCGCTGCATCGCCAGCAGATCCTGCAGCGCGGCCGAGTAGGCCTGGGCGGCCGGGGCGAAGCCCTCGTCGTAGCGGCGCTCGGCGGTGATGCTGTCGCCGGCCTTCTTGGCATCCATGACTTCGACCTTGGCCGCCTGGTACCTGGCGCGCAGGGCCTGCACCTTCTTCAGCTGCGCCTGTTCCTCCGGCGAGTCGAGCAGGGGTTCGACCCGCTTGACGATCTCGGAGGTGCGGGTGACGCTGTCGGCGATGTCCTTGGCGAATACGCTGCTCAGGGTGTTGTCGGTGCTGCGCGCGATCAGCGAGGTGCGGACGATCGCGGAATAGGTGTTGACGTTCCAGTCCGACACCAGGCGCTCCTTGGTCAGCGGGACGGCCAGCATCTTCTCGGTCGCGTCGACGTTGGCGCGGGCTGCCAGCAGGGCGGAAGCGGTGGCGATCATGGCGAGCACCAGGATCAGCGCGAAGGCGATGGTCAGGCGGCTGCCGATGCGCACATGGCGCAGAAAGTACTTCATCATCTCCAGATTCCTCTTGGTGTAAAGAGTTAGTTTTTATAAATACCCAAGGTAAGTATGGAGTAATTACTTGCAGTGAGGAAAGATATTTCCGTGCTGCGGTGCGGTGTTGTCGCAAATTTGCACCTCTCAGGCGCAGCCGAGGATGTCCGCCACCTCGGTGAGCGACCCGGCCACCACGTCCCAATCCTCTTCGGCCCGCAGGTCCGTGTCCTGGTCCGGCCCGTACTCGTGCGGCCGGCACACGAACACCGTGCGCATGCCCAGGGCCCGCGCCGCGCGCAGGTCGCCGTTGTGGGCCGCCACCATCGCCGCCTGCTCCGGCGCGAAGCCGGCCGCTTCCAGCGATTGCAGATAGGTCGCCGGCTGCGGTTTGTAGCTGCGTGAAATTTCCGCGCCCAGGATCGCATCCCAGGGCAGGCCGCCGAAGCGCGCCAGCCTCAGCATCCCGGCGATATGGCCGTTCGAGATCGGGGCGATGGCAAAGCGCCGCTTGAGCCGCGCCAGCCCGGCCACGGCATCGGGCCAGGGGTCCAGCCTTTCCCAGGCGCGCGTCAGGTCGGCCAGGTCCTGTTCCGGAATGTCGTCCACCGCCACCCCGTGCGAGGCGAGCAGCCGTTCGAGGTTCTCGCGCTGCAGGACGTCGAGCCTGGCCCAGGGACGCTGGCCCGAACGCACCCGTTCCATCGACGGCTGGTACAGCGCGCGCCAGGCGTTGGCGAAGGCGAAGGGATCGAGGTCGATGTCGTAGCGCTCCAGGAAGGGAGCGGCGGCCCGTTCCACGCCCGAACGCCAGTCGACGACCGTGCCGAACACGTCGAAGCCGAGGAAGCCGACCTGCTGGAGCCTGCAGGTCATGCGCGCCTCGCCGTGATGGATGCCCCCGCCATCGATCACCCCTGCTGTCCGGCTGCCAGCGCGCGGATCGTGCGCGCCAGGCCCTCCAGCACGCGCGCCGTGCCCTCGTAGTCGAACCTGTCCGGCGACTCCCCGGCGCCGTCGTCCGCCTTCATCCTGTAATAGGGGTAGCGCATGAATCCGGTGTCCGCGATCAGGATGGCGGGATGGCCGGAGCGGCGGTAGGCGGAGCGATCCGACAGCGTCACGCCCTGCACGTAGGCCGGCGCGGCCAGGCCGTGGGCCGGCAGGTCGGACACGGCGCGGAAGGCGGACAGGGCGTCCTGCACCAGGCGCGACGATGCCTGGGTGCCGACGAAGGCGACGAAGCTGCCGGGGCCCGCATCGCGCTTCTCCATGCCGGGCCGGTGTTGTCCGCCATGGCGCTGCAGCGTGTACCAGCCGATGGCTTCGAGCGCGGGCGCGTCCGCGCCGTACTGGATGCCGCCGATTTCTTCTCCTTTGGACCAGGGCTGCTCCTCGTTGAGGAAGAAGACGAACTTCACTTCGGTGCCCTGGCTGGGGCGCATGTCCTTGAGCAGGCGCGACAGCTCGAGCACGGCGGCGGTGCCGCTGTCGTCGTCATGGGCGCCGACGATGAATATGCGTGCCGGCCGGGTAGCCGGTGCGAGGTTCGACACCGACACCTCGATGTTGCGCATCATCCGTCCGCCGGCCCGGTAGGCGTGGCGCCGGATCGCGTAGCCCTCGGCCTCCAGCACGCTCTCGATGTAGCGCGCGGCCCGTTCGCGTTCGGCCGGCGTGGCGGTATCGTGCCCGCTGGAAGCGGTCGCCGACACGTGGGCACGCAGGCGCGCCGCGAGCGGCAGTTCGGGCGCCGCCGCGCCTGGGTTGACGGTCATCGTTGCCAGCAGCACGAGCAGAACGATGGCGACAACGACTTTCCAGTGTGCACGTAGAAAGGTTCGCATGAGAGGGAGACGGAGCAAAAAGAAACCGGGGCCGTCCTGCGATTCCATCATACAGAAATCGCAGGACGGCCCCGGTTGCAGGGCCCCTCAATCGTGCGCCGCGCGCCAGGCGTTCAGCGTGCGGCGGTCGCGTTGGCCGGCTCGCTCCAGCCGCCGCCCAGCACGCGGTACAGCGTCACCTGGTTCTGCAGGCGCGCCAGGTTCGCTTCGATCGCCTGCTGCTGGGCGGTGAACAGCGAACGCTGGGCATCCAGCAGGTCGAGGTAGCTGGCGGTGCCGCTCTGGTAGCGCAGGCTAGAGAGGTTGAAGCGGTCGGCTTCCGCCGCCGCCACCGCCTGCTGGGCACGCAGCTGCTCGCTGAAGGTGGCCTGGCCGGCGAGGGCGTCCGAGACTTCGCGGAACGCAGTCTGGATCGACTTCTCGTAGCGGGCCACCGCGATGTCGCGGCCGGCCTTCGCGCTCTCGACGCCGGCGCGGCGGGCGCCGAAGTCGAACAGCGGCAGGATCGCCTGCGGCGCGAAGGACCAGCCGAAGGAACCGCCCTTGAACAGGCCCGACAGTTCCGAGCTGGCGCTGCCCGCGCTGCCGGTCAGCGAGATGCGCGGGAAGTAGTTCGCGCGCGCCGCGCCGATGTCGGCGTTGGCCGCGATCAGCTGCTGCTCGGCGGCGCGGATGTCCGGACGCGCGATCAGCAGGTCGGACGGCATGCCGGCCGGCAGGTCGGGCAGGTCGGTAGCAGCCAGGGTGCCGCCCGCCGGCAGGGTGTCCGGAATCGGCTGGCCGACCAGCAGGGTCAGGGCGTTGGCGTCCTGGGCGCGCTGGCGCTGCTGCTGGGCCAGCACGGTGCGGGCCTGCTCGACCAGCGAGACCGACTGCTGCAGGTCGAGCTTGGAGATCACGCCATTCTCGAAGCGCAGCCGGGTCAGGCGCAGCGATTCCTCGCGCGTCTTGAGGGTCTGCTGGGTCAGCGCCAGCAGCTCGTCGTCGGCCAGCAGGGCCAGGTAGGTGTTGGCCACCGTGGCGACCAGGCTGATCTGCGCCGACTTGCGCGCTTCCTCGGTCGCCAGGTACTGCGCCAGCGCCGCATCGCTCAGGTTGCGCACGCGGCCGAACAGGTCCAGCTCGAAGGCCGTGACGGTCAGGCCGGCCTGGTAGACGCTGTTGACCTCGGCATTGCCGCCGGCGGCCTGGCGGCTGCCGCTGAAGCCCGCGTTGACGGTGGGGAAGCGCGCCGCGCGCTGGATCTGGAAGGCCGCGCGGGCCTGCTCGATGTTCAGGATCGAGACGCGCAGGTCGCGGTTGTTCGCCAGCGCCATCTGGATCAGCTGCTGCAGGCGCGCATCCGCGAAGAAGCGCTGCCAGGCGATGCCGGCCGGGGCTTCATTCGCCACCGGGTTGCCGCTGGCGACGGTGCCGGCCACCGTCGGGAAGCCGGCGGCCACCGGCGCGGCCGGGCGCTCGTACTTGGGCGCCAGGTTCACGCAGCCTGCCAGCACCAGGGCCATGGTCAGGGGAAGCAGGGTAGAGAGTCGTTTCATGTCGCCCATCAGATTTTTTCGTTGATGACAGTGGTGTCTTCTTCATGCGCGTACATCTTGCGCGTGCGCTCGCTGCCCTTGAACAGGCTGCGGACCACCACGAAGAACACGGGTACGAAGAACACGCCCAGCGCCGTCGCCGTGATCATGCCGCCCATCACGCCGGTACCGATGGCGCGCTGCGAAGCCGCGCCGGCGCCGCTGGCGATCACCAGCGGCAGCACGCCGAGGATGAAGGCCAGCGAGGTCATGATGATCGGACGGAAACGCAGGTGGGCCGCCTGCAGCGCCGCTTCGATCGGCGACTTGCCCTGCGCCTGCAGGTCCTTCGCGAACTCGATGATCAGGATCGCGTTCTTCGCCGCCAGGCCGATCACGGTGATCAGGCCGACCTTGAAGTAGACGTCGTTCGGCATGCCGCGCATGGTCGCGGCCAGCAGCGAGCCGAGCACGCCCAGCGGCACCACCAGCAGCACCGAGACCGGGATCGACCAGCTTTCATACAGCGCCGCCAGGGCCAGGAACACGGCCAGCAGCGAGAAGCCGATCAGCACGAACACGGTCGAGCCGGACAGGATTTCCTCGCGCGACTGGCCGGTCCACTCGTAGGCGAAGCCGGCCGGCAGCTTGGCCGCCAGGTTCTGCATTTCCTGCAGCGCGTCGCCGGACGAGTGGCCCGGGGCGGGTTCGCCGGTAATGCTCATCGCCGGGTAGCCGTTGTAGCGGGTGGTCTGCATCGGGCCGGTGATCCACTTAGTGCTTGCGAAGGCCGACAGCGGCACCGGCTGGCCCTTGGTGTTCATCGCGTTCAGGCGCAGCAGGTCTTCCGGCTGCATGCGGTCCTTGGCGTCGGCCTGCACCACCACGCGCTGGAGGCGGCCGGCGTTCGGGAAGTCGTTGATGTAGGCCGACCCCAGCGAGGTCGAGATCGCGTTGTTGATCGCGTCGAAGGTCACGCCCAGCGCCTGCGCCTTGTCGCGGTCGATGTCGAGCTGCAGCTGCGGCGCGTCTTCCAGGCCTTCCGGACGGATGCCGGTCAGGACCTTGCTCTGCATTGCCATGCCCAGCAGCTGGTTACGCGCCTGCAGCAGTGCCGCGTGGCCGAGGCCGCCGCGGTCCTGCAGGCGGAACGAGAAGCCGGCGCCGCGGCCCAGTTCCGGGATCGGCGGCGGGCTCACCACGAAGATGAAGGAGTCGCGCAGCGCCATCAGGTGCCCCGTGATGCGGCCGGCCAGGCTCTGTGCGTCCGAACCTTTTTCCTTGCGCTCGTCCCAGGACTTCAGCGGGATGAAGGCGAGGCCCATGTTCTGGCCCTGGCCCGAGAACGAGAAGCCGGTCACGGACACCATGTCGGCGACTTCCGGCTGCTTCATCACGTAGTCCTCGGCGGCCTTCAGCACGGCGCTGGTGCGCTCGGCGGTGGCGCCCGGTGGCAGCTGGATGTTGGCGATGATGTAGCCCTGGTCCTCGTTCGGCAGGAAGGAGTTCGGCATCCTGGTGAAGACCAGGCCCACCAGGCCGATCAGCAGCACGAACACGACCAGCGCGCGGCCGGTGCGGCGCAGGATCTTGCCCACAAAACCTTCATAGCGCTTGGCGCCGGTGGAGAAGGTGCGGTTGAACCAGCCGAAGAAGCCGCGCTTCTCCATGTGGTGGCCGGCTTCCACGGGTTTCAGCAGGTGCGCGCACAGCGCCGGGGTCAGCGACAGCGCCAGGAAGGCCGAGAACGCGATCGAGGACACCATCACCGCCGAGAACTGGCGGTAGATGTTGCCGACCGCGCCGGCGAAGAAGGCCAGCGGCACGAACACCGAGATCAGCACCACGGTCACGCCGATGATCGCGCCCGAGATCTGGCCCATCGCCTTGCGGGTCGCCAGCAGCGGCGGCAAGCCTTCCTCGGACATGATGCGCTCGACGTTTTCCACCACCACGATGGCGTCGTCGACGACGATACCAATGACAAGGACCATGCCGAACATGGTCAGCACGTTGATCGAGAAGCCCAGCGCCAGCAGGGTGGCGAAGGAGCCGAGCAGGGCGACCGGCACCACGATGGTCGGGATCAGGGTGTAGCGGATGTTCTGCAGGAACACGTACATCACGATGAACACCAGGATCACCGCTTCGATCAGGGTCTCGACGACCTGCTTGATCGAGATCTGGATGAACTTGGTCGAGTCGTACGGGATCGCGTACTTCATCCCGTGCGGGAAGTACTTCGACAGTTCGTTCATGCGGGTCTTGATCAGCTGGGCGGTTTCCAGCGCGTTACCGGTCGGCGACAGCTGCACGCCGATACCGGTCGACGGCTTGCCGTTCAGGCGCGCCGAGGTCGCGTAGGCCTGGCCGCCGATCTCGATGCGGGCCACGTCCTTCAGGCGGACGGTCGAGCCGTCCGGGTTCGCGCGCAGCACGATGTTGCCGAACTGTTCGACGTTCGACAGCTGGCCGGTCACCACCACGGTGGCGGTGATCTGCTGGCCGACGTTCAGCGGCAGGTCGCCGATGGTGCCGGAGGCCACCTGGGCGTTCTGGGTGCGGATCGCGTTGTTGACGTCGGCGGCCGACAGGCGGAAGCCGACCAGCTTGGCCGGATCGATCCAGATGCGCATCGCCTTCTCGGTGCCGAACAGCTGGGCCTGGCCCACGCCCTTGATCCGCTGGATCTCGGGCAGCACGTTACGCGAGGCGTAGTCGCCCAGCGCGATCGGGTCCCAGTTCGGGTCGTCCGACGAGAGGATGGTAAACAGCAGGAAGTTCGAGCGCGCCTTGTCGACGCGCACGCCCTGCTGGGTCACGGCCGCCGGCAGGCGCGGGGTCGCGCGCGACAGGCGGTTCTGGACGTCGACCTGGGCCAGGTCGGGATCGGTGCCGGTCTCGAACGAGATCGTGATGGAACCGGTGCCGTTGGCCTGGCTGGTCGACTCCATGTAGACCATGCCGGGGGAACCGTTCATCTCGCGCTCGATCACGGAGATGACCGAGTCCTCGAGGGTCTGTGCCGAGGCGCCCGGGTAGGCGACGCTGACGACGATCGACGGCGGCGCCACGGTCGGGTATTGCGCGATCGGCAGCTGCTTGATGGCGACGCCGCCAAGCACCATGATGAACAGCGCGATCACCCAGGCGAAAATTGGGCGGTCAATAAAAAAACGAGCCATTGGGAAGTCCTGTTTCTAGTGTTGCTCTTACTGGCGGGTATTGCCCGGGCCGGCGGCGGCGCCGGCGGCCGGCGAACCGGCTTTCGGCGTATCCGCGGTGCGGCTGGCAGCGGCGGGGGTAGCGCCGGTGGCGCTGGCGCCAGCCGGTTGGGCGGCAGGCGCAGCTGCAGCGGCCGGCGCGGTCGCGGCTTGCGGGACCCAGGCCACCGGCTGTACCGGGGTGCCCGGCGGCAGCATCTGCAGCTTCTGGAAGCCGTCGACCATGACTTTCTCGCCTTCCTGCAGGCCATCGGTGACGACCCAGTCGGCGCCCTGCTGCGACGCGATCCTGACGGTGCGCTGGACCGGCTTGTTGTCCGGGCCGATGACCATCACGGTATCGCCGGTCTGGCCGCCGCGGGTGACGGCCTGCTGCGGCACCAGGATGCCTTTCGGCAGCTCGGACTGGGCCAGGCGCACGCGCACGTACTGGCCCGGCAGCAGGGCGTTGTCCGGGTTCGCGACCTGGGCGCGCAGGGTCACCTGGCCGCTGGTCGGGTCGACGGTCACGTCCGAGAACAGCAGCTTGCCCTTGCGGCCCAGTTCGGTGCCGTCGTCGAGGATCACCGACACCGGGATCGCCGAGTCGATGCCGCGCCCGCCGGCGCTCTTGCGCAGGCGCTGCAGTTCGGAGGCCGACTGGGTGATGTTCAGGTAGACGTTGTCGGTCTGCTGGATCAGGGCCAGCTGGGTCGCCTCGTTGGCGGAGACCAGCGCGCCTTCGGTGACCAGGGCGCGGCCGATGCGGCCCGAGATCGGCGCGTAGACGTTGGCGTAGCCATAGTTGATCTGGGCGATGCGCAGCTGGGCCCGGGCGGCGTTGACGTCGGCCTCGCCCTGCTTGGCGGCGGCGACGGCATTCGTGTACTCCTGCTTGCTGACTGCGTTGGCCTCGACCAGCGGCTTGTAGCGCTCGACGGTGGCGGCGGCCGAGGCCTGGGCGGCCTGGGCGCGGCCGAGCGCAGCCTGGGCGCTGTTGACCTGTGCCTGGTAGGGTTCCGGATCGATCTGGAACAGGGACTGGCCCTGCTTGACCATGCTGCCCTCGGTAAACAGGCGCTTCAGCACGACGCCGTTGACGCGGGCGCGCACTTCGGCCACGCGGATGGCTTCGACGCGGGCCGGCAGTTCGGTTTCAAGAGCGACCTGCTGGAATTTGGTCGTGATCACGCCGACTTGCGGGGCCGGCATCTTGGCGCCGGCGCCGGGGGCGGCCTGGGCGGCATCCTTGGAGCCGCAGCCCGACAGCAGGGCCAGGGCGGTCAGGGTGCACGCGGCGATCCTGGTCAGATTCATGGTAGAGGAGTGGGCAGAGCGCATTAATGCTTCCTTCAGTTGAAAAAAGACAGAATCGCCTGCGGCACTTCTGGCACCGCACACGATTCGTCACTGGCTTTTAGGTAAACGGGGATATACTATCACGAGTGTATGTTTAATGTTTTTGACCACCAAAAAATGGAGAGAGGCGCCGATGGCCCGCAGAACCAAAGAAGAGGCCGCTGCCACACGGGACAGCATTCTTGATGCTGCCGAGAAATTGTTTGTTGAACAGGGCGTCTCCAGGACGACCTTGCAGCATATCGCAAGCGAAGCCGGTGTGACGCGCGGTGCGATCTACTGGCATTTCGACGACAAGGGCGCGCTGTTCAACGCGATGATGGAACGCGCCACCCTGCCGCTGGAGGCCGAGCTGCAGGTGCTGGACGAGTCCGGGTCGAGCGATCCGCTGTCCGACCTGCGCGACTACATGCTGGCGGTGCTGCGGCGCACGGTCGAGGATCCGGTGGCGCGCCGCGTGTTCGAGATCGCCACCCTGAAGGTGGAATTCGTCGACGAGATGGACGCGGTGCGGGTGCGCCGCCAGGTCAGCATGAACGACTGGATGGCGCGCGCCGAACGCCGCATCCGCCTGGCCTGCGACAAAGGCCTGATCGGCTGCGAGATCGAGCCGCGCACGGTGGCGCTGGCGATGTGGACCATGATCGACGGCCTGATCCGCAACTGGATGTTCGATCCGAAGAGCTTCGACCTGCTGGAGCTGGGCAGGTGCGTGATCGATCCGTACATGGACGGCTTGCGTGCCGGACGTGCGGCCTAGCATGAAATATCTGCTTGCCATCCTCCTCGGACTCGGCGCGGCGCCGGCCGTCCTGGCGCAGTCCTTGCCATTTACCGGACGCTGGGTGCTGGACGACGGTTCGGCGGCGCCGGCCCCCTATACCAGCCTGACCGTCAAAGGCGAGCGCATGACCTGGAGCGGACCGGACAAGAAGGCGCCAGGCTGTGTCCAGGAATTCGTGCTGAAAACGGAAAAGCCCGGCACGGTGTACGTCGATGGCCGCGGCACCAAATTCCTTGCCGGTGTCAAAGGCAGCATCCCGACCTATCTGCTCCAGCTTCGCACCAGCACCTGCGGCCGCGCCGGCGAGGACGTGCGGATCCGGTATCCGCTGGTGTACGACACGCGGCACATCGAAGTCATCGAATACGCGGGCGGCAAACCGGTCAGCGCGTGGCGGTTCCGGCGCAAGAAATGACCCGCGTCGTCACCGCGAAACACCCCGTCGTCCCCGCGAAACACCCCGTCGTCCCCGCGGAGGCGGGGATCCAGGTTCTGCACGCGTTACGTTAGCGCAAACAAACTTGGGGGGATAGTGCCGGGGGCACTATCCCGCCTCCGCGCACTACTGTCCGGGATAATAACGTTGTGCTGATCATCAGGCTTCTCCAAGGGGTGACAGGTTGAGGCTTGATGGTCTTCGTCGGCGTGGCGGTAGCGTCGCGTCACTGACGGCGGAAGTGAACAGCG